>CAKQXY010000020.1 GCA_934292725.1 uncultured Lachnospiraceae bacterium
GTCAACGACTACTGGCAAGTTTCTTTTAACCTCAGCACAATCTGCCAACAGTTTACATCAACTGTACTGAGTAGTTATCTCGGATAATTTTCATATCGTTCTCACTTCTTTCTAAAAATTTTCTATTATTATATCATACTAAATTCCAATATTCTATCGTAATTTCGTCAAAAGAATATAAAACAAAGGGCATATTATCTTACCCCTTTGTCCTTTGTCTGCCTGCTGATACTGTTCCGGTTTTCAGCGGCTTCCCTTTGTAGTCTTGCAAGTTTATCCGACATTTCTTCATCCTTATGCGTAGGCGTATCACACCGCATCCTTGTTCATTCCTCATTTCCATGCATTTACACATTTTTAGGACACTTGCAAAATTGGGGTCAGACACGGATAAACTTAGTTATCGTGAACTGACCCCAAAACTGCTTTTCTTCTGTTTCTCAAGCAACAATAATATTCTTACTTCTTAAAAATGCCTCTGGCGGTTTGCGGTCTGTGATCACCTGTGCCTTTGCAAATTCCTCGAATGTCACTGAACTGATATTTCCAAACTTCGAATAATCGGCCAGTATGTAGGCCTTTTTTGCCTGCCCGATAGCAGTCTTTTTGACCATTGCTTCCTCGTAATCCGGCGTACTAAATCCAGCCTTTAGGCTGACACCATTTGTGCCGAAAAACGCCTTTGAAAAATGAAGTGTCTCCAGGCTAAGAATTGCCTGATTGCCCACAACAGCCTCTGTAGTTGGCTTTAATTCACCGCCTATCAGATAAACACGAAAACCTGCTGCTGCCAGCTTTTGTGCATGACTGACCGCGTTTGTTACATACGTTGCACTTTTTTCTGTTATAAAATCAATCATGCAGCCTGTTGTTGTCCCCGCATCAAGATAGACGAAGTCATCTTTTGTAATCAGCGCTGCCGCATAGCGGGCAATAAGCTGTTTTTCCTCTTTGTTGACACCTTTTTTCTGTGCAACAGATGGCTCCGCTGTTGTAATTCCAGCTTCAATCGCCACTGCGCCTCCAAATACCTTATTTAATTTTCCGGCCTTGTCAAGCGCATTTAAATCGCGGCGAATTGTGGATTCGGAAATCTTTAGTTTTTCCTTGATCTCCGCCACTGTAACGCTGTTTTGTTCATCAAGCAGTTTCAAAATTAGTTCATATCGTTTTTCCGTAAGCATTATTTATTTTATGTCCTTCCCGTACTGGCTTAAATCTGTCTCAAGAATGATCTTTCTAATCGGCAAAATGCTTCCTGCTGATACTGAAAGCTCATCTACACCCATTGCCAGAAACTCCTTTGTCAGACTGGTATCAGCACCAAGCTCACCACAGATGCCTGCCCAGATGCCCGCTTTATGCGCATTCTCTACTACCATACGGATCATTGCAAGAATTGCCGGATGATGCGGATCAAAGAAACGATCAAGCTTTGGATTCTGTCTGTCAACAGCAAGTGTATACTGCGTCAGGTCGTTTGTTCCAATGCTGAAGAAATCAACCTCCTTTGCAAGCTCACCGCTTACCATAACAGCTGCTGGTGTCTCAATCATAATACCCTGCTTAGGCTCTCCATAGGCAATACCCTGCTCATCAAGCTCTGCCTTTACCTCTTCTACGATTTCCTTAATCTTTCTTACTTCCCAAAGACTTGTGATCATCGGATACATGATTGAAAGCTTTCCATATGCGCTTGCACGAAACAGCGCACGAAGCTGTGTCTTAAATACATCTGTCTGTGTCAGGCAGATACGGATTGCACGATAGCCAAGGGCAGGATTTTCTTCATGCTCCATATTAAAATAAGCACACTGCTTATCAGCACCAATATCAAGAGTTCTGATAATTACATTCTTTCCTGCCATTGTCTCAACTGCTGTCTTGTAAACCTTAAACTGTTCCTCTTCAGTCGGATAATCTTCCTTCTCCAGATATAAAAACTCACTTCTAAAAAGACCGATTCCGCCTGCATCATTCTGAATGACTGCTGCGAGATCCTTGATGTTTCCAATATTTGCATAAAGCATAATCTTCTTGCCGTCAATTGTCTTATTTTCTTTTCCCTTTAACTGCTGCAAAAGCGCCTTTTTTTCCTCATCAGCACGCTTCTTTTCCTGCATCAGCGCCATGGTTTCTTCGTCTGGATCAACGTAAATTGTGCCATCACTTCCATCAACAACAGCCATCACACCATCTGTTGTTTCATCAAGCGGAATATCAGTTCCAATCAATGCTGGGATTGCCATGGTTCTTGCTAAAATTGCAGTGTGGGAATTTGTTGAACCGTGCACAGTAACAAATGAAAGCACCTTATCTTTGTCAAGCTGTACTGTCTCTGATGGTGCCAGATCATCTGCCAAAATGATAACAGGCTCATCTGTTGTCACGCCTGTCTTTCCTGCACCAGAAAGATTATTTAATACTCGCTCAGAAATATCCTTTACGTCTGCTGCACGTCCTCTCATATAATCGTCATCCATAGCTGCAAACATCTGTGAGAAATTGTCACCAGTTGCTGCTACTGCATACTCTGCATTTACCTGCTGGGTACGAATAATATTTTCAACTGATTCATTATAATCGTCATCCTCAAGCATCATCTGATGAATCTCAAAAATAGCAGCATTCGTCTCTCCAACTTCTCTGCATGCCTTATCATAAAGCTCGCCAAGCTGCTCAATCGAAGCTTCTCTTGCTGCCTGATAACGTGCCCACTCACCGTCAGAATCTTCTGTTTTCACGCGCTTTACCTGCTGCTCACTCTTTTGATATACGGCTGTTTTTCCGATCGCAATACCGCCAAATACACTTTTTCCGTGATAAACTTTCATAAAATCCACCTTTCTGTGACCATATGCACAGCAGGCGGACTGCCGAATTTCGGTGTCCGCCCTTTTATTTTCTTATTTGATAATGTTACAGAGTTGTCTTGAAGAAATTCTCCATTGCCTGTGCTGCTGCTTCCTCATCGCTTCCCTCTACGGTAATGGTAACAGTCTGTCCCTGCTTTACAGCAAGTCCCATGATACCAAATACACGCTTACAGTCTGCTGACTTTCCTTCCTTATTCAGCTTAATAGCACTCTCAAATGCCTTTGCTGCCTTTACCAGTTCTCCTGCTGGACGAGCATGGATTCCTTCTGGATCTGTAATAGTGTAAGTAAACTCTTTCATTTTGTTCTCCTTTATCCTCTTTGATTTTATTATAAGGGCAAGCTGCCCCTTTTTCTTTTCAGGTTTTTAGTTATCAGTTTCTTAATTGACGCATTTTACGCTTCTCTTGGCTTCTTTAACACGCCTAATAAAACAGTAGAAATAACTGTTCCAATCACAAGTGCCAACAAATACATAAGTGCATTTCCTACTACTGGAAATACGAAGATTCCGCCATGAGGCGCCATCAGTGTACATTTAAACAGCATACTAAGTGCACCTGCAACTCCAGAACCAATCACACTTGCCGGAATTACATGAAGCGGGTCAGCTGCTGCAAATGGAATTGCACCTTCTGTGATGAATGCCAGACCCATGATAAAGTTTGTCGGACCAGCATCTCTTTCTTCCTTTGTGAAACGATTCTTAAACAAAATCGTTGACAGTGCAATTGCACATGGAGGAACCATACCGCCAATCATAACAGCTGCCATAACATCATAATTTCCAGAAGCAATTGCTGCAGTTCCAAATACATATGCTGCTTTATTGAACGGGCCGCCCATATCGATTGCCATCATACCTGCAAGAACAAATCCTAATAATAGCTTACTCGAACCACCCATACTTGTCAAGCCATTATTTAACGCAGTATTTACTGCACCCATAACAGGCTCTACTACAAAGTTCATAAGAAGTCCCATTGCTAAAATTCCAACTACTGGATAGATCAAAACTGGTGTGATTTTTTCAAGTGCATCAGGCAGCTTATCACAAACCTTTTTGAGTCCAAGAATGATATAGCCAGCTGCAAAACCAGCGACAAGTGCGCCTAAAAATCCTGATTTTCCACTATATGCTATCATTCCGCCGACAAAGCCAAGCGCCAGTCCCGGACGGTCTGCAATTGCCATTGCGATAAAACCTGCCAATACTGGAAGCATAAAGGAAAATGCTGTGCTTCCGATACTTTTTAACATTGCTGCAACAGGTGTAATGCTTCCAAATGCAGAACGCTCCTCTGCTGACAGTGATGCCATATCAACGCCAAAACCATCAATCAAAAATGCAAGTGCGATCAAAATTCCGCCGCCTACAACGAAAGGAAGCATATGAGAAACACCGTTCATCAGCTGCATATAAATTCTATGACCAACGCTTCCGCCGCTCTTTGCTGATGTGCTTGAAGAAGACTCGCCTGCACCAGATGCATGATAAACATGAACATCACCAGACATAGCACAATTTAACAATTCCTCTGCCTTGCTGATTCCGTCAGATACCTGACACTCAATCACCTTTTTTCCATTGAAGCGCTCCATAGGAACCTTTGCATCTGCTGCCACGATAATGCAGTCAGCTTCATCAATCTCAGCCTGTGTCAGCACATTTTTTGCACCGCCTGAACCGCGAGTTTCAATTTTGATGCGGCATCCAAGCTTCTTTGCTGCTTTCTCTAAACCTTCCGCTGCCATATAGGTATGAGCAATTCCTGTTGGACATGAGGTAACTGCCAAAATCTTCTTTACTGGTTCAGCCTTATTTTCAGATGGCTCATCTAAGATACTTGTCTGCTCAAGACGCTCATCAATGCTTGCTTTTTCTTCATCAGCCTGATCAATGATTCTTAAAAATTCCTCAACACTTGATGCATTTCTAAGATTTTCTGTAAACTCCTCATCCATCAGCATAACAGACAGCTTGCTTAACACATCCAAATGCACATTGTCCTTTGTGTTTGGCGCTGCAATCAAAAACAACAGTGTAACAGGCTCACCGTCAAGTGAATCAAAGTCTACTCCATTTTTGATGACCATTGCCGCCAGACCTGGTCTGCTGACTGCATCACACTTTCCATGTGGGATGGCGATTCCTTCTCCAATTCCTGTTGTGCTTTCTTCTTCTCTCGCATAAACCTGACTGCGATATGCTTCTTCGTCATTGATTTTTCCGCTCTTTGTCATCAGTGCTACTGCCTGATCAAGTGCTTCACTCTTTGTCTTTGGTGATGACGTAAGCGATACGCTTCGTGCATCGAGCAAATCTGTGATTCTCATATATCAAACCTTGCCTTTCCTTTTTTATTTGCACTCCATAACCTGAACCTGATTGTAAACCTTTTCAATCATTTCACTGTCTGCCAGATATTCTGAAAATGCACTTGCACTTCCGCAGGCAACACCCATACGAAATGCTTCCTTATAATCATGTGACTTCATCCAACCTGCCAAAAAGCCTGCAACCATAGAATCACCTGCACCGACACCATTTATCAGTGTGCCCTTTGGTGCCTCTGCCATGAACACGCTTTTATCTTCGCTTACGAGGACAGCACCCTCTCCAGCCATTGAAATCAGTACGTTTCTTGCACCTTTTTCCTGAAGCTTCTTTGCATAAGGAACTACAGATTCCTTTGTGGAAAGATTAACACCGAAAATCTCACCAAGCTCATGATTATTTGGCTTAATTACAAATGGATGATATTCCAGCACATTAACAAGCAAATCCTTTGTTGCATCTACTGCAAGCAAAATTTTCTTTCCTTCCATTCGTGCTGCAATATTTCTGTACATGTCATCCGGCATTGATGCAGGAATGCTTCCAGCAAGCACAAGTACGTCACCTTCCTTTAAAACATCAAGGCGCTCAAGAAGCTCTTTTGTCTTATCCTCGCTGATGGCAGGTCCCATACCGTTGATCTCAGTTCCTTCTACATTCTGAAGCTTCAAGTTGATACGCGCACATCCATTTTCCATCTGAATAAAATCTGTATGGATGCCCTGTACCTGAAGCTGACGCTTAATCTCTTCTCCAGTAAAGCCAGCACAAAAACCAAGCGCCGTACTCTCAATACCAATATGATTTAATAAGATTGAGACATTAATTCCCTTTCCGCCAGGAAGCAGCTGTTCTGACTCGGTACGATTTGTTTTGCCAAGCTCAAATCCCGGTACAGAAACGATATAATCCAATGACGGATTGAATGTTACTGTATAAATCATGACGTTTCCTCCTATTCCAAACGATTCCTTTGCATTTCTTATGATGTGATTATACAATCATTTTCATTCAAAATCAATCAATATAGTGCACGAATATGATTGATTATTTTGGTATATCCTGCACAAGTTTGATTGATTCATGATTATTTGATCGTTTTTGATTGGTTTCAGTCATTTTTTCTTCATTTTCCTTCATAACTCTTGTTTTTAAATGATAAAAAAAATACTGATACAAAAAGCAATATGCTTCACTGTATCAGTATCAGTATCTTTTTCTTTTTTATTCTTTGTTTTATGTCGTCACTGCTGTTATATTTTTTAACATAATTACACATGCAGTCGTCTTGACAGCTCTGACAAAAACGCTTTTCCCTGAAAAATGATTTTTGCAAGAAGAAGCAGCACACCAATGCCGGTTGTCACTGTCACAAGCATTGTGTTATGCATAACTCCAACACAGACAAGTATTACAACAAGAACTGTTGCGATAATAGTCAGCAAAAAATAAATTCCATAATCTGTCTGATGTTTTCTATCCACAAATCCAAGAACAAAATATAATAAATTCATGCCAACTACTGTAAGCGGAAGAACAATCTGTACGCTCCAACCCTTCCAGCCAGTATACCAGTCATACGCTATACATAAAACCATGCCTATGATCACTTCATACATGACCATTTTGCGAATATTTTTCCACTTTCGCTGTCCGACAATCAAAAGTGCATATCCGCCTGCCACACCTATTACAACAAGAAAAAATATTGGCTGCCATGTGCGGTCTGATAATACCATCAGTCTGTCGACCATGCCTGCCACAATAACTGCTGCTAGTGCCGCAAACGTTACGATTTTCATAAAGATGAAATCTGCCTGTTTTTTTTGCGTCACAGGAAATACATCAAAATCTTCCTTTATAGAAGAATCTGCCGTACCTTCGTCTATAATTCGCTTTTTGCAAAGCGGACAATATACACGCTCTCCTGAAAAGGTAAGACCGCATTTCTGACATCGAATCGTTTTTCGCTTTTTATCAGTATCCATCATCAGTCTTCCTTTCCCGAATAATTCGTGTTGATAATCATATCTGGATCAAACTCAGCCAATCTGCGAAAGAATGCGCGCTCTGTGTCCTTTGGACTTGAGCTTCCTGCGCATGTTACCATCATATGATCTTCATATGAACACATGCAAATTTGTCTTCCGGCACATCCAATAAAAAAGTCAAACTGACAGACATATGGTGCCAATGACTTGGGCATTGTAATTCGCCCGATATTTGAAAAGTACATTGTCTGACGCGCTCCTGCAATCAGACCTGACAATTCCATTCCAATATCCTTAAAAATGAGTGGGATTGCTCTTGCTGCCATATGCTTTTCCAGGCTAACCTGACCGGCAATCATTTTTTCAAGCTTTTCCTTTGTCAGTTCTCTTCTGAAATTTTCTGCAACTGCAACTATAACGTCCTCTAATGTTTCTCCCTGCTTTTTTCGATCATAAGTAACCGCAATCAATCCAAAGAAATTTCGCACCGTCGCTGACGGAAAATAACTTCTAAGATTAACAGGAACCATAATTCGCACTGCCTTTTTTCTGTCTCTTGGTTCCATTGCATCATAGATTGACAAAATCAAAAGAGACACCAAAAAGACTGTCACTGTCGTGTGATATTGTTTTGCTGCCGCAATGATCTGTCTTGTTGAAACCTCTGCCTCTGTTACCTGTTGGAAAAAGTCAGGTGTCGACGGCTCATGGAAATGAAAAATCGGCACAGTCTTTTCACCTAAGAAGGACATACTTGAATTTTTCTCTTCCTTGTTATAATACTGACTGAAGCTGTCTGAATCCTTTTCTCGAAATGTACTGTCTATACCAAGTGACAAATCTTCATGAGCAAGCACTGGATGAACAATCTTCAAATAGTTGACTACCAGCGTTTTCAAAAACATCAGCGCGCCTGTCGCATCTGCCATAGCATGGAATACTTCAAAATTGATCCTGCACTTATAATAAGAAATATCGATCAGCAAATGATGCTCGTTCTTATCATAAAGACGGCTGCATACATTTTGATCTTCCTCATGCACAATCGGCATCTCTCCTGATTCCTCAAGATAATACCAAAACATGCCATGACGGATAATGTTTGTAAAAATAGGAAACTCCTCCAATGCCTGATCTGCTGCCTGCTGCAGCGCTTTCTTTTGAACAGGCTCTGTCAGCTGACAGGCAAAGCGAAATACACGGCTGTCCTTTTTATTCGCCAGTGCCGGAAATACCTTTGCCGCATTGTCCAGCCGGCTCCATCCCGGCCGTTTTGTATTCTTCACTTATCCCTCGCCTCACTTTTCTCTTTACTTATTTTTTGTCAGAAGACACTTCGTTTTCTGTCGAAGCATCTATTTTGACTGCTTCGTCTTCCGATTGTCCTCGTTTTCCAATGAAGCCTTCAATTGCCTCATAAATTTCCTTTGCGCCTGCAAAAATCGGCGGAAGAAGCATCATTCCATGAATGCCATCCAACACACGAACACTCTTTACGCTGCAGCCGGCCTCGCGCATCTTTTCACCTAATGCTTCACCTTCGTCACGAAGCGGATCATACTCCATCGTGATTAAAAGTGTATCAGGCAGATTTGAAAAATCATGGTGCTGAAGCGGTGCAAAGTATGGATTTTTCTCATCTTCCTTGCTGCTTCGATAAAGCTCCATGTACTCGCACATTAATGCACGTGTAAGTAAATAGTCATATCCATTTTCTTCAACTGATGGATATGGATTATCGTCACCATATGAACCATAAGCTACAGGATAAATCAGTACCTGTCTTTTTGGCATCAGCCCTCCACGGTCTCTTGCCATCATACCAAGCTCTGCACAGATCTCACCGCCGGCGCTGTCGCCCATTATAACAATATCTTCCTGCTTTGCCTGATACCAATCTTCGCAATGTGCAAGCACAGCCTGCATCGCCTCGTAGCAATCCTCTAATCCCTGCGGAAAACGGTGCTCTGGCGCCAAACGATAATTAACAGAAACAACCTTATAGCCAGTGCGCTCAGACAGATTGGCACAGACATTTCCGTAGCTTTCAAAATCACCTGTCACAAAGCCGCCGCCATGAAAAAATAAAATAAGCGGTGCCACTTTTCCGTCATAGCTGTAGGTACGAAGCAAAATATCGCGCCCCTCAAGATGAAGAATGCGATCCATTGTATTGCAACTTCTCCCCTTGTAATACGGATACATTTTTTCTTTTTTACGGCTCTTCTCGTAGTCTTTTGTCATATCACCCTGATGACGTGACATTGTTCGAATTGCGGCTCTTAAAACTTTATTCATAAATGGCTGTATTCCTTTCTGTGGTATGCAGTCACAAAAATCTTATAACTTGCACAGTGTAAAGTGTGCCTCGCCTTCGCGGTCAATTTCCATCAATATATATGTGTGGGCAAAACCATCCTGACGCGGCAAAGTTAAACTTCCTGGATTTAAGATAGTGACATTCCTTCCCTGATTGATAATCGGCACGTGAGTGTGACCATACATTGCGATGTCTGCTCCACGAAGAAGTGCTGCCTCTTTGAGTGTCTGGATTCCGAAATTTACCTGATAACGATGTCCATGTGTCAAAAAGACGCGGTACTTTCCGATTTCTATTAGCTTATCCTGCGCAAGATCAGATGAATAATCACAGTTTCCGCGCACAATATCAACAGGGCAGCCTACTAAGCGTGCAATCTCATCCTGCTGTCCCTCTGAGTCACCAAGATGAATCAACCTGTCTGGCTTTCCTGTTCTGGCTAACATCTCCTTAAAATAATTAAGTCTTCCATGTGTGTCACTGACAATCAGAATGCGCTCACTCATTATTGCTTTCCTCTTTTTGCAAAATTGCCTTCATGGCACGAAGTGCTTTTCCTCTATGGCTGATCTCATTTTTCTCTTCTGCTGAAATCTCTGCCGTTGTCTTGCCAAGCTCTGGCACATACACAATCGGATCATAGCCAAAACCACCGCAGCCTGCCGGTGTCTTTGCAATTACACCCTCTATGGTACCGCGTGTAACAGCAGTATGACCATCAGGAAAGCTAGCTGCAATCACACACACAAAGCGCGCACTGCGATCCTTCCCCTCCACTCCATCAAGACGGTCAATGATAGACTGATTTTTGATATCATATGATGTGTCCTCACCCATATATCTGGCTGAATGTACACCTGGTTCTTTATTTAAATAATCAACCTCAAGACCAGAATCATCAGCCAGAATGATGCCATCAGTATATGGACGAAGCGCATTCACCTTAATCAAAGCGTTTTCCTCAAATGTGCTGCCATTCTCATCGATATCAACCTTGATGCCAGCATCCTTAAGAGACGTAATCTCATAGCCGCTTCCTTCCATAATCATGCGGATCTCACGCATCTTTCCCTCATTTGTGGTTGCGAATAATATTTTTTTCATGGTGTTTTTATTCCTTATTCTTTTTTACTGTTCTTTTGTGTATGCCTTTAAGCATATGTTGCAATTATATTTGTCCTGCGCAGACTGCCAGCTTGTACCTTTCATGCTGATATAGCCCTCGTTTCCACTCAGGCTTGCAATGACAGCGCCATCCTTGCTTGTGTACTCGACTGCTACAGGTCGCTCACTGCCTGGCGTGCGCACGTAGACGATCACTGCATATCGATCACCATCTGATAAAAGCACAGGCTTGTCCAATTTGACTGTGTAATACCCGGCATTTGAAAAACTGCCAGATGCCGCCTTTTTCTGGAATGTCAGATCAGCCTCTCCTGTCACCTTATTTACTACATAAACTTCATAGCTAGTGTCTGGTGCTGTGGCATAAAAGCCAACAGCTTCAAGCACCTCGTCACCATTTGCAGTATAAAGATTGGCAAAGTAAGCTTCCTCGTTTCCATAACCAAGCTGTCCAACCCAGCCGCACTTATCTGACTGGTAAATTCGATCATAATTATCTGTATTTTCAATTTTTGTGTAGGCTGCATTATAGATGCCGACGTTGGAATCATAATAAGACACCCAGAAATATCCACCGTCACCAAAGCCAGTTCCCCAGCTGTTCATGCAAAGCCATGCACCATTTCCCTCTGGCTGTGTACGAAAATTTGACGCGGCATAACCATCATCCCAACCAACAATCAGCGTATCATGATTTATTTTGTTCGTTCCTATATAACAGTATGCGTTCTGTGCATTGTTATAATATGAAGATTCGCTGTTTTCACCGCTGACCTCACAGTAGATAGATGTCTGGACACTTCCATACAGATAAACAGCCCGCTTAATTGCAGATTGATCTTTTGACGGAATGATTTGAATTTCCTGCACATGCTTGACTGCCCTTAATGATGTATCAGTTTTTCCATCACCGTATGGGTCATCTTCTTCACGCACAGGTCCTTTCCATGAGAGCAGATACGCCATTGCCATAGTGTACTCACCGCCCGTATCCTGTCCCCAGGTATATCCATTATTCAGACTCATGTGATCAACTGAGAAATTCCAGCTTTCCTCTGGAAGAAGTGCTGCCTCTAGTGCACCGACTGATGCAAATGCCCAGCATGTACCAAGCTTTCCCTGATTCATAACTGGCGCATCAAGACCATACAGTCTTGGGTCAAATGCTGAAGGAAGCTTAGAGGCTTCTGGACGAATATCAGTAAATCGAATTGTATTGGCTGATGCATCCCACTCGACCTCATAGTCAAGTCCTTTCGCAACTACATCTGCACTTAAATAGTAGGATCCTCCCTGAAAAACAAGTGCATTTGGGATATTTTCCTTTTCACCATTGATTACGATCTCTTCTGCATTTTCCTCTGCCTCTATGCTTCGGTCATTGCGGTATGCCTTCAGTGTTTTGTGATCATAGATTCCTACATTGCAAAGAAAGACATCGCGAAGCGTATCCACTGGAATCATCAGTTGTCTGTCATCTGCCATATATGGCTGTATATCGTTCTTTGCCAAGCGCTTTCCATCCACGCTCAGACTGATTTCCTTTTGGTTTGTCTTTGCTGCAATCAGCTCATTCCACTCATCACAAACGCCTGCCTGCGTATAGCCGCTTCGAACTGTGCTTGTTGTCTGCCTTTGGTACAGACAGACAACAGCCAACACTAACAGTGCAAGCGCTGCGGCAATATACCACTGTTTATATTTCACTCGTTCTTTGTTCCCTTCTCGGCGGCTTCGGGCCGATGTACTGATAATAGTAGGTCTTAATCATTCCGTTATAAATTTTACGGTTCTTGTCCGCTTTCTTGCCAATTGCATTCTGTGCATCCTCATAGGATGTGATTAAATACATAGACCATGTGTCCAGCTTGGCAAAACGATCACCTATTGTACGGTACAACTCCGGCAGATCTGCCTTCTCCTCAAGACGCTCGCCATATGGCGGATTCGTTATAATAAAGCCATACTTTCCAGGATGGGACAATGCGCTTACAGGACGCTGCTGCAAATGAATCATATGATCAACACCGGCACGCTGTGCATTCTCTCTTGCCATGCGTACAGCAGACGGATCAATATCGTATCCCTGAATATCTGTCTTTACAGACAAATCTACAAGATCATTTGCCTCGTCCATCGCATCGTACCAGGTTTTCTTTGGAATCAAATTTTTCCAGCTCTCAGACAAGAAGCTTCTATTCATGCCTGGCGCCATATTCGCTGCCATCATAGCTGCTTCGATTGCAAAGGTACCGCTTCCGCAGAATGGATCAACAAGAATACGATCCTTCTTCCATGGGGTCAGCATAATCAATGCACTTGCAAGTGTCTCACTGATTGGTGCCTTTGTTGTACTTTGACGATATCCTCTCTTATGAAGACTCTCTCCTGTTGAATCGATGCCGACGGTGAACTCGTCCTTCATGGCAAATACTCGTACTGGATAAGATGCACCTGTCTCCGGAATCACCTCTGTATGGTACGCACTCTTTAAGCGCTCTACGATTGCTTTTTTCATGATGGACTGGATGTCTGATGATGAATAAAGCTTGCTCTTTACGGTGGATGCCTTCGTCACCCATACCTTGCCATCCTTTGGAATCCACTCTTCCCATGGCAGTGCCTTTGTGCACTCAAACAGCTCGTCAAATGTGCGCGCTGTAAAGCTGCCTGCCTTTAACAGGATACGCTCTGCGCTGCGAAGAAATACATTAGCGCGGCAGAGCGCTTCCATATCTCCTATAAAGGTTACTCTTCCATCTTCTGTTTTGCTGATATCATAGCCAAGATCATCGATCTCTCTTTTTAACACCGCCTCTAATCCAAAGTGACACGGTGCAATTAATTCGTATGTTTTCATTTAGCCTCCAATTTTGTGTTTTTATATTTGTAAGCCAGACGTTTTTTCCTGCAGCATTTATCATACAATAGCTACATATTGCTAAAACGGCGGTATGCCTGCAGCCCTCCATTTACTGAGAGCACATCATAGCCGTACTGGCTTAACTTTCTGCCTGCGAGAATACTGGTTGTACCCCACTCACAGTATAACACTAGAAGGCGGTTTCGGGGAAGTCTTTTCTTGTAATCTTCTAAAAAATCATAAGGAATATTTACGGCACCGGGGATATGACCCTGCTCATACTCTTCTTTTGTGCGAAGATCGATCAGGTAGGCACCAGATCTTCTATAATCATCAAGTGTACTTGCTGCGATTAGTCTCATGAAAAGCACCTCCGAAAATTTCTTGTCTTTTCAGACTATGCTATACTTTATTCTATGCGTATGTTACTCAGAAGGTCTATGAAGGGCAGCATCGTAAATCACATTCACCTCGCCGTCGTTTCGGTAACGTTGACAACTCATTAATGTCTTGGTATAATTTAACAAAATTATTGGAACGGCGGTGATGACCATGAAATTTAAAATTGCAATCTGCGATGATGAGCAAAATCAAATTGACTATATGGCTTCGATTGTTGCATCGTGGAGTGCTCACGCAGGACATAATTGCGAGATACGCACGTTTGTATCTGCCGAAGCTTTTCTATTTGAATATGAAGAGGATAAGGCATTTGACATTCTTCTGCTTGATATTGAAATGGAAAATATGAACGGCATTGAACTTGCTAAGCGCATCCGCAAAGATCACAACCGTGCCGAAATCATTTTTATTACTTCGCATTTTGAGTTTGTCTGGGAAGGCTATGAAGTTGATGCGCTTCATTATCTGACGAAACCACTTTCTGCTGAAAAGCTCACGCAGGTTCTGAGCAAAGCCGCAGATAAGCTTTCTGTCGAACCGCCGTCAGTGGTAATCTCTTGCGATGGTGAAACGCTCAAATTATATGAATCAGATATCCTCTATGCAGAAGCCTTTCTGCATTATATTGTCATTCACACAAAAGACAACGAGTACAAGATCAAGGAACCTATATCTGTGTTTGAAAATAAAGTAAGCGATGATTTCTATCGTATTCACCGCTCTTACTTGGTTTCACTTAAATATATAACTCGAATTTCTCGTACATCCGTTACTATCGGAAACGCAACCCTTCCTCTTTCCAGAGGAAAGTACGACGATATCAACCGAGCATTTATCGAGCATAATTGAGAATCGAGGAAACTTATGAGAAAGAAAACATACTTAAAGCTGGTTGACTATCAGACGGAACAATCTGAAAAACACTTAAATGAAGTGCGAAGTATCCACAAGGAAATGAGAGGTTACAAACATGATTTTCACCATCATCTTCAAACATTAAAAGGTCAACTTGAAGCTGGAGAAATTGAGCGTGCGCTTGCTTATATCGATCAACTTGATACACAGCTAATGCATGTGGATACTCTGTTGAAAACTGGTAATGTATCTCTCGATGCCATTTTATCTGCAAAGATCGCACAAGCAAAGGCAGAAGCGATTACGGTTACAGTGAAAGCCAATGTGCCAGATATCCTGACAATTTCAGATTTGGAATTGAGTATTGTCATCGGGAATCTGCTTGACAATGCGATTGAATCCTGCCGTACCGTCACGGGAGAACGATTTATTCGTATTTTTATTTCGATGAAAGGAACAATGCTTTATTTTTCTATGCTCAACACAGCAGGTCCAAAGAAGAAAAAGACAGGTTCTTTATTTGCAACCCACAAGGACGGTATTCACGGGTTCGGTTTGCGCCGTGCCGAAGCAATCCTTGAAGAACATGGCGGCTGGGTCAAGTACAACAGTGAAGACGGTGCTTTTACTTCGGAGTTTTTGGTGCCAGCTATCGAGTAATTTGCAATTCGTGTACGGACAAAAGCATTTGGTGCACAAATTTATAATCGTGCAACTTCGTGTGTTAGCATAGGTGTGTAAATAGGAGGTACGCGAATATGAAAAAAACTAACAGAAGTTCGCACGATGAATTAAATCTCACCAATTATTCGGCAATGAAAAACATCCTATATTGCCTGAATAATACAGTCAAATGTCATTCTCCGCTTTTATGTTGGTGTTCTTTAAAAATACTGATTGGCACGTTAATTCCAATTTTAACAACTATTTTGCCAAAAATAGTAATTGAGATGGTTACTGCAAAACAAAGCGTATACAAATTGGCAACTGCCATTATCATCTTCATGGGCAGCCTTGCCATTCTATCCGGTGCCGACAAATTTCTGACTAAGTTGATTTATCATCAGAAATTCAGAATGAACACATTTTATCTCAAACATGCGGCACTGAAAGGATTGACAACCGACTATATCAACCAAGAAAATGGAATCTTTAGGAAGCTTCAAACAGAAAGTTTTGAGTGCTGTAACGGAAATTACTCTCCGCTTTCCAATATATATGAAATTTTGATAAAACTCTGTACCAGTTTTTTGGGATTATCTGTTTTTGGTTCTATGCTTATTCAGGTTCACTGGGGAATCATTATTTTTCTAATTACAACAACTGTAATCAGCTATTATTTAAATCAAAAAATCATTGCATGGACAGCTGCAAATAATAAGGAGCGGATTGGTTATCAGCAGCGACTCCACTATATTAACGATATTTCTGGTGATATTCGTTCTGCAAAAGATATTCGTCTATACAAAATGGCTGTATGGTTTTCCGATATTTACAACACCAATATGAACGGAATTGCCGACTGGTACAAACGATTTACACGCAAACTTTTTGGTATTGCAGTATATGACAGCAGCTTAGCTTTCCTTCGTGAAAGTATTGTTTATTTCTATCTACTCTATCTTATCTGGAATAGTCAAATAACGGTTGCTGAATTTGTCATGTATTTAAGTGTTGTTACTGGCTTCTCGTCATGGCTTGGCAATATTTTTTCAGATTTATCCTCGCTTAACCAGATAAATTTGAAAATCAATTATTTTCGTTCCTACCTTGAATACCCGGAAACATTTAATCGAAACAATGGTGTAACAAATCCGGCGAACGATTGTCCAAAAGAAATTGAACTCAAAAATGTGAGTTACCGATATGAGGGTGCAAATCACAATACATTACAAAATATCAATCTGAAAATAAATCCTGGTGAACATATCGCAATCGTGGGATTAAATGGTGCAGGCAAAACGACACTTGTTAAGTTGCTATGCGGTTTGATTGATCCGACAGAAGGACAAATATTCTATGATGGCATTGATATCCGCAAATACAATCGCACCGCATTTTATAGACTCTTTTCTGCTGTATTTCAACAATTCAGTATTCTGCCTGTGACCATTGCGGAAATTGTTTCCGAAACTACGCCAGAAAATATTGATTATAATAAAGTGAAACGCTGCTTAATTGTCGCAGGGTTATGGAATAAAATCGAGCAACTGACCAATGGTGTAAACAGTCAATTTGGAAAAACAATATACGACGATGGTGTCGAATTTTCCGGCGGCGAAATTCAGAAATTGTTGCTCGCGCGTGCAATGTACAAAAATGCTCCTGTTATGCTTCTTGATGAACCTACAGCTGCCCTTGATCCCATTGCAGAAAGCACATTATATGGAAATTACAATCAAATAAGTTTTCAAAAAACGACTGTATTTGTTTCGCACCGACTGGCAAGCACAAGCTTTTGTGACCGCATCATCCTAATTGAAAATGGAAAAATCTGTGAGGAAGGCAGCCATAATGAACTGCTTAAGCAGAACGGAACGTATCGTATGCTTTTTGAGACACAAGCAAAATATTACAAAAATAATCTCGGTAAAACGGAGGTGGCAGAATGAGCAAAATTGCGCTTACCAAAAGAGTTTCTATCACGATGCGCGGATTTTCAATCTTAAAGCAGTACTGTCCTGGGCTTGCACAGGGAAAGGCTGCGTATGAATTGATCAATTCCATCCAGCCCTTCATTTCCGTTTGGTTTACTGCTCAGATTGTAAACGAAATTTCATCACAAAGAAGATTCAATACAATTTTGCTTTTTATTCTAGGTGCAGTGTTACTCAACTTTATCTGTGCTCTCCTTAAAAGCATACTTAATCACGTCTGCAACGAAAAAGAGGCACAAATGTGGAACTGGTTTGAAAAAATATTCTCAGACAAACAGATGTCTCTTGATTTCGTTGATCTGGAAAATGCCGCAATCCAGCATCAACGACAGGAAGCACAAGAAAACCTCTACATGTTCGGTAACGGTCTGGCACAGCTCTTTTGGGGGATATCCGCACTTGTACGAACACTCGTATATATCGTACTCTCTCTTGCAATGACAATCTCTTTGTTTCTTTCTTCATCTGGAAACCGATTTATTGATCATCCTATCTGGATACTCATTATCCTAGTTTGTATTGCAATTGGTGGTTTGAGCAAGTCCAAAGCTACTATCAGCGAAAACGATATCTTCATGGAGTATTGCAAAAACACAGTTTGGTTTAATCGCGTCTTTCTGTTTTTTGGCAAAGAACTGTATATGAATCCAGAAAAAGCCAAAGACGTTCGCATATACAGTCAAAACACGGTTGCTGAAAAAATGCTGGATAAACTCATCTCACACGAAAAAGAGAACCAATCTGATATCGTCAAAATGGCTCTCTATCCTGCTATTGCTCAAATCATTATTGTTTTTGCAAATGCAGTTTGTTATCTGTTTGTGGCAGCAAAAGCCTTGTTTGGTGCTTTTGGCGTCGGCAATATTGTACAATATGTTGCTGTTTTATCAAGGCTCGGAGAAGGCTTACAGGAATTGATGTATCTCTTATCCGATAATGAAGTATATTGTACCCACCTGCAAAACCTGTTTGCGTATCTGGATTTGCCAAATCATATGTATCAAGGTTCATTAACTGTTGAAAAAAGAGATGACAACGAATACTATGTGGAATTTAAAAATGTTTCATTTCAGTATCCAAATGCAGATGCCTATGCTCTTAAGCATGTTAATTTAAAATTTAAAATTGGTGAAAAATTGGCTGTTGTTGGAATGAATGGATCTGGAAAGACCACGTTTATTAAGCTGATGTGCCGCTTATATGATCCAACCGAAGGAGAAATACTGCTCAACGGTGTGAACATCAAGAAATATGACTACAACGAATACACTTCCATTTTTTCGGTCGTTTTTCAGGATTTTCGTCTGTTTTCCTTCTCTCTTGGGCAAAATGTCTCTGCCAGCGCTTCTTATGATGAAGATAAAGTGATCGAATGTCTGAAGAAGGCCGGATTTGCCGAACGTCTCAACTCATTACCAAATATGTTAAATACGTTTCTTTACAAAGATATTGATGCGGATGGCGTAGAGATATCCGGCGGAGAAGCACAAAAGCTTGCTCTTGCCCGTGCTCTCTACAAAAATGCACAGTTCATCATCCTTGACGAACCGACTGCTGCACTCGATCCAATTTCAGAATACGAAGTCTATAGTAAATTTAATGAAATCGCAGGAACCAAAACCGCTATCTATATCAGTCACCGTCTTGCATCATGCCGCTTCTGCGACAAAATTGCTGTATTTCATAAAGGGGAAATCATTCAACTCGGAAGTCATGAAGAACTCCTTGCCGACAGCAACGGAAAATATTATGAACTGTGGAATGCACAGGCGCAGTATTATACAACGTAAAATTTCAAAAATGCCGCTTGCACAGATCTTTTTTGTCGGTGCAGGCGGCATTCCTTCTATATATCATATAAAATTATATTTCCTTATTCTTCATAATGACCTCTACACGCAATAATCCACAAAAATCCATTTTCATCAATATTATAGACCAGTCGATTCGCATCATCAATACGTCGACTCCATGCTTTTCTATGGCGCAATGGCTCTGGCTTTCCAATTCCTTGTGACAAGCCTTCTCTTTCGATACTTTTAACCAATTCGTTAATCCGTTTTAAAGTTTTCTTATCCTGCATTTGCCAATATAGATAATCATCCCATGCTCTGTCACTCCATAGTTTCTTCATCACTCTACCTCAATCAGCTCATGTTCTTGTGCTTTTCCCGCCTCAAACTGTGCGATACTTCGATCAATCATTGCAAGATATTCTGCGTTTTTCGCAGCTTTTACCAACTGATTGTACTGCTCCAAGCTCATCAGTACAACATTTTTCTCACCTTTACGGGTGACAATAACAGTCTCATGTCCGTCTGTTGCTTTATCGCAATAATCTTTTAAATTATTTCGCATTGTAGAATAATTAACTGCTAACATATTTTATTGCCCTCGCTTTCTTGTACATAATACTGTACTGTTTTTTGTACCATTATAATATCATATTATTCCTCCACAGTCAATATTGGAACCACTGGTTAATGAAAATTTATTTTTTTAATAAGCGACTCTATATGCTTTAGCTTATATACTAGAAGGCGGTTTCAGGGAAGTCTTTTCTTGTAATCTTCTAAAAAATCATAAGGAAAAGATTCTGTAAGTTTCAAACAGATACTTACAGAATCCAAAAATTCCAGAAATAAATCAAGCTTATTTCCGTCTTCTCCACGAAACCAGTTTGACATTCAAATATGTAAGCAATACAATTGCTAGCACAATACTTAATCCAATTGCAACATAATACATACTTTCCCCTAATGGATAATTGATTGCAAGATTCGACAGCATTTCTCTTTTTTCAACTGCACTTAATCCACTCAAATCCACTTGAATTGGAACCATATTTAATTTCAAAATAAAACTAACACCATACAAAAAGACATTTACAAACGCCATGAACACATATAGTATTTTTAGTAATTTTTCTGCCATTCTTATTTTCCCTTTCCTATAGTAAACCATATCATTAAGTTATAGTATACCATAGGTTCCTATGATGAACAACTACCAATTTACTACCGTTCATGTAAAGTGCTCTGACTGCTTCTACATCAAATCATACTTGTTTCAATTTTCTTTACTGCATCTCATCCACGCACCTCATGCCCAATAATCTTCCCATGATCAAATCGGAAAATCTCGTCACACAAAATATCAATATCCTCTTTGCTGTGACTGGCAATAATGATCAGCTTCCCCTGCTCTTTCTGTTTTAGCAGCACGTTTCGCATCTCCTCTACACCCTCATTGTCAAGTCCGTTTAACGGCTCATCCAAAAGCAATATCTGAGGATCTTCCATGATAGCCTGTGCAATGCCAAGGCGCTGTCGCATTCCAAGCGAATATTTTCCAACATGCTTTTTGCTGTCTGGATCCAATCCGACTAGCTTGATTGTCTCACGGATTCGTTCGCTCGTGATTTTCCCGCGAATCATTGCCATCAGCTTCAAGTTTTGAAATGCCGAATATTCTGGCAAAAAGCCCGGTGTCTCAATGATTGCGCCTATATCATCAGGAATGTCAATCTCTTTTCCAACCTGTTTTCCATTTACTTTTATCGTTCCCGACGTAGGCTTAATAAAACCAAGTATCATCTTCATCATCACTGTTTTTCCAGAACCATTTCTTCCCACAAAGCCATATATTTTTCCGGGATAAAATATTCCAGACACATCCGATATTACGGTCTGCGTGCCAAATGTTTTTGTCAAATTTTCGATTTCAATCATTGCCGTTTCCTCCGATTTTTGTTTTCCTCTTTTTACACGATACTATCTTTTTTCTCGTTCCTGCTATACGGTAATATCCTTTCGTCTCGTTCCTATACCGGCTATGACGAATAAGACGATACAGATTATCACATTTACAGGAATAATAATGTTCTGGTTTAATGGCCGTTCCATCCCCAGAATCTTCCAATGTTCAATGCTGCTCCAACTGACTGGCGAAACATAATACATCCAATAAGATCGAAGTACAATCCAGCGTATCACTGGATCCAGCAAAACAAAAAAGCTCGCCACAATGCTTCCCAATCTATATTTTCCAGACAGCTGATTCACTGCGTATATCAAGAAACCAATTCCCGTAAAAGACAGCCATGCAATCCCAAAGGTCATCCACTGGGCAGAATCTGGATATATGGTCTGAAGCACATCTTTTGAAAACGTCAGGCTTCCCATATATGAATTTAAAACATCTACATCTTCCACCAAGATACTTTGAACCACACTTCCCCAAAATGGTTTGAATGTGATCACTGGTATCGACATCACTGCGCAAATCAGACAAAAATAAAGCAAATACACCGCAGATGTCAGCATAATATAAAAGCAATTTCCAAGCCACCATGCTTTCTTTTTGCTTCGCGCAATCACACTATAAAGCGTTGTATCGCAAAATGGTGCATTGCAAAACAACACAATCACGCCAAAATAGACGATCACCTTTAACAATCTATTTGCAGTGGATGCATCAAAAAACAAAAATGGAAGCAAGAATGGAGTCACCGTTTTCTTCATAAAAAGTGCATATCGAATCAGTCCACTCATGGCTTGACCTACCAAAAAGCCCTCCATCAAAAACACAAACCATACACGATAATCATGTTTCCACTTCAAAAAGTTCGTCATCATAATTGAAACAGATCGTTTTAAAAGGCCTCTTTCAGTATATACCATCTTGCACCTCCAATCCGGTTACCGCATCCAAATACAGATAGTCATTTACATTTGTCCCTGATACATTTGTGCCAAAGCAAATCTCCCAGCACGGAATGATAGAGGCAGAAGCACCTACTGCTTTCTCATTTTCCTCCTCCACACTTATATGCTTCTTATGACTGTAGCACAGCTTTACAGAGAGAATCTTCGATTGGTTCAATTTCTGTTTCTGCAAAATGGCTGCTCCCATCGAATATGCCTCCTGTGCCGAAATGATTTTCTGTTCTTCCTTTTTGGCCTGTGAAAGATCAAGCGCTGGCATGCCACTATTTGCATAAAAAATCTGACCATCCGCATTGACAAACAACTCTATCCACGGAAAGGTTGGCGAATAAAAACGTTTTTCATCCAGTTGCTGCTTATAGACAACATAGTAAGCTTCCTGCTCTTTTGTCCACTGCTTCACATTCCATGTGCCATTCCACGGATCCGACCCTTCGATATATTCCGATCCCGGTGCACAATAAAAGCCCTCTCCATATTGTTTTGAGGCATCTTCCTGAAGCTTACACATTGTCTCATAATCCATCGCAAATGCATTTTCAAACACCGCAGGAATCTCTGCATCGGCTATCGCCTGATCACAAATTTTTATTGCTTCTTCTCTCGATAACTGATCGAGATCTTTTTTCGGAAAACGCTCTGCCAGCTCTGACAACAAAAATCGCCGTTCATGACCTTCTGGTTGGGTGATATTCAAATATCTTAATGCATCTTCCGAGTCGATGGCATAAAAGTAAAAATAAATATCTCCAAAGCCCAGTTGTATCTTCGTATTTTCTTCTGGTACAGTAAGGGACTTTATCTCATGCTCGTCACATACCTTATATTTTTCAATTTCTTCATCGCTCAAATCGGTAAAGCCCCTCGCAATATTTTCTACTGTATATGGAATGACCGAAACATCACTGTATGCAAATGCAGTTAATTCTTCCACTGTTTCCAGTTCTACCTCTGCAGCTGCCTCCTGATAATCGCCCTGTAAACGATCCTCTGCACTCATATAAACTGAATGACAAGATGAAAGCAGACATCCACTGCCAAGAAACATTCCTATCATCATTTTTTCAATCAGTTTTTTCGTTCTCATACACGCCCCCTTACCACGATTCCTACGATTTCACGTTTCATACAATCATACAATGCTTCTAATCCATTCCATTTAAAAATCGCTTTTGCATCACAGCTTTCACACACTTTGCTGCGGCTAGCGAACAGATCGTAAAAAACACAACATGATAAACTGCTTCGCCAACTGATGCTCTTCCCGGTTCGGATGTAAGTGAACTGTAAGAAAGAATCCATGGCAGTGAACCTGTAAAATAAAACAAAAGATAAAATACAAAAAATCCAGCTCCAACTGCTACATACTCATCTGGTTTCAAAATGGCGACTGCCGCTGCAAGATAACACACTGGAATAATAGACATTGCAAGATTAAAGCTCATGAGAACCAGGTAAATCCATGCGGCTTTGCTGTTCATAAGTGGCTGAAAAATTCCATAAAGTGAACTGCCACGTGTTTCAATCGTCATGAATGGATTCAGGAATACGCCGGCCAGCAAAAATCCTCCAATCATGATAACAATTATGTACGCTGCAATCGCAAGCAATCTTGCATTCATCATGCTGTCAAAATCTGTTCGCTGCCGAATATAAGGTAAAACATGATTTTTAATGTCGGATGGAAATGTTGTCACCGTACAAATGCTTGCCGCAATCACATACAAGGACTTATACCGATCAAATACCAACGTGATCTGAAGCTGATCACAAATACTTTGCTTTAACTCTGCGGGCCAATTGATCGAATCAATTGAAATCAAATCCGATACAGAAATGACTGCAATTATGGCCACAAGAAAGATTCCCGTCATCAACCGCCTCACCGTGAACAATCGATACAGCTCCGCCAGCAACATTCCTTTTTTCATTCTCTTTCGCTTCATTTTTTTCTTACTTTTCAATCGTTATCGCCTCCCGTTTGTTTGATTGTTTGTTGTTTGATCATTTGTTGTTTGATAAATTTTTATTTGATATGTTTATCTTAAACTAGTAACGTGACAATTCCCTTACTTTTCGGTGACAGTTTTGTCACTTTCAGAAATTTAATAATATGTAACTATATTTGGATTTTCAACTACTATTTCATAACCTTCGCCAGAGGCAGTTGAGGCGAATGTGCTTTACGAAGGCGCTACCGTCTGCTACGCAGCCGCCCGTGTGGGAGCGGGCTTACGCAGTATCTAAGACAAAAAGGTGTGTAGAAGGCGCCGCGGGAACAAGGGGCGCCGACAAACACTTTACCGAAACGCCCCTCGATGAACTCGCTGGCCACACTCTTAGACTATAGATAGCCTTCCGAGCTGTATTCTGAAACTACACTTCGCGATACGCTCCCTGCTTACTGTCTCTTGCAGTTATCGGCTGCATTTCGTGCCTGATAGGATTTTGCGGCATTTCTGGAATTACTGGCATTCTTCCATTCGTCTTTTGAATTTTTCTCTGATGTGTCTTTATCTCTGTGACAATTAGTTGCAGAATTTTCTTCCTTTGTACTGTGGCAGTTTACTGCCTGATTTCGATATGAATCCTGTTCCTTCTTGTTGTAACTGTTCTCTGAATCGCTATAATTTCTCATAATAAAAAACCTCCTGATGTGTAACTAGATTGAAAAAGGCTTTCGCCTTCACATCTAGTATGGCACCAGAAGGTTTGTTTATTCATTGCTTGTATATCTTGTTTTTATTTATTTGATGAATTTTTCACCAGATAATACACGGCTGCCACTGCAAGTACGACAACTGCCGGTTTGAAAAGAATTGCTACGAGCTTAAAAATAATGCTCAATACAAGAAAAACAACTGCTACAATTGCTAAAATCGCAATGGTTTTTGTCACCCAGTTCTTGGATGCAGTCTCCTTCATCCAGCTAAAGCTCCAGCCATCACCGCCAGTTGAACTGTCGTCTGAACCTGTGCTGTAGTTGTAGCTTCCGGCACGGCTGTTTCCCTGCGTACTTGCCTCACCGGAGGTATCAATAATCGTCTTTGCAATAAGACGCGGACTTCCAAGTGAAGCAAAAATCTCTTCCTCAGACTTTCCTGCTGCTCTTTGCTCACTGATATAGTCATTATAGTATCTTACATTTTCCTGAATGATGCGCTCTTCCACATTTCCACGGAGCGCCTGCTCTAACTCTGTGACGAATTCAATTTGTGTCATAAAACACCTACGCCTTTCTGCTTATTGATAGACGATCATCTCAAGCTGATAGCTTTGCTTCTTTCCATCAGCCTCTGCGATCTCCTTTTTGTCACCTGTTACATTATCCTCTGAGCGATAGATGGATACGGCATAATCACCATTTGCCTGTGTAACCTCAAACACCGCTGTATAATATTCACCCGGTGTAGTCGGCACCCCATTTAAGTTCGCCGTAATGATGCGATCCTCAAGCCAGCCTGATGTTTCCCAATCTTGCTCATAAAGAATTTTATCATCACTGTCCTTTACTGTCAGCTTTACGTATCCTTTGTTGACACGATCATTGACACCAGCGACAAAGCGAATCTTATCAATTGAATTGCCTGTTGCACAGAACGTCTGGCTCACCGCATCACCAAGCTCACAAAGCTGCACCTGACTGTGCACATTTTCAACTTTATATCCTGCATATGGTGCTTTGAAATATGCCATCAGACACACAAATGCCGGAACGACAAAAATTGCAACACCTCCAATAAAGCGAGTGCGCATCCAGCCCATGCAATTGACTTCCTGTGCAGGATTTTGTGCACAATACTTTGGATGCTTAAATACAGCATATACAAGCATCATCATTGTCAGAATCGAAAGACAAAGACTTTTATCAAGCTTTGCAATCAAATCCTCCATCATGAGCTCAGTACCGATGTTTCCGTTTACAAGTGATCGTAAGATGCCGTTATTAAACATCGCCTGATCGACATTGTTAGGAATCATCTGTACATTAAATATGGTATAAACCAGCATAAAAATCAAGTCCAAAATCATAAAAATTTTCGTATCTTTATGAAGAAATGAACTGATAACCCAAAATGGTACGGCAAACAGCAGCCACTGCGGATGCCACTTGGACAAACCAAACAATACAAAAAAGGTAAGACAGCAGATATAAAATACCGTATTTACGAAATTTCTGTCATCTGTCGGCTTATTGAAATAACACCATGCGCACAATGTACCAAATGCTAAAACAGCAAAGCTGACCTCATAATGAAATGTCGATAATTCAAATCCTGTATAGTATCCTGCATTCATGATGTAGCCTGTCGGACTGCTGACTGCATTTCCGCCAAAGCCAAACACATATGCCTGAAATACCGGGCTGTTTCTGTAAACAAAAAACTCTAATACAAATGGCACCATAAGCAGCACACAGGATGCAATAATCTTCCATACATTTTTCTCACGATATAAAAGAAGCGGTGCAAAGATTAACAGCGCTGAATATTTAAATGTCATCGCAATGGCAAACCAGAAAATAAACCAAATGTCCTTCTTCTTTAAATAATAGTAAACACCAAGAAGTACACAGAATGTCATGATGATATCATACTGACCAAAGATAAACTGCGCATAAAAAGCAACCGGCATAGTAAGGCATGCATATGCACAAAGCTTTGATTTCTTGCTTCCCATTCCGGCAAGGATGGCAATGTGATAAATTAACACGCCGCTTGCCACATAGATCAGACACGGCAAAAGCTTTGCCCATAAAATAGCAAGGACAGGCAAATTTTCCGTTGGGAATGTCACGACGCCAAACAGACGCATCGGAATATTCCAGATAGCAAAGATAAGATAAAAGCTTGGCATGTATGCCGGATGAATATCAAATGTTCCGCAGTAATCGTAAAAATCACGGAAATGACCATTTAAATAACCGTAGCTGCAGCCTGCCGTATGCAAAAGATCGGACTGCTGAAAAACTAAAAAGCAAAAGACTGCGATTGCAGCAAATGCCACATAATCCCAGATAAGAAGCGGCTTTTCAGCAATTGCATTTACTGAAAGACTACGTGCCTGACTCTTTTGATGTTTCTGACTCATTTTTTCACACCCTTTCTTTTCGCTCATTTTTTGACAATGCCAAAAAGCCAAGCATTGTAATTAATAAGAACTTAACGACATTGACTGCAAGAAGTCCCCATACAGCACCCCAGATTTTGTAAAGGTACATAGCAGGAACTACTGCTGCAAAGAACAATACTGCATAAATCACACCCATGATCAGCTGATAGCGCTCTGGTGCAAATCTAAGCACAACAGTCATCATTGTATTACTCATAAAGAAAAATACCTGTCCGGCATTCGCCAGCAAAAACAGATTTTTTACTACATTGTAATCCTCTCTGTAAAAGAGATATACGTAAATATGAGAACCAAGTGTTGTTCCGGCAATCAATATAACTGCAAGCGCTGACAATGCAGCAAATACACCAGTTAACATCTTCTTTGTGATTTTTCCCTGATAGCGTGCAAGATGGCCTGTGATAACACCATTTAGCGGTGTTGAGATCAGAGAACTCATCTTTCCGACAGTACTTGCAATAAAGAAGTAATAGGAAGCTGCATCTCCGGCTGTCATAGGAAGCACAACACGGTCTGTGTATGTTACAAAATCTGACAGCAGATATGCAGATGACAGCGACACACATGTCTTTGCATCTTCCCTGAAAAATTGACTCTTTTCAAAAAATGGCTTTTTAAAAATGCTTCCTGTAATTGTGACAAACAGCAGTCCAAACACCTCTCCTAAAATAAAGATGCTTACCCATGAATGACTAATTCCATACAGCGCCATGCCAATCGCATAGCCTACTGCAATAAAAAGATAATAGAAGAAAAAGCCTCTGTAATTTAAGCTCAGTCTATATTCTACATCTGCATAATAGCGAACTGTTGTCACAAAGATAAGTACGCCAATAGAAATAGGAAGGGCACCTGCTGTATCTTTTTTCACACAAACTGCCACTACAGTGACAATCGCACATAAAAGTGCTGTGAATACAAGAAAGCGATTGTAATCACCATTTTTTGTCTCATGACGTGTGGAAGCTTTCATGCGGCCATAATTGATTCCAGAACCAACTGCCGATGCCATCAGACCCATGATTGCTGTAAAGAACAACATTTTTCCGCTTCCTTCAGCACCCATACGGCTTCTTAAAAACGGATATACCCCAAAAGAAAGCGTCATATTCAAAATCATCAGCCCGGCAAGACTGTAAACCATATCCCCCGCAAATCGGCGTAAGCCTGATTTTGCTTTTGGCTGCTTTTCTGTCATGAATTTTTCTCTCCCTTTTCGCTGTATGATAATGTGACAAATTTAGGATCACAATGAACTAGCTCTCTGTCTCCCGGAGGCGGAGGTGTCATGTAATCGCCATAAAGCATTGTAAGCGCCTCATGATATCCGCACGGACCAGGAAATTTCTCTCCATCAACCTCTAAATCAACTGCATGATCAAACCACTTAGCTTGATAAATCTTTCCAAGGTCTGGAAACAGGCAGTTACTGTAGTAGCAGCGCTTATGCTTTTTATTTTGACCGCGCTCCATCTTGCTGATTGCATCATACCAATGAACAAGTGTCTTTACAGGGAAGATGCGTCCAATTACAGAAAGAATGGCAACTACTGCCTTAGATGCACCCTTATACTCTGAAAGATCAAGTTTATAACGACGTCCCATGCACATGCCATACACAAGAATCAATAAAGCATGACAAAATTTGTGCTTTAACATGTTGTCTGAAACATCATCCACTATAAAAATATCTGTTCGCATATGATTATGAATGCCATTTCCATAATATTTTTGCTCTGCATTATTTTCGCGCATAGTTGAATCAAGCATCACAACACGCGGCACAAAATCGTAAAATGCACCATTTAATTCATCTGGCTCCACATAGACAAAGCCATCTTTTAGTTCGGTACGTGCTACCTTTCGAAATACCTCAAAATCTTTTCTCGTCATAGCGATATCCGCGTCATCATCCCACGGAATATCAGATTTCTCACGCACAGCACCTATAAGATTTCCGCTGTCTAAAAAATAATTCAAATGATATTTCTCACAGACGCGCCCTACCTCACGGAAAATGATATGATTTCCCTCGTGAATCAGTTTAAGCGCATCTTGTGTTGTCTTGTCAAATTCCAATTTTTATTCCTCTCATTCGGCTTTCTGATTTTTGCAGCCATCTTCTGCTTCTTTGTCATCTGCCTCATTTTCTTTTTCTTTCTCGTCTGAAAAATTAAGACGCTCATCTTCTACAACAAGCGGACGCTTCTTTACACGATCATTGATGCTCATAATATATTCACCAATTAATCCGATAAAAAACAGCTGTATAGAACCAAGCAGGCAGGTGACAATTAAAAGCGGTGCCATACCTGCTGGGAAGTTGTCCCAGAACAAAAGTTTTAAAATCAGATAAAGAATTGCAACTACCAGACTGATACAGCCAACTGTCATACCTATAAAGGTTGCCAGTCTAAGTCCTACCTTTGTATAAGAGGTAATACTAAGCATTGCCGCATCATATAAGCGGTAGAAATTGTTGCTTGTTTTTCCTGCACGTCTCTTTGGCTGCTCGTAAGGGATTTCCTTTCGTTTAAAGCCAAGCTCTGCTACGATTCCTCTTAAAAATGGTGTTGGGTCGTTAAGTTCTCTCATGACATTGATAAACTTCTTATCATAAAGACCAAAACCTGTAAACTGCTCAATCTGCTCAACATCAGAAAGCTTCTTGATTAATTTATAGTAACAGCCGCGAAGCCAGTACATCAATTTATTTTCCTGGCTGGACTTTTTAATTCCAATTACAATTTTATATCCGTTTTCCCACTCTTTTACATACTTTGGGATCATCTCAACCGGATCCTGAAAATCGGCAGCCATCAGTACTGTGGCATCTCCTGTTGTCTGGAGCATAGCATAGTACGGTGAATTGAACTGTCCGAAATTTTTTGCATTAAAAATTCCCTTAATTCCCTTATCCTCTGCGCAAAGCTTTCGGATAATTTCTCTTGTCCTGTCTTTTGAATCGTTATCTATAAAAAGGATCTCATAGCGATAGGCTGGAAGATCCTTTTTAAATGTCTCGCGAAGCGCATCAGCCATCGCCTGAACATTTTCCTCTTCATTATAACAGGGCACTACAATACTAATTGTTTTCATGAATGTGCCTTCTAACTTTCTTTTTGTTTTCCTGTTCACGGGAATATATTTTCACAAAAAGCCCACTCGGCGAAGTGACTTTGTCGACGGTCCCAACTCCGCGGGTCCCCACTACATATTTTCAACGTAAATGTATTTTGACAACGGGCCCGCTACAACGTCCCGTCTCGTAAAGCACATTCGCCTCTGGGCTTTCCTAAATTTCAATGCCCCGTGAACAATAATTACTCCATCGTAACCATAACCTTGATAAGGTCGGCGGGCTTGTCTCGCATTAAATACAGAGCCTCTTCTACCTGATCGAGTCCTTTAAGATGATGGGTGACTAGCTTTTCTGGATGGATTCTTCCATACTTTACCATGGATAACATGCGCTCGATACGTGCACGTCCTCCTTCTGCCAGTTCGGTGCGGATTGTTTTTCCTGCCATACCGCGTCCTCCGGAAAATTTTGGAAATGGCAGATTTCCTGTTCCGCCAAAATAATTGACATTGGAAACGGTTCCGATACCATAGCGCACCATATCAATTGCCTGCGCAAATACTTCATCGTTTCCTCCGCAGATTATGACACTGTCTGCTCCTATTCCATCTGTGCGCTCCATTACCTGCTTGACTATATCGCCATCTTTATAGCTTAAGACTTCTGTTGCACCAAACTCATAAGCAGTCTTTACACAAAGCGGACGGCTTCCTACAGCAAGGATCCTTGCCGCACCTAAATGAGCTGCACCTGCTACTGCCATAAGTCCAATAGGACCAATTCCCATAACTACAACAGTATCACCAAATTTAATATTGGCATTTTGTGCTCCTGTAAATCCAGTTGTCACAACATCTACACACATAAGTGCCTGCTCTAAGCTAACACCCTCTGGAATTTTCGCCAGTGTCGTATCAGCATCTGGAATAAGAAAACGCTCTGAAAAGACACCTGGCTGTGTGCGTCCAAGCTGATGACCGGAAAATGGTGCTGATGCATGCTTAAAATTGTGCTCCTGAATGCTTTTTGCCCGCCAGTCTGGTGTGATTGCTGGTACTGCTACTAGCTCGCCCGGCACAAAATCAGTCACATACTCACCAACTTCAAGCACTCTCGCTACACATTCATGACCAAGCACTAGATTTGGTGCCTTCCTTGAACCGCCGCCAAAAACAGTATGGACATCAGATGAGCACGGTGCGACAGCGACTGGCTTTAAGATGGCTCCATACGGAGTCAATACAGGCTCAGGAACCTGTTCATAGCCTACAACACCCGGCTCTTTTAATACAAATGCCTTCATAGATCAATAACCATGCCTTTCTCTTAAAAAGCTCCTCAAAATTACAAAATTTCTTCTATTTTATTGCTGCGGATTGCGAAGATACGTACCGTCTTAGGGAAACGAACACGAATCACATTTGCAATCTCGTCTGTGTAGCCAGGCGCTGCTATTAAAATCGCATCTGGTACATTCTTAAGTGCTTCATCTGGCGATACAATTACAAGATGTGAAGCTGGTGCATATTTTCCATGCTTAAATGGTGCTGAGTCAATAATATACTCCGCTTTTTCACCAAGACATGTTGTTGCCGCTAGTGTAAAGCCCTGATGACTTGCACCCCAAATGGCAAGCTTCTTTCCTGTAAGACTTTCAGAAAGTGCCTTCATCTGTTCCCTGATACTTGCTAAACTATCGCCAAGTGCTGTGATTTCTTTTGTAAAATCCTTCCATGAGGATACCTGAGAAATTGGCGTCTTTGTCTTTTTTACCATCACAGAAAGCGTATCGCGGTTGATCATTTCTTTGCTTTCTACAATGAAGCCATTCTGATTCAAAAGATATGTCAGAGAATCAAATGTATAATATGCCAAATGATCGTGAATAAGCTCATAATAGGTATTGTGATCTGTAATATACTCAAAGCTTGGAACTGTGATAAGTCCCACCCCATCATCTGTCAAATTGTTGTAAAGACAAGTCAGCATCACATCAGGTGATGGCTGATGCTCTAAAAAATTAAAGGACAAAAACGCATCAAACGGTCCATTTGGAAGCTTTTGATTTATAGTTTCTGTAAAATCACATGAAACTAAAAGACCACTTTCCTTTGCAATCTCCGCCAAAGAAGGATCGTGCTCAATACCATATCCTTTAACTGGAAATTCCTTTAATACGCGAAGAAACTCACCTCTTCCGCATCCTGCCTCTATGATTTTCTTTCCCTCAAGCTCATAACGTTTAATAAATTCCTGATATTGACGGCGGCGCAGCTCTACCATTGTGGTGGAATAGCCGCCTGCACGAATAACATCGCGGTAATATTCGACTGGCTCGCAGTCAAATTGAATCAGACCACATTTTTTACACTGGCACAGCGACAGATGGATTCCTCTGTCGTTTTTTACCTGTTCCTTATCCGGCATGTGCTGTGCCACTGCCGGCATATTGTCAAATGCAATGATCTCTGTTCCTGCCAGAGATGCCTTGCACGAAATGCAATTTCCCATAATTAACATGCCTTTCCTGTTTCAACCCACAGTCGGTATTTTCACGGAGTCTGACTTGTCGAAAATAGTTCGACTGTGACTTGCCTCATGTCAGTGAGGGATACCGATTTTTCTCCGCCCGCCACTGCCGAAGCAACTTCTTGTAACGTCTACTCACATAAGCATCATTTGAATTCCCTGTTCGAAGGAAATCTCCTGATGAAATCCAGTCGCTTCTTTTAACTTTGTGATGTCTGGCTCAAGTGATGTCACACCTTCTGCGTTTGGCGGCCGCTTACCATACTGGCAGGTGCCTTGTCCGCCGCAGAGTGCTCGTATCGTCTCAATATATTCGCGAAGCGGCCTTGTATCTTCACCAGCCACGTTATAGACACCTGCCGGTGCATCACCAGTCAAAAGCGTCACAATTGCATTAACTGCATCATCAATATAAAGATAATTCCACAGCTGTGTACATGCACCAAGCTCCATTATACCGCCTTCTTTGAAAGTGCGCATGCAGCTTTCCACAAGTGACCATGGATGATCGCCAGGACCATAAACAGAAAAGACGCGTGTGTGAATATAAGTTATGCCAAGCGCTTCTGCACGCATAACAGCCTCTCTTCCCACCTTCGCCTTGGCCTTTCCATACTCAGAAAGCGGATGAAGCTCATCTGTCTCGCGCATTGTCGTATTTCGCACGCCATACTCTGCCTGTGAACCACAAAAAAGAAAACGCTTACAGTGGGCGGCGGCGGCCGTCTCAAGCGCATCAAGCGCATAGACGGCATTCATTGACTGAATATCAGCTAGCTTTCTGTTATCACTTCCAGAACCATCCCAGCCTAAATGCAGCCAATAATCGGCTCTCCCCAGATCATGAGACCATTTTTGTCCGATTTTGCTAAGTTTTTCAGCATTCACTGCCAATTCTTTCAGCCCACTCAGCTCACACTCGGTAATCTCAAGCAGTTCTTTTTTAATTATCATCTGCTCTAAATTTTTTTTGCCTGCTGAATTGGGACGAATAAGCGCGCAAACTTCAAAGCCTTGGCTGACAAGCGCCTGTACGGCATGGCTTCCTATGAAGCTTGTCGCTCCTGTCACTATTACACGCATATTACTCCTCCGACCAGCGCATAATACTCTTTAATTCTTCTTCTGGAAGAAACGGCGCTAAATCTTCAAGCGGCGCAGAAACCATGCTGCCATCTGGCATTGGCTTTGATGCTGCCTTTGGCTCAAACTTCTGATCCATATCAACCATTACCTCGCAGATAACAGGTCCATTTATGGACAGCGCCTTCTCGATTCCCTCACCAAGAGCATCGTTGCTGTCAATGCGAATAAATGGAAAACCATATGCCGGCGCTAATTTTGCCATATCTGGGAAGCTAAGATCGCCGCTGTCTTTTCCTATACCAATAAGCGGCTTTCCAAAATAGTTGTTCTGTGTCTGACGAATTGAATGGTATCCGCCATTATTGATCAGGAAAATCTTGATCGGATACTGGTGATGAATGATCGTCTGCAGTTCCTGAAGATTCATCTGAATACTTCCGTCTCCTGTTACGCAGATGATATCCTGCTCCTTCTCACCTGTCTCCTTGCAATAGCGCTCGTTTGCGACACAAGCTCCTATTGCTGCCGGCAGATCGTAACCCATCGATGCAATAGCTGAATTTGAAATAAAACGCTGACCTTTCTTTATAACATAGCCATGACCGCCTACAACACAGGCAGAACCGTTTCCTACTACTGTAATCTGACCCTCGTTTAAGCGGCGGCTTTCTTCCTTAATAAATGCATACACATTTGCCGGACTCTTCTGCTCATAATGCTTTGGCTGAACAACAGGATAATCTTTCTTCCATTTTTCACAAACCTGTCTCCACTCATCATCCTTAAATAATACTTCACCATCTGCAAGCTTTTCATTTAAGCGGCTCTCAAGCTTTTCAAGAAGATCCTTTGCATCAGCCCACACCGGCATTTCTACATGAAGAGACGGCTTTTTCAATTCCTCTGCATCAATATCATTCATAATGACAAATGCATGCTTTGCCCAAGCCGGCCAATCGTAATTAACCTGACGAATGCTTAATCGGCTTCCAACTGAAAATAGCAAATCACTGTTTTGTACGGCAAAATTTCCAGCGCGGTCACCCATATTTCCAGCACGTCCTGTATAAAGAGGATGCTCATCCTCCATCAAATCAATGCTGTTCCAGCCAGTCACAACTGGAATGCCAAGCTTATCTGCGACACGGCGAAATACATCAAATGCTCCTGCAATACGTATTCCATTTCCGGCATTTAAAACCGGGCGCTTTGCCTGACGAATTTTCTCTATAATAGCGTCTGCCTGCTCGTTAGTAACAGACGGAATCGCTGTCAGATTTTCTTTCGCCGGATCAAATCCTTCAAGCTTATCTGTCTCAACTGTTGCACCCTGCACATTTAACGGAATATCAAGCCAACACGGACCTGGTCTTCCAGTCTGTGCAAGATAAAGTGCTTTCTCAACAGCATAGCGAATACGCTTTGGATCAATCACCATCTCACAATATTTTGTCATAGGCTCTACGCTCTTGCAGATATCATATTCCTGATCACCAAATGCACGAATGCCAAGGCCTGTGCTTCTTGCCGTTACGTCATAGCGTACCTGACCTGAAATAACAAGCATCGGAATAGAGTCAAGCCATCCTCCGACTACACCTGTGATTGCGTTTGTTCCGCCAGGTCCTGTTGTGACACAGACAGCTGCAATGCGGTTATGGATTCTGGCATAGCTTTCTGCTGCAATGGCACATGCCTGCTCATGGTGATTATATACACAGTGAAGTCCTGGCTCATGACCAAGTCCATCATCAAGATGCATTGCACCGCCTCCGGTAATCATAAATACATCTGTAATTCCATTTTGAACAAGCAGTTTTGCAATATAGTTGGATACCTTCATTCTCATAACTTAGCCCTCCAATGCTTCATGAATTACCTTTGCCATATATTCAATCTTCTCATCTGTCATACCAGGATAAACACCAACCCAGAATGTAGATGTCATAATACGGTCAGTCTGCTCTAAACCACCGACAACACGATATGCCTCTGTTCCACGAATATCATCAAAGCAAGGATGCTTTATCAGATTGCCTGAGAACAGCATACGTGTCTGAACGCCGTGTGATTCAATATAGTTCACTACCTTTGTACGATCCACGCCTTCCTTACATGTCATTAAAAAACCAAACCAGCTCGGATTTGAATGCGCTGCTGCCTCAGGAAGAATCAGCTTATCTGCGCAGTCAGACAAAAGCTCTTTTAAATAAGCAAAGTTATGACGTCTCTTCTCCACAAAAGATGGGAACTTCTTTAACTGCGCACAGCCTACTGCTGCCTGCATATCGGTTGCCTTTAAATTATAACCAAAATGGGAGTACACATATTTGTGGTCATATCCTAATGGAAGCTGACCATATTGCTTATCAAAACGATGACCGCAGAAATTATCACATCCCGGAGGACAAATACAATCACGTCCCCAGTCTCTAAATGAACGCACAATTCGATGAAGCAGCGGATTGTTTGTATATACAGCACCACCCTCACCCATAGTCATATGGTGCGGCGGATAGAAGCTTGATGTTCCTATATCACCAATTGTTCCTGTCAGCTTTTCCTTTCCATCAATCTCATAGACAGAACCAAGTGCATCACAATTATCTTCAACAAGCCATAAATTATGACGGTCACAAAATGCCTTTACTGCTTCCAAATCAAATGGGTTGCCAAGTGTATGTGCGATCATAACGGCCTTTGTCTTATCTGACAATGCTTCTTCAAGCTTTGTGACATCAATATTGTACTGCGGAATTGTCACATCTACAAACACTGGAACTGCACCATACTGGATTACTGGTGTTACTGTTGTCGGAAAACCTGCAGCAACTGTGATTACCTCATCGCCTCTTTTTACCTGTCGCTCTCCCAAAAGTGGAGAAGTCAGCGCCATGAATGCGATCAAATTCGCTGATGAACCTGAATTGACAAGAGAGCAAAAGCGAACACCTAAATATTTTGAAAACTCGCGCTCGAACTCATCTGTATAACGTCCTGCTGTCAGCCAAAATTCCAGTGAGCTGTCCACAAGATTTACCATCTCCTCGCTGTCATAAACACGTGACGCGTATGGAATACGGTCTCCCTCCTTAAATTCCTTCTTTGTATTATGATATTTATCGCAATAGGCAGCTACTTGTTTTAGAATTTCTTCTCTTGCCTGTTGTTCATTCATATTTTCAAACATTTATTACTGCTCCTCTCCATCTGTTAAAAAGCTTCTTATCTGCTCTCTCATGCAGGCATTCATTTTATCTGCAAGCTCCTTTGGCTCTGCCATATGAGTAATCAGCATATTGTAAAGCTGATACCACTCTACACTCTTTGCTACAGCCTTTTCAATATGCCATGTCGGCTTCCAGCCAAAGACACGCTTTACTCTTGAGCAGTCCAGCTTCAAAAAGCCGGCCTCATGAGGACCGCCGTCGCTCTTATTTTCCCACTGCATGCCTCTTCCCCAGCTCTTACAAAACAGCGTAGTTAATGTACCAGTATCCACACAATCGCAGTCATCTGGTCCTACATTATAATAGCCGCGAATGGATGGATCCTCCCACTGTTTCTTTACAATTGTAAGATATAAAAACAAAGGCTCCAACACATGCTGATACGGGCGAATTGAATATGGATTTCTTACTGTCACAGGCTGCTTAATTACTGCGCTTCTGTAGCAGTCCGGTATAATACGGTCTGATGCAAAATCACCGCCTCCTATAACATTGCCTGCTCTTGCAGTAGATACTGCCGTATCACTATCCGCAAAAAAAGAGCGGATGTAGCTGTGTGTAACCAGCTCCGAACAGGATTTGCTGTTTGAATATGGATCAAATCCGTCCAGCACATCCTCCTCACGGTAGCCCCACTCCCACTCTTTGTTCTCATATACTTTATCAGTTGTAACATTTAAAAATGAACGGACACATGAAAATTGACGTGCACACTCTAATATATTGACTGTACCCATCACATTTGTCTCATATGTCTCACGCGGATTTTTGTAAGATTCGCGCACAATTGGCTGTGCTGCCAGATGGATCACAATCTGTGGCTGCACACGCTCAAATACTTCCTTTAATAATTCAAAATCTCTAACATCGCCAATAACACTGTCCATCTGATTTTCCAGACGACAAATTGAAAAAATGCTTGGACTTGTCGGAGGCGCTAAGGAAACACCTGTTACCTTTGCGCCTGCATCAATTAAAATTCTTGAAAGCCATGAACCCTTAAAACCGGTATGACCTGTGATCAGTATTCTCTTATCACGAAAAAATGACATTTCTGTTTTCTGCATTGTTTAGTCCTTCCATGTTTTCCACGGCGCCTTGCCGCTCTCCCACAGTGCCTCCAGACGATTCTTATCACGAAGTGTATCCATACAGGACCAGAAGCCCTCGTGAATATAACCCATCATCTGACCATCTGCTGCGAGACGTTCAAATGGTTCTCTCTCCAATGGCTGATCATCTCCGTCAATATAATCAAACACGCCTGGCTCCATAACCATATAGCCAATGTTGATCATACTGCCATCCTTATCTGATTTCTCACGGAATGCTGCAATCTGTCCCTTATCATCATAATCGATTACACCAAAACGCTGTCCCACATTTGTCATGGAAATTGTAGCAAGCTTTCCATGGGAGCGGTGAAACTCGCACAGTTCCTTAATATTAATGTTTGAAACACCGTCTCCATACGTCAATAAAAATGGCTCATCTCCGACATATTTGCGGATACGCTTTACGCGGCCGCCTGTCATTGTATTTAATCCTGTATCAATAAGTGTTACCTTCCATGGCTCTGAATAATTATCGTGAAGCTCCATAGAATTATGTGCGAGATCAATCGTAATATCAGATGTATGAAGAAAATAATTTGCAAAATATTCCTTGATCACATATTGTTTATAACCAAGGCAGATAATAAAATCGTTGAATCCGTACTGCGAATACTCCTTCATAATATGCCACAAAATTGGCTGATCGCCAATCTCGACCATCGGCTTTGGGCGGTTTACGCTCTCTTCGCTGATTCTGGTACCGAATCCTCCTGCCAGTATTACAACCTTCATGCTATTACCGTGCCTTTCTTTTTGTTTGGATATCCTGATTCGGTCAAAATTGCCATTTGACCCACTCTCAGTTGTACTAATAATGGACTCATTTTACCATAGTTAAAGCAAAAAAGCAACCGGATGATTCCGGTCGCCCTTCGCCTTAAGGAAACGTTAAGTTTTGGGAAAATACTAATTATCTGCAAAAACTGCTGCAGTCCCAGATCTGTGCTCCGAGTGCCTCGTAGAACTCACGCTCGTGGCATACCATCAGAATACTTCCTTTGTATTCTTTAAGTGCTGTAAGCAAAGAATCCTTTGCGTCAGCATCTAGGTGGTTTGTCGGCTCATCGAGGATTAACACATTACTCTGGCGGTTCATAAGCTTGCACAGACGTACCTTTGCCTGCTCACCACCGGAGAGTACACGCACCTGGCTCTCGATGTGCTTTGTTGTCAGACCGCACTTTGCAAGTGCGCTGCGCACTTCATACTGATTCCATGACGGAAACTCCTGCCAAATTTCCTCTAGGCAGGTACGGCCATTGTCACCGCTTGTTTCCTGCTCAAAATAGCCAATTTCCAGATAATCGCCCTGATGAACAGTTCCGCTGTATGGCTTGATTAATCCTAGAAGACTCTTTAAAAGAGTAGTCTTTCCGATACCGTTTGCACCTACCATGACTATGCGGTTTCCACGCTCCATAACAAGGTCAAGCGGCTTTGTGAGCGGTCTGTCATATCCAATCTCAAGCTGCTCTGTAGTAAATAGGAAGCGGCCCGGTGCACGTCCATACAAAAAGCGAAACTCTGGCTTTGGCTTTTCTGCTGCTAATTCGATCACATCCATACGGTCAAGCTTTTTCTGACGGGACATTGCCATGTTTCTTGTTGCAACTCTTGCCTTATTTCTGGCAACGAAGTCCTTTAACTGAGCAATTTCCTGCTGCTGACGGTTGTATGCTGCCTCTATCTGTGCCTTCTGTACAGCATGAACCTCCTTGAAGTGGTCGTAATCTCCTACATAGCGGTCAAGCTTCTGGTTTTCCATGTTGTATATTAAGTTTACAACACTATTCAAGAACGGAATATCATGAGAAATTAGGACAAAAGCATTCTCATACTCCTGCAGATAACGGCGCAGCCATTCGATGTGCTTTTCATCCAAATAGTTAGTCGGCTCGTCAAGAAGAAGGATATCCGGCTTTTCAAGAAGAAGCTTTGCGAGAAGGACTCTTGTTCTCTGACCTCCGGAAAGCTCGGTGACATCGCGCTCTAAGCCAAGTGCATCCAGCTCAAAGGCTCTTGCAACCTCCTCTACCTTTGCATCAATCATATAGAAATCGTGCATCGTCAGAAGATCCTGAATCGTCCCCATCTCTTCCATCATTACAATCAGATCATCCTCAGAAGCATCTGCCATCTCTTCACAGATCTGATTCATGCGCGCTTCCATGTCAAATAAAAAGCTGAATGCATTCTTAAGCACATCACGTATTGTCTGACCTGGTTCTAGTACAGTGTGCTGATCCAGATAGCCAACACGCACATTTTTTGCCCACTCAATTTTTCCCTCATCTGGCATCAATTTGTTTGTAATGATGCTCATGAATGTTGATTTTCCCTCTCCATTTGCACCAACAAGGCCAATATGCTCTCCTTTTAATAAACGAAATGACACATCTGTAAAAATTGCTCTGTCTCCGAATCCGTGAGATAAGTGTTCTACATTTAAAATACTCATATTATCTTTCTCTATATCCTTCTCTATATTTTCATTTTGGCGTCGTTATCTTTATTTTGCGCCGCCATTATTTAGCAAACTCTCTGCGTAATATACTGTCTGCATCGCATCCTTGCCATAGTAGTCTGCGCCGATCATATCTGCGTACTCCTTTGTCAATACGGCACCGCCGACAACAATCTTGCACCATGGTGCTGCTTTTCTTACCTGGCGAATAGTCTCTTCCATATTTACAACCGTGGTAGTCATGAGCGCACTTAAGCCAAGAAGCGGTGCATGTGTCTCTACTACCTTTTCTGCTACTGTCTCAGGCGGTACATCTTTTCCAAGATCGATCACATCATATCCATAGTTTTCCAGAAGAACTTTAACAATATTCTTTCCGATATCGTGGATATCTCCCTTAACTGTTGCAATTACAACAGTGCCCTTCTTTTGCTGATCGCTGCCCTTTGCCTCCATAAATTCCTTTACGGCAGCAAAACCGGCCTTTGCGGCCTCGGCACTCATCAAAAGCTGCGGCAAAAACATGGTTCCTTTCTCGAAGCCCTTTCCTACAATATCAAGTGCCGGCACAAGCTCTGTATTGATAATTTCAAGCGGCTCCTTTTCTTCAAGCATCTTCTTTGTCACCTTATAGGCTGGTTCCTTAAGACCTTTGATGATACATGTCTTTAAATCCATACCGCCAGATGTGCTTCCTGGGGCTTGCTTTTCAGATTTATCTGTTGCTGCACCTGCCTTTACTGTAGTGGATACAACCTTCATAGCAGAATACTTTTCAACATATGACATACACTGCGCATCATAGCCTCCGAGTACACGGAAGGTATCATATGCCTGCATCATAGCCTGTGAATTTGGATTTACTATTCCTGCTGAAAGACCTGCCTGCATCGCCATTGTAAAGAATGCTGATGTGATGATCTCACGCTGCGGCAGTCCAAAGGAAATGTTTGACACGCCAAGCACAGTACGTCCGCCCTGTGCCTTTATGCGGCGCACAGTTTCAAGTGTAACATTTGCAGAATTACTGTCAGTACTCATAGTCATCGTAAGCGCATCAATTACGATATCCTTTCTTGCAATACCATAGCTCTCACCAGTCTTATAAATCTTCTCTGCAATAGCCAGACGTCCCTCAACAGTATCAGGAATACCGTCCTCATCAAGTGCTAATCCTACTACGACACCACCATATTTTTTTGCCAGTGGGAACACCTGCTTCATGATCTCCTGCTTTCCATTTACGGAGTTGATCATCGGTTTTCCGTTGTAGACACGAAGTGCCTGCTCCATTGCCTCCATATTTGTGGTATCAATCTGAAGCGGTGCATCAAGAATGCTTTGTAATTGATAAACAGTTTCCTTCATCAATTCCGGCTCATTGATCTCTGGCAGTCCAACATTAACATCAAGAATCTGTGCACCTGCATCTGACTGCTTTACACCCATCTCCAGAATATATTCCATGTTGCGGTCACGAAGTGCCTGCTTAAACTTTGACTTTCCGGTAGGGTTTATACGCTCACCGATTAGCATTGGCATCTTTCCAAGCTCAACTGCATGAGAATATGATGAAACAAGTGTCAGGTTCTTATCGGTAAGCGGCTTTGGCTTAGCATCTTTGCAAGCTTCCACAAGTGCCTTAATGTGCGCCGGCGTTGTTCCGCAGCATCCGCCCATAAGCCACGCGCCTTCCTCTGCAAATATCTTCATATCCTCGGCAAACTCAGCCGGATCCACGTCAAATACGGTCTTTCCATTTTCACTTCGTGGAAGACCGGCATTAGGATTTATAATTAATGGAATTGATGCACTTTTTGCCAAGCGCTCGAAAATTGGCTTCATTTGCTTTGGTCCAAGGCCGCAGTTCATACCAAATGCATCTGCACCAAGACCCTCAAGCAATGCTGTGACTGCCTCTGGTGTCGCTCCTGTCAGCATCTTGCCATTTTCACCAAAAATAACAGTTGCCATAACAGGAAGATCACTGTTTTCCTTTGCTGCAAGCATCGCTGCCTTTAATTCATATGTATCGCTCATCGTCTCGATAAGAATAAGATCAGCTCCTGCAGCTGCTCCTGCCTTTATAGTTCTTGCAAATATCGATACGGCATCTTCAAAATCAAGTGTGCCAAGCGGCTTTAAAAGCTTTCCTGTAGGACCTACATCTAGTGCAACGTAGCCATCCTTACCTGTTTCCTCAACTGCCTTTTTCGCATTCTGCACACCTTTTGTTACGATTTCTTCAAGATTGTCCGGAAACTTTAACTCATTCGCACCAAATGTGTTTGCCAAAATGATGTCTGCTCCTGCGTTTAGATAATCTCGGTGCAATTCTCTTATAATATCAGGATGCTCCAGATTCCAGTTTTCAGGCAGCTCACCAGCTTCAAGCCCGCGTTCCTGCAAAAGCGTACCCATGCCGCCATCAAAAAAGACAATTCGCTTTCCCAGTTCATTTAATATATTTTTCTTCATAAATTCCTGTCCTTTCAAAAGCACAAGTTTTTTCTAACTATCCCTGTTGTTTCTGTTTGCTGCTTATGCATCACGGCGAAAGCTGCAGTCTTTTTTGCCGCAGGCCTCACATCCTTCTGTGACGCATCCTGTTCTGATATGGCTTAAGCCCATCAAAGCTGTAACAGATTTTTCAGGCTGCATTACGCCGCCTCCCGAAAGAAATAGACCTATTGTTTTCTGTGCATTAAGTGCCGTCAAAAATGATGACTGTACATCCAAAGACAAATCTCCGTAGCCCGGACTATACCTTGGACGCACAAAAAGGCCGTCTTTTGCAGCCTCTTTTTCAATATTCTTTTGACACAAATTGCAATAGCACTCAATGGCCTCTGCCGCCGTAGACTGAAGTACTGCTGCCTTTGTGATATTTAATCTCAGATAACGTTCCATCAAACGATCTATTTCATGACCAAGCGTTGCCGCAAAGAAAATGACCTCGCTGCAGTCTTTTAAGTTTCGTTCCAGACTGTTGCTGACAAGCTCCACACCACCTGCCTGCATATGACCTGCAGACAGATGTGTGAGTGCAAAACGCCGATATACATGGCGCGGCTGCGCTGTCCGCGCAACATCTTCCATGCACTGATGAATTAACATCATAACCTGTTCGTCCGGCTGTATCTTTTTGTAGCCGAGATAACGGATAATCTCTCGTTCTCTCATCTGATTTATATCAATCATTTTAAAATCTCCGAAAGATTCTTCTGAATAGCCTCTGCAATCTGCGGCTTATTCATAGAATATACGTGAATGTGGTTGATTCCGTTTGCAATCAAGTCAATGATCTGATCAGTTGCATAGGCTATACCTGCCTGCTCCATCGCCTTCGGATTAAAACCAAAGCGGTCAACCAGATTTAAAAAACGCTGCGGCATACTGCATCCGGAAAGATCACGCGCAGTTTCCACCTGCTTTGCTCGCGTGATTGGCATAATACCCGGGATCACTGGAACACTTATGCCCTGTTCTCTGACACGATATAAGAAGTTAAAGAAAATATTGTTGTCAAAAAACATCTGCGTTGTCAAAAACTCACATCCTGCATCTACCTTCTTCTTAAGGTTGATGATGTCCTCATTCTTATTTGATGCCTCAACATGTCCCTCTGGATAACAGGCTCCGCCTACACAAAAATCGCCATAGGATTTGATTTCAGATACAAGTTCTGACGCATAATGAAAATCAACAAATGGATCTCCCTCAAAATCTCTAGGACGATCACCGCGCAGAGCCAGCACATTTTCAATTCCTGCTGCCTTCATCTCATCTAATGTGTTATGAATATTTTCCTTTGTTGCGCCTACACATGTTAAATGTGCAATCGTTGTTACGCCAGTTGTATCCTGAATTCCTTTTGCAATTGCAACAGTATTCTTTCTTGTATTTCCGCCTGCTCCATATGTAACGCTCATGTAGCTTGGTTTTAATGCGGCAACATCAATCGTTGCCTGACGAACTGACTCAAACTGTGCATCTGTCTTTGGCGGAAATACCTCAAAAGACAGTGTGATTTTTCCATTTGACAATATTTCATTTACTTTCATTATTTCTTAATTCCTCTTTCCTCTATATGGTGTGTTCTGTCGCATCGCTGTTATGCTGCAGATGTCTGTTTGCTAATGATGCTCTGTTCACTCCCCACTACAGCTTGTTTGTCGAGCTCATTTATCGTAAGTATAGCATGGATTTTACTTCATGAAAAGAAGATTTTCTCAATGGTTTGATATTGATATAAACTATACCAAAAGTACTTGCTGTCCTCTTTATTTTCCACTATGATAAACAAAAAAAGGAAAGGATCTGGATTATAACGATGAAAAAACAGGCTACTAAAATCAAGATTTGCGGACTGACAGAAGAAAAAGAGGCTGATTATCTCAATCAAATTCATGCAGATTTTGCAGGAATGGTCGTATTTTTTCCTAAAAGCAAGAGAAATATCTCACTTGATCAGGCAAAAAAAATAAAGGCAGCACTTCTGCCTGAAATAAAAACAGTCGCCGTGACTGTCTCGCCAACGCTTGCACAAATAAGCCAGATTGCAGAGGCTGGCTTTGACCTTATTCAAATCCACGGTGATCCTGCTGATCTTGATATAAAAACAGCCAAATCAATCTGCGAATATACAAATAAGCTTTCTCTTCCTATATTAAAAGCATTTAATGTCTCTGATATTGACAGCTATAACTGTTGGCAGTCGTGTCCGTCTGTCGCCGGCTTTGTATTTGATGCCGCTAAACCTGGAAGCGGCAAAACTTTTGACTGGACTTTGCTTAAGGATCTTCCTCGTTCAAACAAGCTCTTCATGCTGGCGGGCGGACTGATGCCTGAAAATGTTTCAAATGCGATTTGTTTTTTACATCCTGATGGTGTGGACGTATCATCTGGTGTGGAGTTTATAGAAAAAGACCGCCCCGGCAAAGATCCTTATCGCATACAGGCCTTTGCCGAAGCGGTACAACTTGCAGACAAACAACTCACATCAAAACACTTATCTATTTGACGTAATCTTTTCTGCCTTTTCAATTGCTGCATCAATATTCGGGCTGAAATTTTCTTTTCCTATTAATGTGTCAAAGCCAGCCTTTCTAATAACACGCATTGGCTGATCGTTTACATGTGAAAGAATGAGCGTTATCTTCTTTTTTCTGCATTTCTCATAAAGAGACGTTAATGAGTTCATTGCTGTACTGTCAAGTGCCGGAACACCTCTCATTCTAAGAATCAGGCATTTTGTCTTTTCTGTTACTGAAATCAGACCAATCTGATCTGCAGCACCAAAAAACAATGGACCTGTAATCTCGCATACACTGATTGATGATGGAATATCGCGCATACGCGCACGCTCTGCATCGCGAACCTCATCGGAAATCTCATCCGTATGACTCCAGTTACGCACACCAGTCTCATCACTCATGCGCTTCATAAATAAAAGGCAAGCCAGTACCATGCCGACTTCAATCGCAACAACAAGATCAAATACAACTGTCAGCATAAAGGTAATGACAAGCACTGCAATATCACTTTTTGGTGCCGTCTTTACAAGACGCACAAATGGACGCCACTGACACATGTTATAAGCAACAATAAATAAAATTGCAGCAATCGTCGGCATCGGAATCCAGCCTGCATATGGCATCAGCACAAGAAGCACTAAAAATAACACAACAGCGTGTACCATTCCAGCTACAGGTGTGCGGCCTCCATTTTTAATGTTTGCTGCAGTACGTGCAATCGCACCTGTTGCCGGGATTCCTCCAAACAGCGCGGATGCAACATTTCCTGCTCCCTGTGCAGCAAGCTCCATGTTGGAACGATGATTTCCATTAATCATGCCGTCTGCCACCACACATGAAAGAAGGGACTCGATTGCTGCCAAAATTGCAATTGTGAATGCATTTGGAAGTGCCTTCTGAATCACCTCAAGGCTAAGCTTTGGCAAATGGAATGACGGAAGGCTGCTGCTTATTGTATACAGATCGCCAATTGTATTTACCTGAATCGGCATCAGCTTTACCATTAAAATACCAACTGCAACAGCTGCTAATGACGGCGGAATCTTCGCAAGCACCTTTACCTTTGGCATAAAAATAAGAATTGCCAGACATACTGCTCCCACAAAAACAGCATGCCAGTTTAGTGTGCCTATTCCTGCCAAAAAGCCTTCCAGCTTTTCCATTGTCTCAATTGTAGGCATTCCTGCCGGAATTGTAACACCACAAAAATCCTTAAGCTGTCCAATTGCAATTGTCACAGCAATACCTGCCGTGAAACCAGTCGTAATCGTATAAGGAATAAACTTAATCAGTGAACCAAGACGGCAAAATCCCATTAAAATTAAAATGATTCCTGCCAGAATGGTTGCCACAGCTAAGCCATCCATTCCCTGATCTGCTACGATTCCTGCAACAATAGTTGCAAATGCAGCTGTCGGTCCTGCAATTTGTACCTGACTTCCTCCCAAAAAGGAAATCACAAATCCAGCTATAACTGCCGTATAAATTCCGCGCTCTGGGCCTACGCCAGATGCAAGCGCCAACGCAATTGACAGCGGCAGCGCAATGATTGCCACAATGATTCCGGCAATCAGATCTTTGATGAACTGTTCCTTCGAATATTTTTTCAGACAGGTAAACAGCATCGGTTTCAGATCTTCCATGAAACTATCCCCCTCATTTTGTGTGTTTTTTTGTCTTTACAGCGCACACGATGGCTATTGTATCATGTATGATTATAAACTGTCTACCCGTTTTTGCTCACAATTACGCGATTATTCGCTATGTACGCGATTTTGTACAAAAATCATTACTGTACTGCCATACATGTTCCAATTAGTCTGCAGCTGTCCATTCTTCTAAACCTAAGCGCAGTCCCTCTTCCATTAATAGTATTTAATGCATATCCTTTTTCTGAAATGTGAAATTGGCGAAAGTACAGACGATGATTATATAAAAACAATGCATTTTCTCCCTCATTTGGAAATTTATCTGATAACAATAAAACATCATTTTTACAATACCTCGGTGAAAAATGATCGTTTGGAAGACGCAGCGCCATATATACGTTTTCACAGGCTGTCTTTACATGTTCTACGTCAAAGCTTGAAAAAGCTGCTCCATCTGATGTTTCCACTGCCGGAATCAGACATGGAATCTCACGTTCCTCGTTTGCATCTACTCCTGCCTGCCACTGCGCTTCTATCTCTGCAATTGCACGTATAAATTTCTTTCCATGCTCTCCGCTTTCGCGATACGCAAATAGAAGCTGTTCTTCCTCCTCTCGCGGACTTTCCCCCATAAGACTTTCCATTGATACATCTAGTGTACGGCTAAGTGCCAAAAGTGTGTCTACTCTTGGATTTCTCGCTCTCCTGTAAATGATATTGCGAATCGTCTCAATTGGGACATTCGACAGCATAGACAGTTTCTCTAGTGTCAATCCCTTTTTGTCCATCATTGCCTTTAGCTGTTTGTCAATCATTTTACAATTCCTCCCATTTTGCTATTGTCATTTTTTCCCATTTGAAGTATTCTATTACCATGAAGACTAAAAGATACAACGTCTTGGAATGAAACTATCGTATCACATGTAATTTGTAGTATGGTAGCTAAGATTACACTTTTAGTCGTTTCTACACATGTACAAAGTACCGAAAACTATACGAAAGAGACTATACAATTTTATGACACAGCAAAAAATTCTATTAAATTTCATTGATAACATTGAAAAAGAACGTGTCAGGCTAAATCTGACACAGGCGCAGATGGCTCAGAAACTTGATATGTCTGTGTCCAATTATAAAAAACTAATTGCCGGTCAGTATAGACGCCCGAACCTTTTTCTGGCTCAGCGCCTGTATGAACTGACCGGCAAGCTGCTATTTGAATTTTTCGATTTGGATTCGCCTAAGCTAAATGCGATTTCAAAGTTTATGAAGCTGTCTGATACTCAATGTTCCTTCATAGAGGGCATAATGGATTTTGAGCTTTCATTTTCAGCGCCAAAAGAAGAAAATGCTGACGACTACCTGACTGTTTTTATTCCAACAGGCAATTGCGAAGATGGCATGATATGGGATTCTGCAAACGTCCGTAAAGTAAATATTGCACCATATCGAAAACGCTATGGTTCTCAAATCAATGCCGGCATTGAAGTCACTTCAAATCATTTAACTCCCGTTTATCATATGGGAGATATTCTGCTCATCTCACGCCGTCCTCCTCGCGATGGTGATACTACCATCTTTTTAAACACTGAAAATGGCCGTGTCTACCTGCGCCGTTTTATTCAGCAGGTTCCTCGTATTCTTCAGCCAATCAACGGATATGGCGAATCATTCTATATTGATCCCTATAATGAAGACGAAGTAAAAAAGTGGGTCAAGTATGGCGTTGTTCTCACAAAAATGCGTGAATAAATCAATCCTCAGGAAAACAAATTGCTGTCGCATAGGCATCAAGATATTGTGTGCCCGCTGCTGTTACAAGATTTAGCTGTGTAATCTGACATTGATAGACCTCTTTTGTGCTGACACCATCATCGGCCATACATGTTGTAAAGTTATGAAGAATCAAATCTTCTCCATTTTCCTGTCCGATATACATGACCACATGGTTTTTCATTACAAGCAGCGTTCCCGGATTCATAGACTGGATTTTTTCCAGCTTTTCTTCCTGTGTCATGCCTTCAAGTGATACAATTTGTGTTCCTGTCTGTGCCATGCTGCCTGTATTTCGCGGCAAAACGATTCCAAAACATCTGTAAATGGCATTCATCGTTGAAGAACAATCCATATCTCCATTGGAATCTCCCCAGCCATAAGCCATTCCAACTAACTTTTTAGCTTGATCAAGAATATTTTCCTGAGTCATATCAAGATAGCCAAAATGAATGCCATCCTGAGCAGTCTCAACGTTTGTTATCATCAGCTGGCCTTTGTCATCTTTCTGTGGGATAGATACCATAAGTATGCCTTCTGATTCTTCCTTTGCCGGAAGTGCTGTTCCCATGCGAAGCGTTACATTGGTACCTGCGAGTGTCAGTCTGGCATCTGTCACAACGGCTCGTTTCGTATCCTGCCATTTCTTTAATTCGTCAAGTGTGCAGCTTGCGATTTTATCTGTTTCTACCCAGCCTCTATAATTTTGTGCCTGCACAAAACTCCAGACTTTGTCTGCAGTCTGATGAACTGTTACGACTGCTTCACCTGTCATAAGCATACTTTCCTGAAAATAATCAAATGAATGTGCATCTAATGAAGTGGATGCTTTTTTCCACGTTGGAAAAGCTCTAACTGCGGCATTTTGTGTGATAACACCATACTTAAGTGTAATAGAATCTGAGATGCCTTCTATATTTCTTCTTGCAAGAATCTCATCCTGTGCCTCTTTCGTCACTGGCTCTCCCTCTAGGTACGGCCAGTTTCCATACGTATATGCTTCAATCCAAAGACGTACATCATCTGCTGAGACATCTGTAAGCTGTGTCACATCTGCGACACCTGATTTTGAGTTTGCCATAGTAGCCTCGTTAATCTGCTGATAAGCTAAAGCTTTTGTTGATTCTTCTTCAAGTGTCTGTTCAGCTTTTTGATCTTCTGCTTCCTTAATTTCTTCAGCATCCGTTTCATTCGCTGTAAGTGTCTGACTTTCCGATGATGCTGCCGATGGCTTTGCTGCCAATTCCTGTGTCTTTTTTTGAAGTCCCATAGTATTAACAGCATCCACAATACCTAATCCATGTCCGCTCTCTGGCTCTAGTCGAACACTTCCTAACACTGCCCATAACAGCACGCCTCCAAGCAGTACCACACAGGCAGACATTCCTATAATAAGCGGCTTTAGGCTAAGACCTCTTCTTTTATTTTCATGCGGTTCTTTTTTTCTTCTCAATATTCTCCGCCTCCTGTCTAAAACAAAAACAATATATCAGTTATCCTGTTCTTTAACTTATCATACCATTTTTCTCTTTTATTATGTTTTAAAGATTTCTTACAATTCACGTAACAAATACTTAATGTATCGTATCACGTGTCAAATAATTTTTAGAATTTATAGTATCTATTTTTCGCTAATTGATACTATCGGTTTCTTTACCGTGTTCTTTGCAATTTATAGTATATAAATTAACAATCTTGATATCTTAAATCTGTAAACTCATATTTTTACAGATTTATTTTTGTAGTATTTACATGAATGAAGAAAAAGGAAGAGAAAACTGATATGTCTGAATTTACGTTAATTGTTGGAAAAAGGATCCGAAAAGCAAGAAAAGCAAAAGATTTGACACTTGAAGAGCTTGCTGAATGCTGCGGACTTCATCCTGCATATATTGGTCAGCTTGAGCGCGGTGTAAAGAATGCATCGTTATATACACTTGAAAAGATTGCATGTGCACTTGAACTTTCTTTAACCGACTTGGTTGGCAACAGTGATATTGTCACAGAAACGGCAAAAACCAATATTCCTGCTGACTGCAGAAGTATCATCTGTACGCTCCCACCGCAATCACATGAGCTTATTTATGCACTGCTAAAGCAGATTATCAACCTTGAGCGCTGATGGTGCTTAAACTCAAATGGTTCGTAAAATTCATAAAAGAAAAATTAAAAACAAGGAGATTGACTATGTCTGATATTGCCGAAGCTGTTGGAAAACGAATTTATGCCATTCGAACATCAAAGCACATGAGCCGTAAAGATCTTGCCAAACGCTCTGGACTTCATCTTACCTATATCGGTCAGCTTGAGCGCGGTGAGCGAAATGCGACGCTGGCAACACTTGAAAGTGTCTCTTACGCACTTAATGTACCGATTGAGCGCTTTGTTGAATATATTACACCTGGAATGGCTTCGCAGGAGACTGCTGCAAATGAATGCTATAACTTGATTTTAGAGCAGACACCGCGCACGCAAAAGCGTCTTCTTGCAATTCTCCAAAATATGGCACAGCTGCACCAAATACAATAAATTCTAATTTTAAAAAAAGAGTCACGCGGAAGTTTCGCGTGGCTCTTAATATTACTTGTTTTAATTTTTTTCGCGGTTTAAATATAAAAGCGGAAGTCCGATACAGCAAATTCCGCCAACTATATTTCCAAGTGTAACCGGAATAAGATTTTTTATCAGAAAGCTTCCCCAGCTTAACTGTGACAACTGTGCTTCTGTGTAGCCATACAGTTCCATTGCTTTATTTACGTAGTCTGGATTCATCTTGCAAAACAGACCTGCTGTTATGTAATACATATTAGCAACGCAGTGCTCAAAGCCTGCTGTTACAAACAGCATGATTACAAAGAAAGATACAAGCAGCTTTCCGCTGATATCTTTTGCGCAGATTGCCATCAAAACAGCTGCACAAACTAAAATATTACAGAGAATGCCAGATGTAAATGCCCTGCCAAATGGCAGTGTTGCTTTTCCATATGCCACCTTAATTGTATAAGCACCAAGTCCGCCAGCTGAATAATCAAGCTGACCGCTGCAGTAAACTAGTGCTGTAAAAATCAGCGCTCCTGCAAAATTTCCAAGAAATACAAGTACTAAAACACGAATGCAGTCTGCCACAGAAATATGTTTTTCAGCAACACCAAGTGCCATTAAGCAGTCACCAGTAAACAGCTCTGCCCCCAGCAGAATTACCATCATCAAACCTACTGGGAATACGACTGCCGCCGTAAGTCTTGCAAGTCCTACATTTGCCACAGAATGTGCTGCCACGCTGCTCGCTGCTGCACCCATTCCAATCATCATTCCAGCTAACATTGCTTTTCCAAACAGCTTGCCAATCGGTGTAGCTGCCTTCGCTTTGCATCCCTGTGCATAGCTTTTCGTTGCTTCTTTTACAGATAAAAAGCCTTCCATAGTAAAATATCCACCTGTCTTTTTTATTCCAGTCGGGATTTCCCGCCATCTTTTCTATTATATCACAATTTTTTTTGATTGAACAGCAAATTTTTAATGACATATCCTTTTCAACTGTGCTATACTGAAGTAAAATTTAACTATGAAGTTCTAAATAGTTACATTACAATCAACTTCAAAAGCAGAAAGGTATGGTTTTCACTATGCGTATTGTCATAAAAATTGGTACTTCCACTCTTGCTCATCACACTGGACGACTCAATATAAGACGTACAGAGGTGCTCTGCAAGGTAATCAGTGATTTAAAAAATGCCGGACATGAAATTGTCATGGTCTCATCTGGTGCCATCGGTATGGGTGCCGGCAAGCTTTCATTAAAAGAGCGACCGTCTGATATGCCAACAAAGCAGGCTGCCGCAGCTGTAGGTCAGTGTGAGCTGATGTATACATATGATAAGCTTTTTGGTGAATATAATCACACAGTTGCCCAAATCCTTTTAACTAGTGAAGATATTGAGCACGATGACAGACGCCAAAATGTGGAAAATACAATGGAGCGTCTGCTTTCTCTTGGTGCAATTCCAATTATCAATGAAAATGATACAATCTCTACTGCTGAGATTGTGATTGGCGACAACGATACGCTCAGCGCAATTGTAGCAAGCACTGTTCACGCTGATTTACTCGTGCTTCTTTCTGATATTGACGGCCTGTTTACGGCTGATCCAAGAAAGGATCCTTCTGCAACACTTATTCCTACTGTTTTTGAAATCACACCTGAAATTAAAGCTATGACCTCTGGTGCTGGCACAAATCTTGGAACTGGCGGCATGACTACAAAAATTCAGGCTGCACAGATTGCAACAGAAAATGGCATTGATATGGTTATTGCAAACGGAGCTGACCCTGTTATCTTATATGATATCGCAGATGGAAAACAAGCAGGAACACGTTTTCTTGCACAGAAAAAAAAGATTTAAAAGAAAGGACTAAACGCATTATGAAAGAAACAAAGTGTATTTTACAGGAAGCAAAGGCAGCTGTTTCTTCTCTGGCGGTTTTGAAAAGTGAAGAAAAAAATAAAGCGCTTCTTGCTATGGCAGATGCACTAATTGCTGACACTTCTTCTATTCTTTGTGAAAATAAAAAAGATATGGACGCTGCAAAGGACACTATATCTTCTGTCATGCTTGACCGACTAAGGCTTGATGAATCACGCATACGCGCTATGGCAGACGGCATCCGTGCTGTCGCTGCACTGCCTGATCCTGTTGGCCGCATTCTTTCTGATGAAACACGCCCAAACGGACTTCATATTCAAAAAGTCTCTGTACCAATGGGCGTTATCGCTATTATTTACGAAAGCCGCCCAAATGTCACCTCAGATGCTGCTGCTCTAGCTTTAAAATCTGGAAATGTCTGTGTACTTCGCACAGGAAAGGAAGCCTTTCACAGTGCATTTTCAATTGTCACAGCACTAAAAAAAGGGCTTCATAGCTGTGGCATAAATGAACAGGTCATAAACCTGATTGAGGATACAAGCCGAAAAAGTGCACTTGATTTAATGCGTGCCGTTGTTTTTATTGATCTTTTGATTCCGCGCGGTGGTGCAGGACTTATAAAGGCATGCGTAGAGCAGGCGCTTGTTCCTTGTATTCAGACAGGCACTGGAATCTGTCATATCTATGTAGATAAGGATGCCGACCTTTCAATGGCACTGCGAATAGTTGAAAATGCAAAAATGAGCCGACCTTCTGTGTGCAATGCTGCCGAGGTTTGTCTTGTGCACCGCGATGTAACAAAGAAATTTCTTCCTATGCTGCAAAAAAGCTTGTGTGACCCATCTCGCGAGCATCCTGCTAAGCTTCGCCTTGACAAAGAAGCTCTTTCCATTATTGACGGTACTCCTGCAGATGAGAATGATTTTGATACGGAATTTCTCGACTATATTCTCGCTGTGCATATCGTAAGTGATGTTAACGAAGCAATTGCACATATTGCTTCCCACTCTACTCATCACAGCGAATCAATCATCACACAGAATGAACAGACTGCTGCTCTATTTACAACTCTTGTAGACAGTGCTGCTGTCTATGTCAATGCCTCAACTCGCTTTACTGACGGAGGTGAGTTTGGTCTTGGCTGTGAAATGGGAATTTCAACACAGAAGCTTCACGCGCGCGGTCCAATGGGGCTTCGTGAGCTGACAGCTTACAAATATGTTATCACTGGAAATGGACAGACCCGTTGACAAAAGCATCACACTATCTTAACATACTTCTAGACGGCTGCAGCTATTATCTGATGTCCGTTTAAATAAATCTACTTGGAGGAATTATGGAACACTTAATTATCCCAGAGGGCTATGAACCAGCTTTAAATCTGCATGATACACAGATTGCCATCAAAACAGTCAAAGATTTCTTTCAGGATCTGCTCGCAAAGCAGCTAAATCTGCTTCGCGTATCAGCACCGCTGTTTGTTGATCCGGCTTCCGGCTTAAACGACAACTTAAATGGTGTTGAGCGCCCTGTATCATTTGATATTAAGGAGCAAAGCGGTTTTAACGCTGAGGTTGTACACTCTCTCGCGAAGTGGAAGCGCTATGCTTTAAAGGAATATGGCTTCTCAAACGGTGAAGGTCTTTACACCGATATGAACGCAATTCGCCGTGATGAGACTACAGACAACATCCACTCCATCTTTGTTGACCAGTGGGACTGGGAAAAAATCATCTCAAAAGAAGACCGCACACTCGACACTTTAAAGTCCGTTGTCCGTGATGTATACAAGACACTTAGAAAGACAGAAATGTACATGGCAATTCAGTATGATTACATAGAGGAAATTCTTCCTAAGGAAATTTTCTTTATTACTTCTCAGGAACTTCTTGACATGTACCCGGACAAGACTCCAAAGGAGCGTGAATATCTGATCACTAAAGAAAAAAAGGCTGTCTGCCTGATGCAGATCGGTGATAAGCTTGGAAATGGAGAGCCGCATGACGGACGTGCACCAGATTATGATGACTGGGCACTTAATGCCGATATTCTTGTCTACTATCCAGTTCTTGACATTGCTCTTGAGCTTTCCTCCATGGGTATTCGTGTTGATGAAAACTCTCTTCGCACTCAGCTTGAGAAGGCTGGCTGCCCAGAGCGTGCCAACCTTGCTTTCCAAAAGGCAATACTAAATAAAGAACTTCCTTACACTATTGGCGGCGGTATTGGTCAGTCTCGTATCTGTATGTTCTTCCTTCGCCGTGCCCACATCGGTGAGGTTCAGTCCTCTATCTGGCCGGCTGATATCAGAAAGGAAGCAAAAAAACATAATATTACATTGCTTTAATGCGTATCAAAAAAAGTGCCATGGATGTCCACGGCACTTTTTTATATTTCTCGTCACTAATATTTATCAGCGTCTCCACGTATCGCGTGAGAGAAGAATCAAAATTGGGAAAATTTCCAATCGTCCAGCCAACATATCAAAAATTAGTACAATTTTTGCAAGCGGACTATAGATTGAGAAGTTACATGTCGGACCTACTAATTCAAGACCTGGTCCGATATTATTAAAGCAGGCAAGTACAGCTGAAAAATTAGTTCCAACAGAAAAACCATCTATTGAAATAACTAGCAGACTAAACATAATAATAAGTACATATGCAGCAAGATAGGCGTTTGTATTTTCAAGCACCTTCTCTGATACGACCTGCTTGTTGCTGCGCACTGCCTGGATTCGCTGTGGGCGAAGCATTTTCTGAATGTTTCTTCTAAGACTCTTAAAGACAAGAAGCAGTCTTCCGCACTTAAAACCACCGCCTGTACTTCCAGCGCAGGCACCCACTACCATCAGACATAATAGAATTGACTTTGAAAAACCTGGCCACAGATCAAAGTCTGTGGTAGCAAAACCTGTAGTCGTCACAATACTGGCCACCTGGAAAAATGCATGGCGTACTGTTTCTTCAAGCGTTCCATAAAAGCCTCTCAGATTAATCACAATCAAAAGCACACTGCCTAGTACCATTCCAACATAAAGACGAAGTTCTTCATCCTCATATACACTCTTTATCTGCTTCATGATTAAAAGATAGTAGCAGCTAAAATTTACACCAAACAGTAGCATAAACACTGTACATACATTTTGAATATATGGACTGTAGCTTGCCATACTATCATTTTTTACACCAAATCCACCAGTTCCGGCTGTTCCAAATGCTGTACATACAGCCTCTAACACAGGCATTTTTCCAGCAAGCAAAAACAGAAAATCTACTACCGTCAATACAATGTACAAAATATATAAAATTCCTGCCGTGCTTCTGATTCTTGGAACAAGCTTTGCAACATTTGGTCCCGGGCTCTCTGCGCGAAGCAGATGCATTGTAAAACCATCATTTCGGCCGCTTACAGGAACAACTGCAAGCAAAAATACAAGAACACCCATGCCGCCAACCCAGTGGCTAAAGCTTCTCCAGTACAGCATTCCATTTGAAAGACCTTCTACATTCGATAAAATAGATGCACCTGTTGTCGTAAAACCAGATACGATCTCAAATAGTCCATCAAGATAAGACGGAATTTCACGTGAAATCCAAAATGGAAGACAGCCCAAAAGACTCATCACAATCCACGCAAGTCCGACACAAACCATACCTTCTCTTGCATAAAAGCCTTTTTTGGCTTTTCTTGCAAAAAACATAAGCACACCTGCCACTGCTAAAATCACAAGGATACTTAAAGCAAATCCTAAAATTGCCTGACTATCCTGACCAGCCAGACTTATAATCAGTGCCGGCACCATAAATGCTGCCTCAGCCAACAGAATCTGCGCAATCAGCCGTCCCATCATTTTATAGTTCATAATTAAAAAACTCCTTTTTGCAGAAACTGTATTTGTTATGCTTCAAAAATATCGTCAAGCTTATAGATAATATCATTTCTTGTTGTGACAACAACAACTGTATCACCCTCTCGAATGACAGAATCTCCTCCCGGAAGCTCTGTAACGCCGCCGTGTGTAATACAGGCTACAAGAATATTTTGCTTCACTTTCATGTTCTTTAACGGCTTGTCACAATACGGCTTTTTCTCTTCAACATGAAACTCAATTGCCTCTGCCTTTCCATCTGCTATGGAATGAACTGATACGGCTGCTCCTGTCTGATTGTGCATTGCACGTATATAACGCACAATACCGTTACAGCAAAGATCCTTTGGCCAAATAGTACTTCCAATCGGAAGCTGATCAATCATGCTGCCATTTTCCATATGACCAAGCTTTGTGATGACCTGAGATACACCATGCTTAGTTCCATACAGAGAAATAATCATATTTAACTCGTCCATACCAGTTGCCGTGACAAGTGCGTCACAGCTTTCAAGATTTTCACGCTTCAGCACAAATGTGTTGCTCGCATCATCATTGATAATCTCTGTTTTAGGAAGAAGTGCCGCCAGTTCTTCACAATGCTTTGGATCCTTCTCGATCAAACGTACTGTAATGCCATCTTTTTCAAGCTGCTGAGCCAGATAATAGCTTACACGTCCGCCGCCGCAGATCATAACATGATTTACCTTTTTTGTGATAATTCCAAGGTTATCAAGAAGTGTCGCCAAGCTTTCTGTTGATGCCGTAACAAATATTCTGTCGCCCTCTCTAAGTACAAAGCTTCCATCCGGTGCTACAACATCACCTCTTCGAAGCACAGCACATACAAGAACACGGCACTTAATTACACGATTCATTTCGCTAAGAGCAACATTACACAAGCGGCTTCTTTCATCAACACGAAGCTCTACGATCTCTACTCTTCCCTTTGCAAAACTGTCTCTCTTTAAGAAACCTGGAAATTTAAGCAGTCGTTCAATCTCAATTGCAGCCTGCTTTTCTGGATTCACTGTCAATGACAGTGCAAATGTTTTCTGCATTTTGTAAACCTGATCTGTATAATCCGGATTACAAATTCTTGCAATTGTATGGATATTTGGATTGATTCCATGAGCAGTCATGCTGCACAGAAGATTTAACTCATCTGCACCAGTCGTTGCAATTAAAAGATCTGCATCGTTTACACCAGCCTGAAGCAATGTCTCCATCGTAGCGCAATTTCCCAAAACGGCCATTACATCATATTTTTCTACGTTTGCTTCCAATACCTGCTGCTTTACATCAATCAACGTAATATCATAACCTGAGGCGCTCAGCTGTCTAGTCAGCGTTGATCCAACCTTTCCGACGCCCGCAATTATTATTTTCATACCCTTCACCTTTCATGTTCGAATAATGACAGACAATTAGTCATTACATTATGATAGCACAAAAATAAAAAAGTGCAAGGATATTCTATATCTGCGGTAAATAAAAACGACACCCTTTCGAGTGTCGCCTTATTTTACTATTCTTTACGGCAGATATGTACGATATCCTATCGGTGTCTTAAAGAATACAGATGTTACATTAATTCCAGTCTCTGGTGAACCTGCATGAACAATTGCACCGTTACCGATGTAAATTGCCACATGGTTAGGATTATTATAAAATACAAGATCACCTGGTCTAAGCTGATCGTAAGTGATAGCAGAACCACAATTCATCTGGGACATGGAGTGATGCGGAAGACTTACGCCTGCCACTCTGCTGTATACCTGCATAGTAAAGCCAGAGCAGTCTACGGAACCGCCAATAGAAAGATCGGTGCCGCCGTATACATAATTGCACTGACCTACCCAGCCTAATGCATAATTAACAATTGAATCACGAAGCGGTGTTGAGTTGTTTGATGGAGTTGTAACTTCCTGTGTGGTAGTAGTCTCTGCCGCTGTTGTGGTTGTAGTTTCTGCCACTGTTGTGGTGGTAGTCTCTGCCGCTGTTGTAGTGGTAGTCTCTGCCGCTG
>CAKQXY010000021.1 GCA_934292725.1 uncultured Lachnospiraceae bacterium
GAACCGCCGTGTACCGAACGGTACGCACGGTGGTGTGAGAGGTCGGGGATTTAACAAATCCCCTCCTACTCGATTTTGAGCAGGTATACATACATTACGATATAATGGCAAAAGCTGCCAGCCATTACAAACAGATGAAAAATCTCATGACATCCAAAATTGATGTGGCGATTTTCAAAAGCAGACAGCTTCAGCGCATAGATGACACCGCCAGCAGTGTAAATAAGACCGCCGGCAAGAAGCCATAAGAAGCATCCAGTGCTTAGTGTGTTTAGAAGCTGAGGAAATGCAAAGACACATGCCCAGCCAAGTGCAATATACAAAACAGAAGAGATCCACTTTGGACAGTAAACCCAGAAATATTTAAAGCCCATGCCAAGAAGTGCAATAATCCACACGACTGCCAACAGAATATAGCCTGTCATGCCAGGAATTGCTAAGAGGCATACTGGTGTGTAGCTTCCGGCAATCAGCACAAAAATCATCATATGGTCAAGCTTTTTGAGCGTTTCTTCATATGGGTGTCCTGCTGGAATAGTGTGGTAAGCTGTACTTGCAGAATAAAGAGCAACAAGACTGATTGAATAAATGATCATTGCAATGATATTTACAGGCTGATGAGTCTGGGCAGCTTTTATTAAAAGCGGTGAAGATGCACCGAGTGAAAAAATAGCGCCGATAAAATGTGTTATTGCACTTGCTGGGTCTTTAATATATAGGGTATGGCGCCTGGCCTGATTGTTTGCAAGTTTTTTATTTGAAATAGATTCAGCGCCGCTGTAATATGCTGTAGATGTATTCATAATCATACCTGCCTTTCCTGATAAAATAGTTCTTAATAGTTTTATATGAATATTACTGCATGTAGTTTTTAAAACTATATATCAGTATACACATATTATACACGAAAGATTAAAAAAATCAAGATAAAATGTAAAGAAAAGAGAAACTAAAGATGGCAAATAATATACAGCCAGAAATGATACGTACAACGAAGAATCAGCGGGAACGCTTTGCGTATGCATTAGAACAGGTTGTGGGAAAGGATCATGTGAGGGATGGAATAGGAACACTCTCAGAAAAGACAGTTCATGCAGTTTTAAAATATTATTATGAACAGGATCAGTCACACCATGAAATTATTCTTGAAAAAAGTGTTGCTGACATTTTTACGGGAAGTGAAGTGATAGAGATTCAGACACGTGCATTATATCGCCTGAAACCAAAGCTTGAAAAATTTTTGCCGCTCTATCCTGTAACAGTAGTATATCCGATTCCTTATGATAAGTGGGTTTGCTGGATCAATGAAGAAACAGGTGAAATAACGCAGAAACGAAAATCACCGAAAAAAGGAAATCCCTATCTTGCCTTTAAAGAGCTTTACACAATTCGCGACTTTTTACAAGATCCGAATTTTCATGTGCGCCTTGTTTTAATGGATATGGAAGAGTATCGCTTATTAAATGGCTGGAGCAGAGATAAAAAGCGAGGCTCGAAGCGTTATGACAGACTGCCGCTTCGCCTAGAAGACGAAGTAATTCTAGACAGCCCAAAAGATTATCTGCAGTTTCTGCCATTAGAGCTAGAAGAAACCTTCACAAGTGAAGATCTGGCAAAATTAGTGAAAATACCACGAAAGTTGGCAGGAACAGTACTTCTTATCCTCTGGCAGTTAGGACTGGTAGAGCGAAGCGGAAAATGTGGAAGAAGCTATTTGTATAAAATTAATTAAAGTAGTTTTCAAAACCAGATCTCGTTTTATTATTGACACAATAAAAAATTAGTGATACCATGATTCAAGGAAGATAAAAACTAAGCGAGAGCTTGTGAAAAAATAGAAAGGTGCAGTTTTATGTCAGAGTATTGCATTATCAGTGATGGCTCCTGTGATCTGCCAAAGGATCTGGCTGCCAAAGAAAATATCACGGTTGTACCGTTTTATGTATCATTTGATGAGAAAAATTATATGAAGGAAGGCGTGGATATTGGCGTACGCGATTTCTATCAGGAAATGGTAGATAATAAAGGTGTATTTCCAAAGTCATCTCTTCCATCTGTGCAGGATTACATGGAAGTTTTTGAGCCGATTATCAAGCAGGGAAAGGGAATCGTTTGTATCTGCATCACGTCGAAGTTCAGCGGTTCTGTACAGTCAGCAACAAACGCAAAAAATATTCTTCTTGAAACATATCCAGATGCTAAAATCGAAGTAATTGATTCGATGGTCAATACTGTTTTGCAGGGAATGTTTGTACTAGAAGCCGCAAAAATGTGCAATGCAGGCGTGCCGATGGAGGCTTGTGTAAAGGAGCTTCTTGATATGCGTGAGAGCGGAAGAATCTTCTTTACAATTGGAAGCATTGACTATTTAAAGCATGGCGGACGTATTGGAAAGCTTTCTGGATTAGCGGCATCAGTGCTTGGAATTAAGCCGTTAATTACATTGAAGGATGGCGAGATTTATAACTCTGGCATTAGCAGAAGCAGAAAGGCTTCCATGGCTAAGGTAATTGAGCTTTTAAAGCAGTATATAGAAGAGCGAAAGATTGACATGAAAAAGTGGCAGCTCTGTATTGGCTTTGGTTATGACCGTGAAGAAGCTGTTGCATTTCAAAAGCAGATTTTGTCAGAGCTTGGAGGCATAATAACAGAGGCGGAATGCCCACTGTTTCAGATTGGTGCGACGATTTCAGTTCATACAGGTCCATATCCGATTGGCGTTGGATTTATCAGAAAGCAGACGCTTTGTTAATAAAATAAGAAAATCCCAGCCGTGTTTTACCACGGTCTGGGATTTTTTATGTCATATGGATACTTAATGCTTGCAAAAAATTGTTCAGTCATATGAAATGTTTCAGCAAGAGCACAGACCTTATCAGCCAGACATACAAGCCATGCTTCACGGCATGCCGGCGGAACAGGTGTCAGCGGAAACATATGGCGCAGAATGATATTTTGAGTGCGGTCACTTAAATTCCAGTCAGCAGTGGCATTGATTAGAGCACGCTTTGGATGAGTAAAACCATGCAGACGATGGCTTGGATCATTCTCATGCCAGTCATAAAGAAAGTAGTCATGTAAAAAAGCGCCCATAAGCAGGCTTTGCTTAGAAACAGAAATATGAAGACGATACGAAAACCATAAACTTACATAGGCAACGGCAACGCAGTGACTGTAAACGCTAGTATCACCGTGCTGGATAAATTGTCTTGTCTTAGAAAACTGTCCTGAATTGCTGATATAGCGAAAGAAATCATTGAAGTAACGGTCTCTGGCAAGTCTGCTGTGCATGTACGTGTCCTTTCTTTGATGAGGTCAAATTTATTAACTGTCGCTATTATAGCTAAGGTCAAGGAAAAATGCAACTGGTAATATAAGTAAATAATCCATTGAAAAGAAAAAATTACTATGATATACTTTTAACAAACACCAGCAGCAGTGAAACAATTTCCTGTGGCGAAAAAGAAACAAGATGGAGGATAAAAATGAAAAAATATTGTTTTGGAATTGATGTAGGCGGAACAACCGTAAAGATGGGACTTTTTACCACTGAGGGAGAGCTTCTTGATAAGTGGGAAATCCCAACAAGAAAAGAAGATGGAGGCGCTTATATTCTTAACGATGTAGCAGCATCTGTAGAAGCAAAGTTAGCTGAAAAGAATATCGCAAAGGATGATGTTGCCGGAGCAGGAATTGGTGTTCCAGGACCGACACTTGATACTGGATATGTATCCATCTGTGTAAACTTAGGCTGGAAGGATAAGAATCCGGCAAATGAGTTGTCAGAGTTATTATCAATTCCTGTAAAGGCAGGAAATGATGCCAATGTTGCAGCTCTTGGCGAGATGTGGAAGGGCGGCGGTGAAGGCTATCTTGATGTTGTTCTGCTGACACTTGGAACTGGCGTTGGCGGCGGTATCATCATAAATGGAGAGATCGCACCGAGCCACAGAGGAGTTGGCGGAGAGCTTGGTCATATTACGGTAAATCCAGATGAGGAAGCTACCTGTAATTGCGGAAATCATGGATGTCTTGAGCAGTATGCATCTGCAACAGGCGTTGTACGTATCGCAAAGAAGCTTCTTGCTGCAAGCAATGAGGAATCTTCTCTTCGTGCACTAGAAACAGTTACGGCAAAGGATGTGTTTGATGCTGCAAAGGCAGGAGATCATCTGGCAGTTGAGGCAGTTGAAGTGCTTGGAAAGTATCTTGGACTAGTTGTAGCAAATGTGGCACTGACAGTTGACCCAGATGTATTCGTTATCGGCGGCGGCGTGTCAAAAGCAGGTCAGGTACTTATTGATGTGATAACAAAGTATTATCACAAGTTTGCAAAAATCATAGGAGACAACAAAGCAAAGGTTGTTTTGGCAAAGCTTGGAAATGATGCCGGAATTTATGGTGCTGCGAGAATGGTTTTGAAATAAACAGCAATTAAAAAGCCATGGGGATGAATCTTTTTTTCTCCTCATGGCTATCCAAAAGTTTGAGGAGAATTGAAAGAGAAAAACATGAAAGAGAACAAATGGAAAAAATTTGCGCGCTACTATAAGCCATATCTGGGCAGCTTTGCAGCAGATATGTTTTTTGCTATTTTGGGAGCAGCTGTAACGCTTATTATCCCGATGGTAGTGCGCTATATCACGGGCACAGTTATCTACGAAGAGCCAGACAAGGCGATGAAGGATATTGCTGTGCTGGCAGTCGTTATGATTGCTTTAGTTGCAGTCGAATTTGTCTGTAACTATTTTATTGCAACAGTAGGCCATAACATGGGCGCAAAGATGGAAACAGATATGAGAACAGAAATCTTTGACCACTATCAGAAATTGTCATTTAGCTTTTTTGATAATCAGAAGGTTGGACAATTGATGTCAAGAGTGACAAACGATTTGTTTGATATTAGTGAGCTGTTTCATCATGGACCAGAGGATGTAGTGATTTCACTTATCAAATTCATTGGAACCATGGTGATTTTATTAAACATTCATACTGGTTTGGCACTCTGCGCGGCAGCGAGCCTTCCGTTTATGCTTGTTTTTGCATATGTATATAATGGAAAATTAAAAAGAGCATTCAAGAGAAATCGTGACCGCATTGCAGATATTAATGCACAGCTTGAGGACAGCCTTTCAGGTGTGCGTGTTGTCAAAAGCTTCGGAAATGAAGATGCCGAGATGGGTAAGTTCCAGAGCGGAAATAATGCCTTTTTGGAGAGTAAAAAGTCAGCATATAAAATAATGGGTATTTATAACTCTGGTATGGGTGTTTTTACAACATTAGTTACCATAGTAGTAGTAGTAGCCGGTGCTGTATTTTTAACAAATAAGACTTTAGAAGTTGCAGATCTCGTAACCTTTATGCTGTATATCAATAACTTTACCGATCCGATCAAGCGCCTTGTAAGTTTTACAGAGCAGTTCCAAAATGGAGCTTCAGGATATGAGCGTTTCCTTGAGATTATGAATGTAGAGCCAGATATAGTTGATGATAAGCATGCGGTAGATGTTGGAACACTTCAGGGAGATATCTCTTTTAAGAATGTCATGTTCCATTATGTTGATACTGACACAAATGTATTGTCAAACCTGACACTTGATATTAAGGCAGGAGAATATGTGGCACTTGTGGGTTCTTCTGGCGCAGGAAAGACAACGATGTGCAGCCTTATTCCGCGTTTTTATGATGTAACATCAGGAGAAATTGACATTGATGGCATGGATATTCGAAAGATGACGCAAAAGAGTCTTCGCAGAAACATAGGAATTGTACAGCAGGATGTCTATTTGTTTGCAGGTACAGTAAAAGATAATATCCGTTATGGAAAGCCAGATGCAACAGATGAAGAAATTATTGCAGCTGCGAAAAATGCCAATGCTCATGAATTTATTATGCAGCTTCCAGACGGTTATAATACAGATATCGGACAGCGAGGCGTGAAGCTTTCAGGCGGTCAAAAACAGCGATTGTCACTGGCGCGTGTATTCTTGAAAAATCCGCCAATTTTGATCTTTGATGAGGCAACATCAGCACTCGATAACGAAAGCGAGAAAATCGTACAGGATTCTCTTGAACATCTGGCAAAAAATCGTACCACACTCGTAATTGCACACCGTCTCTCAACAATCAGAAATGCAAAGCGCATCCTTGTATTAACAGAAGATGGCATAGCAGAAGAGGGAACTCACGAGGAGCTCATGGCAAAGAACGGAGTATACGCAAACTTCTACCATATCCAGGGTGTGACCGCGTAAACCAGAATAAAAAACAACTGGATTTTTTTGTAAAGGTATGATAAACTTTTAGGTAGTTCTTGCAAGGCTGATAAGTCTGCAAAGGAAAGGTGGTATACGATGAGTCAGAAAAAAGTAGACGAGTATAAGAATTATAAGAAAAACCGCCGTGAGAATATCAAAAAGGAAAAACGCAAGGAGCGTCTGACCATGGCAGCCATGTGGGGCGCAGTTGTAGTGTTTATCGCATGTGTAGGAGGTGCGATGGGCGTTTCTATCTACAACAAGTATCAGGCAAAGCAGGCGGCACTTCCAACTTACGGTTCCACAAGTTTTATTCTTTCTGATATGTCAGGCATTCAGAAAGAAGATACAGAAGATCAGACACAAAGCGAGACAGTAAACGAGTCCGAAGAGGCTTCATCTGTTGAGTCTTCTGAGTCTGAAAGTGCATCTGATGAAGCAGCAGCTTCTGAGGAAGCATCAAATAAGGAGACACTCACCCAGACAGAAAACGAAGAGACAGAGTCCGAGAGTGCAGAAAAATAATCACAAAAAAGGGCTTTGCATGCATATGCGAAGCCTTTTTGCTTTTTACGTAAAATGTGAACAGATGAAAGAAAATGGTGATCTTTGATGACAAAATAGAATTTGGACGAAATGTACAAAAAAGAAAACCGGACAAAGAGGAGGCCCCGGTATCTTGAGGGAGATAACCGGGGCGATTATGAAAAACACTATATGCAAAATGGATAAAGAAAAGAAGAAAATTTCTTTTTCTTTATGTATAAAGTATAAAAATTATATATGACTCTAATATGAATATAATGTAAACAAATTGTGAACAATGGAGGCAAAATGATGGGAGAAAAAGAAGAAATGGCAAAGGTTTTTGTAGTAGGTCACCGAAATCCAGATACAGATTCAATTTGCTCAGCAATTTCGTATGCCAACTTAAAAAATACGTCGGATGATGGCAAGCAATATGTTGCCTGCAGGGCAGGACGTGTCAATGAGGAGACAAAATATGTGCTTGACTATTTTGGCATACAGGAGCCAGAGCTGGTTGAGGATGTGAGAACACAGGTCAGAGACATTGATTTTAGAAGAACACCTGGCGTTCAGAGAAATATTTCATTAAAGACAGCATGGCGCATCATGAAGGATGAGCGTGTTGTAACAGTTCCAGTTGTAAACAGAAAGCGCCTTGAGGGTGTTTTAACAGTAAGTGATATTACGGACTCCTTTATGGAAGCATATGACAGTGAAATTTTATCAACGGCACATACGCGCTACTGCAATATCGTAGATACACTTGAGGGTAAGCTTCTTATTGGAGATGAGAAAGCCTACTACACAAAGGGAAAGGTTCTTGTTGCAGCAGCAAATCCAGATTTGATGGAAAGCTATATCAGTAAGCACGACTTAGTTATTCTTGGAAACCGCTACGAGTCACAGCTTTGTGCAATTGAGATGGAAGCAGACTGCATCGTTGTCTGCGAGGGCGCACCAGTATCTTTAACAATTAGAAAGCTTGCTCAGGAGCGAGGCTGTACAGTTATAAGCACACCGTTTGATACCTTTACAGCAGCACGTTTTATAAATCAGAGTATGCCAATCAGTTACTTTATGAAGCGCGATCATTTGATCACCTTCGAGGAAGATGAATTTATAGACGATATTCGTGATACTATGGCATCTGTTCGTCACCGTGATTTCCCAATCATCAACAGCCAGGGACAGTATCTAGGTACCATTTCCCGAAGAAATCTTCTCGGTGCCAAGAAAAAGCAGGTAATTCTTGTAGATCACAATGAGAGCGGTCAGGCTGTGCGAGGTATTCAGGATGCACAGATTCTAGAGATCATTGACCATCATCGTCTTGGTACGATTGAGACAATGACACCAGTATATTTCAGAAATCAGCCTCTTGGCTGCACTGCAACGATTATTTACCAGATGTATCAGGAGCAGGGTGTTGAACTCACAAGAGAAATCGCAGGACTTCTTTGCGGTGCCATCATTTCTGATACTCTGCTGTTTCGTTCTCCGACATGTACAGCAATTGACCGCATGGTAGCAGAGAAGCTAGGAATGATTGCAAAAATTGATCTGGAAAGCTTTGCAAAGGAAATGTTTGCAGCCGGAAGCAATTTAAAGAATAAGACAGAGGAGCAGATTTTCTTCCAGGATTACAAGCGCTTTACAATGGAATCATTAGAGGTTGGCGTTGCTCAGATTAGTTCAATGAATCCAGATGAGCTGTCAGAACTGTGCACACGCATGCCAGCCTATCTTGAAAAGGCAGCAGAGCAGCAAAAGGTGGATATGATCTTTATGATGCTGACTAGTATTATAGATGAAAGCACAACGCTTCTTTGCTATGGAAAAAATTGTGAAAAGATCGTTCAATATGCATTTACAAAGCAGCTGACAGATGGAAAGGTTGAATTGCCAGGCGTTGTATCAAGAAAGAAGCAGCTTGTACCGGCTTTGATGACAGGCATTCAGATGATGATGCAGTAAATACGAAACTTTATTAAGGAAAACAGACAAAAGAAAGTGAGAAAACAATGAGCAAACAGATTTGGAGACCGGGAAATATGCTCTATCCGGTACCTGCCGTTCTTGTAAGTGTTGCAGACAGTGAAGGAAAGGATAATTTAATTACGATTGCATGGACAGGAACAGTGTGTTCAGATCCGGCAATGACTTATATTTCCGTTAGAAAAGAGCGTTATTCACATCATATGCTAAAGGAAAACAAGGAATTTGTAATAAATCTCGTGTCAAAGGAAATTTGCAGGGCAGCAGATTTTTGCGGTGTGCGCTCTGGCCGTGATCTGGACAAGTTTGAGGCAACAGGTTTGACAAGAGAAAAGGCTTCTACAGTGAATGTTCCTCTTATAAAAGAAAGTCCTGTTAATATTGAGTGCAAGGTGACGCAGGTGCTTGAGCTTGGCAGCCATGATATGTTTTTGGCAAAGGTAACGGCTGTGCAGGTTGATGAGTCACTGCTTGACGAAAAGGGAAAGCTTGATTTAAATAAAGCACATCTTGTCGCATATTCACATGGAGAGTATCAGACGTTTGACAATATCCTTGGAACCTTTGGCTACAGTGTGAAGAAAGACAAAAAGGAAAAAAAGAAACGCTGACGAAAGAAGGTTCGAGTGACAATAGCTGTCAGTTACTAATTCCAAACGCATGTTTTAGAAAAATATTACAAAATTGTTACATGAATATGTCCCTTTTGCAATAAAAGTCATAAAGTTATTTAGAAGAGGTTTACAAAGGCGAAAAGTATGTTATAATGAAACAGACTTGATAAAATAGGCAAGTCATAATCAGGTTTAATTCGTCATAATGCACGAAACGCTTATTGCTTAAAATAAATGTAACTAAAAATCAAAGACAAAGATAAGCTGAATTGCCAATAAAACCAAGTGGCAGAACAGACAATATTAATTTAATGTCTGTCATGAGGTTTTAGCTCCATGCCGGTATTTTCAGCCTGTCAGACTCCAAACATACCGATTATTGATTGGAACGGGAGATAGGAATATATGGAACAATATGTAATAAAAGGCGGGAATCCGTTGGTTGGCGACGTTGTTATTGGCGGTGCCAAAAATGCAGCGCTTGGCATACTGGCTGCAGCGATCATGGCAGATGAGTTTGTAACAGTTACAAACCTTCCGGATGTAAAGGATGTAAATATCCTTCTGGAGGCAATCAGTGAGACAGGTGCGGCAGTGGTACGCGATGAACGCCATACCGTCAGATTAAATGGAAAAACAATCGGAAGCTGTGTTGTAGACAACAGCTATGTAAAGAAGATGAGAGCATCATATTACCTTCTTGGTGCGCTTTTAGGAAAGTATCACCATGCAGAGGTTGCCCTTCCAGGTGGATGCAACATCGGAAGCCGTCCGATTGATCAGCATTTAAAGGGATTTCGTGCTCTTGGCGCAACTGGAAAGATCAGCAATGGTATGATTATTGTTGACGCGAAAAAGTTGGTTGGTGCGCGTATTTATTTCGATAAGGTATCAGTAGGTGCGACGATTAACGTTATGCTGGCTGCTACGTTGGCAGAGGGACGTACAGTTCTTGAAAATGTTGCAAAGGAACCTCATATTGTAGATGTTGCGAATATGTTAAACAGTATGGGGGCTAATATTAAGGGTGCCGGTACTGATGTGATCCGTATTGAGGGTGTGAAGAAGCTTCATGGAGCTGAGTACAGCGTTATTCCTGATCAGATCGAGGCAGGAACATTTATGATGGCTGCAGCAGCTACAAGAGGCGATATCACTGTTAAAAATGTTATTCCAAAGCATTTAGACTGCTTAAGCTCTAAGCTTCGTGAGATTGGATGTGAGGTTTCTGAGTTTGATGATGCTGTGCGTGTTGTCTGTAAAGAGAGACTTCATGCAACATCAGTAAATACACTGCCATATCCAGGTTTTCCGACAGATATGCAGCCGCAGATGTCAGTTGTACTTGCACTTGCCCGCGGTACTAGTGTTGTGACCGAGAGTATTTTTGATAATCGTTTCCGCTATGTTGATGAGCTTATTCGCATGGGCGCAAGCATTCAGGTGGAGAGCAACATCGCAATCATAAATGGAATCGAGCAGTTTTCAGGTACATCAGTTACAGTGCCGGATCTTCGTGCCGGTGCAGCGCTTGTTATTGCAGGCTTGGCAGCACAGGGCGTAAGTGTGCTTGAGGATATCGTATACATTAAAAGAGGCTATGAAGATTTTGCAGAAAAGCTCACCAGCCTTGGCGGTATCATCGAGGAAGTGGAGACAGAGAAGGATATCCAGCGTTTCCGCCTGAAAAACGGCACAACTAATTGGTAATCATTGATTTATAAAAAACAAAGAAAAATAAAAAAAACACTTGCATTTTAGTGCAAACAGGGTTATAATCCCATTTGCAAAAAAGAATACCCCCTTATTCAGAGTGATGGAGATACATAGGATCAGTGAAGTCACGGCAACCCCTTACAAAAGGAAGGTGCCAACCTGAGCGAGCAGGCATTGTCTGCAGTCGAACAATAAGAGGTGAACGGATAAATAGAATGTTGTCGGTCCGCCCCTTAAGGGCGGACTTTTTTAGCGCAAGCAATTCACACGTCACGTTAGTTTTGCGAATGTGCATCCGTGAATTGCGTATATATAAGATACGAAAGAGAGGAAAATTTATGGCACATTATTTATTTACATCTGAATCTGTAACAGAAGGACATCCAGACAAGGTCTGCGATCAGATCTCTGATGCAGTATTAGACGCAATGCTTGAGCAGGATCCAATGAGCCGTGTTGCATGCGAAACATGTACTACAACTGGTCTTGTTATGATTATGGGTGAGATCACCACAAATGCATATGTTGATATCCAGAAGGTAGCAAGAGATACTATCAGAAAGATTGGTTATACCGATGCTGAATATGGCTTTAGCGCAGACAGCTGTGCAGTTATGACAGTTCTTGACGAGCAGTCTACTGATATCGCAATGGGTGTTGATAAGTCTCTTGAGGCAAAAACTGGTGAGGATAAGGACGATTTGGATACAGGAGCTGGTGACCAGGGTATGATGTTTGGTTATGCAAGCAACGAAACACCAGAGCTTATGCCGTATCCGATTTCTCTGGCACATAAGCTGGCACGCAGACTGACTGAGGTTCGTAAGAATGGAACATTGTCTTATTTAAGACCAGACGGCAAGACTCAGGTTACTGTTGAGTATGATGAGAATGATAAGCCGGTACGTCTTGATGCTGTTGTTCTTTCTACTCAGCATGATCCAGATGTAACACAGGAGCAGATCCATGAGGATATCAAAAAGTATGTATTTGACGAGGTAATTCCGGCAGAGTTAGTAGACGAGAAAACCAAGTTTTTCGTAAATCCAACTGGACGTTTTGTTATCGGCGGACCACAGGGTGACAGCGGTCTGACAGGAAGAAAGCTGATCGTTGATACATATGGTGGTATGGCAAGACACGGCGGCGGTGCTTTCTCAGGAAAGGACTGCACAAAGGTAGACCGTTCAGCATCATACGCAGCACGTTATGTTGCAAAGAATATCGTAGCAGCAGGTCTTGCACAGCGTTGTGAGATCCAGGTTTCCTATGCAATCGGTGTTGCACATCCGACATCTATCATGGTAAATACATTTGGAACAGGTGCAGTAGAGGATTCAAAGCTTGTTGAGATTATCCGTGAAAACTTTGATCTTCGTCCGGCTGGAATCATCAAGATGCTTGATCTGAGACGTCCGATCTACGCTCAGACAGCAGCATATGGCCACTTCGGCAGAACTGATATTGATCTTCCGTGGGAGAAGACTGATAAGGCAGAAGAGCTGAAGAAGTATCTTGCATAAGATGGCAGGATACAGCAATCAGAAGGTGTTCATTCTGTACGAGGATGAACACCTTCTCGTAGTAAAAAAGCCTTTTGGCATGGAATCACAGCGTGGAAAAAGCTTTGCAATGGATCAAGAAAGTCTTCTTCGCGGTTATTTGTCCTCAAAAACAAAGATAGATAACCCATATCTGGCTGTCGTACACAGATTAGATCGTCCTGTAGCCGGTGTGATGGTCTACGCAAAGACAAAAAAGGCTGCAGCAGATTTAAGTGCACAGCTGCAGACAGAAAATTTTTCAAAAAAATATGAGGCTGTCGTAAGTGGAATCGTACCAGCATGTGAGGGCAGGCTGGAGGATTATTTGACGGCAGATAAGCGAACAGGTACAACATCAGTATCAAGTAAGGCAGATCCATTGGCAAAAAAAGCCGTCTTAACATGGAAAGAGATTGCAGGAGAAGAATTAAAATCAGGTGAGATATTATTGCCATATGCAAGCAGTCCTTCACCTGAAGGTGGGTGGCATTTTTTGTCAATTGTGCTTGAGACTGGACGTCATCACCAGATTCGTGCTCAGCTTTCACATGCGGGAATGCCTATTGCAGCAGATGTGCGTTATGGCGGTGCAAAGGTGTATGGACCGCGCGGTGCAATTGCTTTATGTGCAGCACAATTGTCATTTCGACATCCGATAACAGGAAAATACTTGACATTTTCCTGGAATGATGATACCAATATAACAGCAGTTACTGGAAGGTGATCAGACATAACTGCGGTCAGACTAATTGTTGAGGAGATACGATTATGAAGAAGGTTGTAAAGTTTGGCGGAAGCTCTCTGGCCAGCGCAGAACAGTTCACAAAGGTAAAAGACATCATTTGCAGCGACAGCGACAGACGTTATGTGGTTCCATCTGCACCGGGAAAGCGTTTTTCTGGTGACACTAAAGTAACCGATATGCTCTATACATGTTATGCAGCTGCAGAGCAGGACGAAGATTTTTCTGATAAGCTTGCTAAAATTCAGGCAAGATACAATGAGATCATTAACGGTCTTGGACTAACCCTTTCACTTGACACGCAGTTTGAGGAGATTGCGTCAAAGTTTGCAGCAAAAGCTGGAAAAGAATATGCAGCTTCCCGTGGCGAGTACTTAAATGGTATTATTATGGCAAACTATCTTGGATATGAGTTTGTTGATGCAGCAGAGGTGATTCGTTTTAATCATGATGGTTCTTTTAATGCAGCTGTTACAAACAAGATCATGTCTAAGCGTCTTGAGAGAGTAGAGCGTGCTGTAATTCCGGGATTTTTTGGCGCGGAGGAGGATGGTACCATTAGAACATTCTCAAGAGGCGGTTCTGATATTACAGGTTCTATCGTCGCAAGAGCCGTAAATGCTAATCTGTATGAGAACTGGACTGATGTTTCAGGATGTATGATCGCAGATCCGCGTATCATTAGAAATCCAGAGCCAATTACAACAATCACTTATAAGGAGCTTCGTGAGCTTTCTTACATGGGAGCTTCCGTTCTTCATGAGGATGCAATCTTCCCAGTACGTCAGGCAGGTATTCCGATCAATATCAAAAATACAAATTCACCGGAAGACAAGGGAACCATGATTGTGGAAAAGACATGTCATGTGCCGAAGTATACCATTACTGGTATTGCAGGAAAGAAGGACTTTGTGGCAATCAATATCGAGAAAGATATGATGAATGCAGAGATCGGCTTTGGAAGAAAGGTACTGGAAGCTTTTGAAAAGTATGGTATTTCCTTCGAGCATATGCCAAGTGGTGTTGATACCATGACTGTTATTGTACATCAGAGTGAGTTTGAGGAGAAAGAGCAGAAGGTATTGACAGAAATCAAGCATCTGGTTCATCCGGATGTGCTTGACCTTGAACCAGATATCGCGCTTATTGCAATTGTAGGACGTGGTATGAGAGAGGCAAGAGGAACAGCAGGACGTATCTTCTCAGCACTGGCTCATGCAAAGGTAAATGTAAAGATGATTGATCAGGGTTCTAGCGAGATCAACATCATCGTTGGTGTAAAAAATTCCGAGTTTGAGACAGCAATCAAAGCAATTTATGATATTTTTGTAGTTTCTCAGCTCTAAATTGGTTGACAAATCAAATTTTGTTTTGTAAGATAGAACCATTCAGATTATAAATCTGCATGGTGCAATGAAGAAGAATAGTACTTTCAGGCGGTTTCACAGAGAGTGTGCGGTTGGTGAGAGCATACAAATGCGCGGGAACGAACCTACTTTGGAGCATTCCAGGAAACTGGACGCAGCCAAGCGTTACAGGCATAAAAAAGAGAAAACCGCATGGTTTTAATAAGGGTGGTACCGCCGAAGCAAAGAATGATTTGGTCCCTTGTCAGTAAAAATTGCTGACAGGGGATTTTTTTTGCGAGTGGGTGTCCCGTGAACGTCAGGAAGAAAATCCACCCGAATCAAATATGGAGGTTAACATGGCAAAGGAAAAGAAATTAGTAGAAGCGATCACTTCAATGAATGAAGATTTTGCACAGTGGTATACAGATGTTGTAAAGAAAGCTGAGCTGTGTGATTACACAAGCGTAAAGGGATTTATGGCAATCAAGCCATATGGTTATGCAATCTGGGAGAATATCCAGCATGAACTTGACAGACGTTTTAAGGCAACTGGTGTACAGAACGTGGCAATGCCAATGTTTATTCCGGAGAGTCTTCTTGACAAGGAGAAGGATCATGTAGAAGGCTTTGCACCAGAGGTAGCTTGGGTTACTCACGGTGGACTGACTGAGCTGCCAGAGCGTATGTGTGTACGTCCGACCTCTGAGACATTGTTCTGCGATTTTTATTCAAGAGACATTCATTCTTATCGTGATCTGCCGCGTGTATATAATCAGTGGTGCTCAGTTGTACGTTGGGAGAAGGAGACTCGTCCGTTCTTAAGAACAAGAGAGTTCTTATGGCAGGAAGGTCATACTGCTCATGCAACTGCAGAGGAGGCTGAGGAAAGAACAATCCAGATGTTAAATGTTTATGCTGATTTCTGTGAGGAAATACTGGCTATTCCTGTTCTTAAGGGCGTTAAGACTGATAAAGAGAAGTTTGCAGGTGCAGTATCTACCTATACCATCGAGGCTCTTATGCATGATGGAAAGGCTTTACAGTCTGGAACAAGCCATAACTTTGGAGACGGCTTTGCAAAGGCATTTGATGTAACCTTTACAGATAAGGATAATAAGGTTAAGCATGTTTACCAGACTTCATGGGGTATGACGACACGTATCATCGGTGCGTTAATCATGGTTCACGGAGATGACAGCGGTCTTGTTCTTCCGCCAAGAATTGCTCCGACTCAGGTAACAGTTATTCCGATTGCAGCTCATAAGGAAGGTGTTATGGATAAGGCATATGCACTTAAGGAAGAGTTAGCAAAGAACTTCAGAACAACTATCGATGATTCTGATAAGGGACCAGGCTTTAAGTTTGCAGAGGCAGAGATGCGTGGTATTCCGGTTCGTATCGAGGTAGGTCCGAAGGATATCGAGGCAGGACAGGCAGTAATTGTTCGCCGTGACACAAGAGAGAAGATCACCGTAAGCTTTGAGGAACTGTCAGCGAAGGTAGGTGAGGTTCTTGAGACTATGCAAAAGGAAATGCTTGAGAGAGCAAGAGCACATAGAGATGCTCACACCTATACAGCAACAAATTATGAAGAGTTTAAGGATATTCTTGCAAATAAGCCAGGCTTTGTAAAGGCTATGTGGTGCGGTGACCGTGCATGCGAGGATAAGGTAAAGGAAGAGCTGTCAGCAACAAGCCGCTGCATGCCGTTTGAGCAGGAAGAGCTTTCAGACGTATGTGTATGCTGCGGAAAGAAAGCAAAGAAAATGGTTGTATGGGGCAAAGCATATTAATTTAACAATAATAGCAAGGATTCTCCAACCTCTATAGGTGGCGAGATGAATTGCTATTGGAAAATTAACGGCAGTGGTGGGCGGAGAGAAATCGGTATCCCCCACTGACATGAGGCAAGCCACAGTCGGCTTTGTGCTGACATGTCAGACTCTGTGAAATTACCGACTGTGGATTGAAACAATTGTGAAAAAAAGATATAGAAGATACAGCAAAGATGTGCTACTATAGTATCATGCCAACGGGGGCAACGAGTTTGCCCCCACTGTCAAAATGGTGGGTTAGTAAACTAAAACATGAGTTAGCCACCAAACAGCAGAGTAATCAGTTGGAAAGGAAACATCAGTATGTCGAAATATTCAAAGGAAGATATTTTACGCATGGTAGATGAGGAGGACGTTGGATTTATACGTCTGCAGTTTACAGATGTGTTTGGAACCGTAAAGAATATTGCAGTTACAGCAGGACAGCTAGAGCAGGCACTTAATAATGAGTGTTCATTTGATGGCTCTGGCATTGACGGATTTGTGCGAATCGAAGAGGATGATATGTATTTGTATCCTGATTTAGATTCGTTTGAGATCTTTCCATGGAGACCTCAGACAGGCAAGGTTGCCCGTCTGATCTGCGATATCCATAAGTGTGATGGAACGCCATTTGAGGGGGACAGCCGCTATATATTAAAACGGGTTGTCCGTGAGGCAGCCAAGATGGGAATTTATCCTTATATTGCCCCAGAGTGTGAATTTTGTCTGTTTCCATATGATACAGACGGAGAGGTGATGCTGCAGACGCAGGGACATGGATCTTATTTTGATGTTGCACCTCTTGATACAGGTGAGAATGTCAGAAGAGATATTATTCTTGCACTTGAGGATATGGGAATTGATGTCAGAAGTTCTTATCATGAGCATTCCCCTTATCAGCATGAGATTGATTTGCAGCCAGTGAATGCGCTTGCAGCAGCTGATAATATAGTGACATTTCGCATGACATGCAAAACTATTGCCAGCCGTCATGGACTGCATGCAACATTTATGCCAAAGCCGATGAATGACTCAGATGGCTGTGGCATGCATCTTAAGATGACGCTTATGGATTTAGAAGGCAATAATATCTTGTCTGATCCAGCTGATTCATATGGACTTAGTGAGCTTGGCTATCATTTTATGGCAGGTATCATGGCACATGTAAGAGGATTGACAGCAGTAACAAATCCGCTTGTAAATTCCTATAAGCGCATTGTTCCTGGAAATGAAGCACCGGCCTATATTGTATGGTCATCAGGCAATCGTTCACCATTAATCAGCGTTCCAAGAACATCTGCAAAGGATATGCATATTGAGCTTCGAAATCCTGATCCTTGTGTAAATTCCTATCTGGCATTTGCTGGTATCATTGCAGCAGGTCTTGAAGGAATTAAAAAGGGCTTAATGCCACAGGCAGCAACAGAATTAAATATTTATCGTCTCAGTGAAGAAGAGTGTGAGAAACTTAATTTAAAGCGGCTGCCAAAGAGTTTGTCAGAGGCAGTGGAGGAAATGGAAAAAGATCCTCTAGTTATGAAGACGCTTGGCGAATATATTTCCGGCAAATATGTTCGCGCAAAAAGGCGTGAGGTAAGTCAGTATCAGGCTTATGTAACTGATTGGGAAACCCGGCAGTATTTAAATAAATATTAAGTGTAAATATTTTGATGTAACAGATACTGCAGCACGAAATTGTTATGTGTAAAAGGGGGAATCTCAGTGACAAATGTGATAGTGGCATTTCCCAAGCCGGAGGATGCAAAAAGTATCCGAAATATTTTAGTGAAAAATGGATTCCCCGTTGTTGCTGTCTGTACCTCGGGTGCTCAGACACTTCAATATGCCGATGATCTGCATAATGGAGTAGTTGTGTGCGGATACCGATTGACCGATATGATCTATAGTCAGCTTAGGGAGGATTTGTCGGAACAGTTTGATATGCTGCTTCTTGCTTCAAGGCGGTTTACAAGTGAGGTAGATGATAAAAGGATTAGATGCGTAGCTATGCCGCTTAAGGTGCATGAGCTGCTTGCAAGTGTTGATGCGGCTGTAGAGGAAAGTGAACTGCGAAAGAAAAAAGCACGTCAGCAGCCAAAACAGCGCAATGTGCTTGATAAGCAGCAGATTATGCTTGCGAAGGATCTTTTGATGAAGCAAAAGGGCATGACAGAGGAAGAAGCACATCGTTATCTGCAAAAAAGCAGTATGGCAAACGGGGTAAATATGATAGAGACAGCCCAAATGGTACTTTCCATATTGGGGAAAAATGTATAAGCCGAAATGGCGGAAAGAGGAGAAGAATGGCAAGAGTAAATGAAAATTATCTGAAGCTTCCGGGAAGCTATCTGTTTTCAAAAATTGGAAAGAAAGTAGCTGCTTACAGTGCAGCAAATCCAGATAAGAAGATTATCCGTTTAGGAATTGGTGATGTAACACAGCCGATTGCACCATCCATTATCGAAGCTACACATAAGGCAGTAGAGGAGATGGGTCATGCAGAGACTTTCCATGGCTATGCACCAGATCTTGGCTATGAGTTTCTTCGCAGCGCCATTGCAAAGGAATATAAGGACAGAGGCTGCCATGTAGACATCGACGAAGTATTTGTTTCTGATGGTGCAAAGTGTGACTGCGGAAATATTCAGGAAATCTTTGCGGCAGACAGTGTTATTGCTGTATGTGACCCTGTTTACCCTGTATATGTTGACAGTAATGTTATGGCAGGACGCACTGGCGTTTACGATCCAAAGACTGAGACATGGAGCAATGTTATTTACATGCCGTGTACACAGGAAAACAATTTCACACCGGCACTGCCAGAAAAGACACCAGATTTGATTTATCTTTGCTATCCGAATAACCCAACAGGAAGTGTTATCACAAAGGATGAGCTTCAGAAGTGGGTTGACTATGCAAATGAGAAGGGCTCAGTTATCATCTACGATGCAGCATATGAGGCTTATATTTCAGAGGAAAATATTCCGCATTCCATCTATGAGTGTGACGGCGCAAGAACATGTGCAATTGAGCTTAGAAGCTTTTCTAAGAATGCCGGATTTACTGGAATGCGTCTTGGCTTTACTGTAATCCCGAAGGAATTGATGTGTGATGGTGTTGCACTTAATCCATTGTGGGCAAGACGTCATGGAACTAAGTACAACGGTGCTCCGTATATTATTCAGCGAGCAGGAGAGGCAGTTTACACTCCTCAGGGCCAGGCTGAGCTTAAGGCACAGATTGATTATTACATGAATAACGCAAAAATGATCTTAACAGGTTTAAAGAGCGCAGGCTACAGCGTATCAGGAGGCGTAAATGCACCATATATCTGGTTAAAGACACCAGACGGCATGACAAGCTGGCAGTTCTTTGATTACCTGCTTGAGACTGTCAATGTCGTAGGTACACCAGGATCAGGCTTTGGACCAAGCGGAGAGGGATACTTCCGTCTGACTGCATTTGGAAGTGCCGAGAATACTAAAGAGGCAATTGAGAGAATTGTAAAGATGTAATTTAACAGTTCGCGCTTTGTAGCGGCGCACAGAATGTGCGGTTTTGTGAATGGCGTCCGTGGACTGTTAAAAATAGAAAGAGGAAGGGCAGCTTTGTATGGAAGAATATCGCGTAAAAAAAGTAAACGAAATCAAACAGACAAGCATTACAGTTCATGTGCCCGGATCAAAAAGTATTACAAACAGGGCGCTGCTTTTAGCAGCGCTTGCAAAAGGAGAGAGTGCGCTGTCGGGCGTGCTCTTTTCTGATGATTCGAGACATTTTTTAGACTGTGTGCAAAAGCTTGGAATAGAAACAAAGGTAGAAGAGGATAACTGTCATGTTACTGTAAATGGTCATGGAGGACAGGTACCATCAAAAGATGCCGCTGTATATGTCGGAAGTGCCGGAACAGCAGCACGCTTTTTGGCGGCATTTCTGGGGCTGTCCGAGGGAACTCACTATATGGATGCATCTGCACAGATGAGAAAGCGCCCTATGGGACCGCTTTTAAAGACGCTGACAGGAATAGGTGCATCATTTTTGTTTGAGGGACAGGATGGTCATTTCCCGTTTGAAGTGACAGGTGCAGGGCTGCTTATCGATGCTGACGGCAATGAGAAAAAGTGTGTTGATGTCAGTGTTAATATTAACGACAGCAGCCAGTTTTTAAGTGCACTGCTTATCTCGCTTGGCGCATATGCAGGAGAGTCTGTAATTAGGGTAGAGGGAACACATGGCATGGCTTATATCGACATGACGGTGCGTATGATGGAGCAGTTTGGAATAAAGGTACAGTCTGAGAATGGTGTGTACAAAATTGCTAAGCAGAGCGGTTATCAGGCAAAGAAGTATGATATAGAGCCAGATGTATCTGCTGCATGTTATTTCTATGCTATGGCAGCACTTCTTGGCATATCAGTTACAGTTTCTGGTGTGCATGAAGAATCACTGCAGGGAGATGTTGAATTTGTCCATATTCTTGAAAAAATGGGATGCAGCTGTGAAGATACGCCAGAGGGAATTTGCGTCAGCAAACCAGCAAGCGGTATCTTAAAAGGTGTGGATGTAAATATGCACAGCTGCTCGGATCAGGCTATTACATTAGCGGCAATTGCACCATTTGCTGATACACCGACTACCATACGTGGAATCGCGCACATTCGCCTGCAGGAAAGTAATCGAATTGCGGCAATATGTACAGAGCTAACACGCATGGGTATTCGCTGCGAGGAAGGCGAAGATAGTATCACGATATGGCCAGGAACGCCAAAGCCTGCACTGATCCAGACTTACGACGATCACCGCATGGCAATGGGCTTTAGCCTTGTAGGACTTCGCGCAGAGGGAATAGTCATCAACGATCCGATGTGTTGTAAAAAGACATTCGAGCATTATTTTGATGTGCTTGATGAAGTTATTGAAAAAATACAGATGTGAAATTATACATTACTTTGAAAGACCCGCTTCAAGTGTCTGCCTCGTGAAAACCATTCACATTAGGGCTTTGCTGTAAATATTAGTTTATCCGTGAACTGTAACAAAAACCGCCCATAGTTAATTCTATGGGCGGTGAATTTTTTTAGAAATTAAATTATGGTCTGTTATGCAGATCAACATATTCCTTTTGGGTGCCAAGTGGCTTGTAAGCAGGACGTATGATCTTATCTCCAGTGATCAGCTCTTCCATGCGGTGTGCACTCCAGCCGACAATACGTGCCATTGCAAAAAGCGGCGTAAACAGCTCCTCTGGGATGCCAAGCATACTATAAACAAAGCCGCTGTAGAAGTCCACATTTGCGCATACACCTTTGTAGATTGTGCGGCGCTTTGAAATTAAATCAACAGCAAGCTGCTCTACATTGGAATAAAGCTGGTAATCATCCATGAGTCCTTTCTCTGCTGCAAGATCCTTGACAAAGCCTTTAAAGATCTGTGCTCTTGGGTCAGAAACAGAGTAGACAGCATGTCCCATACCATAGATCAGACCCTTCTTATCAAAGGCTTCTTTGTTTAAGAGCTGGTTTAAATAGAATACGATTTCATCCACATCGGAAGTATCTTTTACATGTTTTTTCAGATCTTTCATCATCTGCTGAACTTTGATGTTGGCACCGCCATGCTTTGGACCTTTTAGAGAACAAAGTGCAGCCGCCATTACAGAGTAGGTATCTGAGCCGGATGAAGTGACAACTCGTGTGGTGAAGGTAGAGTTATTTCCACCGCCATGCTCCATGTGAAGGACAAGTGCAATATCAAGAACAAGTGCTTCCAATTTTGTAAATTTCTTATCAGGACGAAGCATGCGAAGAATATTTTCAGCCGTAGACAAAGACATGTCAGGTCTGTGGATGTAAAGACTCTTATTTCTCTCATAATGGGAATACGCACGATAGCCGTAGACGGCCAGCATCGGAAATTCGCTGATCAGCATCAAACACTGACGAAGTACATTGGAGAGGCTGGTGTCATTTAGTGTATCATCATAGCATCCAAGCGTCAGAACACTTCGCGTCATGGAATTCATAATATCCCTGCCGGATGCTTTCATAATAACATCGCGCACAAAATTAGTTGGGAGTCTGCGTAAAGAAGCGAGAAGCTCGGTAAATTCTGCCAGTTCTTTTTCGTCAGGAAGTTTGGAAAATAGAAGAAGATAGGTGGTTTCCTCAAAACCAAAACGTTTTTCGCGTACAAATCCATTGACAAGATCGTTGACATTATAACCGCGGTAGGAAAGTTTTCCTTCTTGAGGATGCTTGTTGCCTTGTTCGTCAAACCAGTAAGCAGATACGTCTGAAATATTAGTAAGTCCAGCGACAACACCGTTGCCAGCCTTATCACGAAGTCCACGTTTAACGCCATAAGTATCAAAAAGAGTGGGATCCATCGCGGCATTTTCCAGACACTGTGGAATCATAGATTCAGAAAAAGAAGCTGCTTGTTTTGTTAATGCATTCATAGGTGAGACCTGCCTTTCTGCCGCAGCGGCGGCGCGTATGCGATTATTATAACGGCAAAAAAGACACTTGTCAAAGGAAATGTCCCAGATAAGTGTCTTTTTATGTTAATTTTACATCATTTAAATGATTTTTTAATTTTTTTTATTTATTTCTTCCGCAGCAGTACTTATATTTTTTGCCGCTTCCGCAAGGACACGGATCGTTACGTCCGATCTTCTTATCCTTTACGATGGTAGTAGAAGACTTCTGCTCTTTGTAAAGCTCCTTGCGGCGCTCTGGAGTAAGAAGTGCATCCCACTGAGGAAGAGTGTAAAGCCATTCAGCCTTTGCACCAACCATGTTGTAGTACAGCTTTTCCTTATCATAATCTAAAGAGAGCTCAGTTGTCTCATCCATTGTTTCAATTGGGTTTGGCTGCTTTAAACTGTCATTGATGCCATCTAAAATACCAACCATAACCATCTTATCAATGCCGTACTTTTCAGCCAGCTGCGGGATGGTTCCGGTTACGACTTCGTTATCGGCAAGAAGAGACTCATAAAATCCCTTCTCAATTACAAAATAATGATTCCAGAACTGATTGTACTGTTCCTGAGTCATGTTCTCGTTGTAGGCACTGCCTCTCCACTGCTCAAGTAATGTCATAATAATCCTCCAATTTTTACCGTATTGCACAGATGCACCAAAAAGGGCACACACAGTCAGTATAGCAGAAATCGTAGATTTTGCAAGAGGTTTGTTTATAACTCACGAGCCAAACAAAAGCATTTCGACAACTTTTATTACAGCTGTTTGAGGGACTGCAGCGCATGCTTTGCGAGAATCAGAGTAAAGTGCTCCTTGTAGTGGCTCTCAGTGCCGGCATTGCAGTGGATGCTTTCTGCATATTCTGACAAAATATTGCATACTTTATTAAAGGTCTGAGGAGAGTGATCACCCTTGTGCAGGACAAGATAGTAGCGGTTATGCTGTGGATCCTTATATAAAGAATTGTCAGCATCATATGCACTTTGCAGTGCACGGGATGCACGGCAAACCTCATCAATAGACAAGAACGCATAAACACGGAAGAAATCTGGCTCAGTTATATAGGCTGGATCAGTAGGTTCATCATCGAGCTGAGCCTGTTGTTCACATAGGCGATTAAATTCCTCAATAATTTCATCTGCCTTAGTGTCCCCAAAGGCTGCCTCAATGTCTGCAAAGTCACCAGAGAAATCATCGTCATCAATTGCTGGTGAAAATTTGGAAAAACGAGTATCAATTTCATCTGGATCTTCAACCTTCGTGATTACAAGCACGAGGTTATCGCCAGACATAGGAACGGCCTCAATCATAAGCGGCATGTTTTCCGCATGGAAATTAAATTCTCTTGAAGCCTGAGAAAGCATTTCCTGAAATAGAGAACGTGCCTTTTCAGAGCCATAGGCAAGTTCGCCAATATTTATATGATGGTTTTGCAGATCAGCCTGTGTTAACGTGCAGCGAATCTGCTTGTCACTTATTTTTTCAATGCGCATTCACTCACATCCTTCCTAATTCAAAATAAAAGGTGTCCTGCGTGATTTTTTGCGACACCTCACTATCATGATACACCTATTTTACACATAATTCAAGAAAAATTTATCGCACGGTAGACTTTATCTAGGTAGCAAGTTACAGTTCATGCTAGTCAAATATTTACAGCCAAGCCCGAAGGTGAATGGATTTCACGAGGCGGACACTTGAAGCAGGTCTTTCAAAGTAATGTATAATAAGAAAGAACATAAAAGGAACCTGCGGAGTTTGGTCCGCCGACGAAACCATTGCACCGTAGGGCTTTCGTAGCATTACGCGCGAACTGTACGTAATTTTTAAGGAATATTTACAATATGTAGTTTTTTCTTAAAAAAGCGTGAAGATAATTGATTTATTTCGAATTTTAGTATAAGCTGAGAGTAACGGCAGGAAAGCGAAGCGAGTAACTGCTGTTTGCTGAAAAATGGAACGCACAGACTGGCAGAGTGACAAAGCCCTTGAAAGGGAGGCAATTACGCATAAGACTCAGCACATGACGGCGAACACGGTATATGAATTACATCACACAGATTCGTATAAGAATCATACACATCAGGAAAAGCTGGATGAGAGACAGTTTTCTGGCGTGTTGTCCACTTCAGCAGACAAAAGAGAACGTAAGCCATGTTAAAATAACAAAAGAAACGATAAAGGCAGATAGGAAATAAACAGCAGGCAGCTGCAGCACCGAACCTCTTATCTGCCTTTGCCACAAACAGAAAAGGAAAAACTTATGGGTGATGAAAAAAATCCTGAAAAGGATTTTGAAAAGAAAACAAAGAAAAAAATAGAAAAGGAACCGGAAAAGCAGACGAAAAAGGCGCCAAATCCGAAAAAAAAGAAGAAAAAAGGAAAAGCAGGATTTTTATTTATACTTCTGATTTTATTGGCGGTGATTGGCGCAGGCGTGTATCTTTTGATTCCGTCAAAGAATCGAGTAAGCCATAATCAATATTTTGGTCTTGAGGATGACAATCAGTATGGACTTATTGTAAATTCCGAGATTGTTGATATTACGAATGGTGCACCGTTTGAGGAAAATGGTGTATGGTATCTTCCATTTTCCACGCTTTACTATGAGATTAGCGATGCTTTTTATTATGATGGTCTGGCACTGTTATATACAGACCCGCTTCAGACATATTCAGCAGCGCCGGGAGAAAGCTTTTATACTGATTCAGATGGAATTAAGTATACACTGACATATCAGCCGTGCTATTTTAAAGATGGAAGCTTATGTATTGCGCTTGATTATCTTAAGCTGATGGATTACTCCTATTATACAGTTGACGATACGATGAAATCCATCTGGGTATTTAATGACTGGAGCGAGCAGCCGCGCGCATCTTTACTGAAAGATACAAAGGCGCGTACACAGGCCGGTATCAAGAATGACATTGTGGCTTCGTTAGCCACAGGCGATGTGGTTACTGTATTAGAGCAGGGCGCATCATGGAGTCAGGTACAGACACAGACTGGTTTGATTGGATATGTACAGAATAAGATGCTTGGTGAGATTACCGAGGAGGCAAAGGCTGTTCCAGATGGAAGACCTCTGCCAAAGTATACGAATATCGCAATGGATGAGATGGTTGTGATGGGATGGCATCAAGTCTTTAGTGAATCGGGATATAGCCAGCTTGATGATATTATCTCGACAGCAAAGGGTATGAATGTAATTTGTCCAACCTGGTTTACGATTAAGGATAATGATGGAAATATTCAAAATCTGGGTGAAAAGAAATACGTAACAAAAGCGCATAAGGCAGGGCTTCAGGTATGGGTTATGCTTGATGATATTAATATTTCAACAGATGGCCTTCAGGTTTTTGGAACAACCTCACACAGAAAAACATTGATTACAGCTGTGATTGACGCGGTGAAGGAACTTGGGGCAGACGGCATTAATCTGGATGTGGAAACCATTAAATCTGATGTGGGACCTTCTTACATACAGTTTATCCGTGAACTGTCCGCAGCTTGCCGCAAGGAAAAGCTTGTTCTTTCGGTAGATAATTATTCACCAATGCCGCACACGGCATTTTATGACAGAACACAGCAGGGTCAGGTTGTCGATTATGTTGTTGTAATGGCATATGATGAGCATTACGTAAAAGGACCAGAGGCAGGAAGTACATCTTCTCTTGCATTTGTAAAGCAGTCGGCAGAGCGCACGATAGCCGAGGTACCAAAGGAAAAGGTGATAGTAGGTCTTCCATTTTACAGCAGACTGTGGTGTGAGACACCGGCAGAGAGTGAGTCTGATAAGACTGATAATTCGCAGGTTTTTGTTGATAACAGCGATGGCACATATGATTCGAAGAACAGCAAATATCTGTTAAGCAGCAAAGGTGTCAGCATGGAGGGCGAGAATAACATAATTCGTGAGCATGATCTGAGTCTGACATGGCTTGATGATGTCGGTCAGTTTTACACTGAGTACGAGGAGAATGGTTCGTGGTATCGCCTTTGGGTCGAAGATGAAAATTCCATGGATTTAAAGATGCAGGCGGCATGTTCGTATGAGCCGGGAGGCGTTGCATTCTTTAAATTAAATATGGAAAATCAGGAAACATGGAGTATTATTCGAAAATATACAGAGCAATGATGAATAAGCCATAAGATAAAACGTTCAGGTCAGCAATATATGACCTGAACGTTTTTGTCTTAAGAAGCACTGCAAAATATGGATAAGTATATGGGTAATGTCAATATACTAGAAAAGAGAATTATAAAATATGAGGTCAGTGTGAAACAGACAGTAAAATTTATAATGATGCTTTTGATTCTTTCGTTGGCATACGTAATGCCGGCAGCCACCACAAAAAAGATACAGCAGGTATCGGCAGTTCCACAAAAAACAGTAACGGTGATTCTTGATGCCGGACATGGGGCAGATGATTCAGGCAAGGTTGGAATAAACCAGGTGTTTGAGAAAGATATTAATCTGGAGATTGCAAAGTATGTAAAAGAGTTTCTTGAAAAAGAAGGAATTAATGTAGTCATGACAAGGGAAGATGACAGTCCGCTGTATCAGTCATCAGACCGCAATAAAAAACTTACAGATATGAAAAAGCGTATTCAGATAATGACTGACTGTGATGCAGATATAGCAGTGAGCATTCACCAGAATAGTTATACACAGGAATCAGTCAAAGGACCACAGGTGTTTTATTATAAGGATTCAGCAGAAGGGAAAAAGCTTGCTGCAAGTATACAGGAAGCTTTTGATCTTGTAATTGGAGATGAAAATACAAGAACAATAAAGCCAAACGGAGAATATTATCTGCTTGTTCATTCACCAATGCCTCTTGTGATTTGTGAGTGTGGCTTTTTAAGCAACTGGGATGAGGCGAAGCTTCTTGCAACGCCAGCCTATCAAAAGTCAATAGCAAAAGCAATAGGGCAGGGAATATTAGAATACCTTGCGAATGAAAAGAGATTATGATAATATTAATCCGAAAATACAATAAAAGGACCATAAAAAAATGGAGACAAAAATTATTCATATAACAAAAGAAAATATAGAAGCAACCGCAAAAGAAGCCGCAGATGTATGGGCACAGGGCGGTCTTGTTGCATTTCCAACTGAGACTGTATATGGTCTTGGCGGAAATGGATTAAATAAGGAGGCATCAAAGAAAATCTATGCTGCAAAAGGACGTCCATCTGACAATCCATTGATTTTGCATATCGCTGATATGGAACAGTTCTATCCGCTCATAAAGACAGATAATGAAAAGATTATTGCACGAGCAGAAGCACTTGCCGATGTATTTTGGCCAGGACCATTGACCATGATTTTGCCAAAGGCTGACAATATTCCATACGAGACAACAGGCGGTCTTGATACTGTTGCGATTCGCATGCCGTCCCATTTGGTGGCCAGGGCATTATTGCAGGAATGTAAGATGCCAATTGCAGCGCCAAGTGCAAATCTTTCAGGACGCCCAAGTCCGACAAGCGCAAGCCATGTAATTGAAGATATGAATGGACGAATTGAAATGATCATTGATGGCGGTGATGTTGGAATTGGTGTAGAATCGACGATTATTGATCTGACTGGAGAAGTGCCAATGCTTCTTCGCCCTGGCTTTGTAACACCAGAGATGCTGCAGAAGGTATTAGGCGCAGTAGAGACAGATGCCGCAGTTTATCGTCAGGTAGGAAAGGATGTGCATCCTAAAGCTCCAGGCATGAAATATCGCCATTATGCGCCAAAGGCATCTATGGTTTTAGTGGAAGGTGCGCAGGATAAGGTGATTACTTATATCAATGAGGAGGCAAAAAAGAAGAGAGAGCAGGGGCTTCGTATTGGAATCATGGCAACAGATGAGTCAAAAGATTTGTATCAGGCAGATGTAGTTATTTCAGTTGGAAGCCGTATTTCGATGGATAGTGTTGCTCATAATTTGTTTAGGGCGCTCAGAGATTTTGATGAAGAAAATGTAGACTTTATTTACTCAGAGAGCTTTGATACAAGTGGCTGCGGCTTTGCTGTTATGAATCGCTTGCTTAAAGCGGCAGGTCATCAGGTCGTGAAGCTGTGATGAAAAAATGTGATTAAACGGCAGATGACACATACAAGTACAGCGAGAGGGCAGAACATTGGGGAGAGAACGAATACGAAAAGTGGCACTTGTGACCATATGGATTCTGGCAGTAGCAGCAGCTGTGATTTTTCGCCATGTGGCGCGCCTAACCACAAATTTAGAATTATCTGTGTGGCTAAGTGATGGACGCACAGCAATTTATTTTATTACATATATTGTCTGGGGCATCTTGCTGCGCCGTCATGTTGTCGTGCGCTCAGTAAAAAGATGGCTAAGTGCGATAGTCTTTCTTATGCTTTTCTGGATGATTGTGCGCACCGTAAAATTTAGGCTGCCAAATACATCTGTATGGGGAAGATATTTGTGGTACAGCTATTATCTTCCAATGATTTTTATTCCTCTTTTTTGTTTGTACACATCACTTCACATTAGAAAATCAGAGGATTACAGACTGCCGTTATGGAGCGTTTTTGCAGCAGGGATTAGTACTGCACTTTTTATATTTGTAATGACAAATGATGTCCATCAGGCTGTTTTTTCATTTGGAGAGGAAACTTTCTGGTCAGATGATCAGTATCATTATTCGTGGGGATATTATATAGTAATGATATGGGTAGCTGTATGTATGTGCATGACATTATTATTCATGATGCGAGGTGCAAAGGTACCACACAGCAAAAAGAGAAAGCTTCTGCCGTTTGTGCCAATTCTTCTGATTGGAATTTATGCTATATCGTATATTGCCAAAATACAAGCTTTAAGATTAATAGCAGGAGATATGACATCAGTAATCTGTCAGCTTGTGATGATTTCTATTACATGCTGTATGTGGAGTGGTCTCATTCCAGTCAATACAGGTTATGAACAATTTTTTAATGGCAGCACGCTAAATGCACAGATCAGACGAAATGATGCTAGTATACTGGCGAGTGGTCATAATGGCTCTTTATTATCTGAGCAGATGGTTAGGCAGGCAATGCAGACAGGATGCTACACAGAAAAAAATGTCCGTGTCAAGGCAGAAGCAATAAAGGGAGGTTTTGTAGTCTGGCAGGAGGATATATCTTTGCTTAATACATTGCTAGAGTCACTTCAAAAAAGCGAGAAAGAGCTTGAAGTTAGCAATGCATTGTTAAAGGCAGAAAATGAAATTGAAGAAAAGCAGGCCAAAATTGCAGCTCAGACGCAGCTTTATGATAGGATAGAAGCTGATATGAAAAAAACAATTCAGCAAATTGCGTCTGAGCTTTCAGAAAAAAAAGAAAATACAGCGAGAGAACAGCTTTTTAAGATCAGCGTAATTGGAACTTATATGAAGCGCCGCTGCAATCTTTTGTTTTTGGGGCAAAAAAATGATCAGATTTTACTGGATGAACTTTTATTTTGTATTAGAGAGTCAGTTGACAACATGAAATGGGCTGGAATTGACGGTGATGTTTTTTGCACAAAAGAGGGCAAGGTACCATTTTTATCAGTACTGCAGATGTATGATTGCTTTGAACAGATTATAGAGTTGTTTTTAAAGACAATGGAAACTATTTTTGTGAGAATAAGCACAGACAATGGAAATCTTACACTTAGAATAATGATTGCGCAAAGATTAGAAAAAAATAATGGACAGCCAGTAATGATCGAGCAGGTACAGGCAGTGTTTGATGAAAATACCAGATATAATGTGATTATGGAAGAGGATGAGTGGATAATTCATGTGGAGAAATCTGTTTCAAAATCGCAGAGCAGCGATCAAGGAAGGCGGTGATAATCTTCCAATGGGGCTATGCTTTGCGGCTCAATCAGGCAATGTGTTATTTTTAAATCGAATGATGGAATCTTTAAGCTATAGGCTTATGGGAGAGTCTCTGCAAAATGCAACATATTTTTGGGACAGAATTGCAGACGGAAATTTGCAAGATGGAATTGTGTGCGAAAAACGGCCAGAGCTTACAAAAGAAAATCAATATTTGATTCGCTTTGCAAATGGAGAGTGCAGAACATTTACAAGGTCAATATTGGAATTGGAAGGCGAAGAAATCGTGGAGATTACATCAGCAGATACGACTGATTTGTATGGACTTTTGTGTGAGCAGGAACGAAAAAATAAGTCATTATTTCAGATTAGAAAACGCCTTCAGGAATATCAAAAGCAGATTGTTAAAGCAGCAAGAGATGAGGAATTGCTTCAGGCAAAGATGCGCTTTCATGATGAGCTTGGAAGAACACTTATGCAGACAAGACGAGCGCTTTTGGATGATAAAGGTGAGGATGCTGTTTTTGAAGCATTAAATTCCTGGAAAAAAACAATTACGATTTTCGATTTAGAAGAGCGGCGTACAAAGGCAAAAGATCCGCTTACGTATCTGATTCAGACAGCAAATGCAGTAGGTGTGAAGCTTGTGTTTTTAGGAGATTTTCCAAAAGAGCAGGAAATTCGTGAGTTTGCAGTGAAAATTGCAGCAGAGGCACTTACAAATGCAGTTCGTCACGCAGATGCACGGAAGCTTCAAATTGAAAGTAAAAAAGAAAATGGATGGCAGATATTAAGTTTTCAAAATGATGGAAACAAGCCGAAGGGACCAATAGAGCCAGCCGGTGGACTGGCAGGTTTGATCAGGCAGATTGAGGCAGCTGGAGGAGTGGTCACAATTGAATGGACGCCAAGGTTTTGCCTTACTGTTAAACTTATCTGTACCTGCTAACAAAGGTACAGTGTGTTTGAGCGCAAAAGCGCAGAAAGGCAGGCAAATGGTAAATACAAAAAGAAAAAAATACCGCACAATGATTGTGGAGGATGATCCAATGGCAGCGCGCCATCTGGAAATGATGCTGGATCAGATGGAGGAAATCTGTATATCATATGTGATTGAAAATGCGCTGATGGCAGAGGCATATTGCTGCCGCGAACAGATTGATCTGATTTTAATGGATGTCTGCACGGCAATGAATGCTAGTGGACTAGAGGCTGCTGTTAAAATTAAAAAAAATTTTCCAACTGTGAAAATTCTTATCCTGACATCGCAGCTTGATCCAGAGCTTTTACGAAGGGCACGTGAGGCAAAAATCGAGGGATTCTGCTACAAACTTTCTGATGACAGTGAGATTACTGCGGCAATTTGCGCAGTTCTTAATGGAGAAAATGTTTATCCAGATGAAATACCAGTTGTTAAGATTGGGAATGCATGGAGCACAGAGATTGACTGGCAGCATATGAATGTTTTGAGAGAGTTATCAGCAGGAAAAATGGATGAAGAGATTGCAAAGACGCTTCATCTTTCAGTATACACTGTAAAAAAATACATATCACATTTAAAGGATATGACAGGCTATCGAAATCGCACAGAGTTGGCAGTTGCGGCAAGCCGTCTGGGATTAGTAACGCCAGGATATTAAAAAGTACACAAAAGAGTATTCTTTTTCTCGTAGGAATTGTATATACTAAAAGAACAAAGATATAGCAAAAGTGAGACAACAATTAAGCTCAGAAAGGAGAGGCCTATGAGAAAAAAAGTGTACGCAGCGTGGATTTTAGCTATTATTATGGTCATGTCTGGTGTTTTATGTACACAGGCAGAGACAGTGTCTACGGGAAAGGCACATGGAAGCAAAGTAAATACAACGGGGGAGACCACTCCGACAGAAGCAGAAAAGCAATTTGAGGAAGCAGAGCAGATTCATGTGACAGTTAGATACAGTTCGGACTGGGAATACAGTGATTACTCATATAGTTCAGATTATGGCTCTTATGTGGAGTTAAGTATTCCGGATGATGGAATTTATGTGAGAATCAATGCAAGCATCAATACTCCGCTTGACTATGCATCTGAATTGTATGATTTAGGAATCAATGCTTATGATGTGATTGTAGAGGATTCCTGCGAAACTGTTTCAATCGGAGGAATGGAATTTGTTCAGGGAGAAACTGACTATTATAAAGCATTTTTCGGATACGATCAAGAATCTGCTATGTATGCAAAAATTATGGTATATGGAGATCCTGAGGATCCTCGTGTAACAGAACTGATAGATAATGTTACATTTCATAAAAAGGAATATACTAAAACAAAAACACCATGGTATTGGGATGGAGATGTTTATGTTCCAAAAGATACAGAACCAGTTCAGGTAGGAAATTTCACAGTTGAAGCAGAATACCTTCCAATTGATACTGTATATCCTACTTTCAATAGTGGATATTCAAAAGTAGCAAAATCAGACGGCTGGTATTATGTACTTACAGATGGAGACGTTAGTGAGTATGCTGAGGAAGATGGAGGACTCGCATATGAAGGAGATGTCTATTTCGATTTTGATGTTGAAAATATCTTCGGAGACGAAGATGGAAATCTGTATGCACTTGGAAATGGCGGACCACTTGTTCGATGGGGTACAGAAGAGGATGAAGTGCTGCTTAATTACTGCGTAATGGTGTCACTGCATCCATCAGGAAAGAAAGCAGTTGGATGGAGCTACAGCAACAGTATTACAGAATACGACTTTGAAACAGGAACTAATAAAGAACATGTAATTGATCTGGTTGAAGATATCAAGTCGGTCAGTGTAACAAAGGATTATCAGGCAGTCTGCGGATATAAGGGATCAGAGACACTGCTTAATATCTATGATAATAATTGGAATGAAGTGATGACAATTAGTTCAACAGATACAGAAAGCGGTATGTTAGAAGATATATCTGCATTTGAGCAGACACAAAATGGCTGGGTTATATTTGACAGTTGGATGGAAAATGTAATCTTTGTTGGTTTTGATGGTGCGATCCTAAAAGAGATTTCTTATGAAGAATTGTTTGGAACTTTAAATTGGCCATATGTAAACGGAACCTGCATGGATGAAGAGGGAAATGTGATTGTTGCGATTACAGATCAACGCGAAGATGCTTCCTGTTATGAAACAATTATTTTCAAACTGAAGGGCTTCTGATAAGAAGCCAGAGGAGGGAGAAATCCCTCCTCTTTTTGAATGCAGTATAATCTAGGAGACTGTGTTTGTGAGCAGGCAGCCAAAGCTGATTGCGAATATCCGCTTTAATAAAATTGTTAGAAAATTCTGATAATTGCGAAGCAGAAAATAAACAGTGAAAATAAATAAAAATATTTTTAAAAAAGTACTTGACAAATAGAAAGAGACAAGATATAATGAAGTCACAAACAAAGAAAAACAACTCAAGTAAGATATTAGAAATAAATCTTACAAGAAATCTAAAAAAGGAGGTACAGTCCAATGGGATAGTAATCAAAAACTAAAAGAGCTGAAAAGCAAAAATGATCGAAAAGAGGTACGGACCAATGGGACGGTAAGTGGTATTAGAAGAGATCAGAAAGAAAGCTGAAAAGCAAAACGATTGGAAAGAGGTACAGTCCGATGGCATAGAAAATAAATGTACAAAGTACAAAAACAGAAAGTACATAGAAGAACAAAAATGTATGAAGTGGAGTACAGTCCAATGGCGTAGTGAAAGGCTAATAGGCAGGAAAGAAAAAAGAAAAACAAATAAGAATTATCAGACGAAGTCAGATAAATGTTTTTCAAGTCTCATAAAGGTTTGTAGTGAAGAATTAAGAATAAAGATAGATGAATGAAATGAAGTTAGTTTAATAGGAAAACGGTAGAAGACCGATAACATAAAAGTTTCAAGCTAACGAAGGCAAAAGAAGATAAAGAAGAGGAACGGAAAATAAAAAATTAAATAATTGAAAGAGGTAAAATCCGATGGATGAAATAGTTTGACAGCGGGCATCAAAAAAGAAGAAAAGATGCCCGCTTTTTAGTGCGCAAAAATAGTGTACGAAATTTATTAGCTCAAATTGCTGAGACAGCTAGTTCACTAAGACAGCTAGCATGACACGTGAACGGTAACGCGAATTTTGAACATTCCTCTGTCAAATATTCGATTCTCTTTCCAATATCAAATTGGTATAATAAAAACACAATAAAAAACGGAGGTATTAAAAAATGAAGGGAAAGAGAATGAGTGCACTTGCAACAGCCAGCTTGATGGCTATGACAGCGTTAGCAGCAATGCCACAGCCTGCAATGGCAGATGAGGAAAAGACGGTCATTAATATTTGGTCAAAGGATCGTCATGATGCTGATTATGTACAGAAGAAGGTTGATGAGTACAACGAAAACAATACTGATAATATTGAAGTAAATTATCAGCTGTACACAGATAATTATACACAGGCAGTTGATATGGCTGTGCAGAGCGGAGAAATGCCAGATATTCTTGTATTTCAGGATCAGATGTTTGATAAGTACATCGGCGAAGATCAGTGGGCAGATTTATATGAATTTATGGATGATGACATGAAGGAAATGTTTAAAGATGTTATCCATGAAGGATATAATGAGTTTGACGGAAAGCTTTATTTTATTCCAACAACAGGAACTACATGTCGTTTGTTCTACAACAAAGAAATCTTTGACAGGGTTGGAATCGAAAATCCACCGGAAACGCTTGAGGAGATGGTTGAGGATGCAAAACTGATCACCTCTGAGCTGGCTGGCGAAGGAATCTATGGATTTGCAGAGAATATGAAGAGTGCAAGCTCAGGTCTTAATCGTTCCATGATCGTTGGACTTCAGAGTGAAACTGGAGCACCAATGGGTTATGATTTTGAAAAGGGTGAGTATGATTTTACCACATGGGCAGATGAGCTTAAGCTTTGGACAGAGCTTTTATCAGATGAATGTGCATTCCCAGGATGCGAATCTCTTGATATTGATCCGCTTCGTACTCAGTTTGCAGCAGGAAAGATTGGTATGTATATGTCATACAGCCATGCTGAGCCAGGTGTTTATGCAAATCAGTTCCCGATGGATTCAGACAAATGGGATTGTGCACCTATTCCAACAGCTGGCGGAAAGAAACTGGGAAAGCAGTATTTCAGCGGAACCAGTAGCTACTTATTAAATGCAAAGAGTGAGAATCTGGAGAAAGCATACCAGGTTTACCATGATATTTTTACAACAGAGGATTATCTGGTTGGATATTATGAAGGCGGATATGGCGTAAGTATTATTTCAACAATTCTTGAGAAAGCAGAGCCAAGTGATGACTTCAAGAACAAGGAATGGCTTAAGATTAATCCTGAGACCGATGCACTTCTTCCGAAGCCGCCGCACAGTGCATTTACATCTGGAATGATCGTAGAGGGTGAGGATATGTTTAAGACTTGTGAATCCATTTATTATGGAGGCGCAGATATCGAATCAACTCTTCAGGATTTGACAGACCGCTATAACAAAGCTTATCAGGAAGCAATCGAAAATGGCACTGGATATGAAATTAAGATCGAAAATTATGATCCGATGAATCCGACATTACAGTAAGAATAATGGGCTGCTTCATTTGAAGCGGCCCTATTTTTAATAGGAGAAATAACTTTATGAATAAAAAAAGAAAAATAAAACAAAATTTGCAGGCATATTCGTTCCTGTTGCCAAATCTGATTTTATTTATTGTTTGTACGCTTTATCCTGTTGTTTGGGCATTAAAATATGTATTTTATCAGTATGGAGGCTATGGTACAGGAGAACCGCGTTTTGTCGGCTTTGAAAATCTAGCACGTGTATTTCGTGACAGTGTTTATTGGAAAAGTGTTGCAAATACATTTGTATATGGTTTTGGAAAAATAGTATTTATTATTCCGCTAGCTTTTTTTCTTGCCTTTTTGTTAAACAAGCAGACAAAGGGAAACAGCGTGGCACAGAGCATTATTTTTCTGCCAACTATCATGAGTTCAGCCGTTATGGGACTTGTTTTTTATTTATTATTTAATGCCTATAATGGAGAAGTTAATAAGATACTTATGAGTGCACATATCATAAACAGACCAATCAACTGGCTTGGAAAAGATCATGCAATGCAGACACTTATTATTACAGCTATTTGGGGTGGTGTTGGAAATTACATGGTGTATTTTATTGCCGGAATCCAGCAGGTATCGCAGGATGCAATTGAGAGTGCAAGAATTGATGGAGCAGGCCGATTAAAGACAATATGGTATATTATAATTCCTATGCTCGGACCGATTTTAAAAATTATTCTGATGCTGGCAATCACATCAGCTTTTCATGATATCACTAATGTAATGGTATTAACAGAAGGTGGCCCTACAAATTCCACAATGGTAATGTCTTTATATGGATATCGTTATTTTTTCCCAGTTTCTGCAGCAGAAAGCACTGTGCCGCAGTACGGATATGGAGCTGCAGTAAGTGTAGTATCGGCAGTAATCACTGGTATTGTAACAATACTTTATCTGAAGGCATCCAAAAAATTAGATGATATTTATTAAAAGTCTGGGAGGCGGCTATGAAACAATTGAAAAAAAGAAAACACATGTCCGCGTCCGATATGGGCGTTGGAACAATAAAATGGATTTTTCTGGCGGTGATGATCATATTTACACTATATCCTGTTATTTACACGGTGCTTGGCTCTTTTAAGACAAATGCCGAGCTGACGCAGGGAAGTCATTTTTGGCCAGAGGAGTGGCATTTTGAAAATTATTACAGGGCATTTGTGGAAGCTGATTTTGCCCATTATACATTAAACAGTGTGATTGTAAGTTTTGCAGTTACTTTGCTTGCAGCAGTAACATGTTCGCTTGCTGGATTTATTCTCGCAAGGAGAGATTTTGTTGGCAAGAAACTAATTCTTGGTCTTTATATGTCGATGATGTTTGTTTCTTTGGGATCAGTTACATTGTATCCGATTTATGAGCTGATGCGTGCAATGAAATTGAATAAAACGATATTTGCACTTGTTGTTGCATTGACCGGAGGACAGGCGACTAATGTCTTTTTAGTTATGGGATTCACAAAGGGAATTCCGAAGGAACTAGATGAGGCAGCAACTATTGACGGCTGCAGTATCTATGGCGTGTATGCAAAGATTTTGCTGCCGCTTAGCAAACCAATTTTGGCAGTAGTGGCACTTTTTTCCTTTAGAAATGCATGGAATGATTACATTACAAGTATGATTATGAGTATTGCAACACCAAAATTAAAGACTCTGACGGTTGCAGTTGTACAGTTAAAATATTCCGTAAATGCAGCAGCAGAATGGCACATTATGTTAGCAGGTGCGTCAATTGCGATTATTCCGATTCTTGTTGTATATCTGTTTGCAAATAAGCAGTTCATTGCCGGACTGACATCTGGTGCAGTTAAGGGCTGATCATGCTAATGCTTGTCTTGGACAACATTTTGAAAATGTGATATAGTAACGAAAAAGAGAGCAGCAAAAATAGAAGGTGAAAAAGTGAAAAGATTTCTAAACAATTTGAAGTTTAAAAGTAAAATTCTCTTTATCGTCGGCGCTTTGTTTTTTGTTACAGCAACGGTTGGCGGTATTACGTATTATCATTATGCAGCGCAGGATGTGGAAAAAAATTTTAAGGCAGGTGCTGAAGATGTTCTGACGCAGCTGACTGATACACTTGATCTGCGTTTGAATGCGGTTGAGATGCGTGTGCGCGGTCTGGTTTCCAATACAACATTCATGCGTACAATGGTTAATTACCTTAATAAACCAGATGAAAAAAATAGAGTAAATGCGCTTGGAGAGGTAGCCAGCTTTTTAAAGGATCTGGAGAGTGGAGAATCGCTGGTGCATTCCTCCTATATTTACACGGATAAAGGTGATTTTGAAAATTTTATCAGAATGCGCAATTGGTCATTTGATTTTAAAACATCAAAATTTTATCAGACATATAAAGAACAAGGTGTTTTAGCAGTACAATGGTTTCCAACGCAGAAAGATGAGATTTTTAAGGATGAAGATGATGTGATTCCTTATGTGCGGCGTTTTACACTTGATGGCTATTATCACGGTGGTTATCAGTATTTAGTTGTGCAGCTTAAAAAAACAGAATTAGACCGCATATTATCTGGAAAATATGGCTACTTCGATCAGCTTTTGATTGTAAATGAAAATGGAGAGCTGTTAGCCGGTTCAGATGGTGTAAATACAAAAAAATTAATTGAAATTGTAAAGCCATCTGTAAAAAATGGAAATGCGGCAGACAGCACATATGAACAGGATAAGATTAAATATTTAGTTTTTTCAGATACACTTGATACAACTGGATGGAAAATATTTGGACTTCGTTCAAGAGATTCTCTATTGGGAAGTCTGCAAAGCCTGCGTGTACTTATTGCAGAATTTACTGTGATCATTTTTCTGGCAGCATTTGTTGCTCTGCTTCTTGTATCAAACAGCCTTACAGCAGCACTTACACGTTTGGAAAAACGAATGAGTATTGTTCAGGGCGGTGATTTCGAAGTTAGGTTCTTTTATCCATATCAGGATGAGGTTGGAAGTCTCGCGAGAAGTTTTAACTGTATGCTTGATGAGATTGAACGTCTTGTCAAAAAGCAGGATGAGACGATTCAGGAACTGAAGCGGGAGCGTGATTTTGTAGCAGAGGTTCAAAAGCAAAAAAGAAAGGCAGAATTAAAGGCACTGCAGGCACAGATTAATCCACATTTTTTGTATAACACATTAAATGCAATTACATGGCAGGCAGCTGATAAGGGAGAAGAAGAAATCAGTATTTTATCAAGCTCATTAGGACGTTTTTTCAGGATTAGTCTAAGTAAAGGTGAAGAGGTGATTTCGCTTCGCGAAGAGATAGAGCATGTTACTAGCTATCTTGAGATTCAGAGTATTCGTTATGGCGAAAAATTGAATTATGATGTTGAGGTAGATTCTTCTCTTATGGAATATAAGGTGTTGAAGTTGATTTTACAGCCTCTGGCAGAAAATTCAATCTACCATGGAATTAAGGAAAAAGCACAGGCAGGATGGATTCATATTCGTGCACAGCTAATACATATAGATGAGGGTAATGACAGACTGCAAATTAGTGTGTGGGATAATGGCTTGGGAATTGCTTGTGATATGTTAAAAAAAATTAACTATTCGCTTGCAAACGGAGAGACTAATTCGGCTGATGGATATGGAATCTTTAATGTTAATGAGCGAATCAGACTATATTATGGCGAGCAGTATGGTCTTTTATATGAGAGTGAGGAAGGAGAATGGACAAAGGCAATTCTGACACTTCCAGCAGTGAAAGCGGGGAATGAGATATGTATCAGATTTTAATTGCAGATGATGAAGAAAAAGTACGTGACTTGCTTGCTAAAAATATTAGCAAATTGCCGCTTGATCTGGAGGTGGCAGCAGTAGCAGGTGATGGCAGAGAAGCGTTAGAATTAGCGCTTAAATTAAAACCAGACATTGTGATTACTGATATTGCAATGCCATTTTTAAATGGTCTGGAATTAATTCGTAAAATGAGAGAAAATGGAATAGAGAGCAAAAATCTTATAATCAGTGGATATGATGAATTTGATTATGCAAGACAGGCCATTGCATTAGGCGTACAAAATTATTTGTTGAAACCTTTTCTTCCAAAAGACATCAAAAACGAATTGGAAAAGATTATTCGTGAACTAGATAGCCAAAGGTTGCTTCTTCAAAATATGGAAATGCTTGAAAATTTGGCACAGAGCCGCAATGCGCTTATGCAGGAAACTGTTTTAAAAGATATTCTTGAGGGCAGTCAGGAAAAGATGGACTTATGGAAGGATAGTGGAATAAAAACTGATGCATCATGGTATGTAGCAGGAATTTTAAAATTGGAACAAAGTAAATGGGATTTTGCCAACCAGAATAAGGTGGAAGAATTTCTGGAAATGATCCGAGATCAATATTTTTCATCAGAGCTTTCAATGTATGCAGTCAGCTTTGACAAGAAATCACTTGCCGTTTTTTGGAGTGCTAATGGAACACATGCTGATATTGCACAAAGAAGAATTGTCGAGGGACTCACACATATTCAGCAAAGCTTAAAAAAATATTATCAAATTCGGCTGACAGGTGCGTTGGGATCGCCGTATCGTACGCTTAATGAAGTTTATCAATCATACCGGGAGGCACAGTCAGTATGGCGTGGTATGGTAGATGTATGTGACAAAATCAAGATATACCAAAAAGAAGAAAAGAAGCAAAACCTTGAGAGTGAAACAAAAAATCAAATTCGTTTTTGGAAAAATCAAATTCGCTTGTGCGTGAGGACAGGGCAGCAGCAGGAAGCGCTTTCAAATCTTACTGGATTGATTAAAAGCTACGCGGCACTTGCTGATAAGAAAAATGATTATATATGTGCATCTATTGCGGAGTTAATTTACGATATACAAAATGATATGGAAAAGACAAGTCATAAGCGGGAGTATGAACAGGCGTTAGAGATGACGGGGCGAAGACTTCGCTATGGAAGTTTGGCTGATATGAAGGAATTGCTTGAGGAATCAATTATACGTTATTGCAGCATTGCAAGCAGCAGTCTGGAAGAGACAAAGGCTGAAAATGTGACGGAAATGATTCGAAATTTGATTGATGCCAATATTGGCTATGCTGGAATGGATCAGGAGTGGATTGCGTCACAAATTCATTTTAGTACTAGTTATGTTAGACAGGTTTTTAAACAAATTTTAAATGAAACGATAAGTGAATATATTATCCGAAAAAGGATGGAGCTTGCTGGAAGCTTGCTTAAAAATACATCGCTAAAAATACAGGAAATCGCGCAAGAATGTGGGTATGAAGATCAGCGATATTTTGCCAGCAGCTTTAAGAAATTTTATGGATGTACACCAACAGAATATAAGCGAATTGTGGAGGAATGATCATGATACAGTTTACGCAAAAAGAAATTGAGCATTTACGCAAAAAGAAGAATGAATGCCCACAGGCAATTTTACGCCTTGAAGAGGAAGTAAAGGATATTCTTGAAGAACCGCTTTTAATTCCAAAGACAGGAATTGGAAACTGGTCGCTTTATTATTACTGCCCGGATTGTTCAGTTAAGCTTGATTTTAACCGACATAGTCCTAAGGCACATCGCTGTCCGGTCTGCGGTAAAATATGGACTGGCAGTCCTTATGATGAGAGTTGGTGGTGGATTGTCAGCATGGAAAACTATGAAGCTGCATTTCGCATGGCACTTTTGTATCAGATAGCAGAGAGAAAGGATTGCGCAGATAAGGCGATAGAGATGATGCTTGCGTATGCATCTTACTATAAAGATTACGAGGTGCACGGAGATATTCCATATAATGGACCAGGAAAAGCCGGAGCGCAGACTCTTGATGAAGCTAATTTTTTGAGAAGTTTTGCACTTACTTATGATCTTTTGGAATCTTGTATGAGTACACAGGAGAAGGAAAAAATTCGTGATGGTTTGCTGCTTCCTGGTGCGGAGTTTTTGATGGAGCATCGCCACATGCAGCTGCATAATCATGAGGTAATTATTAATTCTGCGATTGCTATTATTGGTTTGATCTTTGGCAGGGAGGAGCTTGTTAAAGAGGCTGTTTACGAAAAGTATGGTCTGCTGTATCAGTTAGAGCATGGCATGCTTTCCAATCATATGTGGTTTGAAGGTGCATTTGGTTATCATTTCTACGCGCTGACAAGCTTTTTTGCTTATGAAAAATTTTCGCTACACACACCGCATAGTCATATTCACCATCCAAATTATAAAGCAATGATGGAGCTTTTGTTTTCCTATCTGGAACCGGGTTTTCGTGTACCAATGTTAAATGATACCAATTATGGTCATACCTCCTCAATTTATTATCTCTATGAATTTGCGTACCGCGAAATCGGAGGGGAGAAGCTTTTGTATGTATTGCAGGAACTGTACAAAGACGAAGCACGCGACAATTTGGAAGCTTTTATTTATGGCGTAGATGAATTGCCACCATGCAGCATTGTTCCGACAGGAAATCATATAGAAGAGGGAAGCGGCAACTCAATCCTTCGCGGAAAGGATGAACGCTATCTATTATTTAAACATGACTGCTATGGCGGTGAGCATGATCACTATGATCGCCTTGATATTAGCTACGAGGCATTTGGAAAGCGTATAGCACCAGACCTTGGAACAACTGGCTATGGTGCACTGATGCATTATGATTATTACAAGAATACAGGTTCACATAATACTGTCAATATTGAAGGAAACAATCAGGCACCAGCCAATGGTGTTTTGATAAAGTGGGAAGAAAACGATGGAATTGTATGTCTGGAGGCAAAAGCTGACTGGACTGCACCTTACAAGATGCCAGACAGCTTTACTATTGTCCAGTGGGATGAAGATGCGTATCGGACAGTTACAATGAAACGCACGATTCTTTGGGCACAAGAGTGGTTTGTCGAAGTATTCTTCGTAGATGGAATACCGCAGGGAAAAACAGCAGATTGGGTAATGCATTTTTCAGGCAGCGTTGTCAGTGAACCAAGAGGAAAAAAAGTTGCTAGTTTTTCAGACAAGAAGCCGTATAAGCATTTGCATTCCATGATACAGCTTCAGACAGAGAAGACGAAGGAAAATGAGAAAAATGTTGTACAGACCAGCTACCGTGATGACGATGTGCTGACATGGGTATATGGTATGGATAATGGACAAAATGTTTTTGTTGGAAAGGGTCCGGATAATCCATCCATTTCAGATATCAATTATAGAATTGAACGCGCAAATGGACCAAAGGCTGTATTTGCACATGTGATTGCGAGTGCATCAGAAAAGCAAATTCAGACATACCAAAAAGATACAATTTGCCCAATAGAGAAGGTGACATTTGAGCAGCATGAAGATGGTGTAACCATTTGTGTTGTTCAGGCAGATGGAAAAAAGATTGAACGAATAATAACAGAATAATAAAAAGCAATATGATGGACACAGGCTGGAAAAATATAATTTTTTCTTCGCTCTGTGTCCATTGTCATGATAAATAATTTATGGTATACTTTTGTCGAAGTAATTCGAGAAAATATAAAGAAGGATGTAAAATTATGGACTTTTATTTGGGAAGATCAGATTGGAAAACACTGCAGCGTGGAGAAGAACATAGTTTTCTTTTGGTCAATGGTCTTGGCGGCTACTGCAGCCAGACTGTGATTGGTTCAAATGCGCGTCATGACCATAATTTGCTCACAGCAGCGCTTGTGGCACCAACAAAGCGTTTTGCAATGGTGCGCCGAATAGAAGAAATTCTTCATGTGGGCAGCAATGCTTATCGTCTGGATTCACAGGCATATGTTACGTCATCAGATGATGCGGCAGGCTTTCGTTTTCTGGACAGCTTTTTTTATGACGGACTGCCTTCTTGGGAATATATGGCAGAGGGTGTGCGTGTCACAAAACGTTTAACACTTGTATATGGGACAAACAGTCTGGCAATACAGTATCAGATTCATGCAGATGAGGGCGTGGATGCATGGCTTGAGGTTATTCCAGTGTATGGCTTTCATTCAAAAAATGATCGTCCGCTTACATACGAGCCTATTAGCTGCCGAAAAAAAGAAGATCGCCTTTTTATGTCAACAAAAGAGGCAAGTTTGTATCTTGATACAGATGGTGATATTGAGACGATGGAAGAAGCACAAGTTCAGTGGTATCGTTTTGATCAGGATGGACCAGACGGACGAGATGGCTGGGGCGGCGGACGAAAGATTCACAAAATCAAGTCAGCGCATACAACAGAAGAAGATATTGATAAGCGTGTGTTAAATGGTAGTGTCATGCTGAATTTGATTTATGGCATGGATGAAAACTGGATGAATAAACAGCGCGAAAGAGAAGAGAAAACACAGAATGATCTTTCAGCAGTATTTTCATATTTGTGGAATCAGGAGCATGAGCGCCAAAAAGCAGTTATGGAGCAAAGTGGAAGAGTAAGTGAAACGGCTCGCCAGCTAGCTGTAAGTGCACAGGCTCATCTGACAAGACGTGATTCCACAGATGGAATGAGTATCATGGCAGGTTTCCCATTTTTTGGTGACTGGGGCCGCGATACGATGATTGCTTTTTATGGATGTACGCTTGCAATTGGCCAGATGGAGGCAGCAAAGAGTATTTTACAAACATTTATGCGCTATTGCCGCAGGGGAATCATGCCAAATCTCTTTCCGGAGGGTAAGGATGAGGTGATGTATAATACAGTAGATGCATCATTGTTATTTATAAATGCTCTTTGGGAATATCTGCAGCATGTGACAGAGAAAGAGTGTGATCCTAGTTTTGAAGCAGAAGCAATTAAAACAGCAGAGTCTATCATCAGCTGGTATAAAAAGGGAACAGATTATAACATTCATATGGAAGAGGATGGACTTCTTGCGGCTGGAAATGGTCTGTGGCAGCTGACGTGGATGGATGTGCGGTTTGGAGATATTTTGCCAACACCACGCCATGGAAAGCCAGTTGAGATCAATGCATACTGGTATAACGCTGTTTGTATAGTGAGAGAGCTTTTAAAAAAGCAGGGTGAAGAAGAAAAGGCAGCGCGCCTAGATGTGCTTTCAGAAAAAATCAAAAAGAGCTTTTTAAAGAAATTTACAAAGCCAGACGGTACACTTTATGATGTATTGCCTGAAAATGGAGAGCCAGATGATGCATCAAAGCAGGTTCGCTGCAATGAAATTTTTGCATTGACAATGCCATTTACGATGATTGAAGAAAAACAGGCAAAAGCAATTCTTGCACAGGTAAGAAGAGAGCTTTATACACCGGTGGGATTAAGAAGTCTTTCTTTGTATGATCCACAGTTTCATCCACATTATGGCGGTACTCAGTTTGAGCGTGATATGGCATATCATCAGGGAACTGTGTGGGCATATCCGCTTGGTGCATATTATCGTGCATGCATTCGCTTTTCTGATGAGCCAAAGCAGACAGCAAAGGATATTTTGCATCAGCTAGACCAGCTAAATGCAGCACTTGCAGAAGGATGTCTAGGACAAATTGCTGAGATTTATGATGGTGAATATCCTGCTGAATCAAGAGGCTGCTTTGCGCAGGCATGGAGCGTGGCAGAGCTTCTTCGTGCTTATGAGGATGCGGAAACTGCCGCGGCTTTTGGGAGGAACATATGACAAAAAAAGAACTTGCGCTTGAGACAGTTGCACGTTTAAAAAAAGAATATCCTGATGCAGGATGTACGCTTGAGTATGAGGATGCATGGAAGCTTTTAATCAGCGTGCGTCTTGCAGCACAGTGTACAGACGCCAGAGTCAATCAGGTTGTTCCAGGGCTTTATGAAAAATTTCCAACAATCAGTGCTCTGGCAGACGCAGATGAATCAGATATTGAAGAGATTGTGCGTCCATGTGGACTTGGAAAAAGTAAGGCAAGAGACATAAAGGCTTGCATGACAATGCTTCGCGATGAGTATGACTGCAAGGTACCAGATGATTTTAACAAGCTGTTGAAGCTTCCGGGTGTTGGAAGAAAAAGTGCCAATCTGATTATGGGAGATGTATTTGGAAAGCCGGCAATTGTAACTGATACACATTGCATTCGACTTTCTAACCGCATTGGTCTGGTAGATGGTATAAAGGAGCCAAAGAAGGTTGAGATGGCATTATGGAAGCTGATTCCTCCAGAAGAAGGCAGTGATTTTTGTCATCGACTTGTTATTCACGGAAGAGAGATTTGTACGGCAAGAACATCGCCGTATTGTCATCGCTGCTGCTTAAATGACATCTGCGAAAAAAATGGTGTCGAAAAAGAAAACAGCAAATAAAGGCAAAAAAATAGAAAACGTCAACAGAAAGGAAAAGGAGATACGAAATCATGAAATTAACAGTATCACAGAAGAAAACAACGCCAATTTCAAAGGATCTGATCGGAGTATTTTTTGAGGATATTAATTATGGTGCAGATGGCGGCATTTATGCAGAGCTTATTGAAAACCGTAACTTCGAGTTTGTAGATTGCTACGGTGATAAGGGTGATTATTATACAATTTTTGACGGAGGATATGGCTGGAAGGCATACCCGGCAGAGGACAGCGCTCGCTTGCAGGTCGTTTGTGGAAGTCCTGTTTCTGATGAAAATCCTCATTATCTTCGCTTTACAGCAAATGAGGCAGGTGCTGGCTTTTCCAATCAGGCATACAGCGGAATTACCTTAAAGAAAGGTGCTGCATACAACGTTTCCTTCTATGCAAGAGCAGTCAGCTTTTTAGGAGAGATTACCGCAAAGGTTGTAAAGGATGGCGTAACATATGCAGAGGGCAGTGTGCATATGGCAGAGGAAGATAAGATGCACTACTGGCACAAGTATACACTTACTGTAACTGCATCAGATGACGTAAATGGTGCGCTGTTTGTGTTGGCACTTGCAGAAAAAGGAACAGCTGAGTTTGACTTTGTTTCCATGATTCCGGCAGATGCCGTTGCAGGTGTATTTAGAAAGGATACCTTTGAGATTTTACAGGCATTAAAGCCGGCATTTATGCGTTTCCCAGGAGGCTGTATTGTAGAAGGAAATACAATGTCCAACCGTTATCGTTTCAAGGATACATTAAAGCGTATTGAAGACAGAAAGTGCAATTGGAATCGCTGGGCTGTACATAATAACCGCAAGGAAAACGATTTCCACAGTGAATTTTCTCATTATAACCAGACACTTGGAATGGGTTATTATGAATTTTTCTTACTGTGTGATCTGATTGGTGCAAAGCCGCTTCCTGTTATGAATGTAGGAATGGCATGTCAGTATCAGTCTTATGAGTATATGGAGATTGGAAGTGCAGAGTTTGAGCAGATGGTTCAGGATACGCTTGATTTAATTGAGTTTGCAAATGGCGATGAGTCAAGTGAGTGGGGAAAGGTTAGAGCACAGCTTGGTCATAAGACACCGTTTGGACTTGAGTATCTTGGAATTGGAAATGAGCAGTGGCAAATGGATAATACAGATTTCTTTGCACGCTATAAGATTTTTGAACAGCGTATCCATGCAAAGTATCCAGAGATAAAGCTTATTGGTTCAGCAGGACCGGATGTTACCTCAAATCATTATACCGATGCATGGGAGTTCTACCGCAAGGAAAAGAAGAACAATCCAAACTTTGTTTATGCAATTGATGAGCATTATTATATGCCGCCGCAGTGGTTCTTGGAGCACAATGATTTTTACGATAATTATCCGAGAGATATAAAGGTATTTGCTGGTGAGTACGCAGCTCATGATCCGGAAATTAATGTTGCCCATGTCAGCAAGAATAACTGGAAGGCTGGTATCAGTGAAGCAGCATTTTTGACAGGAATTGAGCGAAATGCCGATGTAGTTGCACTTTCTTCATATGCACCGCTGTTTGCAAGAGTAAATTATACGCAGTGGGCACCAGATTTGATTTGGATGGATGAAAATACTAGTTGGGGAACACCAAGCTATTATGTACAGAAAATGTTTTCAAAATTCCATGCAGATAGCACACTTGATCTGGGTGATCAGATTGAAAAGCTTCGCGCACAGGGAATTTATTGCAGCGCAGGCGAGACTGCAGATAAAACTACAATAGTTAAGCTTGTAAACACAACAGATAATGAAGTAAGCATTGACCTTGAGAATGAGGAAGGAAAAGCGCTGATGCCAGTTAAAGAGACTGTTATGTGCGCAGCACTTACTGATTACAACTGTGCTAAGAACCCGATGTGCGTTGCACCGAAGGAAACTGTTGAATGCAGCAGCGAGATCAAAATGGCACCGCAGAGCTTTATTATAGTCGAAATTAAATAATATTTGTAAAAAAAAGACTTTCTTTTTCGTGAAAAATAGGCTATACTGTAGGCAAGTGCGCAGAGTGAAATTTGCGTTTGACAAATTGATTATTGACAGCAGACAGGAGAATACAATCATGAGATTTTTAGATGCAGAATTTGTTCAGGGATTCATTCGTATGGCAAACGACGGCTGGGAGCAGGGCTGGCATGAAAGAAACGGCGGAAACCTTTCTTATCGTGTAAAGCCAGAAGAGGTAGAGTCCGTTAAGGAGAACTTTGAGGCAAAGGAGTGGAAGCCAATCGGTACTAGCGTTCCGAATCTGGCAGGAGAATATTTCCTCGTAACAGGAAGCGGCAAGTATTTCCGCAATGTTATCATTAAGCCAGAAGATTCCATCTGCATGATCGAGGTAGATGATAAGGGTGAAAATTATCGTATCGTATGGGGTCTTGTAAATGGCGGAAGACCAACAAGTGAGCTGCCGTCTCATCTGATGAACCATGAGGTAAAGAAGCTTGCTACAAATGGTAAGTATCGTGTTATTTATCACGCACATACCACTAATGTAATTGCGCTGACCTTTGTTCTTCCATTAGAGGATAAGGTATTTACAAGAGAGCTTTGGGAGATGGCTACCGAGTGTCCAGTTGTATTCCCAGATGGTGTAGGTGTTGTTCCGTGGATGGTTCCAGGCGGAAGAGACATTGCAGTTGCTACAAGTGAGCTGATGAAGAAGTACGATGTTGCAATCTGGGCTCATCATGGTATGTTTGCAGCAGGTGAGGACTTTGATTTGACATTTGGTCTGATGCATACTGTAGAGAAGTCTGCAGAGATTCTTGTAAAGATGCTGTCAATGCAGCCAAACAAGCGTCAGACAATTACACCACAGAATTTCCGTGATTTAGCAGTTGATTTTAAGGTAACTCTTCCAGAAGAGTTCCTTTACGAAAAATAAAATTAAAGGAGAAAGAAACAAATGGCTAACAGATTTGTGTTAAACGAGACATCTTATCATGGCGCAGGAGCAATTAAGGATATTGCTACCGAGGCAAAGGGAAGAGGATTTAAGAAAGCATTCGTATGCTCTGACCCGGATTTGATTAAATTTGGTGTTACCAAGAAGGTAATTGATGTACTTGAGGAAGCTGGTCTTGATTATGAGATTTACTCCAACATTAAGCCAAACCCAACAATCGAGAATGTACAGACTGGTGTTGAGGCATTCAAGAAGTCTGGTGCTGATTACCTGATCGCAATCGGTGGTGGTTCTTCTATGGATACCGCAAAGGGTATCGGTATTGTAATTGCAAACCCAGAGTTTGAGGATATCAGAAGCCTTGAGGGTGTTGCACCGACAAAGAATAAGTCTGTTCCGATTTTTGCAGTTCCGACTACTGCAGGTACTGCAGCAGAGGTTACTATCAACTACGTTATCACTGATGTTGAGAAGAATCGTAAGATGGTATGTGTAGACCCTAAGGATATTCCGGTTGTTGCATTTGTAGACCCAGAGATGATGTCTAGTATGCCAAAGGGATTGACCGCTGCAACTGGTATGGATGCACTTACTCATGCAATTGAGGGTTACATCACTGCAGGTGCTTGGGAGCTGTCTGATATGTTCCACTTAAAGGCAATCGAGATTATTTCCAGAAGCCTTCGCAATGCAGTAGCAAATACACCAGAGGGAAGAGCAGACATGGCTCTTGGACAGTATGTTGCAGGTATGGGATTCTCTAATGTAGGTCTTGGAATCGTTCACTCTATGGCACATCCTTTAGGAGCTCTGTATGATACACCGCACGGTGTTGCAAACGCAATCATCCTTCCGACAGTTATGGAGTACAATGCACCGGCTACTGGCGAGAAGTATCGTGAAATTGCAAGAGCAATGGGCGTTCAGGGTGTTGATAGCATGACTCAGGAAGAGTACCGCAAGGCTGCAATCGATGCAGTTCGCAAGCTGTCTGAGGATGTTGGTATTCCGGCTGACTTAAAGGCAATCGTTAAGGAAGAGGATATTCCGTTCTTAGCTCAGTCCGCATATGATGATGCATGCAGACCAGGAAATCCGAGAGAGACAAGCGTAGAGGAAATTACAGAGCTGTACAAGTCTCTGATCTAAGTTGATTAAAAAATGAGTAGAAAGCTGTCGGCAGTTGCTGGCAGCTTTCTTTGAGAAGGGTAATAAAAAGAGTAACCGCGCATTTAACGCGCAGAAATGGGGTTTCTATGGATATAAGAGAACTCAGAACTGAGCATACCGAGTTTTCAGGAGAGATCATGGATCGTGTACTTAGAAGTGCGATTTTAAATTCGAATGTAATCAATGTGATCCAGGACAACAAACGGCCGTTTGATGAGCTGATGTCGAAATATCGCTGTGCAATTATGGAGATTGAGACAAAGTTTAAAGTATTGAATGAACGGTTTTCACTTCAGTATGATCGTAATCCAATTGAAACGATCAAGACAAGGTTAAAGTCAATGGAGAGTATCAGCCGTAAGCTGGCTCAAAAAGGAAAATCCTTTAGCGCAAAGTCAATGGAGGAAAATCTTGATGATATTGCCGGTGTGAGAGTAATATGCTCATTTCAGGAAGATATATATATACTGGCAAAATGTTTGCTTGATCAGGATGACATTGAGCTGCTTGAGACAAAGGATTATATTAAAAATCCAAAGCCAAGCGGATACCGCAGTCTTCATTTGATTGTACGTGTTCCAATTTTTCTTCAGAATGAAAAGTGTTTGATGAAGGTTGAGGTACAGCTGCGCACTATTGCGATGGATTTTTGGGCAAGCCTTGAGCACAAGCTGCGCTACAAAAAGGAGATCCCAGAATTTGAAAAAGATTCTCTTCAAAAAGAATTATTTGAATGTGCACAGATGATCAATACACTTGATCAGCGTATGGAAGCAGTCAAAAACCGTTTGGCAGCAGGCGGACAATGGGAGAAATCATGAGCGAAAAATTGGAAAAAAATCTGGAGCAGACTGCATCAAAAAAGATGCGTCTGCTCAAACTGTTTTGGTCTACTCTATATCTGAGTGCCTTTACATTTGGCGGTGGTTATGTCATCGTATCATTGATGAAAAAGAAATTTGTGGATGAACTTGGATGGATTGACGAGGAAGAGATGCTCGATCTTGTTGCAATTGCGCAGTCTACACCTGGTGCGATTGCTGTAAATGGTGCAATTGTAGTCGGTTATAAGCTGGAAGGTATTATTGGAGTTATAGCGGCGATTGCAGGAACAATTATTCCGCCATTTGTAATTATCTCTGTTATTTCATTTTTCTATGAGCTGTTTGCTTCAAATGTGTATGTGCAGCAGGTGCTGACAGGAATGCAGGCAGGTGTTGGTGCGGTAATTGCATGTGTTGTATTTGATATGGGAAGCGGAATTGTCCGCTCAAAAAGTATATTATCTATGTGCATTATGATTACAGCGTTTGTAGCAGGTTATGTATTTAATGTCAATGTAGTACTGATTATTTTAGCTTGTGGTGCTTTAGGTGCAGTTCTTACACTAGCACAGAGAAAGAAGGTGCAGAAATGATTTACTTACAGTTATTTTTAAGTTTCCTTCAGATCGGCGCCTTTTCATTCGGAGGCGGATATGCTGCGATGCCACTTATTCAAAGTCAGGTGGTTGACAGTCACAAATGGCTCAGCATGGCAGAATTTACTAATTTAATCACGATTTCACAGATGACACCTGGTCCGATTGCGGTAAACAGTGCAACATTTGTAGGATTAAAGGTTGCAGGTATTGGCGGAGCAGCTGTTGCGACAGCGGGATGCATCCTTCCTTCATGTATTTTAGTTACGCTTCTTGCAAAGCTTTATCTTCGTTACAGAAAAATGGATCTGTTACAGGGAATACTAGGAATGCTTCGTCCGGCAGTTGTTGCACTTATAGCTTCAGCAGGTGTTTCTATTCTAGTTACAGCCTTTTGGCCGGAAGGTATGATTTTGATTCAGAAGACACAGATTGATATGGTAATTATCTTTATTGCTGCTGTGTATCTGATTCAGTTTCGCAAGATGAACCCAGTGCTTGTCATGGTTTTAAGCGGCGTGGCAAAACTTGGTATTTATCTTGTAGGAGCCTTCATTTTGTGATAATGTAGTCATTGGAAATTTTACGAAATTGAGAGGATAAACAATGCTTTTATATTTTATCAGACATGGACAGACAGACTGGAATAAAGACATGAGAATGCAGGGACAGTCCGATATTCCACTTAATGAAAATGGACGCGAATCTGCAATTGAGGCTGGAAAAACACTGGCAAATACCCATATTGACCTCGCCTTTTCAAGCCCATTAAAGCGTGCAAAAGAAACGGCAGAGCTTGTATTGGCAGGAAGAGATATTCCGATTATTGAGGATAAAAGAATCGAAGAGATTAGTTTTGGTATTTGTGAAGGCATGAGAGGAAGAGATGAAAATGGCCAGCCGGTTGGATGCTTTGCCGAATTTTTTGCACATCCAGAGCAGTATAAGGCACCAGAAAACGGTGAGGATGCGAAAATGCTCTGCGCGCGTACATGGAACTTCCTTGAGGATATCACAACAAGAGAAGAGCTTCAGGACAAATCTATTTTAATTGCAACACACGGTGCAGCTTTGCAGTCAATGATGCTGTGGGTGAACAAACAGCCAATTTGTGATTTTTGGAAGAGTGGTCTAAAGAAAAACTGTTCCGTAACAAAGGTGGAAGTGAAAGACGGTCAGATTAAGGTACTAGAAGAGGGAGAAAAACAGTATACAGCATAAGAAAAAAGTCTTCTGTCGATTGTGACAGGAGACTTTTTCCCTATAAAAATAATTTTTTTGCATCATTTAGGCGCACATAGAATTGATCATAAAAATCAGATCCATTCTGATATGGTGTCAGGTAAAAGACTTTTAAAATATAGGAATGAAGCGTTTTAATTAGTTCGGGCGATAATCCTTGTGATGTCTTGGCAAGATCCTTTAAAAAGTAGTGCCAGTCACAGACAAACTGCTCATAGCGCTTTAACTCTGGAATATTAATCCACTGGCGTACCTTTACCTTAGCTAGGTGTTCTTTTTTACATTGTCCTGTCTGTAAAAAGTAGGAAAATCCAGTGCCGTCATAGACGCGTCCCAGAGGAAACAGGCGGCAAAAGCCAGGGCGGAACATATGAATAGAGCAGCGCCCAGCTTCATTTAAAAAAGAACACTGATCCTTATCGGGAGTCATGGCAATTGCAGGTAAAACAATTCCGTCAACAGGAGTCAATTGCAGCTGACCATTAAAAAGAGCAGCTGCAGGAACATGCAGTCCCTGTGACATCTGGTAAACATCAAATGGGTCTAATAAGATCGAATTGCCCATATGACAGCAGCATTCATGGCAGCCATCGCAGCCAAGACTGTCAGCACGTACCATATCAGAGGACGAGTAAAGCTTACCGTCCGAAATTTCATCCATAGAAACAGATCGAAGCATAATAATTAAAATCCTTTTCATTTATTTCCTTAATAGTACAACAAAACAAACGAAAAATCCATCATTTATGTAAGAAAAATGTAAAGTTAATATCCTTGCAAATTAAAAAAAGTCTGATATATTAAAAGTAACAAGTATTGTGTAAAAATAAGAGGAGGTGGAGAATATGTTATCAGTATTTATTTTAGCAATTTTAATAATTGCACTATTAGCATTTTTATGGTATGGGTGGAAGAATCACAAATTCGGTGAACATTACGGAATCTACTTGATAGTGAGTGGACTGGCGATTGTTTTACTCATGATTCATGTTTTCAAGAGAGAGCAATATGAGAATCTTATGCCTATTGTAGCAGGTGATGTGATTATAATGTTGGCATTTGTTATGGCAGGAATTATTGGATATAAGCAGAAGAGTTAATATTCACGAGAAATCCATTCATTACGCTTGTATAAATTTGGTTTGTGCAGTACTATGAAGAAAATAATTAGAAAAGGGAGAACTGCCATGGAATATATTTTAATGCATCGCACAAAAGAGACAGCGAGAATTGAGCTGGATGAGTTTTCAAATATCGCTTCGATTTATGAGGTGTATGACAGCCAGCATCTTCCAGTGGGGACTGTACAAAAAGAAATAGTAAACAAGAGGGCATTGGCGAAATGGTGGTCAGGAAGATCAATTCCAGCAAGCAGGCAAGGTTTAAAAGAAGCATTGCAGGAGCTTGGAATGACAGTATCTCAGGAGCTTCTTGATAAATGTTATGGACTTAGTCTTTCTGATCAGTATTGGATTTTACCTAAAGGTGAACAAATTACATGGGAAGCAATTAACTTTTTTGATCATTCCTTTTCAGAGGATGTTGGAAATCTTCTGTTTGGTCATGGCAGTGCATCTACGAGTATGAGTCTTGTATCTCCTGATAATACCTCAGATGGACAATTGATGAAAAAATGGAAGATTGCAGATGGAAAGCGTATTCTAATGAAAGGTTCAAGTAAGCCATATTATCAGGAGGCTCTTTGTGAAGTGATTGCATCTCGTATTGCAAGTCGTCTTGGAATTAATCATGTAGAATATTCGGTGATTTGGGAAAATGAGGAACCTTTTAGTCTTTGTGAGGATTTTATTACGAGGGATACTGAATTAATTTCTGCCAGCCATATTATGAATGCATTTAAAAAGCCAAATAATTTGTCAGAGTACGAATATTATATTCAGTGTGCAGAGAAGCTAGGTGTGTCGAATATACGAAAAGAAGTAGAAAAAATGATTGTATTGGACTTTATTATTGCAAATGAAGACCGACATTTCAATAATTTTGGATTAGTAAGAAACGCAGTTACGCTAGAATGGATTGGGGCAGCGCCAATATTCGACTGTGGAACGTCACTTTGGTATAACACACAGGAATCGCGTATAAAACCACTAGCACCGTCATTGCAGGGAAAGCCATTTAAGAAAACACATGCAGAGCAAATACATCTGGTCAAGGATTTTTCGTGGATAGATCTAAGTGCACTTGATGGATTTGAAGAAGAGGCAGATGCAATCTTTGCCCAGTCTGAGTACCTGTCAGATGCGAGAAGAAATATTCTTGTAAATGCGATTCGAGAGCAAATTAACTTGCTTGGAGAACTAATTTAAAGCGAATAAAAAGAGCAAAGAGGGACGCTTCGACAAAGTCACTTCGTCGAGGCGCGTTTGTTGTATACCGGGTGGCCATGGTAGCATATACCCCTTGCTTAATTTCTACATCTGCGGTAAGATAAATCTGTAATGATGTAAAGCACAGAGTACAGAAAAGGAGACTGCCATGGAGTATGACAGATTTCAGGAAATCCTGCAGGAAGAGGCAGAAAAGATACCGGAAAAGTTCTATGAGGGACTTAACGGCGGTGTAATCATCTCAGAAGAGACAAAGCTAAGCCCCTATGCGCAGAACAATGATTTGTACATTGCAGGCCAATATTTGCACAGCTACCAGATGGGAAAACAGATCGTAATTTATTATGGAAGTATGATGCGTTTATTCGGCTATCTTGACGATGAAGGAATGCGCCGTGAGATTGCGCGTGTGCTGCGTCATGAATTAAAGCACCACATAGAGGGGCGTGCTGGTATTCGTTCTCTTGAAAAATGGGACGAAGAGCAGATTGCAGCTTACCTGCAGAGAGGGCTTTGTGCGGAAAGGAAAAGGGAAAAATGAATCAGGAATGGTCATTGGACGTACTGTATCGCGGATATGAGGATCCGAAGTTTGACGAAGACATGAAAAAATTTGAGAGTGAGGTTGCTGGAATGAAGGAAAAAATCGAAGCAGCCAAAAAGCTCGACCCAGTAAAGGGATTGGAAACATGTCTTATGGTAAAAGAAGAAATGGCAGCATTAGGAAGCCGTCTTGGTGAGTTTATTTCATTGAAGGCATCTGTTAATACGTCAGATAGTAAAACAAATGATATGGGGGCACGTTATGACCGTATCGCAGCAAATCAGACAGCAGCAAATGTTGCATTTTGCAAGTATGTAGCTTCAATTGAAAATCTTGATCAGGTGATTGCACAGAGTAGTTTGCTTACAGAGTATAGCTATTATCTGACAGAGATAAAGAAAGACGCAGCTCATATGTTATCAGATGATATGGAAGATCTGATTGCACATATGGATATCACAGGCGGCAGTGCATGGGGAAAGCTGTTTGATTATTTAACATCCACATTAAAGGTAGATTACGAGGGAGAGGTTATTACTCTTCCTGCAGTCAGAAATCTGGCAACAAGTGAGGATAAGGAAGTAAGAAAGAAGGCATATGAGGCTGAGCTTGCAAGCTATGATAAAATTGCAGACTCTATTGCTTTTGCACTTAATAATATCAAGGGACAGGTATCCATGTTAAGTGAAAAGAAGGGATATGAGAGTCCTCTTGCCATGACACTTGAGCAGTGCCATATGAAAAAGGAAACTCTTGATTCAATGTTCACTGCAATGCGCGAGTATCTGCCAAAGTTCTGGGAATATTTAAAGGCAAAGGCAAAATATTTAGGCTACGAAGGCGGATTGCCGTGGTATGAGATGTTTGCACCTGTTGGAAAGATGGATTCCAATTATACTGCAGAAACTGCAAGAGATACGCTTGTGGAAAACTTCAGCCATTTTTCAAAAGAATTGTCTGATATGATGGCACGCGCTTTCGCAGAGAGCTGGATTGATTTTTATCCTCATGAGGGAAAGGTAGGCGGTGCATTCTGCGCTAATGTGACAACCGAAAAGCAGAGCCGTATTTTGACTAATTTCAATGGTTCATTTGATTCTGTTGTAACACTTGCACATGAGCTTGGTCATGCTTTCCACAATAAGCAGATATTTGAGAATCGTATCTTAAATCAGGATTACTCTATGCCAGTTGCAGAGACAGCTTCCACATTTAATGAGACACACTTTATGCTGAGTGCATATAAAAAGTCAAATGATCCACAGGAAAAGCTTGCTATTCTGGAAAATTTGCTGTCCGGAACAACACAGATTATCTGTGATATTTATTCCAGATTTTTATTTGAGGATGCAGTATTCCATAAATGTGATGCACAGTTTTTAATGACAAATGACTTAAAGGAGATTATGCTTGATGCTCAGAAGCAGGCATATGGAGATGGCCTTGATCAGACAAAGCTTCATCCATATATGTGGACTTGCAAGGGCCACTACTATTCATCAGGATTAAGCTACTACAACTTCCCATATGCATTTGGCGGTTTATTTGCAATGGGTCTGTACACACAGTTTTTAAATGAGGGAGAGAGCTTTGTTCCGAAATACAATGCACTGTTAAAAGCAACTGCGACATGCTCCGTAGAGGATACAGCAAAAATGGCAGGAATAGATCTGACAAAGCCAGATTTCTGGAGAAGCAGCCTTCAGACATTTGCAAATCTGATTGATGAATATGCAGCATTGATCGGGTGAAAAATGCTTGGTTCGTACTTTTCCCTGCAATTTCGCATAGCTCTGAATAGTTAATAAATTATTTATTTTTGATAAGGGTTTGGTAAGAATTCGTAAGATTTCTTTAAGACGATGGTCAAAATTTGGACACAAATAACATGTATTATATAGACAAAGCTTAGATGAAAGCTTTTGAAACAGTCGGCCATAGATGCATTATGAGTAAGTGCATTGGCTGTGAATTAGAGAAATCCACAGGCAGACAAAACATCAAGCCGGGTGAGTTACCGGCAGCCCTCCCCCTTTTTTAGTACCCTGGCGAAAGCCAGGGTATTTTTTTGTGCAACAGGTTACTCGTGGGCATAGATAGGAAAATCTCATGCTTGCATGAAGATTTTTCTATCTGAGTCCACGAAGGAAGCGCCCAGTCAATGAGCAAAA
>CAKQXY010000022.1 GCA_934292725.1 uncultured Lachnospiraceae bacterium
TAGCTTTTTGGGTACTTTTGAAAAAAAACAATTACAAATCGAACATTTTCTCGAACATCTAGCTAAATGGCATTGCTTTTTTCCTCAGACATTTTTGCCGGGGACAGGCACGGGAACCTTGTGATGAAGATTTATTCCCGTATGTTTTTTGCCGGGGACAGGCACTGGAGGCCAAATGGCATTGCTGGATGCGCCTGCACCAATATAATATAACGCTGTCCCTAATGTTAACTATAATATTTACAAAATCTTTCCGTTTTCTCATCATTTTTTAACGTAATAATTGAAGTTCCATTTTTTATGATATACTGGTTATATCGTTTTACTTCCTTTGGACTCAAATATCTTGTCGAATAACTGGCATGTCGCGTTTTAAATGTTGTAATAAGCATTGTAGGCGTTGCCACAAAAATATGTTGACATCTATTATCCTCTATTCTTCTTATCATCATCGAAGGGGTCTCACAAGTCATAAATGGAACCTCTCTATTTGTCAAACAAATTTGAATCCCCAAATTTGTTTGATATTTTTTTAACATTAAGGGGATTTTTCCTTGGCGCATTTTTAAAAATTCATAAAACATTTTTAGTCGTATTTCATGTTTAAATTCATCGCCTATAGTTTCATTGAACTTGTGAATTCTTTCATCATGTGGAACTTCAATATTCGCTATTTCCTGTGGAATTGATTCATCAACCAGCGAATTTATCCATGCATTTCCCTTTATATTTCTAAAATCATAAATAAGAAGATACTGCATCAACTCCTCTTGTTCTTCTTCAGTAGGGATAAATGGATTAACTGATAGTTTACATCTAACTTTTCCTTCAAGTTTATGAATATAATTAGTCCAATTATCTTCAAACTGATAACACCATTCTGTTTCAATAAATGTATATCTTGATTGATCAATTACTCTTTTTATTTCATTTTTTATTTTCTTAGGAGCAATATTATTTTCATCATCATAAATATCCCATTTATCGTATTCACAATAATTTCTATTAAGCTCATACAAAGTACTTAATTTTTTCCCCTCTAATTCTATACGATAATCCTTTAAAAAGCCAAATATTTCTTGAAGAGCATCTTCTGGTACAAAAATATCTCCCGCTTTAATATCATGAAAACCGGTTTTATAGTTTATTCTATTAATATTTTGTACTTGAATGCTATTCTCCCTTTTGTCAAAAATCCATATCGAGTCCGTACCATTAAAACTCCATTCTCTCATGTACGTCCTAGGAACCAGATGTTGTTCTTTTGCAACATCTGGATGCGTATTTGCTTTTGGTATTTTAAACATTATTTTTGTTTTCTCCCTCCATTATACAGTCCATAAGCATTTGATAAATACTATTCGCACTATCAGTCACTATTGGAGATCTATTATTTTATCACATATATCTGATCTTGCATCAAATTCTGCCAATACATATAAGGTTTGCAAAATCTTTTATTTCTACTATTAACGGTGTCTGATTCAAAAGTCTTGCCAATATGTAGTTTTTATTAGTACCAGGGTCGAGTAGACGCAACTTTCGCAAGTTGCGCCTCTCTACAGATCCGGACGTGCGGCTTTCCCGCATCCGGCTCCTCATATGGCTAATCGTTTGTCTGATCTCTTTGTATCTGACACTTTTCTCCTTGAAATCATTTTCCTCGTCATGTCAATCTCTATGTATTGGACAAGTTTCTTTCTTGGATATCGCCATATGTGGCTCCCTTCCCTCCAGTGGCATTACCCACCTTCTTCGGTGTCGGGTAAGGGAGATTCCTTCCAGTTTCTCCCTCCCCTAAGAACGGAACATGCAACTTTCACTGCATTCCGCTCACGCATCTATAACGCATAATATCCTATATGCGCAGCATTATTGGAACTCATTGCCATTTTTCTTTTCTGGCGATGTTTTTGAGAGCGTTTTTGAAAATATTCCTTATCCAGAAATGCATTCTTATCCAGAGCCATTTGACTTTTCCTAACTATCGGCATGTCCGACATACTGAATAGAATGCTCTTTTCTGTTCGAAATTTTTGCCGGGGACAGGCACTGGATGCATTTTGGGTACTTTTGAAAAAAAACAATTACAAATCGAACATTTTCTCGAACATCTAGCTAAATGGCATTGCTTTTTTCATAATCTAACTCTATTTGTTCAGCATTAATATCCTTACAAATTTCTTGAATCAAATCAAAAATCATCAAAAAATTTTTAAAGCTAATATGGCTAAATGTTGGATCCGAAATAACACTTTTTGCAAATTCCATTTTAGGAAGTCCATAGTTTGTTTGATCATTTATGTCATTCAAACTAATTATCCTATCGTTTCCGGTTCCATCAAGGATTTTCACCTTTTTATCGGCACAAGCACTTCTATTAGTGCAAAATCTGTTTATTGAAGGCGCTCTACCATATTGATCAAATTCATTACTAAGATATAACCTTCGCTCTATTCCATCTGGAAATATTTTTATGGTTTTTATTTCATCATCAGAAAAATAATGTTCAATACAAATATCCGGTGTATCTTTTCTAATCTCAGGGATCGGTAATACAAATGAATATACTCCATTCCCCCATTTTTTGAATGCTTCACCACTGCCCATTTGCTTAATATTTATGCTAACGTCTCTATCTGAGATAAATATAAATAACCCCCTCTTCACTTTTGCATATGATTGACACATTGCCAACAGCGTACTACAATCCATCTGCATTTTAATGAAATTTCCTGATCCTGTATAGTTATTAGGTGCATGTCTTAAAATATTAAATTTAATATCCTTATATTTTTCACGCAAATTTTTATCCTGCTGTATCTTTTTCCATACCCATTCAATATACATCCAATCAGTCATTCCTTCAGTTATAATAAGAGGAATATTTTCATTTGTGCTAACGTCTGGTATTTTTCTTAAATAATACTCTGAGAAACCTTGCATTCTTTCTGAGGCGAATTTTGAAAATTCATTTATTCTTTGTATTAAAAAAGCCTCTTCTATTTCAGCTAAATTTCTTTTTTTATCTTGTAACATAACTGTGAGTTTTGCATAACATATATTTCCCTGTATAATCAGTTCTTCATCGTTTAAAATGTAGAACATATTTGATTCATAATTAATAGATTCTATGCTATGCAGTATTCGCTCATATACTTCTTTGTCACAACTAAACACTTTCTCATCTGACTTAATAAAACAATATCTATAACCAATAAAAGGTGGTTCTACTTGATTACATTTTTCAAGAGCATATCTTCCTTTTTCAATAGAACATTTAATTCTCTTACCATATCGTTGATAAAGGCTATTGTTGTAATATTTAACAATATAATTTATTGCCTTTTCTTCAGTGTCTAATAATAAATCATACTCGCTATTTAATTTCTGAAATTCTTCAATTATCTCCTTGGAACACAAAACATCAAAAAAGCCCACAAGAATATTTCCACCAGGACACATTGGATCTTCATCGCATACAGAATCCCACTTTCTTGATGTTTTATTTTCAATAAAAGTACTAAACGCCTCTTGCATTACATGAGAATGAATATTCATTTCATCGTCATCATACGAATCATCATAAAAAGTAAAAAAACGATAAATGCTAATTCTCCCCGACTCAAGATCCAGATCAATTGCCGTTTCTTCCCGCTGACATATAAAGCTTACTTTATTCTCATATTCATCATAATAATCTATATCATAATCCCAATATTCTTTAATAATATCCTTTGCATCCACCAATAATCACCTCCAAATTATATTTTTTAGAAGCAAACATCCTTCCTCATTGAAGACCACACATTCCAAACCTTCACTATAATATCTTCAATCTCTTTTTGCTCTCTTCCTTAAAATATCTCCTTGATAATGTTTTCGACACTTTAATATAGACGTATTCTTTAGCTCCACCGTCTTTGTCACATATCTTTGTACTATTCCAAAAGTAAGGTTACTGTTTGCTTCTAATATTACTTTAAACAGATTCTATAATTTTTATTATAATCTGTAAATTGATTCAGGATTTTAAAAGTTGTCACGCTTTATCCTTCATCGCTTGCATACAACCAATTTTCAAACACTTCCATTAAATCATCTTCATGATAATCCCGCTTGCTTTCTAGCTCTTTGCTAATTTTTTTCTGCTCCGCAAGTGTTAAAATTGATTTATCATAAGAATACAGTAAAATTAATTCTATTAACTTAGAATTACCCATAATCATATTTTTCTTTACATCATCCCAAATTATTTTCCTCCATATAGAATTTTGAATCCACATTACATTTGAAGGAAATTTACTAATTATCTCTTCATAGCTCAAATCAGACTTCTCTTTTATTCGTACTATAGCTTTTGTAAACGGAATTAAAGACACTGGTCTAAAAAAGATATGACCACCATCTTTATTTCTATATTTTCCAACACCACATCCAGATTGAAAAGCATCCGGGCAGTTATGTATAAGCGCAGACCAAAACATTTCACAATCTTGAGTAAATTTTTGGATTATATCATCGCTTGGTCTATGTCTAATATATTCATTTACTTTACTTCGCCCTTTAATTATCTTTTCATCCAATCCCTTTACATCAATATCCTTTATAAAAAGCCATGCAAGTTCTTTATTACACTCATAATATGTTATTATGGTAGTTAATGCCTTATCGTTATTATCCGGTATCGCCTTCGTCTTAGAATCCAAAATTCTGTCATCACTCAACAAATTTGCTTGATCGATAATATTTCTAGAAGCTATAGCAACAAAATCATCTTCATCTAACGCAATAATATCTCTCATCGAAACAGGTTTTGCATACCTATTTAATGTACTAAACATTCTACGAGTACGTTGCATTCCCATTTCATCTTTACTATGTCCAATAAAAATAACTGGCACTCTTTCTTCTTTCATAGTTTGATTTAACTTTAATGCTTCCTTTATTCCAGCTACTCTATGTTGTCCATCCACAGGGAAAATTTTTTCCTTACCAGATAATGTTAATAGACCCAAATCATAATTATCTTCCCCATTCTCATCTTCAATTCTAATTTCATTCCAAATTGGTTGCCCATCATATACAGCAAGAATCAACGCATTAAAAAAACGTTCTTCTTGTGATAACAAATAATTAGCAATACTTTTATAATTTTCAGTTATACTTCTTTGAATCATTTGGCTTAACAGTTCAGACTTATGTAATTCATTATTGATAGGTCTAACATATTCTGCTACCTGTTTAAAGCTTAATGAACTCACATAATATATCCATATTCCCATCTTAGATCTTATTGCTGGTAATTTTATTTCTTTTTTTTCCATAAAAACCTTCTTTCTTAAAATGCACTTGTCCCAGGCATATAGCTAACATATTGATCTGCTATTTGCGAATTACATGGTGGTATAATGACCCTTATTAGTTCTCGCTCAACGCGTTCTATCAAAGCATCATCATCTAATGGCATATAATAAAAATATAGTTCATCTCCCCACATTTCTCTCATATATGCAATTTTAACTCTATCATCTGTCACATAACTTTTACAGCGTTTTCGCAAACTAAACCCCTTTTTCTTTCTTACCCGACCTATATACATAATATACATATGCATTTCAGGTATGATCTCAGGTTTAAGTAAAAAAATATAAATTCCCCCTTTATCATTCGGAACTTTATCAATTTCATTATTTATGGTCCCATCTTCATTTAAGAATTTAATATAGTCCCAATGTTCTGACACAATAGTTTTTACTTCGGGATCAATAGTTTTCCATTTATCAATATTAAGTACAATATTTAATGTAAGCTCTTTCTCCCTTTTACACATATCAACTACATTCATATAATTCACCTTCGTTCCTTAAATATATAAATTATCAACAGTTCCAATTTGCACAGGCAAATTGGATCAAATACTTAAATAGGAACACTACTAATTGCAAACATCCTTGATAAAGAGTACACTCTACTCTTTATTATTCAAAATAAGCTCAAAAAATCTTTTACTTTTTGACTATACAACGGGTTACGAAGTATTCTTAAACCTCGCTTTTCTAGCTGCTTTATACGATTTCCAGTTATCTTAAAATATGATGCCACCTTAGTTAATGTCATTTCCTCTCCTGTTTCAAAACCGTAATACAATCGAATAATTTTCTCTGTCCTTGGATCTAATTCCTTTAATAAAGAAAGTAACTCCTCTCTCAATATTCGTCTTGCCACAGTATCAAATACTTCATCTTTATCAAAAATGCTTCTTCTACTGAATTCCTCCCTCTCCACAATTTCTTCATTCTCGTCACACAGCCAATTATCGTATTCTTCAACTTCTTCCAGAGATTCTTGACATTTTACAAAATATACTATTTGTTCAATCTTCTCTATTTGTCTTAAATCGATACCTAAACTAGTCTCTATGACCCCACTGTCTCTCCAATTTATTCCCTTTTCTCTACATTTTTTATCTATTTGTAATATTTTAATTTTATCATATTGCCTAAGTACCACTCCACTATCTAGCCATGCAGGTATACATTTTTCAAGAATATTTTTTCTAATATGTATACCAGAAAATTGATAAAAATTTCCTTTATATCTAAGGTCATAACTATCAACAGCTTCAATTAATCCTATTGTTCCCTCTGCAATCGCATCTTCTACAGCAAATTCATACCGACGAACCATAGTCAACACAATCTTTAACACATTTCTTAAGTGCATATTAATACATCGGTCTCTTGCCTGCGTATCCCCTTGTTTTGCCCGAACAATTAGATCATCAAATTCACCTCTTTGTGGTGGCACTATCAAACGAATTTGATCTACTAATTCTTTCATACTATCTGACATTTGAGCAATATCAGAAAATATTTTTTCATAATCTATAGAACTAGAATCAGTGAAACGCTTCTTAGTAACTACATTAGTTTGAAGAGCCTCTGATGCATCTTCATATATTTTAATATTTCTCAATTGAATTGCTTCACTAACTATGTCAACTTGTGAAATAGAAAGTGAATAAGTATCTGATATATCTATAATATCATCAAACGTAAGATACCCTTGCTTTTCTGCTAACTCAATCAATATTTTCTGGCATTCCTCTACTGCTGACATTACTATACATTCCTTATCATTACTTAATATTTTTATTTTTGTATAAATATATTTATACAAAATCCGACAACTTTGCTTATTTTTTTATACAAAGCTTCAGTGTATTATCATTTGAAACTTCACTATTAAATCTATCTTGAAATTCTTCTACAAAATCATATAACTTATTTATATAATCTCCTGGATTCGTTGCTCCCTCTATAAGTTTCTCATAAAGAACATCTACTCCACCTCTTACATAACTATCAAATCGTTCTTCATCTTTAGGATCTTCTCCCATATGGCGAAAAGCTTTATCAATTCGCTTATCCTCATCTGACTCATATTGCTTATCAAGCAGCATTATCAAACGAAAATTATATACCAACTCTTCTTGTGAATAAATAACTCTATCACCCATTACGTTTTGATTGTACACTTGATTGGTCTCTGGATTCCTTGTGTCATCTAATTTAGCGGTTCTTCCATATAGAAAACCAATCAACGGTGCATTTACATACACATCGACATTTCTAATAAATAGCTGTGCTTTACTCTTAGCATCAAACACACTTGTTAACTGATCGACACGCTGTGCATGCCTACCTTTAAAACGATATTGCTTATCAAACATAACATGCCTCCTATACCAATACTGTTTCAAATTCATTTTTCTTATCAAAATAGTGTCTACTTCCAATTCTATCTCCCATATATTCTTCAGCTAGTTCGCCATCTGTATCCTTTATAAAAATAATGACCTGATCAGCTGTTTCTGGAAGCGCCTTACACACTGTTTTAATTCTTCTTTTATCAAATGCTGACAAAGGAGCATCCATTACTAATGGATATGGTTCTGAAGACAGTAACTGTGCATCCTCATCTGTAGAATTTCTATTATCACGAGCCATCTTAATTATGCCCGTAATAAATGCAAATATTACTGATATACTCTGGGCTGTTGATGTTTCAACATCTCCTTCATAATCTGTCGCATATACTGAAATATGATATTTATCATCTATAGTTAAATACAAACCACCTTCATAAATTTTCTTAAAAATATCATTAATTGTTGTTTGTAATCGCTCACGAATTTGAGCCTCACTCGTTGTATACTCTTCTTGCAACTCCCTATATATTCTTTCAGCATATGTCTTATATATTTCTATTTTTTTATTATTTTCATCTAACAGCGTAAGATTACGACGTTCTGTATCTGCTCGTTCCATTTCATTTTCTCTTTTACTTCTTTCAGCAATCTTACGATCTCTTTCATTATTATCATTACGAATAGTTTGTTCGCAAATCTGAAGTTCATTATGAATAGCGCGAACTTTTGCCCGGACATCTCCTCCGCTAAGCTTATTTTCCACAGTTCCCAATTCATCATTTAGGTCTACAAGTTCATCTTCTTGTTGACTAATTACCGCCAAGTTATCTCTAATTTTACTATATACATCCTCACAATCATTCACCCGACGCTTTGACTCTTTTTTAAACTCACCAATTGTCGTGCTAATAGATTGCGGTGGCAGATAATCAATCAACTCTCTAACTTTTGTATAAGGAACAGTTCCTTCATCCAAATGTGTGCCACAAATACATATCTTTTGTTTCAAAAGATACTCTATTGTTTTTGCATGCATATGTGGGATATCCTTTCCCATAAAGTCTTTTTCTGACAAAAGTTCCACTGCACGCTGAATTAATGAAATTGAGAAAAACGAACTAAGATTATCGTTAAAATCTACACTTATTAATTTATATACTCTAGACTTTGCTTCTTCTACTGCTTTAATTTTTTTTACAAGCTTTTCCTTTTTTTCCTGTAATGCTTCACCTTCATTGTATTGTTTAATCTCCTCCGTCTTTTCCTCCTTCCTAATTCTTGCTAACTCAATCTCAGTATCCAATTCTTCAATACGATTATCAATTGCTTCGATTTCAATCTTACAATGTTCTATAGTATCCGTATACTCTTTAATTTTAACATTACTCTTCGCGCTATAACTTGCCTCATAACTACTAATAACACTGTTTCTTAATCTAGGATTAAAATGCTGAATAGCACTATACATAGCATTTAATCCTAAAAGTCCTTTTACTGCTTCCGCAAAGTCTGTAGCCTTTTTTCCTGTGGAAATATCTTTGCTCATTTTCTCAATACGTTCACCATCAAAAAAGAAATATCTTGATAATTCTTTTGGAAGAATACTCTTTACTTCGCTTTCACATTGAGACTTCTTTATATAGGCAGTATTTCCTGAAGCATCTTTCTTAGAAATATCAAAAACTGTATTGTCTGCTTTTATTTTATTAGAGTTATCTTTACGATATATCTGCTCTCTAATAAGAGTATAATCGACTTCACCATGGTGAAGCTTTAAGACAACCTGAACTTTTTGTTCCTGCCCAGGTCTCATCTCTGTAGCTGCCATTTTATTTAATATATTTTTATCAGAAAATTCTGTTTCACCATAAAGGCACCAAAAAAATGCTTGCGCAAACGTAGTTTTACCGGTACCATTTTCACCAATAATAATGGTCACATTCTTTCCATTAACTCCCTCAGCAAAATCGATAGATTCATTTCTAAACTGCCGGAAGTTTTCAAGTTTTATCGATTGAAGTAACATTTTGCTTCCTCCTCAATTTTACTTTTAATCCAATTTACCATTTGCTGATCTGTCATTTGCCTAGTTTTCAGATTTCTATTTTCTTGGATAATAATTTTACGCTTTAACCGATCAATTGATTTATCATCAATTTTAATTTCTTCCATAATCATTCCTTACCCTTTCTGAAACATCTTCATCAGCTTCTGTGATGTGATATGCTTCTTGTATATCCCAAATCAAATTATTTGCTTCCATCGAATTCATTGAAAGACGGCCAAATTCCTTAATCCTTGCAAGTTCATTTTTAACAAGCGGCAAATCTCTTTGTGCTTGCTCTATTGTTAATCCAGAAACAGAATCCAATGTTCTCGGTAATGTCACAAAGTCGTATATTATAGCATAGGGCTTATTTTCTGCTTTTCTAAGCACACGGCCTCTTCGCTGAATATACTCTTTAGGATTTGTCGTACTTGCTAAAATAAAAGCAGTCCTTATACTTGGAATATTTACTCCTTCATCCAAACATTTGATCGCTACAATAGCTTGTAACCTGTCACCTTTTTGAAACTGCTCCTTTATAATTGTTCTAGTTTCCATGCTTTCTTCAGAAGTAAATTTTGCTACTTCCATATGAAATTCATTTCCTAAAATCTTAGTCACAGCTTCAATTTGTCTGATGTCATTTTCATCGGTATTTGAACTATCCGCATCTTCATTAACTACATTAGTTGCTCCACAATATACCAATATATTGTTATCATTCACATAAGGTTCTATATATTCTCTTAAAGCTTCAAGTTTTTGGCTTGCCCCTGCAATAATTCTTGCTCTTTCTAGTGCAAGAATTTCACCTCGCTTATTTAACTTGTATTCTCCATCTTTACCTTTAATCAGACATTTTGACATTTCATAGGATTTTTGTCCATACATTTCAAGTTCTTCATCTGTTAAATGTACTGTAATAGGATAATACTTATATTTCGTTAATTTATCTTCTGCAATAGCTCTTTCTAGTGAATATTCTATACATTTCTTTCCGAAAAAATTATATAACATAGCTGTGCCTTCATCGTCTCTATGTCTATCTAAGGTTGCTGAAAGAGCTAATCTATATGTAAATCGATCATTCAATAACTTTGCATAATTTTTTGCTCCAAAATTATGCGCTTCATCAACTACAAGCAAAATTGACGACTGAATTTTATTTATCTCCTCTTGTACTATAGAATTGGCAAAAGTTGCATTTGTACAAACGAAGCAAAAAAAACTTTTCTCCCTACGCAATTTCTGATCTCTTACAGCACGAGCTAATCTTTTTTTCCAATCCTTCTGTGGTGAACTGCTATATCCTATAATAGGTTTAATATTAAATTTTACGATATCTTCAACCCATTGTTCCACCAAATGCTGATATGGACAAACAATAATTACTGCCAGAACATCATCTAAATCCTCAGAAAGTTTTGATATCGCCCCAAGTCCAGTAAGAGTCTTTCCTGTACCCGTAGCCATATCAAAAATTCCTTTATAGTTTTCACCAACCCAAGAAGCTATAGCCTTCTTCTGATAATCTCTAAGCTCTATATTTTGAGGAACTCTTGCGCCTATAATTTCTTGTCGTTCTTTTGCCATATCATTAATCTTTGTAGCATAAGTTAAAATTCTCTTTGCAAATTGTTCCTTATCAATATTAAAATTCGGAGATTTTTTTCTATATTTTTCTATCAATGCATCTGTTATATTAGGAAATTTAAGGACTTTAATATTAGGTTCTATATTATTCCAAATAGAATAAAACGCATTTTCTTTAAGCTTTACTCTTTCTGCTTCATTTGAATCTCCCCAGCTTTTAAAAACGTCCATTGTCTCATAATTTATAGACATTGCCGTAGCTGACTCATTATTAGATCCAGAAAATGCAATCTTATTTCCCCACATATCTTCCATAATACCCATTTTTTCATGATACATACCTATACCTCCATGATCTTCAGTATAGGCAACCTGAATATCCATAATGCCATCAGCAATCAAAGATGCTAAAAGATTCAAACGTTCCATTGAATAGTAATCTGTCGGTTCCTCCACTATTTGAGCCATTAAAGCTCTTTCTATAATTTGTTTTCTATCCTCATACCCTTTTTTTATTGCCTCTATATCTTCATCTGACAAATATGGTGACGTAACAATTTGAATTTTTCCACCTTCCGAAGCCATTTCTGCAATACCCTTAGATATTTCAACCAATGCCGAAGATGAAAAAAATCCTACAGCTCTCTTATATAAAACAGCCTCTTTTAAAAATGGTATATAAAAATCCTGAACCATATTATCAATCAATGATCTATACTCATTCTTTACTTTGTGATCTTTAAAGCTCATAAAGTGGCATCCCCCTTCCTACAAATTTTCTTCAATATATTCTAATGCTTCTTGTAATTCTTCAAAGTCTTTATCGGTTGTAAAAAAATTAACACTAAACCGTATTGTTCCTGAAGGATAAGTTCCAAGAAATTGATGTGCTAACGGTGCGCACTGTAATCCAGTACGCACTGCAATACCCTTCCTATCAAATATGCTTCCCGCACTATCACTACTAATTCCATCAATTAAGCACGAAACAATACCAACATATTTTTTATTAGGACTATTTCCTACTATTTTGATAAAATCATATTGCTCTAACAATTCAATAAGACGATTCCTGTTAATTTCTTCTTGTTTTTTTAAATTTTCTATTGTAATTTTCTGTATCCAGTCAACCGCCGCATTAAGCCCAGCAATTCCAGAAATATTCAATGTTCCCATCTCATATTTTTCTGGAATACTTTCTGGCATATCTTGATTTGCTGATTCATAACCAGTACCTCCAAAAATAACTGATGGTAAATTCACTGATGGATTCATTATAAATCCAGAAATACCAGTCGGTCCATATAATGTCTTATGCCCTGCAAACACTGCAAAATCAAACACATTCAATCCTAAATTGCAATCTACAATTCCCGCTGTCTGGGCCATATCAACTAATGTAATTGCTCCATATTTTTTTGCTATTGAAAAAATACTTTCAACAGGTGAAACAAGACCTATAACATTGCTTGCATGACTTACTATTACAAAATCAGGCTTTATAGAATCAAATTGATATCTAATTTTTTCAAGATCATACTGTAAATCTTTATTTACTGCCAATTGTGTAACAGTAATCTGATTATTTTTTTTAAAATGCTGCAATGTTCTAGTTACAGCATTATGCTCAAACGGACTTATATATATATGTCGAGCTCCATTTACTATTACACCTTGAATAATAATGTTCAAGGCAATTGTCGCTGTCGGTGCAAAAATCACTTGCTTAGCAGGACAATGCATCAATTCCTGTATTTTTTTTCTTGTTTCAGAAATCAGCTTACCTGCTGAAATAGACATAGTATACTCTCCTCGTCCTACGCTTCCACCACTTTTACGGTAAAATTCATCCATAAAAGCATATACGCATTCTGGCTTCGGATATGTAGTTGCCGCATTATCAAAATATGCCATTTATAAGCCTCCTAACATAAATCTTTTAAAATTTCTATTAGAATTTGCCGTTTTTCTTGATCAGAAATTGCTCTTCCCATTGATTCAAGTGCTGCAATTACTTGATTGTGTAGCAACTTTCCTTTTCCTGTTCCTTCCACACTATTAAATCTTTTTGTAACTGCAACTCCATTATCATCTAAAAAAGTTATCTGATACGTGCTGGTTTTTTGAGATTCGGATATAGTCTTTACCCCTGAGCGATGGGCTTCAGCAGTCTCTTTATATTTCTGAATATTCATTATATAAAGCTCTGCAATCTTTTCATCCCAGTCTTCTATTCTCAAATCCGTAGCAAGTTTCGCTAACCTTGTTATGGTAAAATCATCATCATTAGTAATTCCTTTGAAAAGTCCAAGACATCTTTCTGTTCCATCTGTAAACAATTGTTCAAAGACAGTTGGATCCAAAGACTCGCACCAATCTTTAATTACTGAAGATAATGACATCTTATCTACACATTTTTTTTCTCCAGGCAATACAAAAATCTCTTTTGTTTGTCTAATAAGATTTCTTTTTATATTTTTTAAATACTCATCATAAAATTTTTTAGCAGCCCCCACATTATCTGCTAATGTTTCCTGAAACTCACTCATTCCGAATATTCGTGGCAATTTATCGAACAACAATTCATTTCCACTACCATTTTGTTTGAGGTATTTTAATATTTCTTGGTATGCTTTGGGAATCTTCTTTCCTTCAGCAGTTTTTTTACTTTCTTTTGCATATTTTGGTAGCGCCATATACCATCGTCTCATTGCACTCACTACATAATCATATGAGTTTGCTCCTTTTTCTGACTCTACAATATATTCCACAAAATACTCAGCTAATCTATTAACAAAAGCTTCTTTCTCCGGGTTCCAATCCAAATACGCAAGAGTAAACATTTCTGGTTTTGCATTTATTTGTAATAATGTTTCTACCGATAATGTTACTTGCCCTAATTGATCTGAAATAATAACTTCTCTTTTATATTCATGCATTACTGCTGCAAGATAAATTGGAATTAATCCCTTTCTTAAACCAATATGAAATTCTGCTGATGTAAGTCTATAATACAATTCCTTAAAAGACATGGAACCATTTTGCCTTGTATCCATAATAAAATCTTCTATTACAGCAAGCATTTCGTCCATATGATTTATCGTAGTTGGTCTAAGGTTTAAACGAGGCAAGCCATTATTTTCTTCCCATACTCCTGTGCGCACAAGTGTACTTCTCATAATTGAAACTTCTTGTCCTGATCCTGCAAATCCCAAATTAGGTTCTAATTCGTTACGAAGTAGCGCTGCTACAATTTTATTTCTACTATTATTTGCAGTAGATGTTATTTCATTTCTATTCATCGCTTCATTATTAATGATAGGAGTAAGTGAATATATTTCATCGCAAATTGTTGACATCAATTCTGTTAATGCAGCTTTTCTACTAATTGTAATTTCATTTCCTTTATAGATATAGTGCGATTTATATTCCTCTGGTCTGATATATCCACGTATAAAGGTTCCTATAACCTCTCTAAGATCTTCATATACTACTTCATATTCATCAAAAAGTACTTTGTCATCATTTGCATTATCTCTGAGAAGCGAAACTGCATTATATTCTTTAACAATACTTTCAATTTCCGAATAATGACGTGGAATAATAAAAATAATGCGTTCAATTTCACGACTCGTATTTAAGATTATTTCTCTAATCCGTGAAATTGATCTCTCACTATGAGGAATAATACCATAAACTATACCATCTGCTTCTATTGACGCACTCTTCAACCTCCAATCTACCTCTTCTGTTACTTCGTCTTCATCAATGAATTCAAATGTAAAGTATCTAACCATATCCCGTTCATTATTATAACGTGATGGATATACATAATTATCAAAATTAGAATTATTCAAAGTATCTTTAACCGTAGTCCTCTTACTCTGAACTGCTACCATATCATTAATTTTCTGACGAATATCAACGCCTGAACTTTGTTTAAGGCGCAAAAAATTGTTACTCCTCTTTAAATAAATTACATATTCATTTTCAATCAAATTGTCGATTGCCCGATTTATTTCTGCTGGTGTATAGCTAACGGAGTAAATACTTACCAACTCATCTTTTGATGGTTGTAATTTTTCAAACTGTTCCAATATATACACTAATGCTAAAGTTTTTACTATTTTACTTTCAAGAGACTTGTCACTAAGCTTATCAAGAATCATTTCTGTTAATACATAAGTCTCATGTATACTTCCACCATATACCTCTTTCTTTAACAATGGTTCAAAATAATCATAAATAATATCCGGTGTAATTAATTCAAAATGATCATCTTCATAAGTCTCCAGAAAAGCCGGCAATGTTGATATACCTGTTGCTGAAATAAATGTAAATAATGTTCTTTCGTTTTGAGCAACCCTCTCAGATAGTCTAGGAAGTACAAAAGTAGATATAGGATGAAGTGGATAGCAACCATACACAGTTTTCCGAATATATTTTTCATCTACATCGTTAAAAATATTATGTTTTTCATATCGTTGTAAAAGGTCGTCAAAGCTTTTAGAATATTCTTTACAAAATTCATCCCATTTCTCACTTTTCTTTTGAATAGCAGAAGCAATAATTTCATATGTTTGTGTAAAATTATTATTCAAATGAATATGCTTAAAGCGTTCTGACACTCCTCGCCACCCATCTACTTTCTGCTTTGGAAGTTTATCAATATAATTAGCAATCTCCTTGTGTGAAATAAGCATTAAATGCATTTGATTTTCACCACTTCTATTGCATTTTTCTGCAAAATCCTGAAGCATTTTTGTATCGCTTACAGAAGCTTCCTTTATATTTGCCTCAAGGAATTTACTAAACTCATCATAAATAACATAAATTCCAGTATATCCTTTAGATTTTAATCCTCTTATTGCTTCTTCATATAAATCTACAACATCAAATCCTAAAAAAGGGTTAAATACACTTCCAGCAGTAAGATTTGGATATAACTTTTCAAATTTCTCATACGCTTCTGTATTGAAATTTTGCAATTCTTCCGCAAACTGCTTAATAGGCATGTCAAGCTGTTCTTTAAGTTTTTTATAAGTCTCCGGAAACTCTTCTTTCCAACGATTAATTACTTGTATCGCTGCTTTATAGTTAGTTTCAGGCATTACATCCAAAAGCCCATTTGTAGACAATGTCCTTTGTAATGCAAGCAAAAATGCCTGCGATAAGCTCGTATTACTTCCAGTAATAATAACAGGAAGTATTTTATTATGTGATTCATAATAATTTTCTATAATCTGAAGAAGCCTAGGATTTTCTTGAATCCTTGGCATAGCCTTCTCAAACAAAATTCTTTCTCTCTTCATAAGCATAGCAATAATAGTAAGCACAATATGTGACTTACCTTTTCCATATGCTCCAATTAATACTCTTGCCCTTTCATTAGACGTTGGATTCGTACTAAGAAGAATATCCTCCATTAATGTCAACGCCGATCTCGTCGGAATAAAGTTTTTTAATTTATCATCGTTATTCAAATCATATCCAATATTTACAGAATATTGAAAGCCTGACGCAACTGAAATCATTTTACTCATTGGCATTTACCTACATTTCTTCCTCTATAGTTTTGTAATACTTTTTCACACATTCTTCAAAAGTCATTTTTTTATTCAAATGAATGACATCAAGACCTGCGGTTCTAATTATTTTAATCAAACCAATGGTTTCAACTTCATGTAGAACATCCAGCATGGTAATTGCATCTAAATTATATACTTTTCCTATATTTTTAGGCTTAGTAAGGAGTTCATTCAATCCAATTTCATCTCTACCTTCAGATTGATCTAAAATAACTGCATAAATAACCCAAGGGTTAAATGATTTTGCAGAAGGAATTGTTTTTTTATACGTTTTTAATCTTTTATTTGCAATATCAACAAGCCCTAATTCTCCAAAAGGGCAATCAATATTATTTTCCGGAGACACCTTTCCTGGATTTGATTTATATCTCGGCAAATAAGTATTTATAATACAAGCAAAATCATCATTCAAAGATCTAATTGCGACTGTTGATGCCTCATCCGACATCAGAATGTAATTCTGCAAACCTTGAACAAATTCCTCTCGAGTAAACTCCGACATAGAAAACTTATTAAAGAAGTAGTACCACGCAGTTGCTTCTTCATCCTGCTTTGCTAACTGATACTGTAGCAAATATAATGTTCCAAGTTCTTCAATAAATTTATCGTGATTAAATATTTCAATGCCAAGAGGTGTAAGTTTTTGTATTCTCTTTCCTTTAGTTGCCTCCTTTGTTAGTCCTACTACTTGAAGCCAATATCTCAATGCTTTAACCATATTAGAACCAATTCCAAGAACATCCATAGGATTCTCATTTTTATCTACAAACAAGTCATCCTTAGCAGCAACGCGTTCCATGCCCTTGCTAAGCCAACCCTTCCTTATAAAAAATGTATCGTGAGCACGAAACTTCATTGTCATTATGGCAACCTCCATTATTGTTACTTAGTTCTCAAATACTTATCCATTGTACATCCACCGTCAAGATATTTTGCAGTCATACACATTTTACAATGGACACACTTATCTGGATCTATATAATAATTATCACTTGAAATTGAAATTGCTCCTGCTCGGCAAATTGATTCACATTTCAAGCATTTTCTGCAAGCGTTATATTTTCGGATCTGATACCCAGCCATTCTCTGCAAAGCATCATGGTCTTGAACATTCATCGTTCTTACCTTAACGGCATATTCATATCCGTCTTGGCTAAATGGCTGAATTGATAAAATTGGTACATTTGTTCTTGCATCAAGAACCATTACTTCATGCAAGAGTTTTTTCCCTAATTCCGGCGCCACCCGTCCAAAAGGTACAAACATTCCTATCAACTCATCGCTAAACGGATGAATTAACCGATATATTTTTGCATGATCTTCTGTTGTACAGTTAGTAAATCTTATCTTTACATCACCTGCTGCTACAAGACCATTACCACCTTGACGTGCTTTCCATTTACCAGTATCTACATAAACTTCAGCATCTTCCTTTCCTATTTTTTTTGCAAAATCTATAAGAAATTCTCTCCATCTTTTTGATTGCTCTGGCATATATATTCTTGATAAAAACTGAGCTCTCTGATTATTATTAGGACAGCACCAGCATCCTACTCGATCATATCCGAGTTTGTATGCTTCATTGAAATCTACATTCTCAGCTAACATATAAAGCCAAATATCTATATCTTTCCAAAAGAAAATAGGAGAAGCTACCGTTTGTTGCTGTATTTTTACAGATTCAGCATTATCTTCCACTCTATTATATTTGCTTCTACTTACAGACTCAGATTTCCTAATTCCGTAAAAAGTCAATATCTGTTGATTTCTATATAAACTATTTATCACACGGGTAATCGGTCCTGTCTTAAACATAGAACAACACCAACGCATCATACGTGCTGGTGGCCCAATATCCTCACAAACATCCATAAATACTTGTTCATAATTTTGAGCAATTAAAAATATTGCTTGTGGATGATTTTTCCTATATTGCTCTGCATATACCACTGTAGATGGAAATTCTAACGTAGTATTTCCGAATATATGTACAAGACTAGGATTACTTAACGCTTTTACAACTATATCTGCTGTAACAGTTGAGTCCTTTCCTCCAGAAAACGATATTACTATTTTCTCTTCCTCAAACTTTGACGCAGTCTTTTTTACAAACTCAAATGCTTCTGTTTTTAAATAATTCAATCTATTGATATTTGCTCTAATAAATTTTTCTATATACGCTTCAAAATACCTATAAGTATTATCTTTTTCATATTGCTTTATCTTTTGAACAATTACATCAGTTTCCGCATTCTGAAATACTCTACTTGAAATTGAAATACTTTTTCCGTCTATATAGTATCTATTATTAGTGGCCCATACTGATTTTTCTAAAAATTCATTTGGTTGTTTTTCTAATAAAATTTCTAGCAAAAGTCGTTCTTCTGGAAATACTGGTCTTAAATCTGTCGTTAAATATTTTATCTTTTCACCACATATTGGGCACTTTTCTTTATCTACTTGATTTACCAACTGAATGAGTGGTGTTTTACAATGTTTACACCAATATATCTCAATTGGAAGATCTTCTACCGTTTTTTCGCCACATATAGGGCATACTTCTTCATTTGTTTCAATATTACAATTTCTACACCACATACTATAGCTCACCTCCAATTCTTAAATATTTTTTATAAAGCTCTCATCACTACTTCCATAATTAGTGACTAAACATACTTATAATATACTACCACTGCTACATTCAAAAGTCAAATTTTATTTCGACTATACATTCGATTTTTAGCTTTGACTTTTCTTTTATTTTATCACATACATCATAATGCTTCAAGATTCAAACGACAAATCACAAAATCTTCCAATTACTCACTAAAAACATTTTCAACATCATACTGCTTTTAATAAACTCCATGAATTAGTTCCTAGGTTTTTAACCTTGCTTTTTCCTCCCCCAAATGTTACACTATTCCTTGTCGCGACCCCAGTTCACGGAGTCAGGTTATGAAAGACTTTCGGTGTAAACATTGTCTTGTCCGTGAACTTACCCCTCAGTCGCCTAACGGCGCCAGCTCCCCTTTCAGGAGAGCCTCTTGCGTCCCACGACTGTATTGGTACAATGGTTTTGTGTTGAACCTAACTACTGACCCCTCAGTCGCCCCCCCCCAAAACTAATGAGAAAGGATTCTCCTATGACTCTTATTACTACCCTTGAGGGCTTTGTACTAAGCATTCCTGCTTTTTTCTCAAATGCCTTTCAAGTTTTCACTGCTTTTATACAAAAAACAACTAGTATCTCGCCTGCTGATCTGCACCATATCTTTCGCTGGACGGGTATATTCCTGCTTGCGTTTTTTCTTTTTTTAATTTTAAAGCGTCTTTACCATCTATGGCTTCCTGGTCATTTTGCCCGCCGTTATGGTATTAGCCGTCTGCCGAAGCATACTATTATTAAGCGCCGTTTTCGTCTGCCGCTTACGCGAAATTCTTATGTTCTTCGCTTTCCGTCCTGGCGCTATGCCAATCAGGATAAGACGCGTGATCAAAGGCGTAAGGGCAATAAAATCAATTGGAAAAATAGCTGTCTTATGATTGACTCGTATAAGATTTTTATGAAAAACCCTATGCAGATGGTTCGTCTTGTGCGGCACTTGCGTGAGGATGGCTATGAGATTGCACCTTGTGCTATTGAGATTGAAAAGAAAAGGCTGCTGCGTAAGAGTGATGACACTTACAGAAGTGGCTCTTCCCACGAGCTTCACAGCCGCTTTCAGGATGATCCGTTTGCGTTTGAGGAATATTGTGCCGCTCTTTTTCGCGCAATGGGCAAACGGGCGCATACAACGCCTCGCACTAATGACGGCGGCTATGATGTTATCGTAAGCGATGATAATGGTCTAAATGGCATTGTTGAGTGTAAGTGCTATGCGCCTGACTCTAAGGTTGGACGTCCGCTGCTTCAAAAGCTTGTCGGTGCCTGCATGGCTTATCCGATTCGCCTTGACTATCTTATTTTTGTAACGACTAGTGATTTTTCTGAGGAGGCACGGACATTTGCTAATGATTTTCAAAAGCGTGAGAAGATAAGCTTTTCTCTTATCAATGGTCAGACTTTATCTGATCTTTCTGAGAAATATTTATCTGAGTCTTCTTCTAGGAAAAAGGTGAAGCGCCCTATTGATGACTGGAAGCAGTGGCAATTGACTACGGCTGACTTGAAAGAATATGTTCCGCCTGATCTTTACGATCGGCTATAAAGAAACAGTCCGGCTAAATCAAAAAGCCGGACTGTTTTTATTTGTTTGCTCCTGATTGCTGTCTTATTTTTGCATATTCTAAAAGCGGCATCTGTTCTTCTAGTGTACCTTCTACGATGAGATCAAGGTAACGATAATTTTTTACGCCGTCGTCTCGGCCACATGTAATGATATAGCATTTATCGCTTCCTATACTAAAGTTGTCTACGTAGTTTCTTGTGGCTTCGTCTCTTGATACGGCAAAGACGTTTGTTACGCGGTATGTATAGCGTCCTGATTCTGCCGTTAGATAAAAGGCATCGCCAACTTCTACATCTTTTAGACGGTTAAATGACAGATCTTGTGCCGTATGGTTATGACCATAGATGCACATATGAGTCTCGCCTAGTGTATAATCTGGGCGTGCTGCTGTTACCATCCAGATATCTAGGTCGTAGTTTATCTCTTCCCATGTTCCTGTGTAGACACCTCTTCTTATGCCTGCTGTCGGAACTTCAAGCACACACTGGATCGTGCCTTTTGCATAATCTGGCGTATAGACAATGCCGTCTCTCATATAATAATTGGCATCCTCATAGTCAAGGTCTGAAAAATCGTATGTTGGTGCTGATTCATCCTTTCCGGCACTTTCACTGCTTTTTTCTATATCGTCCCAGCCTTTTGCATTTTCCTGCTGCTTACGTCTTGCCATGCGCTCTGCCTTTTCCTTTGCTTCTTCCTGAACCTTTTTTTCGTATGCCTCTGGATCTGTAAGCTTTAAAATCAGATCATCTATATACGTATCGGCAAGATCGCGTTCCTCTGCCTGGCGCTCGTAGGCATCCCGATTTTTAAAGAACATCAGATACACACCCGATGCAATCAAACCAATTGATGCTGTAAATAAAAGTGCAAACAGAAATTTCATGCCTGCCGCCATTTTTTTCTTTCTTTTTTTCTTCACAAAGACTGCTCCTTTCCCTGATTTTCTTTTTTTCAGCTTATCATCTTTTTTTGTTCTGCACAACCCTTTTTCCTGATTCTTATGCTGCCGTCAAAAATCGTAAGAAATTCGTCAGATTAAAAAGAGACAGACATATTTCATGCCTGCCTCTTTTATATTACTATTCAGAACCCCATTCGCAAAATCGCATCTTCGATGCTTCTATTTTGCTCATGTGGTTACCTCGCCATATAAAATTGCTATTCTGTCTGAATGCAAGCATTCACAGAAAGCAATTTTGCATGGCTCTGAATAGTTACAAATAGTTGTTACTTATTAGAAAGATACTCGTGAATACCCTTTGCACCAGCTTTTCCAGCTTCCATTGCAAGGATTACGGTAGCTGCGCCTGTTACGGCATCTCCACCTGCGAATACACCATTCTTGGAAGTCTGGCCGTTTGTTTCTTCTGCTACGATACACTTCCACTTATTTATCTCAAGTCCCTCAGTTGTGGAGGAGATCAGTGGGTTCGGTGAGGTACCAAGTGCCATGATAACGGTATCTACGTCAAGTGTGAACTCTGAATCCGGGATTACAACCGGGCGGCGTCTTCCAGATGCATCTGGCTCACCTAATTCCATACGAACACACTTCATGCCCTTTACCCAGCCCTTCTCGTCCTCAAGGATCTCAGTCGGGTTTGTCAGAAGATGGAAAATGATTCCCTCTTCTTTTGCATGATGTACTTCCTCTACTCTTGCTGGAAGCTCTGCCTCACTGCGGCGATATACGATATATGTGGTTGCGCCAAGACGAAGTGCTGTTCTTGCTGCGTCCATTGCAACGTTTCCGCCGCCGACAACTGCTACCTTTGTTCCACGGAAGATCGGGGTATCATAGTCATCACGGAATGCCTTCATTAAGTTGTTTCTTGTTAAGAACTCATTTGCAGAGAATACACCAACTGCGTTCTCACCTGGAATACCCATAAACTTTGGAAGACCTGCTCCGGAACCGATAAATACAGCCTCAAAGCCTTCCTCTTCCATCAGCTGGTCAATGGTAACAGACTTTCCAATAACAACGTTGCACTCGATCTTAACGCCAAGCTTGCGAACATTGTCGATCTCTTTCTGTACAACCTCATCCTTTGGAAGACGAAACTCCGGAATACCATATGTCAGTACTCCGCCTGGCTCGTGAAGTGCCTCGAAAATAGTAACTTCGTAGCCAAGCTTTGCTAAATCACCTGCGCATGTAAGACCTGCCGGGCCGGAACCGATGATGGCAACCTTCTTGCCGTTTGTGGTCTCTGGCTTCTTCGGAACATAGCCATGCTCTCTGGAGTAATCAGCAACGAAACGCTCCAGCTTTCCGATGGAAATAGGATCACCCTTGATACCACGAATACACTTGCCTTCGCACTGTGTCTCCTGCGGACATACACGTCCACAGATTGCCGGAAGTGCAGATGATTCTGCGATGATATCAGCAGCTTCTGTGATCTTTCCTTCCTTTACAGCATTTACAAATGCTGGAATATTGATAGATACTGGACATCCCTGAATACACTTTGCATTCTTACAATTAATGCAGCGTGATGCCTCTTCCATTGCCTCTTCCATGTTATATCCAAGACAGACTTCGTCAAAATTAGTAGCTCTTACCTTTGGATCCTGCTCTCTGACTGGAACTCTGTTTAAAACGCTCATATTCAACCTCATTTCTGCGTATTTTGCGTATTTTTACTTTTCTATATCTTGTTTTATCAGCCTTCGCAGTGTCCGCAGCCGCCGTGATGGGTCTCGCCCTCAAGCTCCTTTAACATTGCTCTGCCTTCTGCTGTCTTATAGGTCTGCTGACGCATCATTGCCTCGTCCCAGTTTACCAGATGACCATCAAACTCCGGTCCATCTACGCAGGCAAACTTGATCTTGCCGCCTACAGATACACGACATCCGCCGCACATACCTGTTCCATCTACCATGATCGGGTTTAAGCTGACGATTGTTGGAATACCAAGCTCCTTTGTCAGCTTGCATACGAATTTCATCATGATCATCGGTCCGATTGCAACACATACATCATACTGCTTGCCCTGATCGTGCAGTTCCTGGATCACCTGAGTAACCATTCCCTTACGCTCATAGCTGCCGTCATCTGTTGTGATATAAACGTTTCCAACAGCCTTCATCTCTTCTTCAAGAAGGATTAAGGACTGTGTCTTTGCACCGACAATTACATCTGCCTGAATGCCATGCTCATGCAGCCACTTTACCTGTGGGTAAACAGGTGCTGCACCAACACCACCGGCAACGAATAAGAACTTCTTGTTCTTTAAAGCTTCTGGATCTTCCTTTGTAAACTCAGATGCCACACCAAGCGGTCCTACAAAATCTGCAAAGCTGTCTCCTGCGACAAGCTTTGACATTTTCTCGGTTGATGCACCGACGATCTGGAACACGATGGTGATAGTTCCCTTTTCTCTGTCATAATCGCAGATTGTAAGCGGAATACGCTCACCTTCCTTGTCTACCTTTGCAATAATGAACTGTCCCGGAAGGCAGTTTGCTGCCACTCTCGGTGCCACAACATCCATCAGATAGATCTTATCTGCCAGCTTTTTTGCCTTTGTGATCTGATACATAATAACCTCCATTTGTTGATATATTCACTGCACTAAAGTGTATTCTACTATAATCAGAGCAAAACTTCAATACCATTCCTTGGAAATCGTCAAAAAAATCACAAAGAAGAATACATCAATACTCTCTTCCCAGATCTTTTATCCACGTGATTGACAGACCCATCCAGGACTGTACTTTTGGAAGCTCGCCGTCTTTGTCACATTTTGTTTCTTCGTTTGCGAGGGAGAGGCCGTGCCAGCCGTGCGCATACATATGAAATTCTACTGGCACTTTTGCTTTTCTAAGGGCTGCTGTGTAGAGGAAGGAGTTTTCTACTGGTACTGCCTGGTCTTCGTTTGTGTGCCAGATGAAGGTTGGCGGATTTTGTGTGCCTGCCTGTTTTTCTAGTGAGGTAAGTTCCAGATATTTTTCCTGATCGAGTCCTCTGCAAAGCTCGTTGAAGGAGCCTCTGTGGGCGAACTCGCCTGATGTGATGACTGGATAGCAAAGGATATTTCCATTTGGGCGAATGTCTTCTGCTAAAAGACCTAGTGGCTCGTAGACAAAGCTTTGATTCCAGAAGCATCCTAAGCTGGCTGCCAGGTGGCCTCCTGCTGAGAAGCCTGCTACTAAAATCTTTTCTGGATCTATATTCCACTCTTCGGCATGACTTCTTACTATGCTTACTGATTTTGCCAGTTCTAACAATGCACATGGAAATACTGCCGGTGCACAATTATAATATAAAACGAATGCCTGCATTCCGGCTGCTAAGTACTGCATTGCTATGGACTCTGACTCTCTTGATGAGGTGTAGCGATAACCGCCGCCTGGACAGATAACAACTGCCGGACGCGGTACTGGCATGTTCTGAGGCTGCTGTAAATAACATACAAGCTGTGCTGCTGATTCTGGCTTTTCTGCGCCTGCCTTTTCATATGGGATCTCTAAATTCATCTTTATCAGTTCCATCTTATTTTATCTCCTTCTTCTCTTCGTCAATATCAATGCGTCGTCCTGCCGGAACTAGAAAACGGCTCTCAAAAATACCTGCTGCATTTGCGCGCAGCTTATATGGCTCTTGTCTTTGCACATGAATTACAAACTCTGCATGTGGATCTAATGCTGTCAATGTCAGCTTTAATGCTGCATCCTCCTGTGAGGAATTGCAGTAATCAGCGTGAATTAGTCCATCTGATTGCTTCTTTACCGCGTAGTAACGTCCTTTTTCAAGGATATCTCCCGGTTCGCCCTGCATCATATTCAGGACAATTGATTTTTCCTTCATAAATCGATTCCATCTCTTTCCACTATATTTAACTATTAACCCCTGGAAATTTTGGTAATGCAAAAGAGGGATCACCTGACGGCAACCCCTCTTACTTACCATACACGTAAACATCATTGTCATCGACAACTATCAGTGACAATTAGTTGTACTTACGCTTTCTAGCCGCTTCAGACTTCTTCTTACGTCTTACGCTTGGCTTCTCATAATGCTCTCTCTTACGGATTTCCTGCTGGATACCTGCCTTAGCGCAGTTTCTCTTGAATCTGCGTAATGCACTGTCCAGGCTCTCGTTCTCTTTAACGATTACATTAGACATAGACTCTCACTCAACCTCCCTCCAGTTGTGTATTGTGCAAATACAACTGTTTGGGTATTTTTAGCACATGTTTTATTATAACAGATTTTTTTCTTTTGTCAATCAGATTTTTTCTTTTTTTTAAATCAAACTTTTAATGCCATATCGCCTTCTCTGATCCAGCCTTTTTTGCGCATGAACTCGGATACGCCAAGTGTCAGAAGTGCCGGAAGGATGAAGTGCATAACGGCAATCTGAAGAAGTGCCATCCATGTTGACATGCCTGCCTCGGTCATTGCACCGAATGCTGCAATCTGTCCGACAAAACCGGCTGATCCCATACCTGAACCAACTGGTGTACTTACCATATGAAGTACAGCAGATGCAACTGGTCCTAAAATGGCACTTGATACAATAGCCGGAATCCATATGATTGGACGGCGCACGATATTTGGAATCTGAAGCATAGAAGTTCCAACGCCCTGTGCAATCAGACCGCCTACCTTGTTCTCACGGTAGCTGGCAACTGCAAATCCAACCATCTGACAGCAGCATCCGATAGTTGCGGCACCTGCTGCAAGTCCGGTAAGACCCATGGAAATTCCGATTGCAGCGGAGCTGATTGGAAGTGTTAAAATCATACCCATTAAAACAGAAACGATGATTCCGCCAAATATTGGAGACTGCTCTACGTTTACATTAACAAGTCCGCCAAGCCACTTCATAAAGTCAGTGATGTACGGTCCTACAAATAAACCAATCGCAGCACCTGCGCAAATAGAAATAAGCGGTGTTACAAGAATATCAACCTTTGTCTTTCCTGCAACAAGATGACCAACCTCAATTGCTACGTAAGCAGCTACAAATGCGCCAAGCGGCTCGCCAGGTGCGCCAAGTGTGATTGCCTCTGGTGCAGCCGGGAATGCGCCGATCATACCAGCAACAGCAGCTGATACAGTTACAAGCGGTCCCTCTTTGAATTTACAAGCTACGCCAACACCGATACCGGCACCTGTAAGTGTCTTTGCTACATTGCTGATAGCCTTTAAATAGCTGCCAACCGGTCCGCCAATCAGTGTTCCGATCTGTGCAATGATAGTTCCAATAATCAGAGTGGAAAATAAGCCCAGTGCCATTCCGCTCAGTCCGTCAATAAAAATGCGGTTTAATATTTTCTTTGTTTTCTCCATGCAAACAACCTTGCCTTTCCCCTCCCGTTTTCTACGGGTGTATTTTATCTGACTGACGAAACAGTGAAGTGTAAACACATGTCTTGTCCACTGTCTTGTCAGTTGACTTGTCAAACAGGTGCAAGTGTATCACATTCTGACAAAGAAATCAAGTGTCTTTTTTAAATTGTTTCCTGTAAGTAGCCTAGAAGCCGCAGTTTTTGCTCGATACGGTCAAAAATTTCCTCTCGGTCTGCTTCTACAGTGTGATAATGCTTTCCGTTTGTGAGGATGCTTAACGGGCGTGCCGTGCTTTTTGATATTTTGTCAAGAAAATCCTGAACGTCACATCTGTTTTCAAGAATCAAATCTACTGTTATCTGTCCGTATATCTCATGCTCGACTACAACGTCCCTTAAGCGGCCGCCATTGTCTACAATGGCAAATAGTTCTTCTGCCATCTGCTCATCTGTATGGCATACAAAAAATGTACGGCGAAATACTTTCTTCTCGTCTGCCCTGTCGTACAGATATCCCTTATTTGTCGAGAGAATGTTTCGGTTTGATGCGCGAAGCAGTGCAATATCCTGCACGATCACCTGGCGGCTTACCTTCATCTGTCTGGCAAGCTCTGTTCCTGAAATCGGCTTTTTTGTCTGCGTCAAAAGCTGAATGATGTGTTCTCTTCTCTCTTCTCCTTCTGTCATAGTCTCTCCTTTATAAAAGGGGACTGCCAATAAGCAGCCCCCTTATTTGTTTACAGCATTATTTGTTTAACTGCTCCTTAAGAACCTCTGCTGCCTTTTTGAGTGCAGCCTGGATTCCGTCTGGATTCTTTCCGCCGGCCTGAGCCATATTTGGACGGCCGCCGCCGCCACCGCCTACAAGTGCAGCAATTCCCTTGATAAGATTTCCTGCATGTGCGCCAGCCTTTATAGCCTCATCTGTTGCAGTTGCCATAAGGTTTACCTTGCCGTCTGCTGCAGATGCGATTACTACAACACCGTTTCCAAGCTTCTCCTTGAACTGATCGCCTAAGTTACGAAGCTCATTCATTCCAGTATCCTTAAGTGCTACAGCAAGAAGCTTAACACCGTTAATCTCTACTACCTGATCCATTACGTTGCCGACAGCATCCTTTGCCATCTGGTTCTTTAACTTCTCATTCTCAGACTGAAGTGCCTTGATCTCGCCCTGCATAGTCTCGATACGCTCTGTCAGCTTGTCCGGAGTAGTCTTTGCTGCTGCGCTTGCCTCTGCAAGATCAGCTGAAAGCTTCTCGTAGTAGTGAATAAGACCCTCAGATGTAAGTGCCTCGATACGGCGAACACCTGCTGCAATACCGGACTCAGAAATGATCTTGAAGCAATTTATTGCTGCAGTATTTGATACATGTGTACCACCACAAAGCTCTAATGAGAAATCTCCCATGCAAACGACACGTACTGTAGAACCATACTTCTCACCAAACAGTGCCATTGCGCCCATCTTCTTTGCCTCATCGATTGTTGTTTCCTTTGTAACAACTGGAAGTGCTGCTGCGATCTGATCATTTACGATCTCCTCTACCTTTGCAAGCTCTTCCTTTGTCATTGCCTGGAAATGAGTGAAGTCAAAACGCAGACGATCCTTTGATACATAGGAACCTGCCTGCTCAACATGGCTTCCAAGTACCATACGCAGTGCCTTCTGAAGAACATGTGTTGCGCTGTGGTTCTTGCTTGTCAGCTGACGGTTCTTCTCGTCTACCTTTAATGTAACAGTCTCGCCCTGTGTAAGCATACCCTTTGTCATGGTTCCTACATGGCCGATCTTGCCGCCCTGAAGATGAATGGTATCCTTTACAGTGAAGCTTCCGCTCTCTGTCTCGATAACACCGATATCACCCTGCTGACCACCCATGGTGCCATAGAATGGTGTCTCCTCGGTAATGATTGTTCCGTTCTGACCATCTGTAAGTGCCTCTACGATCTCATCCTCTGTTGTTAAAACAAGGATCTTTGAGTCGCTTACAAGCTTGTCATAGCCAACGAACTTACTTGTAACAGACGGATCGATGGACTGGTATACAGTTACATCTGCGCCCATGTAGTTTGTTGTCTTACGAGCCTTTCTTGCAGCCTGTCTCTGTGCTTCCATGTTCTCCTTGAAGCCTTCTTCATCTACATCAAAGCCCTTCTCCTCAAGGATCTCCTTTGTAAGATCAAGCGGGAAGCCGTAGGTATCATACAGCTTGAATGCATCAGCACCGTCAAGTGTAGTCTTTCCTTCTTCCTTCATTGCTGCCTCAAGATCCTCTAAGATTGTCAGACCCTGATCAATTGTCTTGTTGAATTTATTTTCTTCCTCAGAGATTACCTTTAAGATCATCTCTTTCTTTTCTTCTAACTCCGGATAACCATCCTTAGATGTTGCGATTACGACCTTAGCTAACTCGCTTAAGAACAGACCGTCAATTCCAAGAATTCTTCCATGACGTGCAGCACGGCGAAGCAAACGGCGAAGAACGTAGCCTCTGCCCTCGTTAGACGGCATGATACCATCGGAGATCATAAATGTTACGGAACGGATGTGATCGGTGATGATACGAATGGAAACATCCTTCTTTTCATCCTCATGATAAACAGCATGTGCAACCTCACCAACATGGTCTGTCAGCGCGCGAAGTGTATCTACATCGAAAATAGAATCTACGTCCTGAACAGCAACTGCCAGTCTCTCAAGACCCATACCTGTATCAATGTTTTTCTGAATCAGATCTGTGTAATGGCCATGTCCATCGTTATTAAACTGTGAGAATACGTTGTTCCATACTTCCATGTAACGGTCACAGTCACAGCCTACAGTACAGCCCGGCTTACCGCAGCCATACTTCTCGCCTCTGTCGTAGTAGATCTCAGAACATGGACCGCAAGGACCTGAGCCGTGCTCCCAGAAGTTGTCTTCCTTTCCAAAACGGAAGATTCTCTCAGCCGGAATGCCCTGCTGCTTATTCCAGATCTCAAATGCCTCATCATCATCCTCATATACGGACGGATACAGACGGTCTGGATCAAGACCAACAACCTGAGTTAAAAACTCCCAGCTCCATGCAATAGCTTCCTTCTTGAAGTAATCGCCAAAGGAGAAGTTTCCAAGCATCTCAAAGAAAGTACCGTGACGTGCAGTCTTTCCAATGTTTTCGATATCACCTGTTCTGATACACTTCTGACAGGTGGTCACTCTGCGTCTCGGCGGGATTTCCTGTCCGGTAAAATATGGCTTTAACGGTGCCATACCGGAGTTAATAATTAAAAGGCTGTTGTCGTTGTGCGGCACCAGTGAAAAACTCTTCATCTTCAGATGTCCTTTGCTCTCCATAAAATCAAGGAACATCCGACGTAATTCATTTACTCCATACTTTTCCACAATCGTTTCCTCCAAACTAATCTGCACCTGCGGCCATTTTTGCAGGCCACAGGCGATTTTATCGCATTTATTATAGTATAAATAGAAAAATACTGCAAGGTATTTTTATTCTAAGCTCCACACTCCTGTATCTAAGAAGCGCTTTGCTGTTTCGTCTGCCTTTTTAATGACATTCTCGTCGTAGCCAAGAACACCTAAAAGTTTGATTGCGTTTCTTGATACGGCACGTCCCTCGTACAGACGGTAGTTGAAGATGACATCGTTATCCTTGACATCTTCTTTGAAATGATAATTGCTGTACAGATGCTCTAACATATGAGTAAGCTCAATATCATGTGTTGCTGCAAAACACATAACACCGCTGTCGGCAAAGCTCTGTAAGATACGGCTTGATGCCGCGATACGCTCTACTGTATTAGTTCCGCGAAGGACCTCATCTACAAAGCAAAGAACTGGTGTCTTGTCCTGATTTACAGCATCAAGAATACGCTTTAAGGACTTGATCTCGACAATGAAGTAACTCTCGCTGCCCTGAATATTGTCCTTTAATGCCATTGATGAGTAAATTCTAAAGAAACATGAACGATACTCCTTTGCAAGAGCCATACCACATGTCTGTGACAAAAGAGCATTGATTGCAACAGTCTTTAAGAAGGTTGACTTACCAGATGCATTTGAACCTGTAAGAAGCACTGGATGATGCTCGTAAATACTATTTGCAACTGGCTCTGAAAGCAGAGGGTGATACATATCCTTCGCCTCAACAAAGCCCTCTTTTGACTCCTCTAATTCGCTCTCGCAGTAAAATGGCATAAGCTCGCGGAAGGAGGCAATGGAGATATATGCATCAAGACGGCCAATCTCGTCCATTAAAATCAGCATCTCTTTTTTGTGCTTCTGAACCTTTGCCAACAGACGATTAAACATAATCAGGTCAATTCTAAAGAACATGTTTAAATAGTCCATCATCATGGAGCCCATATTTCCGCTGAACTTGTCAGTAGAACCAAGAAATCTTGCATTTCCCTTTACAGATGAAAGAGCATTTACAGCCTGCTTTAAGTTCTCTGTGTAATCCTTAAGCTCTGGCACATTCAGCTTTAAAAGTCCCTGTGCACAGGACACTAAATGTACAATGGCACCAACAGACACATAATATGGTTCAATCTCTGTTTTCTTTTTGTAGTAAGTGTAAACATTGTAGATCAATACACCAATCGCAACTAAAATACCGCTTGCCGGCTGTGCGATGATCGCAAATATTACTACAACATACAAAAACAGATGCATGTAGTTGTCAAGGTTGCTGTCTGGAAGAAGCTTTGTGATGTTGTTGACATAATCAATCAATGCAAACTTCTTTGAATGACCTACCTTTGAAAGCTCCATCTGGTAAGCTGTTCTTGTCTTTTCGTTTCGCTGAAAGAAGCTTATGATGCGGTTTCTCTCCTCAAGCTCCTTCTTGCTTGTCAGCGGTGTACGCAGCAGCTTGTAAAGATAGTCGTCTCCGCTGCTGCTGCGGCACTGATTCATCATACAGAACACAGAGTCCATATCTAAGTCGTTCCATGTGATATCATCAATCGTAAACTCTTCCTGCTTTGTTGCCTGAAAATATTTGGCAATGTGCTCAAGCTCACCGTAATCATACTCTCTCTTTGGCAGATTTCCCCATGAGTTGATGATCGAGCTTAAAAAACGCTTGTTGCGGCGGCTGTTGCTGGTGACAACCTGATAGACCAGCACACCGACAACAATCACGGCAAGCCCGATATACAATAGTGTCGTTGTGTCCATAAAATTCCTTACCTTTCTGTCGGCTCATTATAAGGAGCCTTATCTTTAGTAATATACCTTTTTTTGCGCGTATCGTCAAGGTATCGTTAGATAATTATGCACACAATACCGCCATTGCTGTCGTTTATAATCTTTTTAAGTGCATCCTGAAGCTTTTGCTGGCAGCTGTCTGTCATTTGGTTTATTTTGGCGTTCATGCCGTCTTCGACAATCTGCTCAATTGATTTTCCGAAGATGTTTGTGTTCCAGATTCCATCCTGCTCTTTCTGTGCCGCAGATTCTATGTAATCGACCAGATCTTTTGCCTGCTGTTCACTTCCGACTATAGGTGCAATCTCTGTCTCTACCATGCTTTGTATCATATGAATTGACGGAGCCGTTGCCTTCATTCTGACGCCATATCTGCTTCCATGGCGCACTACAATTGGCTCTGAGATATTTATCTGTTTTCTCTCTGGCGTGACGACACCGTATCCCTTTTGGGCAACTGATTCCATTGCTGACTGTACCTTCTGATACTGAGAGCGAAGTCCGGCATATTCGGCAAGAGCATCAAAGAGCTGCTTTTGTGATGTAAGCGAAAAGCCTGCACATTCACTGGCCAGTGAAAAATAAAGTTCTTCCTTTAAGCTTATCTCATAGACGATCTTTCCCTGTGCAAGATTTGTCTCCTCTAACACAAAGCGGCTGATCTGCTGCGGAAGGCTCTCTTTTTCTGGTACCTTTGCATCGCGCATACAGCTGATCTGATTCATGACTTTCTTTGCAAATTCGATGACTGCTTTTTTGACAGGACTAGAAAGCTCAAGCACATCAAACCAGCCTGGCGTTTCAAAATCAACCTGACACACTGGAAATTCAAAAAGAATCTTTTTCATCAGCTGACTGATATCTTCAAGATCCATCGATGCGCAGTCCATTGGCACGACTGTAACCTTATACATTTCCTGCAGCTTTTTTGTAAGCTGCTTTACGGCCAGTGTATAAGGTGTCTTTGTGTTTAAGACAACTACAAATGGCTTTTGATGCTTTTTAAGCTCTTCTATTGTTTTCTTCTCTGCTTCCTCATAGGCTTCCCTCTCGATTCCCGTCACACTGCCATCTGTCGTCACAACAATACCTACTGTGCTGTGTTCTTCAATTACCTTTCGCGTGCCAAGCTCTGCCGCCTGTGAAAATGGAATATCATAATCAAACCATGGTGTATGTACAAGACGCTCTTTTTCTTCTTCTGTGGCACCAAACGCGCCCGGAATCAGAAAGCCAACACAGTCAATTAGGCGGATTTTCATCTCTGTCTTATCCTCTAAGAAGATTTTTGCCGCCTCTGTCGGAATAAATTTAGGCTCTGTTGTCATAATGTTCTTTCCAGATGCTGCCTGCGGAAGCTCATCTTTAGAGCGCGTTTTCGCCGGACCATCCTCCATATGCGGGATGACCATCTCCTCCATAAAACGGCGGATAAAGGTGGACTTGCCGGTACGCACCGGGCCTACAACCCCTAAGTAGATCTCTCCGTTTGTTCGCTGTCTGATATCCTTATAAATGTGAAATTCCTTCATACACGCCTCCTGACAATCATCCCCGGACAGTCCGGGCTGTTACTGTCAGTCTATGCGCATATAAAGGAATTTATTCGCTAGGAATTTATTCGTTAGGATATTATTGTTACTTATTTTCCCACAGCAAATTTTCACTCTCAATTGTTCTGTCTCGTAGCATTAAATCCTTTAATGCTTCTGCTGCTGTTTTTCCACCGAACAAAACCAGATTAGTTTCCTGCACGAGCGGCATGGAAACATTGTATTTTTCGCTGAGTGCAAGGGCTGCCTTTGCAGAGTAGACACCTTCTACTACCATCTGAACTTCGTCCATGGCTTCCTGCATTGTCTTTCCCTGTCCGATCAGGATGCCGGCTCTTCTGTTTCTGCTGTGCATGCTTGTGCATGTGACAATCAGATCTCCGATTCCTGAAAGGCCTGAAAATGTCTCTGGCTTTCCGCCCATTGCAACGCCAAGTCTTGTGATCTCTGCGATTCCTCTTGTCATAAGAGCTGCCTTTGTGTTATCACCGCAGCCAAGACCGTCGCTGACGCCTGCTGCAAGGGCAATGACATTTTTAAGTGCACCGCCAAGCTCAATACCTAAGATATCAGGGCTTGTGTATACACGAAAGACAGATGACATAAACAAGTTTTGGATGTGCTCAGCTGTCTGTCTGTCCTTTGCTCCAACAACAACAGTTGTCGGAATGCCGCGGCTGACTTCCTCTGCATGGCTTGGGCCAGAAAGAACTGCAACATTTGCCATCGGAAGCTCTTGTTCAATCTGCTGGGACATTGTCATTAATGTTTTTTCCTCAATGCCCTTTGCTACGCTTACAATCAGCTGTCCCTCCTTTATGAAAGGATTCATCTGTTTTGCTACTCCTCTGGTAAATACCGAAGGAACTGACAAGACAAGCATCTCCTTATCAGTACATGCCTCCTGTAAGTCTGCTGTAAATACAATGCTTCTCGGGATCTCAACTCCCGGAAGATTTTTGCATTTATAGCTTTCCTTAAGTGCCTCAATTTCCTTCGGCAGCGCAGACCACGCCGTTACTTCATGGCCATTCTGCGCCAGCACCATGCCAAGGGCAATGCCCCATGTTCCCGTTCCTATAATGCTGACTTTTGCCATAACACAAACCTTCCTTATATTTATTTCTTAGCACCGATTTTATTTTCAGTGCCGTTTAACAGACGCTTGATATTTGCTCTGTGGCGAATATATGCCTGAATTGTAATTAGAGCAAGCAATATAATAAACTCTGCCATATTTGCCGGCTCTACACTAAGCATACCGTTTACGCCGAAAATCACACCCATCACGAAGCAGATTGAAACAACTGCCAGTGAGCCTAGTGATACGTAGCGTGTCGTTCCAACAATTACACTGAATGCTGCCAGACACACAGCGGCGATACGAAGATCAAATGCTAAAATAAAGCCTGATGTGCTGGAGATTCCTTTTCCGCCCTTAAAATTCAAATAGCATGGATAATTGTGTCCCAAAATAACACCAAATGCCAGATACAGCATATAGATATCTTCCATATGCTGCTGTCCGCTTGAAACAGCCCATGCCTTTACGATCAAACATGGAATAAAACATTTGCACAAATCGACAATAAAGACGATAAGACCAGCCTTTTTGCCAAGTACTCGAAGTGAATTTGTCGCGCCGGAGTTTCCACTTCCAGCCTTGCGGATATCAATTCCCTTCATTCTTCCATAAAGATAACCTGTCTGGATCATTCCCAGACAATATCCGATAACCAGCAATAATACGCGTATCATTACTTATCTTCCTTTCTCTCGCGGATAATAAAGCGAAGCGGCGTTCCTCTAAAGCCAAATGCATTGCGGATCTGGTTCTCGATATATCGTGTGTAGGAATAGTGCATCAGTTTCTTATCATTTACAAAGACAACAAATGTCGGCGGCTTTACTGAAATCTGAGTCATGTAGAAGACCTTTAAGCGGCGTCCTTTATCTGACGGCGGCTGCTGCATAGCTACAGCCTCTGCTAAGATTTCATTTAACACACCAGTTGCAATACGCATAGACTGATTTTCGATGATCATATCAATCAGCTCAAATAGCTTGTCTAATCTCTGTCCTGTCTTTGCAGAGATGAAGACAAATTCTGCATATGGCATATATGCAAGTGTCTGCTTGATCTTTTCTGTCATCTTGTAGATTGTCTTATCATCCTTTTCAACAGCATCCCACTTGTTTACTGCGATGATTACACCCTTGCCGCGCTCGTGTGCGATACCTGCAATCTTTGCATCCTGCTCTGCAACGCCCTCTGCCGCATCAATTACCATAACGACGACATCGGCACGCTCTACTGCTGTAACAGTACGAATGATACTATAACGCTCAAGATCCTCGTGAATCTTGCTCTTGCGGCGAAGACCTGCTGTATCAATAAGGATATACTCGCGGCCATTTCTCTTAAGAGGAGTATCAATGGCATCACGTGTTGTTCCTGCGATGTCAGATACAATCACACGCTTCTCGCCTACAAGACGGTTTACGATAGATGATTTTCCAACATTCGGGCGGCCTACAATAGCGATGCGCGGACGATCATCATCATCTGACTCGCTGCCGTCCTTCTTGAAATGATCGCTGACAGCCTCAAGAAGATCGCCGACACCCTGATGGTTTGATGCAGATACAGGGATCGGATCACCGATTCCGAGGTTATAAAACTCATATACATCTGCTTCCATCTTCTTAAATGAATCCACCTTATTAACACAAAGAACTACTGGCTTTTGGCTGCGGCGAAGCATATCTGCTACCTTGCCGTCTGCATCGGTAAGTCCCTGTCTTACATCAACAAGGAAAATGATTACATCTGCAGTATCAATTGCGATCTGTGCCTGATCTCTCATCTGTGACAAAATTACATCACTTGAATCCGGCTCAATACCACCTGTATCAATCAGGGTAAAATTATAATTCAGCCAGCTGCAGTCCGCATAAATACGGTCTCTTGTTACACCTGGCGTGTCCTTTACGATGGCGATAGAATCGCCTGCAATTACATTAAACAACGTAGACTTTCCGACATTCGGGCGACCTACGATAGCAACTATCGGTTTACTCATATTCTTCTCGCTTTCTTACATATAAATATAAATTTTGATACCAGATTGCTACGTGCTTTGCAAGCAAGCTTGCATCGGATTTCTGACCTTTTGACCCTGGTATCAGCAAAAACACATTACAGCTCATATGGAGAATGAAGCTGATTTGTCTCTTCACTTCCTTCCATCAGCATTGCACGAATCAGTTCCTGCCCGTCTGATTTTACAATATTTATCGGAACTTGTAAAGCTTTTTCGACATCCTGCTTTGTTAGATCGTCCAAAAATACTTCTTCATCGCTTCTAAACATATTCGCAGGAAGAAGAAGAGCCTCTCCTAATGGCTTGCCTGTAAGCTGCTTAATTAAATCCTGTCCAGTGATCAAACCAGACACAGTAACACCATGTCCGAAGAAATCATTCAAAATCTCATAGACTGTAATGTTCACATTTGGGAACTTCTCATGAACCTTTGCTGCAATATCCTTTAAAAATGGGTATGCCAGCTTTCCTGTCGCAAGAGACAATGTATGGACGCGCTCATCACCGCTTAACGCTTCCAATGCATAATCTGTTTCTTCTATTAAAAGACGCAGCATACCAACACCGTTTTCAAGCTGCACGTAGCCGTCATAAACTTCTTCCGGCGGCAGAGGACGATTTGCGAGCAGATAAAACTCATCACTTGCATGAACAAAATGTGTGCCAAAACGTTCATACATTTCATTTTGAAAACGCCCAATAATATCAAGAGCATTTTCTGCATCCTCTTTTGTAAGCGGCTCTAGCGGATATAAGCCTTCACGATATTTGCTTAAACCAACCGGAACTACTGACATACTCTGCATCTGAGGATATAATCCTGCAAGATCGCGAATTGAACGCTCTAGCTCGGCACCGTCATTTACTCCCTTGCACAAAACGATCTGACCGTTCATCTCAATATCTGCATCGCGAAGACGATTCAGCGTTTCCATGATCTTTCCTGCGAAACGATTATGAAGCATCTTTACGCGAAGCTCTGGATTTGTCGTCTGAACTGAAATATTGATAGGTGACAGATGATATTTTATAATACGTGAAAGATCATGCTCTTTCATGTTTGTCAATGTAATATAATTTCCCTGAAGAAATGAAAGTCTTGCATCATCATCTTTAAAATAAAGCGTATCGCGCATTCCCGGCGGCATCTGGTCAATAAAGCAGAAGATGCACTTATTTGTACAGGAACGATAATCAGACATAAGACCGCTCTCAAACTCGATGCCAAGATCTTCGTAAAAGTCCTTATCGAACTCCCACTCCACCTCTGAGCCATCCTTTTTCTGGACAACCATATCTATTTCTTCATTTTGAATATAAAAACGATAATCAAGGACATCTTCGATATCCTGACCGTTAATCTGCAGGATCTTATCACCTGGCTCTAGCTCTAGCTCCTCTGCAATTGAGCCAGGCGCCACCGATTTGATCTGATGGGCATGTTTCATAAAATTAACCTCCCGGCCCTCAGGCCTGTATCTATAAGCTGTCAAGTAAAAAACAGCAGATTTCTCCATATTTTACTATCATACCAAAATTCAAAAGATCCTACAAGAGTTTTATTAAAAAAAGAGGAGCGTCAAAATGACCACCCCTCTTTTGTAATATTTTTCATCAAATCTTCTGGAACTTAGCAGCATATACCGGGAAGGTATTTGTGCCCTTGATTTCCTTATCAGCAGAGATGGTTACATTCTTGTCTGTTATTACATACTCAAGATTGCTGCCCTCACCTACTACGGTATCCTGCATCAGCACGCAGTTTCTTACCTTTGCGCCCTTTGCAATCTTAACACCTCTAAAGAGTATACTATTCTCTACCTCGCCCTCGATGATACAGCCATCGGCAGCCATCACGTTCTTTACCTTAGAACCGTTGATGTAGCGTGTCGGGTTATCATCACGAATCTTTGTGTAGATCGGATTTGGTGCAAACAGTGCATCAAGATTTTCATCCTCAAGAAGCTTCATGTTCTCATCGAAATAGCTCTTCATATCAGTGATTCTTGCAAGGTAGCCGTCAAAACGATATGCCTTTACATTCAGCTTATCAAGTCTATGTGCAAGAATATCACGCTCAAAGTAAACATATCCGCGAACAAATGCTGTATGTATTAAATCAATCAGAAGCTCTCTCTTTAAGATATAGATATTCATGGAAAGATTCTGTGGACCAGACTCTTCGGAGTTTACATAGATCTTCTTTACTCTATCTCCTTCAAGTGAAAGTGTATAGAAGAAGTCTTCCTTCATGATATCTAAATTTTTAAGACTGTCTGCTAATTCCTCTTCCTTATATGCAACTGTTACATCAGCACCGCTCTCAATATGAGCCTGCAGCATTGCACTGAAATCAAAATTAACTGCAATATTGGCATCTGACATTACAACATACTCTTCCTTCTGGTCACGCAGAAGTTCAAGAATGCTGGCAAGTGCCTCAACACGTCCGTTATACATCTTTACAGTCTTCTCTGCAAATGGAGGGATAATTGTCAAACCACCATTTTTACGGGTAAGATCCCACTCACGTCCTGAACCAAGATGATCCATCAAGGAATGATAATTATTGCGGACAATAATAGAAATATTATCAATTCCGCTGCTTACCATGCTTGAAAGGATAAAGTCGATCATACGATAACGTCCTGCAAAGGGAATGGAAGCCATAAGACGCTCTGTTACCAGCTCCGGAACCATATTATCATAACTGTTCGGGAAGATAATTCCCAGCGCATTTACATTTGATTTTACCATTGTTCTTCACCACCCTTTACATTCTCGCTGACCATTGCGTTTGGACCAATCTTTGCATTGTCTCCAATATAAACACCTGCACCGACTGTTGCAACGCCCTTGCCGCCCTCTGAGAGCGCCTCGCCTACAACTGCATTCTCGCCAATTACAACATTCTCAGCGATAATACAATGTCTTACCTGTGCACCTGCCTTGATTACAGTGCCGCCCATGACAACTGCATCCTCAACAACTGCACCCGGCTCTACAGAAACACCTGCAAATAAAATGGAGTGCTTTACTGTACCATGGATGCGGCATCCATCGGTAATCATGGAGTTTTGTACTTCTGCATCTGCACCAATGCGATGACCTGTCATACCGCTGTTTCGGCTGTAAATCTTCCAGTTTTCATCGAACAGATTGATACCGCTGTGCTCAGGATCAAGAACCTCCATATTTGCTTCCCACAGGGAAGAAATAGTTCCAACATCCTTCCAATATCCATCAAAACGATATGCATACATCTTACGTCCGTCACGAAGAAGGTTTGGAATAATGTTGTTTCCGAAGTCATTTTGAGAATTTGGATCTGCCTCATCCTCAATAAGATACTTCTTTAAGATATCCCAGTTAAAAATATAAATACCCATGGAAGCCAGATTTGACTTTGGATTCTTTGGCTTCTCCTGGAACTCTGTAATGCGAGAATCCTCGTCAGCCACCATCAGGCCGAAACGAGATGCCTCATCCCACGGAACCTCCATAACTGCCACGCTGAACTCTGCGCCCTTTTCCTTGTGGAAACGAAGGAAATCACTGTAGTCCTGCTTGCAGATCTGATCACCTGAAAGGATGATTACGTACTGTGGATTATAACGCTCTATAAAGGAAATATTCTGATAAATCGCATTTGCGGTTCCTTTATACCAGTCAGAGCCGGACGCCTGCTGATACGGCGGAAGAACATGAACGCCGCCATGCAGACGATCAAGATCCCAAGGCTGTCCGTTTCCAATATATTCGTTTAATACCAACGGCTGATACTGTGTGAGAATACCGACTGTATCAATACCTGAATTCACACAATTTGATAACGGGAAATCGATAATACGATATTTTCCGCCGAAAGGTACTGCTGGTTTTGCAAGCTTCTGTGTCAGTGCGTACAGACGTGATCCCTGTCCGCCGGCAAGCAGCATTGCAATCATTTCTTTTGCCATGATTAAAATCCCCTCTTTCACTTAGCATACATCTAAATTATACCACACTTTTTAAAAAAAGCGACGGTTTTTTGTTCAAAAATACTCATTTTATTTTGTTACTTTTCAACAAATTCATATTTTGTCCTATACTTTATCCCATTTGCTTTTTATTTTTGTGAAAATAAGGTAGAAACTGCATAGAAAGAAGTTGAAATTCGGTTGACAAAAACAAAAAAGCACCCATGCAAATCTTTACATGAATGCTTTTTTACTTATTCTATTTTCTCTGACAAATCTGACTGTTCTTGTATCTCTTCTGATACTTCTGGCTGTGGCTCTTCTAGTATTTCTGCCACTTCTGCCTCTTCTTGTTCCCACTCTTTAGTGTTTTCTTCCTCGTCCACCACTTCTGGCTCTAATATCTCTGTCTCTGACTTAGCATGCATGAAATATTCCTGAATATCAATCTGCTTTTCCGTCAGCAAATACAGCTTATAGTAATAACGGTTGTTATACAAGAAGTTGATTTCGCCGCCAATAAGCACAATATTCATACAGACATACATCCATACTAAAAACACGATAATTAAAGCAAGGCTTCCATACATAAAGGCAAGATTTTTACTGTTGCGTATATATGTGGCGTAGATCGCTGAAAAGCTGTACCATCCAATAGTTGCTGTTATTGCACCAGGCATCTGCTTTCTATAAGGCAGACGCTTTTGCGGGAAAATGTTGTAAACGGCAAGAAAGAAAAGAATCATGCCGCCAATCGCAATGCCATTTTGCAAAATGGTAATCAAAACAGTCCAGTTTTCAAGTTCCGGCCATACTGAAACTAAAAATACACGGAATTTGCTTCCATATACAAGAAATGCCATGACAAGAAGCATTATCACCAGAAATATGCCTGTATATACAAGACACAATGCCCTGTGTACAAACCAATTTCGCTGTTCCTCTCTTTTATAGACGCGGTTTAGTCCCTTAACTAAAAATGAGATTCCCGTTGATGATGACCACAATGCCATGATAATTGTGATCGACAACGCTGATACGCTAAGCGATTTCTCATACAAATCAGACACAATGCTTGTTACAAGCTCCAGCATTTCTGCCGGAAGAACAGAGGATACTATCTTTAGAAGCACCTCTGGCGACAGCATCATGCGTGACATAAGCCAAAGCAAAATCATCAGCATTGGAAACAATGACATAACCATAAACAATGTAATGGTTGCTGCATTTGTCATGACCTGATCGTCATCGTACAGCTTTTTTGCAAATCCAATAGGATTTAAAATAGACTGAATGATGCCTGTCTTTTTCTTTACTTTAGGTGTATGTTCTTCTTTTTTCTTTTTTCGAAGATGAATCACTCCTCCACCTGCTTTATCACTACTTCACCGGCGTGCTTATAGATACTTCCGGCGGGAACGATTCCTCTGACTGAGGAAAGTGGATAAATATTGCTGTTTGGTCCGATAACAGTTCCCGGATTAAGAACGCTTCCGCAGCCAACCTCTACATTGTCGCCGAGCATTGCACCGAATTTCTTTAATCCCGTCTCGATCGCTTCATCTTGTGATTTTACAACAACAAGCTTTTTATCAGACTTTACATTTGATGTAATGGAGCCTGCACCCATATGAGACTTATAGCCCAAAATGGAATCACCTACATAATTGTAATGAGGAACCTGTACGTTATTGAACAAAATTACATTCTTTAATTCTGTTGAATTGCCAACTACGCAATGCTTTCCAACGAGTGCATTTCCACGGATAAAAGCACAATGACGAACTTCTGTATCCTCGTCAATGATACATGGTCCTGTGATAGATGCTGTTGGTGCAACTACAGCTGACTTTGCCACCCATACATTCTTTGCAATCTCATCAAACTTATCCTTCGGAAGTGTCGGGCCAAGTGTTAAGATAAAATCCTTAATCTTCGGAAGGATTTCCCACGGATAGCAGTCATCCTTAAAAAGCTCCTTTGCGATTGTCTCTTCTGTGTTATAAAGTGCAGATACTTTAATTGAATCCATCTTTTTACCATACCTTTCCGTAGTCTGCTTTTTTTGCAGGCTGCCTGTCATCATTAGTTTACTTTATATTTTGTTTTTGTGCAACCATGTTTTTTAAGACTTACGCAAAGTCTCATAAAAAGCCTCAAAACCTGCAAAGTTTCCGCGGATTGCTCCCGGATTTGTCACCTGCTTAACGCCCTGTGTTCTTCTAGCAACAAAATTTTGCAGCTTATCCATATATTCCTGTGATGTGATCGTACCCTCTGAAACATAAGTCAGTCCCTTTTCCCAGCTGGCTGTCAGCTCTGGATTTAAAAGCTGCTTAATAGAAACAGCTACTACTTCATATATGGCTTCTCCAAGCTTTTGCGGCTTTATGATCTGTGTCTTTGCATTTAGGGACAAATATCCGTTTGATACAAGCTTTTTTAAAATCTCTGCACGCGTAGCACTTGTTCCAATGCCGCTTCCCTTAATCTGCGCGCGAAGCTCATCATCTTCAATAAGCTGACCTGCATTTTCCATAGCCAGAATCAGTGAACCTGAGTTATAGCGCTTAGGCGGTGATGTCTCACCCTCCTTTACAGCATATGATGTTTCTTCAAAGAGCATACCCTTTTTTAATCCTGACAAAATTCGGCTTAAAAATGACGTTTCATCAACAGCAAATTCTTCCTCGCCTTCTTTTTGTGCAGTACTTTCCTGCGGCACGCCTGTTACCTTTAAATAGCCCGGATCCTCAAGCATACGATATGATGTAAAAAAGTGCTCCGTCTTTACCTGAAATTCAAGTGCATATTTTTTATAGACAGCCGGTCCATAAAAGATGCTAAGAAAACGGCGGCAAATTACTTCATACACACCCTTTGCCACGCCTGACAGACGCTCATATGCACCAAGACCTTGTCCCGTTGGGATAATGGCATAGTGATCTGTGATCTGCTTATCGTTTGTGTAGCGTGTCTTTGCGATTGTTTTCCATGCATCCTGCGACAATATCTCCTGTGCAAAACTGCCCACAGGTGCAAAATTACCTAGGCCGCGAATATTTTTTGAAATTTCCTTTGCCACTGCAGTAGAAAGCACACGCGCGTCTGTTCTTGGATATGTGACCATCTTCTTCTCATATAATTCCTGAACGATTTTAAGTGTCTCATCAGGACTTATCTTAAATCGCCTTGAACATGTATTTTGAAGCTCGGCAAGATTAAATAAAAGCGGTGGCTGCTTCTGTTCTTTTTTCTTCTCAATTTTAATCAAAGTACAGTCAGGCTTTTTTTCTTCCGGATTAATAGGTGTCTCCAGATAACTTATAAGTTCCTGTGCCGTCTCTCTCTTTAAAAAACCATTTTCCTTATAAAGTTTTGGCGACTGAAAATACTTTGAGCCTTCCACACTTCGCCACTCGGCCTCTATCGTTCCCTTATTTTCCTCCTGCGCCACAGGAAGCGATATAATCACACGGTAAAATGGTGTCTTTACGAAGCTGCGTATTTCACGTTCTCTTCGCACAACCATGCCTAGTACACATGTCATTACACGTCCTACTGAGATGACAGACCACTTTGTATTCATAAAGGAAGCAACAGCAGGACCAAATTTCAGCGTCAGTGCTCTGGAAAAATTGATGCCCATAAGATAATCTTCCTTCGCTCTTAAATAAGCAGAATCGCTCAGATGATCATAAAAGCTCCAATCCTTTGCCTCACGTATTCCTCTTAAAATTTCTTCTTCTGTCTGAGAATCAATCCACACTCTCAGCCTCTTTTTGTTCTTGACGCCGGCCATCTGGTCTACCAGACGATAAATATATTCACCTTCACGTCCAGAGTCGGTACAAATATAAATAGTATCTACATCTGCACGGTTTAATAATCCCTTTACAATGGCAAATTGTTTTTTGACAGAGCCAATTACCTCATATTTCCACTCCTCTGGGAAAAATGGAATTGTGTTAAGGCTCCACTTTTTAAGCGCAGGATCATAGACCTCTGGATAAGACATCGTGATCAAATGACCAACACACCAAGTCACCACATACTGGTCAGACTCTAAATAGCCGTCCCTTCGTCCGCCATTTACCTTAAGCGCCTTTGCAAATTCTGCTGCAACGCTCGGCTTCTCAGCGATAAACAATTGTTTCCCCATGAAAAAACCTTTCTACATTTATTTTTTTCCTTAAAACGCAAACAAGAGGCAGTAGTTTTTGCTGCTGCCTCCTCCTTGCTGTTATACAAAATATTATAATGTTTGATGGAAACGATATTCTGTAACAGTTGTAAACTTTGTATTTGCCTTTAATACACAGCTCTTGAAATTCTCATGATGAATGGAATCCGGGAAAAACTGTGTCTCAAAGCATGCACCGCAGAATGGCTTATAGGAACTTTCATTTTTTCCGCATTCAATTGTTGTTCCGTTTGCAGTATATACCTGCATACCTGGCATATCGGTGTAAACATCCATCACGATACCGCTCTTTGCACCTGTCATAGATGCAACCTTTGCAAACTTACCATCTGTCTTTAAGACATAATTATGGTCATAGCCGCCGCCATTTTTTATCTGCTCATCATCTGCATGAATATCCTGTCCGATGGTTTTTTCTGTTCTAAAGTCAAATGGTGTTCCTGTAACATCTCTATACTCGCCTGTCGGGATCAGAGTTGCATCAGATGGTGTAAACTGATCAGCATCAATCCATACCTTCTGTGACAAAACATCACCACTGTCATGACCATCCATGTTAAAGTAGCTGTGGTTTGTCAGATTTGCAAGTGTATCCTTATCGCTCTCCATATCATATTTAAGAGAAAGACCATTCTCATCACTTAGCGTATAGGTAACTGTAACTGTAAAGTTACCCGGATAATTCTGATCACCATCTGGACTATGAAGTGTAAAGGCAACTGAGTTTTCTCCAATCTTTGCATCCCACAGACGCTTATAGTAGCTTCCCGGGTTGCTGTGAAGATTGTTAGGACCATTATTGGCCTCAAGCTTATAAGTAACTCCATTTAATGTGTACGTTGCATTTGCAATACGGTTTGCATGACGGCCTACAACAGCGCCAAGACTTCCGTTATTCTCCAGATAAAGCTTTGGATCACCAAATCCTAATACAACATCTACCAGATTTCCATTTTTATCTGGTACAAGAAGACTCTCAATAACAGCACCGATATCAAGCAAAACTGCCTTCATTCCTGATTTGTTTGTGAGTGTGTAGGAAGAAATCTCCTTCTGATCGGCTGTATAGCCATAAAACTTTTTTTCAACAGACATTTTTATCCCCTTTCTGTCAACATTTATATTTTACGCTTATGCGTTCTTTGGTGTGATATAGCCCTTTGCAGTTAAAAGCTCTGCACTCAAAACTGCACCGCCAGCTGCACCACGCAGTGTATTGTGGGAAAGACCAACAAACTTATAGTCAAATGCAGTATCTTCTCTCAGACGGCCTAATGAGATGCCCATTCCATGCTCATAATCACGGTCTAAGTGTACCTGCGGACGGTTGTCCTCCTCCATGTAGCGGATGAACTGCTTTGGTGCGCTTGGAAGATTTAACTTCTGCGGCTCGCCGCTGAAATTGTTCCAACGATCAATGATCTCTTCCTTTGTTGGCTTCTTCTTAAAGTTTACAAATACTGCTGCTGTATGACCATCCTCAACTGGTACACGGATGCACTGTGTTGTGATCAGCGGTCCCTCTGCCTTCTTGATCACGCCATCCTCAATCTTGCCCCAGATACGAAGCGGCTCCTGCTCACTCTTTTCTTCCTCACCTGCAATGTAAGGAATTACGTTGTCGATCATCTCCGGCCAATCCTTGAAGGTCTTTCCTGCTCCGGAAATTGCCTGATATGTAGTTGCAACAACAAGTGTTGGCTCAAACTCGCGCAGTGCGTGAAGTGCCGGTGTATAGCTCTGGATTGAGCAGTTTGGCTTTACTGCGATAAATCCTCTCTTGGTGCCAAGACGCTTTCTCTGATAAGGAATGATTTCTGCATGCTCTGGATTTAACTCCGGAACCATCATCGGAACATCTGGTGTCCAGCGATGTGCGCTGTTATTAGATACAACCGGAACCTCTGCCTTTGCATAAGCTTCCTCAATTGCACGGATCTCATCCTTTGACATGTCAACTGCACTAAATACAAAATCTACCTGTGCAGCAACTTCTTCTACCTGATTAACATTTAACACAACAAGCTTCTTTGCTGCCTCAGGCATCGGTGTCTTCATCTTCCAGCGTCCGCCTACTGCCTCCTCATAGGTTTTTCCTGCAGATCTTGGACTTGCTGCTACTGCAACAAGCTCAAACCACGGATGGTTCTCCAAAAGTGTTACAAAACGCTGTCCTACCATTCCTGTCGCACCAAGTACGCCTACCTTTAATTTCTGCTCCATCTGTGCACCTCTCTCTGTTTTTTGTTTTTCATAACTCTTTATATGTAAGGGCTATTTGCCTACATAACGTATATTACTGCTGTGTATCTGTCGGCTCAGATTCAGTTTGCTCATCATCTTTTTCTGATGACTCCTCACCGTCAACACGAGCACCGCAATTGGTACAAAATACATCATCCTCATCAACTGCCGCACCACACTCAGGACATACCTTCTCGGTTGGCTGCGGTTCTGGCTCCGGCTGCGGTCTTTCTATTTTTGTTCCGCAGTTAGGACAAAACAGCACATCCTTTGAAATAGTTGCGCCGCAGTTTGGACAGGTATTCTCATTTTTGATATCCCTAATCTGCTGCTCACACTTAGCAATCTTTTCCATAGCGTCAGCAATGATCTGAAACTGATTTGCCATGTCATTCTCCACATCATCCTTGTGAAGCTCATAGTATCTTTCTCCGATTGCCATATATGTATTTTTCATCTGATTTTTTGCTTCATTTACCTGAGCATTCAAACGAGAAATGGCCTGCTGCTCTTCGAGCTTGCCCTTGATATCCTTCGTCATCTCCTGGGCTTTGTTTCCAAAATCCTTTGTTACCTTTGAAAATTGATCAAAAATAGACATCGTATCCTCCTTCAACACTTTAATTTGGTATCATAAAGTATAGCACTTGCTTTTTCTTTCGTCAATGACTCATTTTTCAAAATGGTATCATATCCTATATTGGGGTCGTGTTCACGGGTTTTCTTATACAAAATGCACTTTTTCCGTGAATATATACCCTTAAGCTTCATTAAAAGGAGGCAACTATGGAACCGATGCTTGATGTCAGCAATCTTTCCTTTGATTATCTTTCTGCATCATCTTGCTTACCCGTAATCGACAACATCTCGTTTCAGGCTTTTGAAGGCGATTTCATATCGATTGTCGGACCGTCCGGCTGCGGAAAATCAACGCTTCTTGATATTCTCGCCGGTCTGATGCCGTCATCTTCCGGACAGGTTTTCTTTTTAGGTGAGCCAGTCATAAAACCGAGAAAAGAAATTGGATATATGCTGCAGAGAGATCAGCTTTTTGAGTGGAGAAGCATTCTTCGCAACACACTTCTTGGCCCTGAAATACAGCATTCCTCCCATAAAGATAAAAAGAAAGCACGAAAGACTGCTTCTGAAATGCTTACTCGCTATGATCTTGGCGGCTTTTTGGGTTCAAAGCCTTCTGAATTATCAGGCGGCATGCGCCAGAGAGCTGCTCTTATTCGCACACTGATCATGGAACCCACGCTTTTGCTTCTTGATGAGCCATTTTCAGCACTTGATTACCAGACAAGGCTCACTGTCTGCAATGACATTTGTGAGATTATCCGCACAAACAAGAAAACTGCCATTTTGGTCACACACGATCTGGCAGAAGCTGTCAGTACAGGAAACAGAGTGCTTGTTTTAGGGAAGCGACCTTCAACAATCAAAATGGAACTCGTATTTGATCCTGATTTTACTGCGCTCTCACCACTCGCCCGCAGGAACCATCCATTATTCAATCCATATTTTCAAAAGCTTTGGGAGGCATTTGCCCATGAAAAATGAAGAATTGATGCGTCTGCTTGCCAGACGTCAAAAAAGAAACCGCAAGCTTTTAATTGCCGGACGGTTTCTGATTGGGATTTTGTTTTTTGCCATCTGGGAGCTTTGCGCCCGATTTGGCATTATAAATGATTTTATTTTCAGCAGTCCGTCACGCGTTATACGCACAATACAAAGCTTTGCAGCCAATAATACGCTGTGGCTTCATGTTTCTGTTACACTAAAAGAAACAGCACTCAGCTTTTTTATGACTATGATCATAAGCCTTTTTGCCGCTCTTTTATTCTGGCGTTTTCGCTGGATCTACAAGCTGTTTGAGCCGTATCTGATTCTGTTAAACAGCCTGCCAAAATCAGCACTTGCACCACTTTTAATTGTGTGGCTTGGCAATAAGCCGCGCACCATCATTGTTGTCGCAGTTTCTCTCGCCGTATTTGGCGCAATATTAACGCTTTACCACGCATTTGAATCTGTTGACCCAGAAAAGATAAAGCTAATACAAACGCTAAACGGCACAAAAATACACATCATCACAAAGGTTTTGCTTCCTAGCACCGTGTTAGTCTTTATCAACAACATGAAGGTCAACATTGGCCTTTGTCTTGTCGGCGTGATAATAGGTGAGTTTTTAGCAGCCCGCGCAGGTCTTGGCTACCTAATCATTTATGGCAGCCAGACCTTTAAAATGGACTACGTGGTTACATCCATAGTAATCTTATGTACGGCAGCTATTGTGCTGTATGCACTTCTTACATGGGCTGAATCGGCTTACAATCGCTATTATTTAAAGAATGCCTCTGCAAACTGATCCATTGCAAGCTGACTAGAACGAGCCATAAGCTCACGGCTGGAATGCATTGCCAGAATCGGCACGCCAAGATCTACTGTCATTGCCGGAATTGAAGTACTTAAGATACTTCCAAGTGTTCCGCCGCCAACAGCATCTCCATGATTAACAAACTTTGTATGAGCGATCTTCTCTGCACGGCAGATTCCCTCTACAATTGATACTGCATTAGTATCTGTTGCATATCTCTGGTTGTAGTTCATCTTGATAACAACACCGCCCTCCATTGGAATCGGATTGGTCGGATCGTTCTTCTCTGGATGATTCGGATGCATAGCATGAGCTACATCCAGTGATGCTGTCAGGCTGTGAAGCATTACGTCGATGAATGCTGTGCGGCTCTTGTCTGTATCTGGTGTATTCAGATAAATCTTCTCTAAAATGGAAGACAAGATTACTGAGCCTGCACCCTGCTTTGAGCTTGAACCACACTCTTCATTATCAAACAATACAACAAGATTACAGATATCAGAAAGTGCCTCTGTATCCATGATTGCATTTAAGCATGACTGGCAGGAGGTCAAATTATCAAGTCTTGGCGCTGATAAAAACTCATCATCAAAGCCTGTAATTGATGGCTCCTCACCGTTACATAAAAACAGCTCATAATCAAGAATGCTGTCTGCCTCAATGCCAAGCTCTGCAGCGATCTTTCCAAGAAGCCATCCCTGTGTATTTTCCTTTGCTCCGATTAAAGAGACAATCGGCTCAAGATCAGTCTGAACCTTTAACTCAACACCCTTATTTACTTCTCTGTTCATATGAATTGCCAGATTCGGGATTACGGCAACTGGCTTTTTAGAATTGTACAGCATGGTCTTCGGATTAAACGGATCATCTGTTGCCACACATACACGTCCTGCAATTGTCAGCGGACGATCCAGCCATGTATTTAAAATCGGACCGCCGTAACGCTCTACATTTAAAGTGATGCAGTCAGATTTTTTTCTTTCCGGATTTGGCTTAATCATAAAGCACGGATTGTCGATGTGGGATGTGATAATACGAAATCCCTTAAAGCCAGACTGCGGCACACGAAATGCAGCAAGTGAACGATCATAAATTGATACATAATATGCCTTTCCAGGCTCAAGCGCTGAAGACTCTGCAAGTGAAATGCGCTCAAAACCTGCCTTTTCAAGCTGACTGATGGCCTCCTTCATTGTATGATACGGTGACTGGGAGTGGCGAATCAGCTCAACCAGACGATTTGTGGATTCCTGTAATTCCATAACTTTTCCTTTCTGACAGGGCTTATAAATAGCCCTGTTCTGCAATTGCAATTAATGTCGCGATGCTTCTCGTATCATACCATAAAACAAAGAAATTGTCACTTTAAAAAATTGGTTTTACTGCCTTTCTACCATAACACGACACTTTTTGCGGTAAAATGCAATTCCATATTTTAAAATTTTCTGATAGCCATCATTGCGCAATGCCTGTGTATATTGTCTGGTATCAATCTGCTCTAATGCATCACGACAATTTTGATCAAGCGATTTTTCATCATCACTCCACTTTAATTCCATTACAATACCAAATGCATCGTCATCATATCCTGCCTCAATAATAATATCACTAAATCCATTCCCTGATTCTCGATTGGAATAAACACTCCAATCATCTGCAAATCCTAAAATTCCAATCAATAGTCCATGATAGAAATTTTCCTTAACCGTTTTTACAAAATCATCACGAATGCTAATCGTTTTTGTCATATACTCCGTCAAAATCTTTTCAACCACTGGCGCATTCGCATTTTGCAATGCAGTATAAAAATTTCTGAACATCTCACGATTTTGAGAAACTTCTCCGCGAAACAATTTCAATATACGCTCAATGATAATATTGCGAATCTCGCGATTCGGAATTGCAAGCCGATAATAGCCATCTCCTTCCTTCCCATGCTGCGTCAGATAGCCCGTCATAAACATAGTACTCCATAAATTATCAATGCTTGTATATAGTTCCTTGTAGGTAATCATCTCATCAACCCGTTTGACAACCGTTTCTCCATTTACCAGTCGCTCAAGTTCACGCTTTGCAAGCATTCCTGGCTGATTCAAACTATCCACAAAATGATTGATAATCTCATTTCCACTTGTATTCATCCAATAGTTTTTTAATTCTGCGTTTGGATTTTTGCAATGATCTCTGCAATAATTTACAACATCCCACGCACAATAAACATCGGCATTGCCAAACCGATATCCATCATACCATTCCTTCACTTCGTCAAACCGATCACTCAATCCATAGTATTGCAGCATTTCCATTACTTCTTTATTTGTAAAACCAAAGGTTTCATCAAATTCATCATCCGTGATCGAATATACTTTAAAATTGTTCAACCCGGTAAAGATGCTTTCCTTTGCAATCCTCAGGCATCCTGTCAGTACCGCAAAAGCAAGGCTGTCATTTGTTTTCAACACATTTCCAAAGAAATTGCTAATCAAAAGAATCATTTCATCATAGTAGCCGTTTTCATATGCTTTTGCCAATGGTACATCATATTCATCAATCAATACTACTACCTTTTGATGATAATGTTTTTCAAGAAGCATTGTTAGACCTTTTAAGCTGACCGCTAACGTATCTGGCTCCATCTTTCTGTCAATCAGCTCAAAATATCTTTTTTTGTCAATTTGCGTAAGTTCATTGCTCTCAATTAAAAACTGAAAACGCTCTATCTCATCACAGATGCTCTGAACCAATAACTTATACGCACCTTCATAGGAATTTGAGTCTACCCCTTTTAGACTGATTGAAATTACAGGATATTGTCCCATATACTGTCTGCACAATTCAATATTCTGAGCAATATATAATCCTTCAAATAAAGTGGGATCTGTTTCTTTTTCAAAAAAGCTTTTGAGCATACTCATATTAAGCGATTTTCCAAAACGGCGCGGACGAGTAAACAAAATCACCTGACTGCCATCTTCAAGTACCTGCTCAATCAGTTCCGTCTTATCTACATAATAATAATTTCTTTTCCGAAGTTCACTAAAATTTTCAATTTCAATTGGAAGCTTTAATTTTTTCTCCATGAAAACCTCCTTAAGCAATTCCTCTACCGATTTCTTTCCTATTTTTTTATCATTGTATCATATCTCACTTCTTTTTTCAACTTAAAACGAAGGTTCTCGGATAAAGGGATTTCGAGATTGTCACAGTTCACGCATCATGTTACGAAAGCCCTTAGGTGCAATGGTTTCTGTTTTATTTATACTATTTTAATTTCTATATCCATCTTAATTGAACATATATAGCTCAGCAAAGATTCTACTCCAATCAAAATAATATACATT
>CAKQXY010000023.1 GCA_934292725.1 uncultured Lachnospiraceae bacterium
CATTAATTCCAGTCTCTGGTGAACCTGCATGAACAATTGCACCGTTTCCGATGTAAATTGCCACATGGTTCGGATTATTGTAAAATACAAGATCACCTGGTCTAAGCTGATCGTAAGTGATAGCAGAACCACAATTCATCTGTGACATGGAGTGATGCGGAAGGCTTACGCCTGCCACTCTGCTGTATACCTGCATAGTAAATCCAGAGCAGTCTACGGAACCGCCGATAGAAAGATCGGTGCCGCCGTATACGTAGTTGCACTGACCTACCCAGCTTAATGCATAATTAACAATTGAATCACGAAGCGGTGTTGAGCTGTTTGATGGAGTTGTAACTTCCTGTGTGGTAGTAGTCTCTGCTGCTGTTGTGGTTGTAGTTTCTGCCACTGTTGTGGTGGTAGTCTCTGCCGCTGTTGTAGTGGTAGTCTCTGCCGCTGTTGTGGTAGTTGTCTCTGTCTCTGATGATGGAGCAGTTTCCTCAACTGTTGTGCTAGTCTCTGCCTCAGATGATGGAGCAGTTTCTTCAGCTGTGGTGGTTGTCTCATCAGGTACTGTCTCAGATGATGGAACATCTGACGGCTGTGTTTCTGAAGAAGCCTCAACTGTTGCCACATTTAAATCAAATGATGAAGAAAATCCCTGATAGCTTACTGTAACAGTATTCCAGCCTGCACTTAACATCATGCCAACCTGCTCACAGCTTAAGCCTTCTGTTACTGTCTGTGTTGTTCCATCTGTGTAAGTAACAACAATATACAGCTCGCTTGCACTGAGTACCTGTCCTTCTGTCTTGCTGCTTCCAGTATAAAATGCCTCAATACCCTGAATTGCTTTTACAGTCTCTAAAGGAGTGGTATTATCAGCTGTTGTAGTTGTGGTATCCTCTACTGTAGTCGGTTCTGTCTGCTTGGCTGTCGTAGTTGTAGTATCTTCTACTGTAGTCGGTGTTGTCTGCTCGGCTGTCGTAGTTGTGGTATCTTCTACTGTAGTCGGTTCTGTCTGCTTGGCTGTTGTGCTTGTGGTATCCTCTACTGTAGTTGGTGCTGTCGGCTCTGTCTGATCTGGCTGCGTTTTTTCTGCTTCACTTGATGAAGTCTGTGCCTGTGAGCTTGTTGTCGTTTCCTCAGCAGACGTAGCTGCCACTGTCGTAGTAGTAGTAGGTACCTCCGTTGACGTCTCTGCAACTGTCTCACCATTTAACGCTGCTGTCGCACGCGCTACCATGTCGGCTGTCTTTTTCTGCTCGCTCTTTGCTGTTGTTACTAAATCTGTATAACCTGCGTTAGAAGCATCATTTATATAATATTCCCAAAGCTGATATGCATATGTACTTGCATTGTAAGCTGCCTGATAATCTGTTGCTGCCATACGCTTTTCAAAAATTGCCTCTGCATCGCGAATATCTACAAGATAACTGTCTAACTGATTTTTTACCATCTGATCAGTGATTGCTACTGCCTCTGCATGACGTGTATACAAAGAAACATCCTCTGCTTTAACAAATCCAGCAAATTCTTCATTAACTGCAATCTTTACAAATCCATTCTGAATTGCAAGAACCTTATAATCACCATCCTTGTAAACGCTGCCAACACTGTCGGCACTGCTTGATGCTGAACTGTAAACAACTGCTGTATTTGCTGTTACCTTTGCATAACGGTTTGTAAGATCCTCATCGCTTGCCTTTGCAGCTGCACCTGTTAGTACATAATCAGATGACACATAACCCTCTACATCTCCGCTTTTGATCAGATACCAGCTACCTTCGCTGTTATCAACAGTATCATAAATAGAAACAACGCAATTGCTGTACAAATATCCGATTACATTGCTTGATACAGATGGCTTATTTCTAACATTTAAGCTTGCCATTACACTGACAAGTCCTTCTTCCTTTTCGCTGGCATCCTTTGACACCAAACTGGTTCCAAATACTACTGAACCATCTTCCTTCGTCGTCGCATTTACATTAACAACTGGGATGATCTTTTTCTCCTGCGCTGAAGCAACTATGTAGCGAATATAATCAATAATGTCTGCTTCAGGTGTCTGGCTGCTTGCATAGTAGTTATCGAGAGAAACCGCCATGCCTGCCACAGCTGTGTCCTGTTCAAGCGATGCGCCTGATGCTGCCGGTACTGCAATGCCTCCTCCGACTGCAAGCGATGCAGCCAAACAGGATGCCAGCGCATTCCTGCATAATTTATTCATATCTCAAAAACCTGTACCTTCCCGTAGCCTGCCATCTTGCCTGCAGGTACAAAAACATAATATCAGTTAAATTGTTACAAGATTATTACAACTCCATTTTGATTATATCACATAGAACTTGCTTGTCAAGCAAGTTTATTTGTGCCTTTTGCACTTTTTATTTCTTTGTGCTATACTAATTAGCGATTTCCTGCTGTTGGGAAAAATATAAACAGCTCTATGAGGTATAAATATAATGTCAAAAACAATTTTAATTACAGGTGCATCCTCTGGCATTGGACAGGCTGCTGCGCTGGCTCTTTCAAGCCCGAATAACCGCCTGATTCTTGTTTCTATGAAAAATAAAGAAGGCTTAGAAAATACAGCCAATAAGGCAAAGGAAAAAGGTGCCAATGTTTTAACCTTTTCTGCTGATGTATCAGACTATGAAGCATGCAAATCACTTTTAGCACAGGCAAATGAACATTTCGGCCCTATTGACCTTTTAATAAACGATGCTGGAATCTCCCATATTGGTCTTTTCCAGGATATGACGCCTGATGAGTGGCAGCGTGTAATGAATGTCAATATCGGTTCTGTCATGAATTTATGCCATCTTGTCATCCCATCCATGGTACATCGCCACCGCGGACGCATCATAAATATTTCCTCTGTATGGGGCAATGTCGGTGCCTCTTGTGAGGCCGTCTACTCTGCAAGCAAGGGTGCCATTAACAGTTTTACAAAAGCTCTCGCTAAAGAACTGGCTCCCAGTAATATTCAGGTGAATGCCATCGCTTTTGGTGCAATTGAAACACCTATGAATGCCTGGCTGTCAAAGGAGGAGGCTGATGCACTCGCAGATGAAATACCTGCCGGACGTGAGGGCACAAAAGAAGAGGCAGCCCAGATGATCTGCATGGTTTCAGATGCACCAGACTACCTCACTGGTCAAATTCTTACAATGGATGGCGGATGGATTTAAATTACTTGTAACTATTCAGAACCCCATTCGCAAAATCGCATCTTCGATGCTTCTATTTTGCTCATGTGGTTACCTCGCCATATAAAATTGCTATTCTGTCTGAATGCAAGCATTCACAGAAAGCAATTTTGCATGGCTCTGAATAGTTACAATTACTTTACCAACTCTTCCATCATCTCTTCCTTAAACTGCTGTGTGTACAAATCATGGTAATAACCCTTCATTGCCATCAGCTCGTCGTGTGTTCCCTGCTCGATGATCTTTCCGGCCTTAACAACAAGAATTACATCTGCCTGGCGGATTGTCGAGAGGCGATGGGCAATGATAAATGAAGTGCGGTCCTTTAAAAGATAGGAAATCGCATTCTGAATCAGCTGCTCTGTCTCTGTATCAATAGAAGATGTCGCTTCATCCAGAACAAAAATCGCAGGATCTGCTAGCACAGCTCTTGCAAATGAAATAAGCTGTTTTTCTCCGGTGGACATGGAATCTCCACCCTCTCCAACATCTGTCTGCCATCCCTTTTCAAGACGGTTTGCTACATGATCTGCTGATACGATCTTTGCTGCCTCAATAACCTCTTCATCTGTAGCTTCCAGCTTTCCATAACGGATATTTTCCATGATCGTTCCTGTAAACAAATGAGGACTTTGAAGCACATAACCAAGCGCACTGTGAAGCCATGACTGACTGCGCTCTCTGTAATCCACACCATCGATTAAAATACGACCCTGTGTCGGCTCAAAGAAACGACATGCTAAATTTACCAGTGTACTCTTTCCAGCACCTGTCTCTCCGACAATGGCAACTGTAGTTCCTGCCGGAACATGAAGGTTAAAATGCTCTAAAATATTCTCATTTCCATCCGGATAATGGAAAGTCACATCTTCAAATGTAATATCACCCTTAATCGGCTCCCAATTTTCACGTTTTTGCTCAAATGCTGTGCCATACTTTTCAATGACATCTGGGCGATCCTTAATCTGCGGCTCTTCCTCAAGAAGTCCTGTGACACGCTCGATATTAGCCTGTGCTGCCACAATCTCAGACAAGTTAGACGCGATGTTTCGAATTGGCTCAAACATGTTGACAGCGTATGTGGTAAAGGCTGATAACGTACCTAGCTGAAGAGCCTGTGCCAACACGAGCTCACCGCCCTGCTTTAATGCAAGCGCCACACCAATATAACCACAAAATACAACAAGTGCTACATAAAGACCATTCATGCGTGCCGCCTTCACACCTGCTGTTTTCATGTCATCAGTAAGTCCCCTAAAATGACGGCTGTTTTTTTCCTCAATGACAAGCGCTTTTGATGTCTGTGCACCTGTAATTCCTTCATTATATGCACCTGTAATCATTGAATTTTTCTTTCTGACCTGCCTGTTCCATTTTAAGATACGCTTCTGGAAAAAGCTTGTAAGAAGCACCAGACCCGGCACAATTAACATAATCCAAAGTGCCAGCTTCCAGTTTAGTGCAAGCATAATGACAAAGATTCCCACTACATAAAACAGCGCCCACAGCATATCAAGAAGATTCCATGCTACAAGACCACTGATTCGTCCCGTATCGTTCATTACTCTTGCCAAAATATAACCGACTGGTGTTGTATTATAATAGGAAAAGGACAGCTGCTGAAGATGATCAAAACAGGCCTTCTTCATATTCTTTGCCATATTCATCTCAATCACCATAGCACAGCGGCAAAAAATTACAACACTGACAGTCTGAAATATAATGGTAACTAAATAAGTTCCTGCAAAGCTTCCAATTCCTTCTGTCGTATTTCCGCTGATAAAATGATTGATTGCATACTGCTGAAACAATGGAAGCGCAATATCGACAAGTGCACACAGCGTATTAAAAACAAGTGCAATGATCATATATTTGCGAAACGGCTTCATAAATGGAAACAGTTTCTTCCAAATACGCCAGTCAAACGACTGGTCATATTCTTTTTCTTCAATCTGCATACTATTTTTATCCTGCCTTTCTGTGCCTACATCAAAGGTGCAGACACTTTTTAATTTTCTTATACAGAATCAGCATCTAATTGAGTATTCATCTGAATATCATAAATTCTGCGGTAAATACCGTGATGCTCCATAAGCTGTTCATGGCTTCCCATCTCTGCCACGGCACCATCTTCGAGCACCATAATGCAGTCTGCCTGCATAAGAGTCGTGATTCTATGTGCAATCAAAATAACTGTTGTTCCTGCCATTCTCTTTTTGAGTGCCTCACGTATCATGGCATCTGTCTGCGCATCTACTGCTGAAAGAGAATCATCAAAAATCATAACAGGTGTATGTTCTACAAGCATACGTGCAATTGCAACACGCTGTTTTTGTCCGCCTGAGAGCGTTACACCGCGCTCTCCAACGATGGTTTCATAACCGTCCGTAAAACTGTCAATCGCACTGTCTACACAGGCAATCTCACATGCCTCACGAATATCATCAAATTCTGAAATTTCCTTTGTTATTCCAACATTTTCCTTTATGCTTCCTGAATATAAGAATGGCTCTTGAAGCACCATACCAATTTGACTTCTCAAATACTGACGATCAATATCACGAATATCAACACCGCCAATAGTAATCTTTCCACAGCCATCAGGCAGATCGTAAAGACGATTTAATAGATGTACAAGTGTACTCTTTCCACTTCCTGTATTTCCAAGAATAGCAAATGTCTTTCCTGCCGGAACAGTAAAGCTGACATCCTTTAAGACAGCAGCTCCCTCTTCATATTTAAAGTTCACCTTATCAAATACAATATCCTTATTGATTGCAGGCTTTGTCACGCCCGGACGATCCTCTTCTTCCTTCTCATCAAGAATATAGGCAATACGGTCAATTGACACGCCCGCCTTACTCATCTCTGATATGATTCGTCCAAGACTTCTGACTGGCCACGCCATACTGGAATTGTATGATACGAATGCGATAAATTCACCGACAGTTAAATTGCCATCTACTGTAAATAACACACCCATGCAGATAACTGTAAGAATCTGAATACCTGTAATCAAATCACCAATCGACCAATAAAGACTCAAAAACTTACCTAAATAGATCCACAGTCCTGCAAAACGCTCATTTTTCTCATCGAAGCGTTTGCGCTCAAATGATTCTCTTCCAAATGCGCGCACAACTCGTACACCTGTTAAGTTTTCCTGAACAACGCTTGATAAAATTCCCTCTGCCTCATCTGCTTCTTGAAAGTGCTGTGCAATCTTTGAGAAGAAGTATCCAGAGTACAAAATTACAATCGGAAAAAAAGACACAGCGATCAATGAAATTTTGACATTCATCGAAAACATGATCACCATGTAGAATACAATCAGGAAGATAATACGAAATACTTCCATCAACTGATTAGTTACAAAATTTCGCACAACATCTACGTCTGATGTACAGCGCTGAATGATATCACCTGTCTGGTTCTTTACATGCCAGCTATACGGTAACTTCTGAATATGATCATACAACTGATCTCTCATGCCCTTTACAAAGCTTTCTGAACCCTTTGCTGCAAATACCTTTGAGTAGTAGTTTGCAGCGATGTTTATAGCTGCAAGCAAAATGACGGCAAGCGCTGCAATCGTAAGCATCTTTCCAGGATTTTCACGAATCGTTTCTTCTGATAAGAAGGCTTTCACCCATTCTGGAATCTTAGACAAGTCACTTCCTAAGACGCCATCTACACTAATTCGAATAACCTGTGGGATAAATGCCTGACAGACAGTAATCATTGCTGAAAAGAAAAGACCTGTCAGCATAAGCGGCAGGCATGGTTTTAAAAACCTGAAAATCATCGCTGCCTTGCCGGCTTTTTTCTTATTTTGTTCCATAAGTATCTCTCCCCTTTCTTTTTTCGTAAGTTAACAAAAGTACTGATGCACGCACGGCCACCAGTACTCTCATTATATCGAATGAATATATGGATTTCAATGGAAAATCATTTTTCTAATTAAGTTTGTTCCTCTTGTACAATACGTTTTCGCACCGTCGTCTCTTCTATTCTGTGATCTTTTATTGAAGTAACCATAATTTCAAGATCAGGTGTAAGAACAGAGACTTGTGTACCATCATCTGGTACATAACAAAGCTCACCAAGCACATAGCCGCCGAAGGTATCATATTCATCAAGCGGAAGTTCCACATCAAGTTCCTCTGCCACCTCATCTAGTGAAGCTGCACCCTGAATGCGCCAAAGGCTATCACCAATTTTTTCTATATCGCTTGGCTCAGGCTCTTCATCATGTTCTTTCCACTCACCAACGATCAGCTCAAGCAAATCTCGCATAGTAACAATTCCTGCCATTCCGCCATACTCATCAATTGCGACTGCGAAATAGTTTCCTGTCTTTTTCATATTTGAAAACAATGACGCAGCTTTCATATTTTCAGGAATAAAATAAGGCTTTCGCACGCAGTTTTTCATCACGGCTTCCCTTGAATGGTCTCTTGATCTTAAATATTCTCTTGCATCGAGCACACCAACAATATCATCAGTATCCTCGCCGCACACAACATAGAAGCTGTGACGGTTTTCGTAGATCACTTTTTCCCATTCCTCACGGCTCTCATCGGCATACACACAGACAACATCTTTTCGATGCGTACAGATTTCATCAACAGAAACATCATTAAACTCAAACACATTTTGTATAAATTCATTTTCCTGTGTATCAATCGTTCCCTTCTGACTTCCAGACTCTGCCATCAGGCGAATTTCTTCTTCTGTAATTTGAGTCTGACGATGTGGATCAACACCACATAAACGAAGAAGCGTATGTGATATGGCAATTAAAAGCCAAATTAGCGGAAAAAAGACAATCTGCACCACATAAACAATAGAAGAAAAACGAACTGCCATCTCTTCTTCATTTTCTGCTGCCAAACGCTTTGGCACCATACGTCCAAAAATCATCGTTACAATACATAATACAAGTGAAATTGCAGTGACACAAAGTCCATCCAATACATTAGGATTCATTGCCTGTCCGCTTTTTCCAATAAAATCTTCCAACGGTTTTCTAAAAACAAGCGCCGCATATGCACTTCCTAAACATACACTTGCCATTGAAACAAGCTGCATCGCTGTTAAAAAGCGTTCCTGCTTTGCCTTAAATCCAGATAAAAGCGCTGCTTTTGCTTCATCCTTTTTTGCCATCTCTTCTAATTGATTGTCGTTTAATGAAACGATTGCCGTTTCTGCACACGTAAACACTGCATTCAGTGCGATCAGAATGACCTGCAGAATAATTGCCCCTATCATGCGAGACCTCCTTTCGAAGCTCTCACCTGAATCTGCTTATTCGTATCCGTATCCGCGCTGCCGTCGTCTTCCATTATGGTTTCCTCCTAATTTTAAATAAATTACTATGTTCATTTTTTGATAGCTATTCCAACATTTTTTCAGTTCACGGTTCAACCAATATTTATAGCAAAGCCCGAAGGTGAATGGATTTCACGAGCCGGACACTTGAAGCAGGTCTTTCAAAGTAATGTTTGATAATAAAGAATGTAAAAGGAACCTGCGGAGTTTGGTCCAGCGACGAAACCATTGCACCGAAGGGCTTTCGTAACATAGCCCCGTGAACTGCAGCCAATATCTGTGATTTCACAATGTTTTTTATTGAAATAATATCCTTTTTATTGTAAGATGGAAGCATGAAATTGTCAATGTATTTCGCATATTATAATGAAAGGAAACCATTTCTATGAGTAAATTTACACTTGACTGGAAGCAATATGCTGCACTTGCAAGACAGGCTGCTGCTGAGGGCTGCGTGCTTCTTGAAAACAAAAACAATACACTTCCTCTTGCAGAGGGCGAGACATGTGCCGTATTTGGCCGTACTCAATTTGAATATTATAAAAGCGGAACCGGATCTGGCGGTCTTGTTAATACAAGCTACGTACATGATCTTGACTATGCCCTTACAGAATCTTCTCTTATAATTGATGAAGACGTAAAAACAGCTTACAAAAACTGGTTAAAAGATCATCCTTTTGATTTAGGAAGCGGCTGGGCACAGGAGCCTTGGTGTCAGGTTGAAATGCCGCTTAGCGATGAACTTGTATCTGGCGCTGCTTCCCGCTGCCAGACAGCACTTATCGTAATCGGCCGCACTGCAGGTGAGGACCGCGACAATGCTGCCGAGAAAGGAAGCTGGTATCTGACAGACGGTGAAGAGGCAATGCTTGAAATCGTATGCCGCCATTTTTCACGCACAGTTGTTATCTTAAATGTTGGAAATATCATTGATATGAGCTTTGTTGACCGCTATGAGCCATCATCTGTTCTTTATATATGGCAGGGCGGCATGGAGGGCGGCTCTGGTGCTGTCGATGTCATCACTGGAAAGGTTCCTGCCAGCGGACGCCTCAGTGATACGATTGCTTATCATATTGATGATTATCCGTCTACCCGCAATTTTGGCTGTGAGGATACCATTCGATATGAAGAAGATATCTATGTAGGCTACCGCTATTTTGAGACATTTGCGAAGGAAAAGGTTCGCTATCCATTTGGCTATGGTCTGTCTTATACTACCTTTGATGTACAGGCTGCACTTGACATGTGTTCTCTGCCAGCAGGACTTGCAAAGGGTGAAGTTTCCAAAACAGATACCTTACATGTTACTTACGATATTACAAACACTGGCGATTTGCCAGGTAAGGAAACAATACAGTTTTATGTACAAAAGCCGCAGGGTTTTCTTGGAAAGCCGTCCCGCGAGCTAATTCGTTTTGCAAAGTCTGAGCTTCTTGAACCTGGTGAGGGTGAAAGCGGCATTCTTGCGATTGACTTTTATGCACTTTCCTCTTATGATGACAGCGGCATTACAGGCCATGCATTTTGCTATGTGCTTGAGGAAGGCACCTATACAATTTTAGCTGGTACCAATGTGCGAAATGCAAAGGAAATCGGAAGCTTCGCGCTTACAGAAACAGTTGTTTTAGAAGAGCTCTCCCAACAGCTTGCTCCTCGACGCCATCTTGAGCGCATGACTCCTAAGACAAATGAGGATGGTACGCTTGTACCTATTATTCAGGCTGCTCCTGTTTACTTACAGCATTACAGTGAGGATACATGCCCACAATGTGCTGACTATACTGGTGATAAGGGCTATAAGCTTGATGATGTAAAACGCGGCATTGTTTCAATGGACGAATTTCTTGCACAGCTGTCTGATCTTGATTTGTGCCACATAGTAAAGGGCGAAGGCATGTCAAGTCCAAAGGTAACACCGGGAACTGCTGCTGCTTTCGGTGGTCTGACACCAAATCTTACATACTTTGGTATCCCAGCTGGCTGCTGCACAGATGGTCCGTCCGGCCTTCGTATGGACTGCGGTACTAACGCATTTAGTCTTCCTGGCGGAACCTTGCTTGCCTGCACGTTCAATACAAGCCTAAACGCTGATCTTTTTGAGATGGAAGGAATCGAGATGAGAAATAACCATATCGAAAGCCTTCTTGGACCTGGCATGAATATTCACCGCTGTCCGTTAAATGGCCGTAACTTCGAGTATTTCTCTGAGGATCCTCTTTTAAGCGGTGTGATCGCTTCCGCTCAGTTAGAGGGAATGGGACGCGCTGGTGTAACAGGAACAATCAAGCATTTCTGCGGAAATAATCAGGAGTATCACCGTCGTTTTGTGGACAGTGTCATTTCTGAGCGTGCAGTTCGTGAAATCTACTTAAAGGGCTTTGAGATTGCTGTAAAAAGCGGCTATGCAAGCTCTATTATGACTACCTATGGAAGCGTAAATGGTCTTTGGACCGCCGGAAATCATCAGCTTAACACAGATATCTTGCGTGGTGAATGGTACTTTGACGGCATCGTTATGACAGACTGGTGGGCTGAGATCAACAATGCACCAAAGGACAAGCCATCTCGTGAAAAATTTGCTGCTATGGTTCTCGCGCAGAATGATCTCTACATGGTAACATCCGATACAACGCAGGTAATGGGTGATCTTGAAGCTGCACTTGCAAGCGGCCGTTTAGAGCGCCGTCATCTGACTCGCTGTGCTGAAAATATCTGCCGCTTTTTGATGAACTCCCCTGCTCTTCTTCGTCTTACTGGCAAGGAAGCAGAGATTGAGCTTGTAAATGTACCGGAAAATGCACAGCTTACTTCTGATTTTGATATCGTATATCATGATATCAAGGGAGTTACCACACTTCCTCTTACTGGAATTTCTAGCGAAAAGGGTGACAGCCATATGTTTGGAATCGCCACCGAGGGCTTTGGCACCTTCCGCATCAGCATCACCGCTTCTTCCGAGTCCACGCCACTCGCTCAGATGCCTGTATCTGTCTTCGTAGACAATCAGCTGTTTGGCACCTACAGCTTCAACGGAAGCGAAGGAAAGGAAGTGACACTCTCAAGAGAGGGCGGTGTATTTGGCTTCCATCACTATGTACGCCTTTACTTTGGTCAGGGCGGTCTTACTCCAATTTCCATAACATTTGAACCAATTGATATTGTCACCAGCTTTAGCGATAAAGATTGATAAATGCAAAAGGGCTATCATTGTCCAGTGTCATTTGACCGGATAATGATAGCCCTTATTTTGTTTCTATTTTCCTTAGATTCCCTTATATTTCTCGCTCTGTGCCTTAATAAGCTCAACATCATCAAAATAGTTGATCTTCATTGCACTCTTTACCTCAGACAATGTCTGTGCTGCCACTTCTCTTGCAGCCTCGGTACCCTTGCGAAGAATGTTATAAACTTCTGGAATATCTTTCTCGTATTCCTTACGTCTCTTACGAATTGGCTCTAACTCTTCCTGAATGATGTTGTTTAAGAACTTCTTTACCTTTACATCACCAAGACCGCCTCTTGTGTAATGAGCCTTTAATTCATCCAGATTTGCATAATCCGGCAGATATCTCTCAAAGTGCTCCGGCTTGCAGAATGCATCCAGATAAGTAAATACTGTATTGCCCTCAAGATGTCCCGGATCACTGACAAGAAGATGCTCCGGATCGGTATACATGCTCATGATCTTCTTCTTTACATCTGCTTCGCTGTCAGACAGATAGATACAGTTTCCAAGAGACTTACTCATCTTTGCCTTGCCGTCGATACCTGGCAGACGAAGGCATGCCTGATTAGTAGAAATTAAAGCGCTTGGCTCAACTAATACTTCGTCATATACAGAATTAAACTTGCGGACGATTTCTCTTGTCTGCTCGATCATCGGAAGCTGATCCTCTCCAACTGGAACTGTTGTTGCCTTAAATGCAGTGATATCTGCAGCCTGGCTGATTGGATAGGTGAAGAATCCAACCGGAATGCTTGCCTCGAAGTTTCTCATCTGAATCTCAGACTTTACAGTAGGATTTCTCTGAAGTCTTGCTACGGTAACAAGATCCATATAGTAGAAAGTCAGCTCACACAGTTCCGGAATCTGGGACTGGATTAAGATATTACTCTTTGCCGGGTCTAATCCGCATGAGAGGTAATCAAGCGCTACCTCGATGATGTTCTGACGAACCTTCTCCGGATTTTCAATATTATCTGTTAATGCCTGTGCATCTGCAATCATAATAAATATTTTGGAATATTCACCAGAGTTTTGCAGTTCTACTCTTCTTCTTAAAGAGCCTACATAATGTCCTACGTGAAGTCTTCCTGTCGGTCTGTCACCTGTTAATATAATCTTTTCCATGGTCTGTTTTACCCTTTCCTAGTTACTGTCTCCAGTCGTATCGCCGACCTTTGAACCTTGGTATAATCATATCTCACTTTTTGCTGTACGTCAATCCATATCGTCAAACTATCATGTTACGAAAGCCCGAAGGTGAATGATTTCGTCGCCGGACCAAACTCCGCAGGTTCCTTTTATGTTCCTTCTTATTATACATTACTTTGAAAGACCTGCTCCAAGTGTCCGGCTCGTGAAAGCCATTCACCTTCGGGTTCTTGGCTTATTCGTAAACAGTAACTAGTGATTTACCTCAACACGACAGCTTTTTGTCGTGCTAAGAATTGTCTTGCCGTAATCATCCTGCTGTGCCACGCACACCTCAAGACTGCCGCCAAGTTTAAGATCTTCTATCTTAATCAGATTCTGGTGCTGTGAGGTTGGCTCATACTGCTTTCCATTTATGATTACAATTGAAAACTCATTAAAATTACTTCCATACAGCCACATTGTGCCATCTTTGTATACAACACGATCTAATGTTATTGGAAGAATGCCCATCTTAAGATTTTTCGGCTGATACGGATTTTCGCCTCCAAATACCTCTTTATCACCATACAGCATATCATACTCAATAACAGCCATTGAGTCTAAATATGCACTTTCGTTTGCATTCTGCTCCTTAAAATATTTCTGATGATAACGGAACATAATTCCTTCATTGATGCCCATTCGCTGCATTACGTATGCGCCAAGCTGGTATGCCTCAACGTTTTTATCCTGCTTTTCCATCTGGAAATTACTCCACAAAATATATTTTGTTGTGAAGAGATTTCCCTGGTTCATATCAGTCTCCTCAATTCCAAGACTTGGCAGGTGATCACCATACATAACTAGAATACATGGCTCATCAAAGTTCTTTAATTGTCTTGTCAGCTCTGCCACAAACAAATCCATTTCATAAATCTGATTTGCATAGTATGTCAGCTGATTTTGTCTGGCCTCATCATCTTCTTTCAATGTCACTTTGATGTGAGGATCCTTAAGTACCTCTTCTGTCGGATACGCACCATGTCCCTGCACGGAAATTGTATAAATAAAGTCACTTGTATCAGTTGACTCCATCGCCTCGATAATGTTGTCAGTAAGTACCTTATCCTTTGCCCAATTTTCCGGCGTATATGTCAGGTTATACATATACTCCATACTAGTAAAGGTGTCAAAGCCAAGGCGTGAAAATACCATGTTTCGATTATAGAATGTGGCAGAATTGTTGTGAATTGCATGAGATGTATAGCCAATGTTGTCATAGCAGTATGGAAGGCTCTCACATGTCTGCTCACGAAGTACTGTCTGATATGGATATTCGCCACAGCCGAAGAAATCCAAATTCATGCCTGTCAAAATTTCAAACTCTGTGTTGGCTGTTCCCGCACCGACAGATGGAACACTCAAAAATCCAGACGAGCATGTATCAAACAAGCGATGGTAATTAGGAATCGGATCTTCATTTACTGTCACATCATTCAAATCAGTAATATCAAAGAATGACTCTAACTGAAGATAAATAACATTGACTCCTGCATCGTACTCTTCGATTGGTGCCTTTGTCTCTTCTTCATATTCTTCTGGGACAGATACTTCCTCTGGTGCCTTAGTTTCCACTGGATCAATCTCTACTTCGGTGTTTACAGGCACAACCTCTTCATCCAGGATGTTTTCTACCTTTTGTGCATCGTAATTATCAGGCTTTGAAATTCCAGTGCTGATGTATGAGTTTGTAAAGCAATAGGCAAGACCATAAGTCTGATACGCTTCTGCGATATTACTAAAATTACGCGGCAAAATTGCAGACCAGCGACCAACACACCAAAAATAAACTGTTAACAATGCCACAGCTACTACACTTGCCGCACCTTTTTTGTAGTTTGGCTTTTTTTCAAGACGTGCTGCCTTTTTAAACAACACAACTATAAGCACAATGCACGCTGCAATCACAGCACCGATTGCGACAAATCCAATTCCTGATACATAATGGTTCATGACCTGCATAGCAGAATCAATCAGGCTTAAATCATGCCAGTTAAACGGTGTTGTTCTAAATAAAAGCAAAACAAAATCTGTAACGCCTATTGCGCCCCAAAAAATCGCCACAAGTCCTCTGACAAATCCCCACCTTCTTGTCAAAAACATAAGCGAATATGTTGTAAGCACAAGCATAAAGTTCATTAAAAACAAATGCGGTGTCACAAATACAAAATGAAGCAGACTAAATAATGATTTTCTGCTGAGTAATTCCAGCAGCAAAACAGTTACAATTGTACTGCCAAGCCACACAGCAAGCGGATGACAATCAATCCTCATCCATCCCTCTTTTTTAATCTTCTCTGCAAAGGATTTCTTTTTTCCCTTCATAGAAATGTTTTTCTCCTCTCAGTCTAAATCACTTTCAAATGTTCTTTTACTTTTTCCCCTTAATATCATTTTTTCTATCATTTTTTTCCAGACGAATCTCGTCAAGCTTTTTCTTAACATCATCAGATGTCTCATGAAACAAATAAACTTTGCCGCTGTCTGACTTTGTTGTACACATTTCGCGAATCTCATGACCGGCACTTTCAATTTGCTTTTTTAAGCCAAGTGCTGACATACGCACACCGCCCTGTCCAAGAATGATAACCTGCTCAAGACCATCTGATGTAGCTACAGTTACGCGATGCTTTCTTCCCATTGCATGAACTGTTTTTTCAATATATTGATCTGCTGTCTCTGCCTCTTTTGTGTACACAATGTAAATATTGTGATACTTTTCAACATGCTCTGTTCCTCCTGGCACCTTATAGGCATCAAACACAAGGATCAGCTTACACTTGCTGTAACCCTGATAATTACTTAAAATATCCATCAATGTAAGCCTTGCTGCCGCAATATCTGTCTTTGAAAGCTCATTTAATTCTGGCCAGCCAAAAATAATATTATAGCCATCTACAAGAAGATATTCCTCTTCTTGCTGCTTTTTCTTTGTTGGGTGATATGTAGATGCTCCCTTTGGCGCTGAAGATTGGTACTGCTCCTCGTCATCTTGGCGATACACCTTTACAGGTCCATATGTTCTTTCAAAGATCTGCTTTAGCTCCTCATTCTCTGCCTCATAGTCTTCAAGAGAACGCATGGGTTCCTGCTTGGCACGTTTTGCCTCATTTGCTGCACGAAGCATCGCATCTTCTTCTGATTCCTGCTCTATACCTTCAATATGCATATAATCTGGCACTTCATACCACGGAACAACAAAGCCTGCTCCATGCGCACAAAATACTGAGTCTGGAGTATTTGACAGATCTGCCTCCGGCAAATATCCGATGCGTTCTACTACCTCTTCCTCATTGTGGCACGGTGCATATCCCTTTAATGTACAAAAAAGACGTCCATGACCTCTGCTGTAGGCAACGACCTCTCTCTGATAGCCTCGCATCGTTGATACTGGTGCTGTTCCAGAAAGTATGCTTAGCTCTCCTTCCTGCTCAGGAGCAGAAAAAGTACCACACATCTGCTGAATATCAGTCATTGCTCTTCCAATACATTCTGATGGAATTTCAAGGCGGTAAGCGTACACAGGCTCTAAGAGTCTGCTCTTTGCCTGCATCAGGCCCTGTCTGACAGCACGATAAGTAGCCTGTCTAAAATCTCCGCCCTCTGTGTGCTTTATGTGAGCACGGCCTGCTATAAGTGTAATCTTAGTATCAGTCAGCTCTGAGCCTGTCAGCACACCCTTATGCTTTTTTTCTTCTAAGTGCGTTATAATAAGGCGCTGCCAGTTCTTTGAAAGCAAATCTTCGCTGCAGTTTGTCTCATAAACCATTCCGCTGCCTGGCTCTCCCGGTTCTATTAAAAGGTGAACCTCTGCATAATGACGAAGCGGCTCAAAATGACCGATTCCCTCAACAGTATTCTCCACAGTTTCCTTATAAATAATGGAACCTGAAGTAAAAAAGGCTTCCACGCCAAAGCGCTCACGAATCAGGCTTTGCAAAATTTCAATCTGCACCTCACCCATGACTCTCGCATGAATCTCAGAAGTCTCCTCCTGCCATACAAGCTGCAGCTGCGGCTCCTCCTCCTCTAACACAGATAGCTTTCTATACATCTCGTGAATATCAATCTCTGGCGGAAATGACACGCAGTATGTAAGAACAGGTTCCAAAATCGGTGTTTGTGCCTGAATCTCACAGCCTAAACCTTGTCCTGTCACGGTATCATTTAATCCAGTTACGGCACAAACCATACCAGGCTGTGCTTCTGATACTGGTGTAAATGAAGCACCTGAGTAGACGCGGATCTGATCAATCTTTTCCTCACCAATCACCTGCTTTGCTTTAAGCACACCGCCTGTCACCTTTAAATATGTAAGTCGTTTTCCCTGTGCGTCACGTGCAATCTTAAATACACGCGCTCCAAACAAATCGCCATACACTGGTACTGTCGTATACATCTCAAAGCCTTCCAGAAATTCTGTTATTCCCTGCATCTTTAAAGCTGAGCCAAAATAACACGGAAAAAGCTTTCGATCCTTAATCTGCTTTTTTATCTGTTCCAGTCTAATCTTGCCAGTCTCGAAGAACTGTTCCAATAATTCCTCATCTGTCTCTGCCAGACGTTCATCGAAATTTTCAAGATCAGAAAAGTCTACGCAGCGGCCATCAAGGCGTTTTTGCAGCTGCATAAGCGTTTCTTCTTTATCAGCACCTGGCTGATCCATTTTGTTGATAAAAAGAAATACAGGAACATTATACTGCTTTAACAAACGCCACAATGTCTGCACATGACCAGACACGCCATCTGCAACACTAATTACCAATATTGCATAATCAAGTACCTGAAGTGTTCGTTCCATCTCTGCCGAAAAATCCACATGGCCTGGCGTATCTAAAAGTGTAAGCTTTCTGTTTTTCAAATTTAGCTCTGCCTGCTTGGAAAAAATCGTAATTCCTCTGTTTTTCTCAAGCTCATACGTATCCAAAAATGCATCCTTGTGGTCAACTCTTCCCAGCTTTCTTGTGCCACCTGTCAGGTAGAGCATACTCTCAGCCAATGTTGTCTTTCCTGCATCTACGTGCGCCACAATTCCGGCAACGGTATGTGCACATTCTTTTATCTGAGCCGTTTGCTCCATCTTAAGCCCTCCTGATCATTTACTGAATCTGGTTATAATATTCGTTTGGAACATATCCGGTGACAGCTACGCCATCATCACGATACTCCTCTGTTACAATCTGTCCATACTTGCGAAGCAGCTGAATTTTTCCCATCTCATCGTATCCATAAAGACGCTCCACATATTTTTTACGATTTCTCAGGAAAGAAAGAAGTACCTCGCGCAGCTCGTCAAGACCTGTGCCATCTTTTACTGAAATCTCAATTGTGCGGTCTGCCTGCATATCTCGCTCGAAAAGATTTTTTTCTTCTTCTGATAACAGATCCTGCTTGTTCATAAGAGTAAAGATTGGCTTTCCCTCTACACCTAACTCCTTTAATGTCTGGTATACAACCTGCATCTGAGTCTCATGCTCTGGATTTGAGCAGTCTACAACATGAATAATAAGATCAGCATGCTTTGCTTCCTCAAGTGTACTTCGAAATGCATCAATCAAATGATGTGGAAGCTTATCAATAAAACCTACTGTATCCGTCATTAAAAGCGGCTCGTCATTGCCTAAATTAAGCAGTCTTGTTGTTGGATCAAGCGTTGCAAACAGCTTGTCCTCTGCAAGTACCTCTGAACCAGTCAGCTTATTTAACAAGCTTGATTTTCCAGCATTTGTATATCCAACAATTGCAGCAACTGGTATATGCGTATCATTTCTTCTTTTTCTTGTAACTTCTCTTGTGCGCTTTACCTGCTCAAGCTCTGACTTTAACTGACCTATACGCTGATGAATCAAACGGCGGTCTGTCTCAAGCTTACTCTCACCTGGTCCTCTTGTACCAATACCACCGCCTAATCTAGACATAGACTGACCCATTCCTGTCAGACGATTTGCACGGTAACGAAGCTGTGCCAGCTCAACCTGAATTTTTCCCTCACTGCTTCTTGCGCGAGATGCAAAAATATCAAGAATTACCATGGTACGGTCAAGCACATTAAAGCCAAGCTCCTGCTCTAGATTTTTCATTTGAGCCGGTGTAAGCTCATCATCACACACAATACCGTCTGCGTCTAACTGTGCTGCCAGCTGGCGAATTTCTTCAATCTTTCCTTTTCCAACATAAGTAGCTGAAATTGGATGATCAAGATTCTGATAGATAGAGCCGACGGCCTCACCGCCAGCTGTATCCACCAAAAGAGCAAGCTCCTCTAGCGATGCTCTTACTCTGCTCTCCTCTGCCGTATTCACCGCAACTAAAAGCAGACGTTCTTTTTTTTGTGCTGTTTCTATCATAAATTACATGTACCCTTTCTTTCTTCGTCCTTTTTTAAGATGCCTTTCATTATAAACAGATAAGCAATCCAAAGGAAAATTCCAGCAGTCACCCATGCGCTGGCATTAGCAATACAGATACCTGTATAACTTTTTGCCCTTGCTGCCATAAATGCAAACACACTTCTGCTGATCAGCTCAACGACACCTCCAAGTGTCGGAAACAGTGCATATCCACAGCCCTGAAGTACATTTCTATAAATAAAGATCATACCAAGCGGAATAAAGCAAAGTCCGCAGATTTGAATATACTCGCGCACATAGCCGATCACCGTGGTCAGATCACCGTCAAAGAACAGTGATGTCATAAAAGGAAGTATAGCTAGCACGACAAAGTAAATAATTACAGCATAGCTGCAGCTAAGAACCATTGCTGTCTTCTGACCTTTTCTTATACGCTCAGTAGAATGTATGCCCCAGTTTTGTGCACTATATGTTGCCATTGTCATGCCCATTGCCTGAAATGCCTGAGTCACAAGCTGCTCTACCTTGCAGGCTGCTGTATAAGAAGCAACTACTGTAGAGCCAAGCAAATTCAATGCTGCCTGCAAAATCATAGTTCCGATTGCAGTGATAGAAAATTGGAGAGCCATTGGAATACCAATATTTAGCTGAATTTTCGCACCAATTGGATCAAGCTTAAAGTGCTCCTTCTTTAGCTTTAGTATATCTACTTTTGTAAGCAAAAATACAAGACATAAAATTCCTGAAACACCCTGTGAAATAACTGTTGCAATGGCAGCACCAGCTACGCCCCATGACAATACCATGATGAAGAACAAGTCGAGAACAACATTTAACAGTGCTGATAAAATCAGAAAATAAAGCGGAACTTTACTGTTTCCTACTGCACGCAGAATGCTGGCTGTTAAATTATACAGTGTTGTAAATATAATACCTGCGCAGATTATGACAATATATTCCTTTGACATATCAAAGATATCCTCTGGTGTCTGCATTATACTAAGCAGCCAATCCATGCCAAGCAAGCTGAGTACCGTCATAATAACAGTCACAATCAAGCCAAGCACAAATGCATTGCCGACACTCTTTCGAAGCCCTTCATAGTCGCCTGCTCCATAGCGCTGTGATGACAAAACAGTAAAGCCTGTCGTCAGTCCATTCATAAAGCCAAGAATGAAAAATACAATTGTTCCGGTTGCACCTACCGCAGCAAGTGCATCTGGTCCAACACCTTTTCCTACGATAATTGTATCAACCATATTGTAAAGCTGCTGAAATAAACAGCCTAACAATACCGGAACTAAAAACTTCAAGATCAGCTTTAATGGGCTGCCTTTTGTCATATCAAGATTCATAGTGTTTTCCTCCAGTTTACTTAAATCTCTTCTATTACAAAGCCCCATGGTGCAAGCGTCAAACGATCTTTTTTCAAGACTGCGCCCTCCTCTTTGAGCACTCTTGATACCTTTGACGCCTCTTTTGGCAGCTTCACGCTCTGTTCCTTTCCTGAATAATTAAACAGATAGCGAATCTTTTTTCCCTCCTGATTTATACCCTCTTTTATGATAACTGGGAATGCAATTTCCTGCTTCCAGCCCCAAAGTCCTGCCTCCTTTACAATGCTTGCAGTCAATTTCTTTATGTATGCACAGCTTGTCTTGCATGCAATATAATAGCAAGTACCTTTGCCCCAACTGTTTTTAGTTACAGCGGCATACTCTTTCCACATATAATGATCATAAAAGGCAAGTACCTTTGCCCCAGCTGGCTCAACTAACTCCATAAAATCTTGTGCCTGTAATTCATTCTTTGACAAGCCAAAGGTTTCACCAGACAGACCAACATTTTTTGGTGCGGTAAAACGATCATACCCAATCCCCATACACTCAGAAAGACCTGCCGGCTGTCTGTCACAATTTACCTTCACATGTTCATCAGTAAAGCCTGTCTTAAATGTAGCAACGAGTGTACCTCCATTTGCTGCAAATGCTGCTAAACGCTCAAACACTTCCTTTGGTGCACTATATAATGCAGGTACAAAAATCACTTTATATGCATCGAGATTAGTTTCATCTGTCCAGATGATATCACACTCTATATTCTGCTCATAGAGCGCATCATAAATCCAGCGCACAACATCATTATAAGAAGTTTTTCCGCCAGGAATTTGGAACCAATTAAGCGCAGTTAATGCTTCATTGCTGACCATAATGGCAGCCTGATTTGTTTTCTTTAAGTGAATCAATTTGTCGCTTAAGGCTTCAAATGATTTTCCTATCTGACTAACTTCACGATAAATTGCATTCTCCTGCAGATCATGACTTAAAATACCTTTCCAGTACGTCTCACATGCATTGTGAATAGAATGCCAATGCCAGTACATCACACTGTCAGCACCGCTTGCAAGATGAGAAAATGCCTGTAATTTAAGCTGACCTGGATATGGTGTCCACTCTGGAAAACCTTGTGCTTCTGTCTCAATTACAAGATAATTATCCTTTTTAAGTGAACGTGTCATATCACCACAGAAGGAAATTTCCTTTCCAGTCAGATCATCCTGTGATGGATGATAAATATCACAGCCTGCTATTGTAAGTGCCTTTGATGCAGATGGATGGTCAACATCTGGCTGAACTCCGTAAGAATGGCCCTTCCATGCAAAGTCAAAATTATGAGTAACAAACTGGTCCTCGCGCAGATATTCCTGCACAATACTTCTTTGCCACATCAAAAATTCAGTTACAAGACTTCTTTGAAACTGCTCAAATGCACAGCCAAGGCTTCCGTTTATCGTACCTCTTACACTTGGAAACTGCTCCCAGCTGTTAATTTTGTTACTCCAGTAATCCAGTCCGAAATCGTGATTGAATCTTTCAATATCTCCTTTATACTGCTTCTTAATCCATGATACAAATGCCTGCTGTACATTTTCGCTGCTCGTACCAAAATGCTTTGTCTCATTGTCAAGCTGAAATCCAATAACGCAGGAATAGTCCTTTACCGTTTCCATCAGCTTACGAATGATACGCTCGCAGTAAAAACGGTAGGCGTGATGTGTGATGTCCATAATCTGACGCGCACCATACGGACGTCGCCCACTCTTATCTGTCACCATGATATCTGGATACTTTTTTGCCATCCAAGATGGTATTGCATATGTTGGTGTTCCGATAATAACATGAATTTTTTCACGTTCACAAGCTTCTAGCACCTTTGTGACATGAGAAAAATCAAACACTCCGTCTTCTGGCTCTTCTGTGCTCCATGTCGACTCTGCAATCCTGATTACATTGATGCCTGCCTTTTTCATCATAGCAAGATCCTTGTCAAGCCGTTCATACGGCATATACTCATCATAATATGCACATCCATATAATAAATGATCCATCACACTTTTCTCCCGTTGTTTTTTAATTTATCTCTCCTGCCACTTACGCACCATTGCAATCTCTCTTGCATAACCGTCATCCTCATTAGGTGTCTCAAGAATAAATGGACGACCCTGAAGCGCCGGATGTGTGACAACTCTTTTTAAAGCTTCCTCTCCAATTTTTCCAAGACCAAGCTTTTGATGGCGATCCTTATGTGCACCACAATCATTCATGCTGTCATTTAAATGCACAGCACACAGCTTGTCAAGACCGATCAGACGGTCAAATTCAGAAAGGACTTCATCAAGATGATTAACGATATCATAACCGCCGTCCCACACATGGCATGTATCAAAACAAACACCAAGTTTTTCCTTACATGAAACACGGTCCATGATTTCTTTTAATTCCTCAAAGCTTCTTCCGACCTCACTTCCCTTTCCGGCCATCGTCTCAAGTAAAATCGTTACGCTCTGTGTACTGCTTATGCACTCATTTAATGCAGCTGCTATAAGCTCAATGCCAGCTTCACTTCCCTGACCAACATGTGAGCCCGGATGAAAATTATAAAAGGCACCAGGCAGATATTCCATACGTTTTATATCATCCTTTAGCATTTCTACAGAAAATTTGCGAATATCCTCCTTTGCTGCACAAACATTCATTGTATATGGTGCATGTGCAACAAGAGGACCAAATGAGTGATCTTTCATCAGTGTCAGAAGACGCTGTACATCTTCGTCTTTTATCTCTTTTGCGCTTCCGCCTCTTGGATTTCTTGTGAAAAAGGCAAACGTATCGCCGCCAAGCGCTACTTCCTGTTTGCCCATCGCCTCATATCCCTTTGACGAAGAAACGTGATTTCCAATATAAATCATGCTCTATGCTCCTATCACTCAAGCGGCAGACCGATTGTATAAACGCCATTAAATACACCGCCAACCTCTAGCATTCTTTCATATGCGCGCTCCTGAAGCGTACCTGTAAAATCATCTGCATCACATCTTCCATGCCATGGCTCTAAGCATACAAATGGTGCATCGCTCTTAGGTGACCACAATCCAAAGATTGGCTCATCAAACTGCATAACTACATACTCCTGTCCATCCGGATAAGCCAGTGCCAGACGTGATGCCTGATCATCCTTTGAAATAATAGCATCTCTTGAAAACAAATCAGCTGTAAGCGGCAGGTCACGCGGCAGTACAATCGTATCATCCACAAGTGCCATTGCTTTTTCTGTAACATGATAGCATGTAAATGTTCCTTCAATATTATCGCCCACATGAATATGATCTGTATCTGAACCATCCTCTAGTGTCATGCTGGCAAAGAATGCCGGGTGTGCACCAATGGAAAAATACATTTCTTTTGTGTCTGTGTTAATTACATTCCAAAGTACAGTTACTTCTGTTCCCTTTAACTGATAACCAACCTCAAGACGGAATGCGAATGGATAATTTTCCATTGTTGTCTCGTTAGATACAATTGAAAACCACAGCGTATCCTGTGTCTGACTATCCAGTGTAAATTCCATATCTCTCGCAAATCCATGCTGTGTCATTGTATAAGTCTTTCCATTATAGCGGTACTCTTTGTTTTTCACACCGCCGACAAATGGAAACAAAATTGGAGAGTGACGCTTCCAGTACTTTGGATCTCCATCAAATAAATATTCCTTTTTTGTCTTCTTGCCAACCAGACGCACAAGCTCTGCGCCGTGACTTGCAACTTCCAGATAAATGTGTTCATTTTCTAATTGATATACTGCCATCTTTTTTTCCTCCTATATATTTTTTATTGTATTCATTGCATCTTCATAGCTGGTAAACACATGTCCATTCATTTTATTTCGCACTGCACCGTCAATATTTTCCTGTTTGTCATCAAAAAATAGACATTCTTCTGGCTTTAATGAAAATAATTCAAACAACTTCTGGTAGATCGCATCATCTGGTTTTATCATCTTGTAGCGAAATGATAATAGCACACCATCTGCCTGATCAATAAATGGAAGCTTTTCTCTGCTGTCATGCAGCTGCTGATCACTGAAATTGGACAATAGATATACACGATATCCCATTGACTTAAGCTCCGGCACCCATGTGCTTGTGTACGGATACTCACCAACTGTACCATTTATATTTTCCATTACCATATAAATTTCTTTTTCAATACCAGGATCGTTCTCAATGAAGCGAGCCAAAAGTTCTTCTTTTGTCAGAACACCTCTGTCAATCTCGTTCCAGTCGTCATTTAAAAAGACTGCATCTGCCAGACGTTTCTTTATTTCATCTGAAAATCCAAAATTATCCAGATGCTGTCGCCATGAAAACGGAATCAGTACATTTCCAATATCTAATACAATATTTTTAATCATTACTTTTTTCCTTTCTCAAGCAGACAGACTGTTTCCACATGCTCAGCCTTTGTCCACGGGAACATATCGACTGGTGTTGCCTGCTTTGTGTGATAGCCTTTCTTTGCCAGATATTTAAGATCTCTTGCCAGTGTCTGCGGATTACAAGAAACATATACAATGCGCTTTGGATTTAAAACAGCAACCGAATCCATAAATGCTTCACTGCTTCCGCTTCTCGGCGGATCCATGAAGACAACATCGGCATGACTTCCTTCCTCTGCCATCTGTGTCATTTGCTCTCCTGCATCTCCCTGAAGAAAATGAATATTTGTCACATGATTTGCTTTTGCATTAGCAATCGCATCCTTTACAGCGAGTGCATTTAATTCAATTCCAAGTACAGTTTTTGCTTTTGATGCTGCAGTCATTCCAATAGTTCCAATTCCACAGTAAGCATCAATCGCAATTTCCTCACCTGTCAGATTTGCAAGCTCAACAGCCTTTTCATACAGCTTTTGTGTCTGCACCGGATTAATCTGATAAAATGACTGCGCTGAGATACGAAAACGGTTATTGCAAAGCACATCTTCAATATAGCCCTTTCCGTACAATACAATATTTCTATCGCCAAGCACCATACTCGTCATACGGTCATTTACATTTAATACAACACTTGTAATCTCTGGATGCAGCTTTAAAAGTGCTTTCACAAAGTTATTCTTTGATGGGAACACTGGTGAAGTAACAACAAGAATCACTAGTACTTCACCCGTTGTGAAGCCTCGTCTGACCATAACATGACGCAGTAAGCCATAGCGTGTGCGCTCACTGTAAATCGTAATCTTAAATGATTTGAGCAGTCCTCTTATATCACAGATAATCTGATCTGCAGTCTGATCCTCTAACAGACAAGAATCTACCGGCACAACACTGTGACTTTTCTCCTCATATATTCCAGAAAAAATTTCTCCTTTTTTATAGGAAAATGTTGCCGTCACCTTGTTGCGGTAATGGTATGGATTTTTCATTCCAATAATTGGATTTACCGGACAAATTCCTTTTAGCTGTGTTCTCACATACTGTTCTTTTTCTTTAAGCTGTTTCTCATAGCTTCCGTTAATATAAGTGCAGCCGCCGCACATACCGGCCGCTGCACACTTATTTGCATTTTTTGTCTTCAATTTAGTTTTCTCCATCTGTTGATTCATCTGTTAATTCATCTTTTGACGCATCTTGTTCCATACTCTCATCCAGATCGCATTTTGACAGAATCTGGCTGCTTAATCCCTGCAAAGATGCCAGATTAAACTCCTCATTTCCAGATACAGACATGCCATGACGTGCTGCCAGATCACTTGTGTAATCAGCCAGCGGATATGTTGTGACAATGTCATAATATTCACTAGATTCTCTCTGCTCATAATGAGTTACAACAAAATCAAGTGAGTAATCTGAAATATGAGTTCCATCCTCTTCCTTACTGATTGTTATATTCGCCTGACCGCCAAGCATATTTTCCACTGTATTCTGGATTGACTGGAAATTGCCAAGTGAATAATAAACAAGAGTGCGATCTCCATTTTCTGCTGTGATCCATTTAACAGGCTCTACTACGTGAGGATATGATCCAATAATCAGATCAACACCATTGTCCGCCAGAAACTGTGCCTGATGCTCCTGCTCCTGTGTATAGTCCATGCTGTTTTGCTCGCCCCAAAATGGAAATGCGATAATAAAATCAGCTTCCTCTCTTGCCTGCTTTAATATATCAGACAGCCAATCCTCATCATACTGATTTAATAAATATGGACTTGCATCCAGATCAGCTGTCTGGTTGGAACCATAACTATAATTAATCATTGCAATCTTAATGTTATTTGTTTCCACATAAACAGGCTCATCCTTAGCCTCTCTTGAGTTATTTACACCAAGAAGCGTAATATCCGGATATTTTGTACTAAAATAGCTCATCATAGTATTCAGGCCGGCACTGCCCTCATCCATGATATGATTATTAGCAGCAAGAACAACATTGATTCCTGCATCTGCCATGCCATCTGCAAGCTCCACTGCGGTATTGAAAATACCTGTCTCAGTAGAGGTCGCTCCAAGCTCAATACCACCTAACACAGTATCCTGACTAATCACAGCAAGATCGGCTGCCTTAAATATATCAGCCATATTTGCAAAATGCTTAGTAAAGTCATATGTTCCATCAGCCTTCTGTGCGCTTAATGTACATGAACGATGCATAAGATTGTCTCCTACTGCGACAAGCTTAGCACTAGTTGGCTTAAATACCTCTTCTGTAACCACTTCTGTCTCTGCCTGCACCTGATTTGTCGGTGCCTGTCCATCAACATCAATCGGATATCCAGGATCTTGTACCGGTGTCTGAGAACTTATACTTGCCTTTGCACTCTTAAAACCAGATAATAAAATACTTCCATAATGGTATCCAAAATAACCAATTACAGCCACCGTAACTAGCATCTCTATTCCCAGTATCATATATATAATCTTAAAAGAATCCTTCTTTTTCTTACGGGATTTACTCATTCTTCCATTACTGCAGCGATCTCACTGCACTCCTTTCCATTCTTTATGGGAATTTCCCCTTTGATACCAGATTGCATCGGATTTCTGACCTTTTGACACTGATATCATCTTATGATATCCACGAATTGCTCCGTTGCTATGCAACTTTCGCAATTCTAAAAACATTCGGATTCGCTGATTTTCCTTGAAAATCGCTGCATCCTCATGTTTTTGCGGGTCCCAAGCTCAAAAACCTAATCGTGCAAGCACGAACGGCTTTTGGAGCTTTTGACCCTGGTATCATCTTATCACATTATAAAACAGCAGGCATAATTTTACAAGATGTTTCTCGGAAATGTCAAGTATGAAAGTTATAGTTACAGCATACCTAATTTTATTACAGTTCACAGGACGCCCAATATTTACAGCATGCCCGAAGGGCTTTCGTAGCATAACCAGTTTCTTTACAGTTCACGGAACGCCCAATATTTACCGTATGCCCGAAGGTGAATGGATTTCACGAGCCGGACACTTGGAGCAGGTCTTTCAAAGTAATGTATGATAAGAAAAAACATAAAAGGAACCTGCGGAGTTTGGTCCGGCGACGAAACCATTACACCGAAGGGCTTCGTAGCATAACGCGTGAACTGTGACATAAAAAAATAAGCATCTATTTCGTTTCCAAAATAAACGCTTACTTTTTTTACATTACATCACCTTTAAAACGGCCTGTACAATCCATGCAACTCCTACGAATGTGATTGCTCCAAACATCAGATATACTGTACGGATCGGCATTGATGTTCTCCATAAATGTCTTTCATCTATAATATCTGTGATAAATTTCATCTCTGACTCGGAAAGCTTTGACTTATCAAGTGTCATGATCTGCTCATCTTTTTTTGTGCACAGAACAATTTCTTCCTTACGGTTATATGCACCAAGTACCTGAGACCACTCATACTTGCGCTCTTCCTGTGCCTCAATACGATAATTTACGATCTGCTCTTTTGTAATTCGTATATGCTTACCTGTCTTTTTTAACCACTCTTCGTTTTTAGAAGCTCTCTTAAAACGACTGATATGATTATAATTCATATAGACAACAAGAACAAGTAATACAAAGCCCATACCGCCGTTGATAATGGCTGTGTTGTTTGTTCCTGTCAAAATCTGTGGGAGTGCTGATGATATCATTAACATAGAAAATGCATACATAACAGCTGTCAGAAACACATAGCTTTTCTTTCTGCAGTACATATTCCATATCGACATCTCATAGAATTTTTTTCCGTCCAGCAAAACGGAACAATCGACCTGATACATCTTTTCCTCTTTTCCGTGCTGCTAATCTCACAGCACCTTGTATTCTTCTGAAAAATCAGCCACAAAAATCAGCCATGATCCAGTTTGCGACCTCCATGCCTTTAAGCGTGAGTGCAACATGTGTCTCATCAGCTTTCATCATCCCCATCGCAGTATATTTCTTAACTACTTCCCCATATACTTCATTAAATGACTTGCCAAAGCGTTCATAAAATGACGACAATCTGACACCTTCTTTTGTGCGAAGGCCAAGAAAGGCCATCTCTTCCATTTGTTCCTGCAAAGAAAGCACATCGCATTCCATAAAACATTTGTCTAAAGATGAAGGATCATTCCAGTCAATCTCTGAAAACGCTTTTGTATCAGTAATGACCTTCAAACGACAATAATCACCTGATGAATTTGTTTTCAGATACGATGCAGCACCTGTACCGACACCAAGATATTCTTCACAGTGCCAATACTTTAAATTGTGTCTGCATGCACTTTCTGGCAGTGCATAATTGGAAATCTCATAGTGCTCATAGCCAGCCTCACCTAAAAGCTTCCAGGTAAGTTCATCCATCTGAACCACTTCATCTTCAGAAGGAAGTAATTTCGTAGCATCCTTTTTCTTCTTTTTGGCACAATCAGTTTCACCATACTCATCGAAAAAAGGTGTTCCTTCTTCAATTATCAGGCTATACGCTGAAATATGCTCTGGATGAAGTGCGAGCACACTTTTCAGCGTATTTTGATAGGACGTAACTGTCTGACCCGGAAGCGCACTCATGATATCAATATTGATATTAGTAAAGCCAGCATTACGAGCTGCTTCAAATGTATCTAAAAACTCTTCCCATGTGTGGATTCGCCCTAAAAGCGCCAGTTCTTCATTATCAGCTGACTGCAGACCTATGCTTAAGCGATTGATTCCTGCCATTTTGTACGCACAAAGCTTTTTTTTCGTGACAGTGCCAGGATTACATTCAGCAGTAATTTCAGCATCAGCTGCAACATAAAAAGAGTCTCGCACCACATCCATCAATTCCTGCATCTGATCAGATGATAATAAAGACGGCGTACCGCCACCTATAAAAATGCTGTCTACGGTGTAATGTTTCTGTTTTTGTTTCAAACGAACACCAATTGCTTTTATCTGGCCATATAAGCTTTGCAGATATGCTTCGCGCTCTGAATCACAGGCAGGTGCTGACAAAAAATCACAGTATTGGCATTTTCGCACACAAAATGGAATGTGAATATAAAGACCAAGCATCTGATTACTCCTCATCAAGCTTGAGCACACTCATAAATGCCTTCTGCGGAATCTCTACATTTCCGACCATACGCATGCGCTTCTTTCCTTCCTTCTGCTTTTCAAGAAGCTTCTTCTTACGGCTGATATCACCACCGTAACATTTTGCAAGGACATCCTTACGCATTGCACGAACAGTCTCTCTGGCGATAATCTTGCTGCCAATTGCTGCCTGAATTGGAATCTCAAAAAGCTGTCTCGGAATTTCATCCTTAAGCTTTTCGCACATTTTTCTTCCTCTTTCATAAGCACTGCCTGCAAATACAACAAATGAAAGTGCATCGACTGTCTCTTTATTTACCAGGATATCAAGCTTTACAAGCTCTGATTTCATATAGCCCTTTAATTCATAATCAAATGATGCATATCCTCTTGAGCGTGACTTAAGCGCATCGAAGAAATCGTAAATAATCTCATTTAAAGGCAAATCATACTTTAATACAGCGCGGTTCTCCTCGATATATTCCATACCAAGGTAAATACCTCTTCTCTCCTGACAAAGATCCATTATGGCACCGATATATTCACTAGTTACCATGATTTCTGCTGAAACAACTGGCTCTTCCATATGTTCAATTGCAGATGGATCTGGCATATTGGAAGGATTGGTCAGCTCCATCATTGTTCCATCTGTCTTATAAATATGGTACACAACGCCTGGTGCCGTGGTTACAAGATCAAGATTGTACTCTCGCTCGAGACGTTCCTGAATGATTTCCAAATGGAGAAGACCAAGGAAACCACAGCGGAAGCCAAAACCAAGTGCAATAGATGTCTCAGGCTCATACTGCAGGGAAGCATCATTTAGCTGAAGCTTTTCAAGCGCATCTCTAAGATCTGGATATTTTGCACCATCTGCCGGATACAGACCACAGTACACCATCGGATTAACCTTCTTGTATCCAGGAAGCGGCTCTGCTGCCGGATTGTCATTATTTGTTATTGTATCACCGACACGAGTCTCACGCACATTTTTGATGCTTGCTGTAATATAACCAACCATTCCTGCTGAAAGCTCATCACATGCAATAAACTGTCCTGCACCAAAATAGCCAACCTCAACAATCTCTTCTACTGCTCCAGTTGCCATCATGCGCACAGTATCGCCTTTTTTAACAGTTCCCTCCATAATACGGCAAAATACGATAACACCGCGATATGAATCATACTTTGAATCAAAGATCAATGCCTTAAGCGGTGCTTTCGGATCTCCCTTTGGTGCTGGAATTTTGTGAACTATTTCCTCTAAAACGGCTTCGATATTTATTCCGTTTTTTGCAGAAATGCGTGGTGCATCCTGCGCCTCTATGCCAATAATATCTTCGATCTCAGCCGCCACGCGGTCTGGATCTGCACTTGGCAAATCAATCTTATTGATAACCGGAAAAACATCCAGATCATGATCTAACGCCAAATACACATTTGCCAATGTCTGTGCCTCAATTCCCTGTGCAGCATCGACAACCAAAATGGCACCGTCACAAGCTGCAAGGCTTCTCGACACCTCATAATTAAAATCGACGTGTCCAGGCGTATCAATCAAATTGAAAATATACTCCTCCCCGTCATTGGCCTTATACATGGTGCGCACAGCCTGTGACTTTATGGTTATGCCTCTCTCTCTCTCAAGATCCATATTGTCCAGAACCTGTTCCTGCATCTCTCTGCTGGTCAAAAGGCCTGTCTTTTCAATAATACGGTCCGCTAACGTGGACTTTCCGTGGTCTATATGCGCAATAATACAGAAATTGCGAATCCTGCTCTGTTCTGATAACGACAATTTGTAACCCAACCTTTCATAGAAACAAGCAGCAGCTGCCTTTGCAGCTGCTGCCTGGTAGTGTTTGCTCGTTGTGCCAGATTATACCAGCGCAACAGTCTCTCTTGCGATTGCCAACTCCTCATTTGTCGGAATTACTGCAACCTTAACCTTAGAAGCTGGAGTAGAGATCATTGTATTCTCGCCTCTTCTCTTATTTGCCTCATGGTCAACCTCGATGCCAAGGTAAGTCAGACCGCTTAAGATCTTCTCTCTTGCATTTACATCATTCTCACCAACACCTGCTGTAAATGCAATTGCATCTACACCGTTCATAGCAGCAACATATGCACCGATGTACTTGATTACGCGGTAGATAAATGCCTCGTTTGCTGCCTTTGCTCTCTCGTTTCCTTCATTCTCAGCCTTTGTGATATCACGGAAGTCACTGGAAACACCAGAAATACCAAGAACACCAGACTTCTTATTTAAGATATTTAATACCTCATCAACAGTCTTATTCTCCTTGTTGCAGATATACTGAACAACAGCCGGATCAACATCACCACTTCTGGTACCCATGATCAGACCTTCCAGAGGAGTCAGACCCATACTTGTATCTACACACTTGCCACCGATTGATGCAGAAATACTTGCACCATTTCCTAAATGGCAAACGATAACCTTGCAGTTCTCTGGATCCAGGTTTGCAAACTTGATGGTCTCCTTGGATACGAAGCTGTGGCTTGTTCCGTGGAATCCATAACGACGGATACCATACTTTTCATAATACTCGTATGGAATTGCATACAGATATGCCTTTCTTGGCATGCTCTGTCCAAATGCAGTATCAAATACTGCTACCTGCGGTACGCCTGGCATAGCTGCCTCACATGCTTCAATACCAATCAGGTTTGCAGGATTGTGCAGAGGTCCGAGGTCAAAGCACTCTCTGATAACCTTCTTAACATCCTCATTTACAACGATAGAATCGCTGTATACCTGACCTGCGTGCAGAACGCGATGGCCTACTGCTGAGATTTCCTTGATATCGGCGATTACACCGTGATCCTTATCGGTCAGTGCATCCAGCACAAGCTTTACAGCAATCTGGTGATCCTTCATCGGAGACTCTACTACATAGTCTTCCTTTCCAGTTGGCTTATGAGTCAGCTTAGAACCATCAATACCGATTCTCTCGCAAAGTCCCTTTGCCAGTACCTCCTCTGTCTGTGAATCAATCAGCTGATACTTCAGAGAAGAACTGCCGCAGTTAATAACTAATACCTTCATAATTTATCTCCCATCTGCTGCCCATGCAGCGTTTGTATGGTTGCTGTCCGTAGGGCAGACCGTCCCCAGACCGCAACAGGCTAATTCTATTCTACCGCGTTTCAAAAAAGTTGTAAAGTACAAAGTTGCCTGAAAGTTTACTGAATATTTGGATTTGCATAATAATAATCTGCTATATCCTGCTTCAGCTTATTCCATGCATCCTCATGCTCCACATAATAAAGTGGACAATATTTTCCATCACAGTCAAAATGACGGATCACATGATCTGGCGTCAGACCTTTTTGCTGTAAAAGCCATGCTGTCAGCTTTACAAGTGTATTGTATGTAGTATCTGAAAACTTACCTGTCTCATCTGGATGACACACTTCGATTGAAATCGTATCTGGATTTCTTGAACGAACTGCATATGCCATCTCATTAAGCGGAAGACACTGTACTACCTCGCCATCAAGTCCTACAATCAAATGAGCACTTGCCTGGCGGCCAGCGCCTTCTACAGCCGGATTATCAAGTGAATCAAAGTAATCTCTGTTTGCCTTTGCAGAGCTTCCAGGATTTGCCACATAATGAATTGCAATATCATTCACAGCATCAAGAGCAATTGCCGGTCTTGACACATTATTAATATGGATCAAATCAACTGTAATCCAATCTGGAATGACAATACCAGACGGATCTATTACATGCTGCGCTGTATCAACTGCATTTACTGTCGCAGCCACAGATTCTGCCGGCTGCTGTACCTGCTCTGTTTCACCAGTTGTCTCCAACGGATTTGTTTCTTTAATCTGTTCCTGTGTAGTTGGCACAGTAGCGTTAGCAGCTGGTTCATTTGCCTCTTCAATTTGTCCGCTTGTTATCTCCTCCTGTGAGGTCTGCACAGGCATTGTCTGAAGCGTTTTATCATCTTTTTTATTGCAGGATCTAAAAAGAACTGCTATCACAATCAAAGCAGCAACTACAATCACTGCTGCTGTAATCCGCTGCTTCAATGCCTGCCTTTGCTGCTGCAGACGACGTTCTTCACGCTGCTTTTTTTCGTATTGTATGCGGCGCTCCATGTCATAGGTGCCATCAGCTTCCTTAGCACGTCTTTCAGCATTGCGCCTCTGATTTTCAAATGCTTTCTTGCGTTCTTGTTCTGTCATATTTTTTACCTTTCAGATAGAGGAAAGAAAAAGATTTACTTTTTTCTCATCCTATATTACAATAAGAATGCCGTGTTGTTTACATATATACGCCGGCCAAATGGTCAAACGCATTACTTATTATATGCGAATTTGAATCATCTGTAAAGTAAAAAGGAGCACATTTAATATGAAAGACAAAATTATGAACTTTCCACTGATTCGTTTTATAATCAATCTTAGAATCTGTCAGTGGGCTACCAATAATCCTGTTTTGTCGCGTTTTTGCAACTACGAAGTCATAAGCTACCTTGTCTGTGGTGTCCTTACAACCATCATCAGCTATGTAAGCTACTTTCTTGTACGTATCTTTTCTGGAGTCTTGATTTCTCAATGTATCTCCTGGGTGCTCGCTGTTGCATTTGCCTACGTCAGCAACAAGATTTTTGTTTTCCTGTCAGATGACTGGTCTGTGTCTGTTTTAAAAAAGGAACTGGTTCCTTTTATAAGCTGCCGTATCTTTTCCTTTTTTGTTGATACTGCCTTCATGGAAATTACAGTCAGCCTTCTTTTCTGGAATGAACCGGCAATGAAGCTGTTATCTAATGTATTTGTTCTATTAATCAATTACATTGGCAGCAAGCTTCTTGTTTTTAAGAAAAGAAGCTAGTCACAGAATGATCAAAAAACAATGCTATCATAAAGATATATTTTAATAAGAAAGGATTTGTGCTATGAATTTGAATTTTTCAAAAATCATGCCGCAACAGGCACATTCGAAGCGAACATGGAAGGATCGATTGCCTTATCTTCTGGCTTTTTTTATTCCCGTTCTTTCCATGATTATGATCTTTATCGGAAAGGAAATCTACCCATTTGGTGACCGTTCTTTTTTGCGTACTGACCTGTATCACCAATATGCACCGTTTTTTCAGGAGCTAAAGGATAAGCTCGCAAACGGTGAAAGCTTGTTTTATACATGGGACATCGGTTTAGGTACAAACTTTATGGCAATCTTTGCCTATTATCTTTCTAGTCCGCTTAACTGGTTTTTATTCCTGTGTCCAAGCTCACTTGTCATTGAGTTTATCACATATGGAATTGTATTAAAAATGGCGCTCTCTAGTCTTACGATGACCTGGTATTTAAACAAACACAACCACACAAACAACATCGCAGCTGCCTTTTTCGGTATCTTTTATGGCTTAAGCGGCTACATGGCTGCATACAGCTGGAATATCATGTGGCTTGACTGTATGGTTTTGCTTCCTGTAATTTTTCTTGGATTAGAGCGGCTGATCAACGATGATAAATGCTATCTGTACTGCATCAGCTTAGGACTTGCCATTCTTTCCAATTATTACATTGCAATCATGATCTGCATTACGCTTGTAATTTATTTTGTAATCTGCATGATTCTCGCAAAGGGAAAAAATTTTAATTACCCTAAAAAGATCTTAAATTTTGGTCTGTTTTCTCTTTTAGCCGGCGGACTCGCAGGTGTTGTACTTTTCCCTGAGATTGCAGCACTCTCATATACAGCTTCCGGCAACTTTAGCTTTCCAAAGGACTGGTCATCTTACTTTTCTATGTATGACATGATTGCTCGTCATCTTGTTAATGTTGAGGTTGAAATCGGACTAAAGCATTGGCCAAATATTTACTGTGGAGTTGGCATCCTGCTTTTTGTTCCGCTCTATTTTATGAACAAAAAGGTTTCCTTCAAGGAAAAGATTTCTTACCTTTGCCTGATTATTTTCTTCTACTTAAGTTTTAGCACCAATGTGCTTAACTTTATCTGGCATGGTTTCCATTATCCAAACTCTCTTCCGTGCCGCCAGTCCTTTATCTATGTTCTGTTTTTGCTCGCGATGGGATATAAGGGCTTCCTTGGTTTAAAGGATCGCCCTAAAAAGCAATACTTAGGCGTTTTGCTTGGTGTTGTCGCCTTTATCATTCTGACAGAGAAGCTCGAAGCTTCCTACACGGGAACAGGAGATGGACAGTACTATATATTCTCCTCATTCTATTTAAGTATTCTCTTTGTGGTACTTTACGGCATTTTAATTCATTTATACCGTTCAAAGGGCAAAAACTGGCGTATGCCGATTACTGTTGTTACTCTAGTCATTATTACTGCTGAAGCTACAATCAATATGTCATATACAAGTGTTACAACAGTAGGCAGAACAACTTATAAGGAATATGATTCTAATGTACGCACACTTACCGCTGCTGCCGCATCTGATGATGACACTGTATTTTACCGTACAGAGAAGGTGAACAACCGTACAAAAAACGATGGTGCATGGCTTGATTATCCTTCTGCATCGATCTTTTCATCAACAGCCTACGCTCATCTGACTTCTTTTTATAAGAAAATTGGTTTAGAGTCATCAACTAATGCATATGGAACTGCCGGCTCCACACCTGCTTCCAATATGCTCCTTGGTATCCGGTACTCTATATACACAGACAATGATCCAAAACCTGAGGATACTTTGCTTAGAAGCTTTTATCAAAGCACAGACAATGTAGACCTCTACAAGAATACTTATGCACTGCCGTTAGGTTTTCTTGTCTCTGATTCACTTGAGGCAGATTGGGATTTAACAGCAGATGATCCTGGCATAAACTGGAACAATCTTGTTCATTCACTTGGTATTGCTGATGACTTATTTGTTCCGCTTGACGTGACAAACAACGGAACCACTAGTGTTAACGTTACAACAACAGAAGGCGGCTACTACTGCTTCTATTCTGCTAAGTCTGGTCCTTCTAAAATTCGCATAAGCCATCATAATACATCAAAAACTTTTGACAATTTAAGCCGAAGCTTTTTTATGTCATTTGACTATCAGACAGACGGCTCACTCTTTACTATCACAAATGATGATTCTTCGAGTTCGACCATCATCAATCTGTCTGCATACCGTCTGGATGAGGATGTGTTAAAAGAGCTTTATGAAATTCTTGATGAGTCACCGATGGAAGTTACTTCCTACACAAGCACAAGCGTAGATGCAACTATTACCGCATCTGCTGATGGACGCGTTGTAACAACAATTCCTTATGACACAGGATGGACCGTTACTGTTGATGGAAAAACTGTTGATATGACAGCCTTTAAAGACACTTTCGTCTCCTTCGAAATTTCAGAAGGTACACATACCATTCGCCTTGATTACACACCAGATGGTTTCTACCTCGGTCTTGCAAGCACGCTTATCTGTATTATTTTACTGATTATGATTGCTGCACTGATTCACCTCTGGAAGAAAAATCAGGCCGAAGATTCTTCACTTGATGATCAGGAGGAAATTTCTGTTTCTAAGGCAACTTCTTTGGCTGATTCAGAAGATCTTGAAAATAGTTTGGCTGAAACTACAGATAATACTTTAGATGATGAAACAGATAATGAAATGGAGACGGATGATGCAGCAATAGATGAAGAAGATGATCTGTCAGACGAATTTTTTGAGGAAGATTCAGATGAGCCTGAGAAAATTGCAGATGAAGAACTTTCAAATGAAGATTTTTCGAATAAAGATTTTTCTAAAGAACTTTCAGATGAAGTGCCTTCGAATAAAAATTCTTCAAAAACAGATGAAATGCGCGATTCGTCAGCGAAAAAAAATGTCAGCCTAGACAGTATTGAGCTTGATTTAACTCGCAGCCGTCACAATTCATTAAGCAAAAAAACAAACAAAGGCAGTCACTAAGCTGTCGGAAAAGAGGATTGATTATGAAATTATGGGGTGGACGCTTCACCAAAGAAACTAATGAACTTGTAAACCATTTTAATGCATCACTTCCATTTGACTGTCGCTTTTACGCACAGGATATTCGCGGCAGCATTGCACATGTGACTATGCTTGCAAAATCCGGCATCCTGACAAATGATGAGCGCGACCAGATCATCAGTGGTCTAACAGGTATTCTTTCTGATATTAACAATGGTACACTTACATTCGATGACGGAAGTGAAGATATTCACAGCTTCGTAGAAGCTCATTTGATTGAACGTATCGGAGAGGCTGGAAAGAAGCTTCATACAGGCCGAAGCAGAAATGATCAGGTTGCACTTGACATGAAGCTTTACACAAGAGATGAGATTGATGAGACTGATGGTCTTTTAAAAACTCTCCTTGAAGAATTGCTCACTATTATGAAAGCAAACCTTGACACCTTTATGCCAGGCTTTACTCACCTTCAAAAAGCTCAGCCAATTACACTTGCTCATCATTTTGGTGCATATTTTGAAATGTTTCGCCGTGACCGCAGCCGTCTGGCTGACATCCGCCGCCGCATGAATACATGCCCACTTGGTGCTGGCGCTCTGGCAGGAACCACATACCCGCTTGACCGCGAGTACACTGCCTCTCTTTTGGACTTTGATTGCGCAACTGTAAACAGCATGGATTCTGTTTCTGATCGCGACTACCTTATTGAATATCTGGATGCGCTCTCAATTATTATGATGCACCTGTCCCGCTTCTGTGAAGAGATTATCACCTGGAATACCAACGAGTATCAATTTGTAGAGATTGATGATTCTTACAGCACCGGTTCTAGTATTATGCCACAGAAAAAAAATCCTGATATTGCAGAGCTGATCAGAGGAAAGACAGGACGTGTTTATGGTGCTCTTGTATCTCTTTTAACTACCATGAAAGGTCTTCCGCTTGCATACAACAAAGACATGCAGGAGGACAAGGAGATGGCATTTGACGCATTTGATACTGTTAAGGGCTGCATTGGTTTGTTCACAGGCATGATTGCTTCTATGACATTCCGTAAGGATCGCATGGAAGCAAGTGCAAAAAATGGCTTCACCAACGCTACAGATGCCGCTGATTATCTTGTAAATCACGGTGTTGCATTCCGTGATGCACACGGCATTGTTGGCCAGCTTGTTTTAATGTGTATTGATAAAAACTGCTCCCTTGATGAGCTTTCTCTTGATGCATATCGTTCCATCAGCCCAGTATTTGATGAGGATATCTATGATGCAATCAGCATGAAGACTTGCGTAGAAAAGCGTCTTACAAAGGGTGCTCCAAGCCGCACTTCCATGGAAGCGCAGATCGCTTTTTGCGAAAAATATCTTCTTGAGAATTAAATTGATTTTGCAGATGAATTTTTGAATAGTTGCATAGAGAAATGGCACGAATCTAAATTTGATTCGTGCCACTTTTATACTTACCAGATGCTTCGATCTGTTTTTTATCTTACCTTATTTTTGATCTCATCATGGATCTTTTCAACAAACTCATCAAGTCCAACTGTTGTAGTATCCATTTCTCCATGAAGTCTATAGGAGACTGACTTATTCTCCATTTCGTTAAATCCGATTACAAGCAGATACGGTACCTTCTGAACCTGACCCTCGCGCATACGATAACCAAGCTTTTCTGCTCTGTCATCTAACTCAACACGAACATTTCTATCCTCAAGCTTCTCGCAGATCTGTCTTGCATACTCCATGAGCTCCTCGTTATCTGTCTTAACAGGCATAACCTTTACCTGAACTGGTGCAAGCCATGTTGGCAGATTTCCCTTTGTCTCCTCAAGAATATATGCCATGAAACGATCAAGAGATCCCAAAATTGCTCTATGCAAAACAACAGGAGTCTTCTTCTCGCCATCCTTATCAATATAAGTCAGCTCAAACTTAGCCGGCAGACAGAAATCAAGCTGGCAGGTGGACAGTGTATACTCGTTTCCTACAGCCGGCTTTACATTTACGTCAAGCTTCGGACCATAGAATGCAGCCTCACCGATCTCCTCTGTATACTCGATTCCAAGGTCATTCATAACGTCTCTAAGAGCATCTTCTGCCTTATTCCACATCTCATCGTCATCATGATACTTTGTCTTATTTGCCGGATCTCTCAAAGACAAAACGCAGCGATAATCTGTGATACCAAAATCCTTGTAGGTACTAAAGATCAAATCAACAACCTTTGAGAACTCATCCTTGATCTGCTCTGGTGTTACAAAAAGATGAGCATCATTCTGGCAGAAGTGACGGCCTCTCTCAATACCCTTTAATGTTCCACTTGACTCATAACGGAAATCATGAGCAATCTCACCGATACGGATTGGCAGATCCTTGTAAGAATGCATACGGTTTGCATAGATCATCATATGATGCGGGCAGTTCATCGGACGAAGAACAAATGCCTCTCCATCTACTTCCATAGCCGGGAACATGTTCTCCTTGTAGTGATCCCAGTGACCAGATGTCTTATACAGATTAACTGTTCCAACACACGGTGTCATAACATGCTGATAGCCAAGCTTTCTTTCCTTATCCTTGATGTAGTTTTCAAGCTCCTGCCAGATTACATAGCCCTTTGGAAGGAACATTGGAAGACCACGGCCTACAAGATCGTCTACCATGAACAAATTCATATCTTTACCGATCTTTCTGTGATCTCTCTCCTTAGCCTCCTCAAGAAGCTTTAAGTGCTCCTCTAATTCCTCAGCTGTCGGGAAACATACACCATAGATTCTCTGAAGAACCTTGTTGTTCTTATCTCCCTTCCAGTAAGCACCAGAATGCTTTAATAACTTAAAGTAACGGCAAAGCTTTACATTGTCAACGTGAGGTCCGCGGCAAAGGTCTGTGAAATCTCCCTGCTCATAGCATGTAATATTTCCATCTTCAAGATTGGAAATCAGATCAAGCTTATACTCATCATCCTTAAACATCTCCAGTGCTTCTTCCTTGGAAATCTCCTTACGGATAATCTTAAAGCCTCTCTTTGCAATCTTCTTCATTTCCTTCTCTATTGCAGCCAAGTCCTCTTCCTTAAATGCATGATCGCCGAAATCAACATCATAATAGAATCCCTCTGCAACAACTGGTCCTACCCAGAATTTTGCCTGTGGATACAGGTGACGGATTGCCTGTGCCATCAAATGTGCACAGGAATGATTCAATGTGTTTAATGCTTCGTCTTCTTTAAAGTTTACCATTTTGATCTCCTCTTATCTTTTTACATTTTATTTTCCATCGGTGACAGAGCAGGATACAGGAACATAAAAGTTTAACTTGTGCAATATAAAAAAGCACCCTCAAGTATCTGCATACCTAAGGGTGCCAGCGCACGGTTCCACCTTATCTTTCACTCTTTGCTTATAACGCAGCAACACGGCAACGCTTCGAAGCTTTTGCTTCTTTCACGCGCAGCTCAGGAATGGTCTTCATACAGCATTCCCATAAACCGCTTCCACCATACACGGCTCTCTCTGAATGATCTTGCTGCACTACTCTTTCCGTCATTGCTTTTTATCTTAAAGATTTCAGACTTCATTCTACCACGGCTTTTTCTAATTTACAATAGCTTTTATAAATTTATTTTTTATTTTTGATATTTCCATAATAGTAACCATAATTTCCCTTACCATAGTAACTGGAATCCTTTTTGCTGCCGACCATATTCTGGACAACACCAAGAATATTTGTATCTACTTTTTCCAATTCAGCTGTGATTTGACACAGCGTCTTCTTCTTTGTAACACCGTTTTCAATAACAAGAAGTGTTCCATCACAAATAGAAGAAACAATTGCTGCATCACCGACGACACCAACTGGCGGTGTATCAAATATAATGTAATCGTAAGAATCCTTTACTGAATCGCAAAGTGTGCGAAGCCATTTTGCAGACAAAAGTGCAGATGCATTTGTAACAAGCTTTCCACTAAACAATACATGCATATTAGGGATGCCAACATCATAAATAACCTGACCAACTTCTGCATTTCCAGAAAGATACTCAGAAAGTCCCAGCTTTACGCCGTCTAGTCCCATACGTCTTTGAAGCACTGATTTTCTCATATCTGTATCAACAAGAAGAACTCTTTTTCCTACCTGTGCCAAACTATATGCAAGATGAAAAGAAATAAAAGATTTTCCCTGATTTTCAAAAGCACTTGTAACGGCAATCATCTTTACGTCTTTGCTACTATAAAGAATTGCCGTTCTAAGCTGATAAATAGCCTCTGCCGCTGAAAATGGCAGTTCATCTGGCCAAATAATCTTTTCCTTCTTTTTCTTTCCACCTTTATAATCTGGAATTGCACCCAATACAGAAAGTCCACTGCATTTTTGAATATCTTCTTCGTTTTTAATAGATGTATTCGTAATAACAGATATTACTACTGCACCACAAGAAACAACAATTCCTGCCAATACACCAAGCAACGTATATGACATAACTGATCGTCTTGTATTTTCCACAAAAAGTTCATCTGCCTTATCCAAAACAGTCGGTGTATTACTTCCTAAAACATGTGGAATTTCCTCAATACTTACTAAAAGAATTTCATTTGCGATATCAACTGCCTCTTTTTGATTGCCTGCAACTACACGTATTCTGATAATTCTTGTTGCTTCTGGATTATCTACGGAAACTGCATTGTACAGATTCTTGTATGCAATATTCAAATTTAAATTAGATATTACTTTTGTTAGGACAACACGACTTTTAATAATTCCTTCATAATCATTTGTCAATGCTGATCCAATCTGCAGATCACTTATAGAAACTTCTTTATTGCTGTCGATAATACACATTGATGCCTCTGCCTGAAACACATCTTTTACAACAAATTTTCCATACATTCCAAGTACAGTCCCAAATACTATAGCTGCCAAAACGATCCAAGCCCATCTTTTGCACAGTGCCCGAAAAATTTCCACTAAATCAATAGTATCCTCAGCAGCATTTTCAACTTCTAAAGCTTTTTTGTTTTCCATAAAATCACACACTCCACCCAGCAATTAGCCTTATTTTTCTAATTTACCGCCTTTCTCCTTTGTTTTTTCATTTTTATATTAAAAACCATTGTCCGATTTGTCAATGGTTTTAGTCATTTAAATTTGCTTTCTAACAATTCTATACTCATCTTTGTACTGAAAATGCGGACAAATATAGCGTTCACCATAAAGGCTCGCTCTTGCAATATCATCCTCATCAAAATAGAATTGACAGCCGTATGATTCCTCTTCCTCATCATATTCAAAATATGCACACTCTTCACAGGATGTTCCCTTCATATCTTCCCTGCCTTTCTTATTTTTGTTCCAATCTTAAAATACCTGCGGCTTTTTACCGCAGGTATCCACTTAATTTCATTCGCTCAATCTGCGAATCTCTGTGTATGCTAACAAGAATGGACCAACACCCTTTGCATCATCTTCAACTACTGGTTCAGACATATAGTATTCGTAAGTTCCATCTCTCATCTGCGGACCACCAAGTCCTGCCACTAAACATATTCCGCCAAGACTTAAACGGCCATCTTTTTCCTTCAGATAGCGATCGCAAATACCATGAAATGCCTTTTCGCCATATGCACGGAAACTTTCTGGCAAAAAGCCAAGTCTCACGCCTTTAAGCATTGAATATGCCATAATTGCACTTCCGCTTGTCTCAAGATAGTTTTTCTCACGGCCGCCCATATTGACAACCTGATACCACATGCCACTTTCATCCTGGAATTTTACCATAGACTCCATCAAATCAATAAATACCTGTTTTAATTGATCATATGCTGGCTGATAGCTGTTATCTGCTTTCGTCAATGTATCAAGCAATGCCATTGAATACCATCCAAGCGCACGCAGCCAAAAGTTCTTTGAAAGACCTGTCTTCTTATCACACCAAAACATTTCTTTTGATGAATCATAAGCGTGATAATAAAGACCTGTTTTTTCATCTCTCATATTCTTTACAACATTGAAGAACTGGTTAAAGATATCTGGATAGTTCTTCTTGTCATTAAAGCGTGTCTCATATTCCATATAAAATGGCTGTCCCATATAAAGTCCATCAAGCCAAACCTGATTCGGATAAATCTTCTTATGCCAGAAGTTGCCCTCTTTTGTTCTTGGCTGACCCTTAAGCTGTCCATAAATCACATCAATTGCCTTGCGATACTTTTCCTTGCCGGTAATGTCATACAGCAAAAACAAAGTCTTTCCTGCATTAACATTATCAATGTTATAATCCTCCGGATTATATCCCTTTATCGTACCATCTTCCTGCACACGATGGTCAATATAAGCTTCCGCAAAATCAAGGTACTTCTTTTCTCCTGTTATCTTCCAAGTCTCGATCATCGCAAGAATCATACATCCATCGATGTAGTTCCAGCCAGACTTTCCACCCTTTCTTGCCGCCTCAATGTTCCAAGCTGGTACATCGAGTGTGCTGTTTTTAATAAGATCGTCCAGGTAAGCCTCAATAATCGGCATCTTCATCCCGTATTCCTCCCTTTTCGTATTTTTACTTGTTCTTTATTCGTTATTTATTTTTTCTATTTGCTTTGATTTTATTTTTGCCGGTATAATTATTTAAATGCGTCTATTATTTTCTTATATGTGCATTTTTGCGAAGTACCTCAACTACCTGATCTACATACTTCTCACAATCATCCGGATCACTTGCCTCAACCATAACACGAATTAATGGTTCTGTTCCGCTCTCTCTTACAAGAATACGTCCGCGATCTCCCAGTTCCTCTGTGATTCGTGCAACTGCTGCCTGCACATCTGCATCCTCTCTTGCTGCTACTTTATCCATTACTCTAACATTTGTCAGCTTCTGAGGATATGACACAAAACCACGTCTTAACTGAGAAAGTGTCTGCTTACTTAACACCATTACTTCCATCATCTTGATTGCTGTAATCAGTCCATCTCCTGTTGCTGCATACTTGCTGAAAATGATATGACCAGACTGCTCGCCGCCAAGACGATATCCATTCTCGCTCATGCACTCATATACATACTTATCACCAACAGCTGTCTTTTCATAAGAAATACCTGCTGCATCAAATGCCTTATACAAACCAAAATTTGACATAACAGTTGTAACAACTGTATTATCAGCAAGTTCTCCCTTATTTTTCAGATACTTACCGCAAATATAAAGGATTGCATCGCCGTCTACTATATCTCCATTTTCATCTACACAAAGGCAGCGGTCTGCGTCACCATCAAATGCAAATCCAACATCAAGATGCTTTTCCTTTACCAAAGCCTGCAGCCCCTGAATATGAGTAGAACCACAATTTGTATTAATATTAGTTCCATCTGGCTCATTATTGATCACATATGTTTTTGCACCAAGTGCATCAAAAACATTCTTTGCAATCATCCAAGCACTTCCATTTGCACAGTCCAGACCGACACGCATATTTCTAAAGGAACACAGTGCCAGAGACATTAAATATCCAAGATAGCGGTTTCTTCCTGCTGCATAGTCTACGGTACAGCCAATATTTTCCTTTGTCGCATATGGCAGACTCTTCTCTTCATCAAGATACTTTTCGATCTCATCAATGACATATTCCTGCATTTTTTCACCTTTATCATTGATCAGCTTGATTCCATTATCGTAGAATGGATTATGACTTGCAGAAATCATGATTCCACAATCGAAATCCTCTGTACGAACAACATATGATACACTTGGTGTTGTGGTAACATGAAGAAGATAAGCATCTGCGCCTGAAGCAGTTAAGCCTGCAACAAGTGCATATTCAAACATGTAGCTGCTTCGTCTCGTATCCTTTCCGATTACTACCTTGCACTTATGCTCCTTTCCAAAATACCAGCCAATAAAACGACCTACCTCAAATGCATGTTCAACTGTTAAATCAACATTTGCCTCACCGCGAAAACCATCTGTTCCAAAATATTTTCCCATTAATTCTGTCCTGCCCTTCGTTGATGTTTTTAACTTTTATTTGTGTAAAACTTCCCAGCCATTCATAGCAGATGCAATAACCTTATCCATATCATAATACTTGTATTCGCCAAGACGACCACCGAAAAATACTTTCTCCTGCTGTTGTGCCTTCTCTCGATATTTCTGATACAACATCTGGTTTTTCTCATTATTTACCGGATAGTATGGCTCCATACCTTCCTCCCAGTCTGTAGAATATTCCTTTGAAATCACTGTTTTAGGCTGTGTTCCAAACTCAAAGTGCTTATGCTCAATTACTCTTGTATAAGGTGTCTCTCTGTCTGTATAGTTGACAACTGCTACACCCTGATAATTATCTGTATCAAGCACTTCTGTCTCAAAACGCACAGTACGATACTCGAGCTTTCCAAAGCAATACTCAAAATACTCATCGATTGCTCCTGTATAAACTACTTTATCCGCCATTGACAACCATTTTTCCTTTTCTGAAAGGAAATCAACGCCGGTCTCTATATCAGCACCATCAAACAATGCCTCTATCAGCTTGTTATAACCGCCAATCGGGATTCCCTGATATAAATCATTAAAATAATTATTATCATATGTAAAGCGCACTGGAAGTCTCTTTATAATAAAACTAGGAAGCTCGCTGCAGTCACGTCCCCACTGCTTTTCCGTATAACCTTTTACAAGCTTTTCATAAATATCTCTTCCTACAAGCGCAATTGCCTGCTCTTCAAGATTTTTAGGCTCTCCTGTAATCTCTGACCTTTGTTTTTCAATGATTGTCTTTGCCTCCTGTGGTGTACTGATTCCCCACATACGGCTGAACGTATTCATATTAAAAGGCATATTGTAAATCTCACCCTTATAATTAGCTACCGGGCTGTTTGTATAACGATTAAATTCTACAAAAGAATTTACAAAATCCCACACCTTGCGATCACTTGTATGGAAAATATGGGCACCATATTTGTGCACATTAATTCCTTCAACCTCTTCACAGTAAATATTTCCACCGATATGGCTGCGTCTCTCTAACACAAGGCAGCTCTTTCCTGCCTGCTTTGCATGCCAGGCAATAACTGCTGAATAAAGTCCTGCTCCTACTAATATATAATCGTAATGCTTCATAAGTCACCTCTCATAAATTTTTATCACATATAATAATTGCGCTCCCATCTGTCATAAAACGGCATAGGGCGCAGAAAACAAAGCTTTGCCGGATCTGCATTATGGTATAAATCAATCATCTTCTGACGCTGCTTTGGTGTGAGATTAATCCACTCCATATAATCAAGCTCACAATTGGCCATTGGCGATGAACAGCACTGACAATCCAGTTTTCTAAGCAGACTTACCATTCGCGTTGCTTTGCACTTTGGGCAAATAAATACATACATCATAATAATCTGATAACCCTTCCTTTTCCATCATTTTTATTCATAGATGGTAGATTGCAGATAGCTTTTATTTGCCCCAAAATCAACAGCCAGAACTTCCTGATTTGCACCCATAATTGCATTGCTCCATGTGCCGTCTGCCGGAACTCTCGCCTGAACCATATCATAATTCAGATATAAAACTGACTGCATCAGCAGTGAGCACATTTTGGAATCTGAAATATTTGTTGAAATATCTGGCAAAATAGATTCTACTGCTTTATAAATCGTAACTACATTTGCCTTTTTAACATTCTCCAACAGTGCATTCATTACAGTTCTCTGTCTCTGTGTTCTTGCAAAATCATTTCCAATCTTACGGATTCGTGCATAGCCAAGCGCCTGTTTTCCCGTCAATGTAATCTGACCGCCAACAAACTGCTCATCCACAAAGCCATCACGATCTGCGACTCCACTGACCTGATTGTATTCTGCGATATAGCCATTAATCCATTCCACCTCCGCCTGTTCCACATTGATGGTAACGCCGCCAAAAGCATCAATAACATCAACAAAGCTAAAAAAATCAACCTGCGCATAATAGTCAATGCCCAGCTTATAATTTTCTTCAATTGTCTGAATCAGCAGTGCCGCTCCGCCTCGTGAATACGCCTCATTTATACGATTCTCTCCATACCCAGGGATTGTCACATAGCTGTCACGCATAATAGATGTCATGACAAGCTTTCTTTTATATGGATTGATCGACACAACAATCATTGCATCTGATCTGGCATCATTTGAACCTGCTACTCTAGTATCAGTTCCAATCAGCAAAATATTGGTAACGCCTTTTTGTGTCAGCACATCAGCCTGTCTTTCATATGAGGTCTCATACGGCTTATAATTGGTCTGCGCAATTGTTGTACGCAAAAAAGCATAAACACCGGCAAGCACCACAGCCATAATAATCAATATAATGATCAGCACCTTAAGCAGCTTGTGTAAAAAGCCCTTTTTCTTTTTTTCTTTTCGTGGCTTTTTTTCCACCTTTTTGGCCGTTTCCCTTACTTTTTGCTTTGTTTGTTTAGGACGTTTCTTCTTTTCTGCTTCTGGCACTGGCATCTTCTTTTCAATTTCAGGCGCTTTCTTTATAGCTTCATTCGATGCCTCTGGACCATAAATCGAACGCTCATCTACAGGTGATGTTTCATTTGCTGTATTTGGCTTTGGCCGAGTCTGTTTTCTTTGTCTTTGAATAGGTTGGTCAGTTGACAACTCTTCATCAACTGCTTCATCCACAGACATTTCTCCTGCCTCAAGCTCCTCTGCCTTAATTCTTTCTTTTATCTCATATGCCTGGCGCAGTATTCTTTTCTCTTCTTCTGTTAAATCTGGCATACTCGCCTCCTTTTTAGAATAGTTAGAAGTTACGGTAACTATTATAGTATAGAAACGCTTGATTGGCAAGAAATATCTGTATCACAAATATAGCCTGTCATACCCATTTGAATATGACAGGCCATCTTATGTACAAACTTTGTAATTACTCAGCTACTGTTACAGCTGTTTCTTCTTCAACTGGTTCCTGTGAAGCATAGAACATTGCAACAACATTCTTTACAACATCGCGAAGCAGTGTTGCTGTCGGTGCCTCTGTATCAGTAATGGTAACACCATCTTCCTGTGTGAAGCTGCCAGCCATGGAAACCTCTTCTGTTCCATCATTTGCTGTCAGTGCAAGGCTCAGTCCATTGTCAAGGAATGTCAGTGCGACATTCATAGTAACTGTCTCGCCATCCTCTGTAGCAGTCATATCCATACCAAAACCATTATCCTGTACGGTAATTGTTCCGTTTGCATTCATGATCTCAGTTCCGTCCTCTGTTACAACATAATTAAAGGCTGTACCATCAAAGGACATATCTACCACAACAGTTGACTCACCATTTACAACAGTAACATTCTCTGTCATAGTACCATCTGCATTTACTGTAGCTGTACCGTTTATAGTAGCACCCTCATCAAGCATCTGCTGAATCTGGTCTGAAAGCTTGCTGCCATCTTCTGTCTGAAGTGGTGTTACATCAAATGAAGATACCATCTCCTCAACCATAGAATTCATCATATCAACAATCATTCCCTTTGCATCTTCAACAGAAACATCTGGTGAAGCCATGTTGATTCCCTCTGCTGCTGCCTGAAGATAATCATCAAATACTGTTACAAGCTGTGATGCATCTGTTCCCTGAACCTGCGCTAATAATACAGACATAGCATTATCAACTACATTCTCAACTGCCTTAACAGTGTTTACAATTGCCGGACCATCAAATGTAATTGTAGTGGAGCCATCTTCTGCTGTCTGAATATCAAAGTTTTCTGCCAGCGCAGTAAACTCATTCATCATAGAATCTACATCAAAATCAGTCTCTGCCTCAGTCTCTACTGCTGCAAAATCAATTGCCGGAATCTCAACCCAGTCCTGATCAATACCAAACATTGGAAGCATTGAACTAATATCAGAGCCTAATAATTCACCATATGTACTTGCAATTTCAGCAACATTAATATAAAGATCACCAGAAACAACACGAAGCACATCATTAAGACCATAAACTGTATCAGCCTCTTCTCCTGTAACAGATGCCGGAAGCGTAACATTTGCTGAAATACTAACGCCATCCTCTGCAAACTGCTCTGCAGTTACAGAAAAAATCATAGATTCTCCCTCTGCTGTAAGAGAGAACTCACCTACATAGGTAGATGGTGTAAACGCTGTTTCACTTTCTGCCATTACTGGCATTGTGCTTCCCGCAGCCAATGCTGCACTCATAATTACCGCAAATTTTCTTTTCATACCTCGTCCTCCTTAAATTTAAAAATTGATAACTCTGGCTATCTGTTTCGTCTTTTTATTCCCCTTCTCATATGTGCGTCGCTTTTATTATATCACATTATGAACAAGTTGTTCAAGTAAAAAAAGCTATTTTTATTTTTTTTGTAAATTTTTATTTTTCCCTTGACAACTTTACATTATTGAAGTAAACTACGTTCAAACAAGAAACCTGTGATTAAGAGTAAGTAGTCATGGTTGCGTGTTCACAGAGAGCTACTGTTGGTGGAAAGTAGCAGCACAGATTATGATGAATGGGCTTATGAGGGCGGCCGAACGCGATTTTCGTTAGTAGCAGCCGACGGGGCGCGCAGCCCGTTATCCGTTGCGTATCGCATAGTTGTGCAGATTTTTCACATGAATGTGCGAGTTGAGTTGGATGCATCAGCATCAATATGGGTGGCACCGCAGGATTAACAGTCTTGTCCCATTAGGATTGGGATAGGGCTTTTTTTGTTACCAAAATTTCTTTCTCCCGATCTATCTAACTCACTAACTGATGCCTACGAATTGCTCCGTTGCTTTGCAACTCTCGCAATTCTAAAAACATTCGGATTCGCTGATTT
>CAKQXY010000024.1 GCA_934292725.1 uncultured Lachnospiraceae bacterium
TCAATATCCAAAAATGCCCGCCGACTTATCACTCCCGATACGATTTTTTCCGTGCGAATCTTTTTTTCTTTTCTATATGCTGTAAATATGCGAAAAAAACTAACACCAGACTGATGCAGAATTGCCTTTTCGGATAACGGTATTTTTGTCGGATTCTCTTGTATATCCATACTCATTCAAAACCTTTCTTTTTTATAAGCTATAATAGCTTTCTGTAAGTCGAATCAATTAGAAATGCCCCCAGCGGAGCTGTAATAAGAATTGATAGCACAGCCACTGTCAAAACGATATTTCCGCAGGAAAGTCCCATTGCAAGCGGCATGCCGCCTATAGCTGCCTGTACTGTTGCCTTTGGCATATAAGCGAACATACAGAAAATACGCTCTTTTTTATTAAGATTTGTTCCTAACATACAGCACCACACACCAGCCATTCGGAATATTAGTACACCTAAGATTAGAACGACAGCGGCAATACCTGCAGATGCAGCATAATGAAGATCAACAGTTGCTCCGACAAGAACAAACAGCATGATCTCTGCCATGACCCACAGCTTATTAAACTTTGATGACAGACGTACTGCTACAACAGCACGCTTTCTTTTTAATGCGATTCCCATACCCATGACAGCTAATAATCCAGAAAATGGAACAGTCTCGCCAAAGCGATCCTCTGCTGTTACAAGCAAGAATGAAATACTAAGCAAAATCATGACCTTTGCAGTATCGCGAATATGAACTCGCTCAAAATACAGCGAAAGTACGTAACCTACTACAAATCCTGCCACTCCTCCAAACAGTACTGAAAATGGCACTTTTATAAAACTTGCCGCTGATACACCATCACCAAGCGCAATTCCAGTAAACGCTGAGAACAGCACAATGACAAAAACATCATCAACTGACGCACCTGCAAGAATAAGCTGCGGAATAGATTTTTTCGTGCCCCAGCCTTCTTCTGTCAGCTTAATCATGCGCGGTACAATGACAGCTGGTGACACAGCGCCCACGACAGCACCCATGATTGCAGCGTCCAGACGTGATACACCAAGAAGAATCGGTGCTAGAATAATCATTCCTGTCACCTCAAAGCAAGCTGGAACAAAACACATCAGAATTGCTGGGCGCCCTGCTTTTTTCAAATCCTCCAGATTTAAAGATAATCCTGCTCTAAGCAAGATGATGATCAATGCAATCCGACGCAGCTGTGATGAGATATCAAGAATGGATGAATCCAGCCAGCCCAGTCCATACGGGCCCAGAATCATACCTGTGGCAATCATACCTACCAGTCCAGGCAGCCTTACTTTTTTGCACAGCCACCCGAGTGCCATTCCGAGCAGCAGCATTAATGCGATACTTTGTAACATCTTTTTTCTCCTTTTTCTTGCATAAGTTCAAATCAGATGAGCCACCCGGGACAGATAATGAGCCACCGTTCCTGTCCCGGTGGTTTGCGTGACGCTTGAACTGTTGAACAAAAAAGGCTGACAATCCCTGCGAAATTCGCAGAAGTCATCAGCCTTAACCAGCGGTTTGTGATACAAGGAATGTATCAATGGGAGAACTTCATTCCCAAAACATATTTATTATACTGTGTTGCCTTCGGTCTGTCAAAGGGATTTTTGTTTTGTTAAGCAAACTACGATTCACAGGACGTGTGAACTGTTGTAGCAATATTATCTCTTGCATTCTTAATGTGCTCTGCCGTCAGCTTTTCTGCAAGCTCCCCATCATGCTTTGTGATCGCCTCTAATATCGCGCGATGCTCAGAAACAGATTCCTCGGCGCGTCCCGTCACGCAGACAGAGACGGCACGAGCACGCCTGATATAATTATGAAAGCTTGTCAGCACATTTTGGAGCGGACGGCTCTTTGATGCAGCGAAGATAATTCGATGAAACTCACCGTCTAACTCGCCCATTTCTTTTGCACTGTCTTGCTTTTTTAAATAATACTCCTGAAGTGCCATACACTGCTCAAGCTCTTCGAGTTCTTCATCTGTGATCTTTTCCGCACAAAGACGTGCGGCCAATCCCTCAGTTCTAATACGAATCTCGTAAATGTCCTCTACATCCTGCTCTGAAATGCCAACTACGACTGCTCCTTTATTGGGGATGTTTTTGACAAGTCCCTCAAGCTCAAGCTGCATCAGAGCTTCCCGCACAGGAGTACGGCTCACACCCAGACTCTTTGAAAGCCTCAGCTCATTTAAGCTATCTCCTTCCTTGTAGCTTCCGTTTAAAATCGCATCCTCCAGCGTATTAAATACTTGAATGCGAAGCGGATCTCCACTCTGCTGCATACCCTTTCGTCTCCTTTTTATTTATCTTCATAATCCACGTCTCTGTGGAATACATACTGTTCTGCATAACGAATCATCTCCGTCTCACTGATAACAGTAATACGTCCATTTGCATATTCCTGATCAATCAACTCCTTGATCGTTACAACGCCTTCGTTCTTCTTATCAATTGCCTCTGCACCCTTTAAACCATAATACTGGTTGATCCATACGGCAATACCTGCCAGACCAGAAGTGTTGCTGATAGCAACCATCGGCGGACGATTTAAGATCAGCTCGGTATCAAAGATGTTATAAATTTCTGGATCCTTCATGATACCATCGGCATGAATACCTGCTCTTGTCAGGTTGAAGTTTCTTCCAACAAATGGTGTCATCGGCGGTGTTTCATAACCAGTCTCTTTTTCAAGATATTCCGCAATCTCTGTGATTACAGTCGGATTCATTCCATCAAAATCACCGCGTAATGATGCATATTCAAATACCATTGCTTCAAGCGGCACATTTCCGGTACGCTCACCGATTCCAAGCAGAGAACAGTTTACTGCGCCTGCGCCATACAGCCATGCGGTAGATGCATTGACAACACCCTTGTAAAAATCATTATGTCCATGCCACTCAAGCATATCACTTGGCACACCGGCATAATGCTTTAAGCCATAGATGATACCCGGCACGCTTCGCGGAAGTGAAACACCAGGATAAGAAATTCCATAACCCATGGTATCGCAGGCACGAATCTTAATCGGAACACCACTGTCCTTTGACAATTTCATCAGTTCAGTAGCAAACGGAACAACAAATCCATAATAATCTGCTCTCGTAATATCCTCAAAGTGGCATCTTGGATGAAGACCAGCCTCAATCGCGTCTGAAATAACGCCTAAGTACTTTTCCATTGCCTGCTTTCTTGTCAAATTCATTTTCTTAAAGATATGATAATCAGAGCAGCTAACAAGGATACCTGTCTCACGAATACCAATGTTTTTTACCAGTTCAAAATCACTCTTTGTTGCTCTAATCCACGTTGTGATCTCCGGGAACTCATATCCAAGCTCCATGCAGCGCTCTAACGCATCACGGTCCTTCTTTGAATAAACAAAAAACTCAGTCTGACGTACAATGCCGTTTGGACCACCGAGGCGATGAAGCATTTTATACAAATCTACCATCTGCTGTGTGGTATATGGCTCGCGTGACTGCTGACCGTCACGAAAAGAGGTGTCAGTGATGTAAATGTGTTCCGGCATATCCATCGGTACATGGCGATAGTTGTAGGATACCTTCGGAACCTCGTTATATGGGAAAATCTCCCTAAACAGCTCCGGCTGGCTGACATCCTGCAGCTTGTACTCATACAGATCCTGTTCTAGCAGGTTGGTTTTGGTGCTCAGATTAATTGTCTTATTTGCCTTCATAGTGTCGTCCTCCTCTGTTGCTCCTCGTTTGCAGTGCATCTGTTACAGCACTTTTTCTGTATACCATTCTGCCACGTTACCGTGATGAATTTGTATCATTGTATACAATTATACAATTCAATTTAGATCTGTCAAGTACATTTTTTATCTCTGACCAAAATTGAGCCACTGGGGATAGTCAATCCACCGTATTACCCAACATACTCAACTTACAAAATACAACAAATACACATCCTCCATCGTTGGATTTGCCTGACGCCATCCTTCCGCTGCTCGCTTTGCCACTACCCGAACCAGATACGTGCCTTCCCCGATGATTGTTAAATTACTGATTCGACTCTTTTTAATTCGTTTAAGTTCTTCCTGCGTCACCTCTTTTTCCCATACATAGCCTTTAGTCATTGCTAACAGCTTATGTGGTGCCTCTTTCTTTATAAGCTCTCCATTTTTCATCATGATAATCTGATTTGCAATGCAATCCACATCGGATACCACATGTGTCGCAATCAGCACAATTTTGTTTTCTGCAATTTTGCTGATATAATTACGAATCCGAATTCGTTCCTTCGGGTCAAGTCCCGCAGTAGGTTCATCTAAAATCAAAACTGCCGGGTCATCCAACAATGCCTGTGCTAGCAAAAGACGCTGCTTCATTCCGCCTGAATAACGCTCAATTTTCCAGTCTTGCTTTTCCTCTAGGTTGACTACATGAAGCAATTCTTCGATTCTTCTTTTGCTTATTTTTCGCTCCATTCCTTTTAAGGATGCCATATACCACAAAAACTGTCTTCCAGTAAAGCCCTCTAACAGTTCCTGCTGCTGTGGCATAAAGCCGACCTGTTTGCGGTAGCGATCTCCCAATTGTTCCAATGTCTGACCACACCACTCAACACTGCCCTCACTCTGAAGCATATTGCCGCTTATGATCTGCATCAATGTGCTTTTTCCCGCACCATTTGGCCCTAATAGTCCGTAAATTCCCGGCGTCAGAACCATGCTCATCTGATTCAATGCTCGTTTTCCATTGGAATACACTTTTGAAACCTCTTGCAAGACCAACTGAGGATTTTCTGTCTGCTCATTTTCCGGCATTGTCAGCTTTTCTTTTTTTCTTAACATTGTCACCACCTCTTTATTTATCGCGCCTTTCCCTATTTCTTCAATATTCCTTCAATTTATCGTGTTATCGTGTTTTTTCTTATAATCTTGTTTCTTATAATCGCTTTACTTTCTTTTTGTTCTCACTGCCGTCTGATACGTTCGGAAAAAGAACAGAAAACTGGCAGCTCCGTAGCAAATCCAAATAACAAGTCCAACTGGTAGCAACTGCACATTCAAATAATCAGTACACAAAAATACAGCCATGCCGCCTGTTGCAAATGGAAGTCCCATCTTTAAAAACAAGATTGGTAAGCCCAGAAGAACGCTCGCCAGACAATACTGAACTACTGGTCTTTGTGGAAGCAACGCAATACCAGAAATTAACACTGCCAGACAAATTGCACCAATAACGCCCAAAATAAATTTTAAAAAAAGGAAAGTACCGACTGACATATTTCCGACTGTCTGAGAGAGAAGCTCAATGCATGATGTATTGATGGAAAAATCACATGCGGGATAATTACTTAAGATTCCACTGTAATACCGGTAACTTACAAATAACTCCATTGCAACCATTATCACAATATTGATCACCAGCTTTGTCCGAATCTGCTTTCCACGCCCATGAAAATTTACACGAATGAGTCCGGTGCATGGATATTCGATCTGCTGATAGCCAAGCAAAAAGACAATCGCAAATAGTACAAGAAATACTGCTGCTGTCAGGCTAGCTGGATTTTTATCGAATAATTTCTCCGCAAGATATTGATTAAAAAAGCCGACATGGTTGGCACCGTTTGCTTTTTGTTCTTCGATGAAGTGCCATTGCTGCTCTACAATCCGGAATCCATCAATTTTCTGATCGATTTCCCGCTCAATTTTAATCTGCTCCTGCTCATATTCTTCTTGTGTAATGCTGCCATCCAAAAGCTGTGCTGCAAGATGCTCCATCGTGGAATCGGTGCCTTCCAAAAACGCCTTTTCCTGCTGTAAAAATGCCTCTTTCTCTGGCGTATATGCACCTTGAAGCGTCTGCATATAGCTGTTATAAGTTGCTTTTTTCAAGAAATAATACCCGTCATCGCCCTGCCCAATCGCATACCAGCCGACTATCAAAAACACCACCAGAATGAACCAACGCCATTGATAGCCGAATACCTCATACAGTTCGTGCCAAACAATCGATGCATGCTCGCTTTTCCAGTTTTCTGTTGTCTGCCTTACATGTGCAACAAGTTTCCACTTTCCAATTTTCTCGCCCAGTCTGTACTCTTTCCGCTCCTGCCCTGCTGCATGACGCAAGCACAGTCCAATCACTGGATGTCCAATCAGCATACTCACGATAAAACAAGTTTCATTTTGAATCGCCCGACCAAAAAGATTGACATTCTGGTAAAGCCGCAAGCGCTTTTCTGCATACAAGAAAGAATACAGATTAACTTCTTTAAAAAACAGACCAAAACTTGTTTCCGGAAGTTTTTTATTCAGCCCCCAACTAACTGCCAGTAAAGCTACTAACACGACACTAGCGAATCCAACGCCGATTTTCGATAGTAACAGTGCAAATAAGCTGCCAATAAAAAAGACAATCATCCAGTTTTCGATCAAGTTCCAGATGAGCATTTGCAGACAATTCACCTTCCAACTACAGCGTTTAAATTCTTCAAAGGACTGAATCGGTGCAAAAAGATCGCCCGCTTTGCACTGAAGTCTCGCCTGAATCAAAAAGCCAACATATGAAAGCACAACTAATAAAAAAGAAATGACGAGCAGACAGCTCCACTTTGCCGCCATAACTGGCTTTCTGCCACGGTATTGAGCCACCCACAGCTTTCCGATTCCATTCTTCTGTTCTGCTCCGAACAATACTGTCACGATCACAAGAACCTGCATCAGCAAAATCGCAATTCCATTATTCCAGCATAACACATTTCGTATCCACAACGGTGCATTGTCCGAAAGTGTCACCTGATCTAGCTTTGCAAAATCCGATTTTGTTTTTTGAATATTGCTGATGGCGTAGCTTCCCTGTTTTTGAAAGACCGCTACCTTTTCCATCTGATCGGCCTGTGACAGCACAGTCTGAATATAGTCTGGATATCCATCCAAATACTCACGGTAATGAGTCATCTGCTCCACTTGATACGAAAGACCCAAATCCGTATTGTCTTCTGACACGCCCTCCACTAATTCTTGTGAATACTGTTTTGTGACTGCCGACTGTATCATCAGGCTTGAACGCGCAAATAACACCTGTGCAACCACAAATAAGCCAATTAAAATCAAAAAGATTTCTCTGTGACATGCCAGTTTCTTCGCTTCATACCCTATTAACGTCATCCATTTTTCCGCCTTTTATTTTATTCCAGAGATGTCCAACTCATATTGTATGTCTTTCCTTCTAACAAAAGCTGTGGCGTTGCCATCTGATCTGCCAGTTTTGACTTATCCAAATACCAAATTTGCTCCGTCTCGCCATCGTCCTTTAATTTATACCAAAATGTGTAGTTCTCGTCTCCAATTGGTAAAAATCCCGGTGACGCAATCTCAGAATCAATCTCCAAATCTCCGACATACTCCAGCGTATCTCGATCGTAATATGAAATTTTCCACGGAATCTCTCCTGTCCATACCTCATATTGAGATTCGTTGTCCACATAAAGATATGTTCCATCGCTGTATGCCTTACAATTTGGCTCAATTAAAAAATCTTCTAATTGCCCGGTCACAGTTCCATCTAAATCTGCCACATAAACAGGTTGGTCGTCTTCTGTTCCTGCATATGTTAATAACATATGATCTCCTTCAAACGAGAAAAATGCTGCCTCGTAACCATCTTCGGATAAATAACTCGTCTCTCCATTTGTCGTATTATAAATCAAAATGTATCGATCATTGTCAATCCAATAAGTAAAGTAAATGTAATCCTGATACGCAAGCAATCCGGTCAATGCATTGATTTCGTTATCCTCCAATAAAATTTCCTCCTGACTGCCATCAACCTTTTGGCGAGCTAATCTCGTGACAGTTGTAACTTTTCCTGCATTATCCGAACTATTTTCTGCATATACATAATAACAATACCCACGATGCAATACAGGCGGTCGCTTAAACGCTGCCTGAACTGCCGCTTCCTTGCGATAAAGTCCATCCGATGAAAAAGAATACAATCTTCCTGTAAAATCACTATATGGTTCTTCCTCAGCAAAATCCCATAACGATACACCATAGATCATATCCTGATAATATTGAAGTGAATAGCCACAATCGGAGTTTCCAAGATATGCCTCACAATTTGCACGATCTGCAATCTTTTCCTCTCCCTGATGCGTACACTCTGGCTTGCTGCAAAGTGGAAATACCATTTCCAACTGAAAATCCGCAAAATAGAGAAGATCTCCGAGACGGATATAATATCCCTCTTTTCCTCTCGTCACCCATGAACTTCCAACATCCTTTAACTGAAAATAATACTGACTGTCATTTTCCCAATCAAAGTCAAGGGTATTTGATGCATCCGATGCAAATGTATTGCTGGATGCAAAGAGAATGGTTCCTGCTAATAAACTCATCATAATCTTTTTCATTGTACGCTCTCCTCTCGGTTTTATTATTAAAATATTACTATTCTGCATAAATGCTCATAAGGCAGAACCTATGGAAAAGATTCTGCCTCATTCCATTGCTTATACCTTTCTTTTATTGATTCACATCAAAATTGAGCCACTTGGGATAGTCAATCCACTCTTCCCATTCACCTGTTTCCTCATTTAATTTTCTTATTTTTCCATCTGATGTGCAATCTACATACTGTCCATCCACTCGATTTAAACTCTTGCATTCTCCATCATATGGATATTGTACGCCATCATAGGTTATAATGTATGTATTTTCTTGAAGATCATTTCCCCAAAAACATCCATTCTGTTCATACCATTCTCCTGCTAATTCAATACTCCAGTCTTCTTTTTCTTTCTCTAAATCATAGCAGACAAGATAATATATCTGATCTTCTCCGTTTCTTTTTTCCAAATAATAAACATCCGTTCCTTTTATATAATCCCAACTGGTTGACCGACATTTTTCGCTAATTGTTTCAATTTCTCCTGTTTTCATGTCAATCATATAAAGATTTGAATATCCGCCATCAGAAGTTGATGTGATCAATTTATCGCAAGCTGCCTGAATATATGCTCCTTCCATATAATAAGAACTTCTTACTCTTATTTCTTCTTTGTCTTTGAGATTCAAAATCACAAGGAATCCGCTTTCTTCTTGCAAATTCTGTTCATATGATTGATCCATAAACACTAAATAATCACTATATTTTCCAAGCAGATACAAATAATTCGGTGTGACAAGATCTTCAGCAGCAGAATCTTTATATGGTTCCGAATAAATTTCTTTTATCATTCCGGTTTTTTCATCATATGCCATAATCTTATGCATTCCATCTGCTTCTACTGAATAATACAAAACTTTATCATCATAGATTAAATAATATCTGCCATTCATATATTCGCACATTAAATCTGTTGCAATCAGATTTTTTTCTTCATCAGATATTTCAAAAATTAAATTCGTTTCATATGCATAATACGTTCCAAACTCAGTATTGATTCCTTGATAAACTGCCGGAATCCAAAGTACGTCCTGTTCCTCATCATTTTCACTTGATGTTTCTTGCTCTTTTGTTGTCTTCTTATTTTCTGTTCGAATTGCTGAAGCTGATTCTGCCGTCACGTACAAACTATTTTGGCACAAAAATAGCATTACACAAATTAATGTTGAAAGCCTTTTTTTCATATAAATCATCCTCCATTTCGAATTAGTTAACTACTCATAACCACATTGTCTACTTATAGTATATCAATCTTTTTAATTCCCGTAAATAGACAAATCATTTCCCATAATCACAGAAATTAATTTATCTAATTTTTATTAAAACTTAAAAAAACTATAGAAGAAACAGAGGAAAGTACATCTGCTACCGAAACAGGAGAAAGCAGCAATAGTGGATCTGTACCACTTCCGATATCCGATCTTGATCCTGGTCCTCAAAAATAAAACTCATTAATTTAAATACTTTTTTGCTCTTTGCTCAAAAAAATCAACAAGCATCTCATTTTTGCAAAATTCTGCAAACCGCTGGGCGCAAATGAATTCCCGGCGGTATGCGTCTTTATATTCTTCTTTATCTAACTCATAATAGTCCCATGCCTTGTTATACAACAGTTCTCCAGAAAAAACTATGTAATATGCTGCTAATTCATGTTCAAGATTATTTTGGTCAATTTCCAATGTCTTCTGATACTGAGCAACATCTCCTAAAAATTTTGAATATTCCGCTAATATTACAGAACATGCCGGCGCATTTATTTTCAAAAACTGCTGCTGTGGATGATAAACGTCATATAGTTTCTGGAATAATTTTTCTGCACATTCAATATTCCCCATTCTTCCATACAAATTTGCGATATCTCCAATTATCATTCCTTCTTCTCGCTGAAGAAACGGAAGTTCTTTGCGCGATAGCCACTCTAATGGAAACGTACATGCCAAAGCTTTCTCTTCACGCTTTTGTGCTTCTTTCGTCAAAATCATCTTCATCCTAAGCAAACTCATTGCATCAATAGATTGTATTTCCTGCTGAATCTTCGGCTTTCGGCATGCTTCTGTTCCCATTTTTTTGCATAGCACATCCAATATTTTTTGCACTTCATCCCATTTGCGCATATTTGTCAAATATATCATATCCTGCCGCATGGATAGTGTTTCGATGGAATCGGTTTCCAGTATTGGCATGATCCAGTCTAATGTTTGTCCCATCCTTTTGGTTAAAAGTTGAAAATTTTCTTTTGACGGACGATTTTCTCCTTTTTCAATTCTTGATAAATGACGCGCCTGCAAAAATTCATTTCCATTCTCATCAGTGCAGATTTCTTCCTGCGACTTTTCCAAAGATAATCGCATTCTCTTTAACACCAAACTGACATCGTAGCAATTTTCTACACTGCCCCTCTGCCATACACGCATACACGGCAAATGATTTTCCTGATACACAGTCTGAAATGCATCTCGAAAATCCTTAAGCTGCTTTAGATTTTCTGGTGCTCTGTTTGTTTCTTTTAATTTTTCTCCCACATCAATCAATGACAGAAAAAGTGGATACGCATAGCGCTGGCTATTTTGCTCACGAAGCAACTCTAACGCAGAGTTGCCGATATCAAATGCTTTTTGAAATTCGCCCAACTTCTGATATAGCTGTATTCCAACCAGAGCGGCCTGCGGACAAAGTAATTGCGTCATCCGATCTTCCCAGCCTTTTTTCTTAGGATAGTTCCAGACCTGATGAAATAGAAACAATGCTTTTTCTGTTTCTCCCAGAAGTCCAAGCGACCAGCTTACAAGCAAAATAGCTTCTAGCTCAGCTGGTGCCAGCCAAAGTCCTGAGAGTTGTTCCTGCCACTCTTCTTTTACCGTGCAACAAACTGCTTCGCATGCCAGCTCATAAAGCACTTGTGGACTGGCTGTCTCCTTTTTCAATAGCCATTCTATTTTAAGGCAGAATAATTTTGCCATTGAAGTCATTTTCGGATGTGCCTTTTCATAAGCTTCCAGCTTCGTCCTTGCCTCTTTGGGACTTTCGCAGACCAACAAACAAATGTCTTCCCGCTCTCTCCAGTCTTCCAGTTCTTTTCTCGACACAATTGCTTCAAAATAATCAGTCAATGCACCCATTCGGTGCATAAGAAATTCCCAGCTTTCTCTGGAAAAATAGCCGTCTCCTTTGATTATAGTTGAAAGCATTCGTCTTGTCATTACACCGTTTACCAGCTGCTCTAGTTTAATTCCACGCTGTTTGCGAAGATTATTAAAAAGTCGAAAAAAGCCCATACAGCTGGACTGGCACAGTACTTCCTCCTCTGTAGGATGGCCATTTTTCCACACATACTCGTTTTCTTGTGCGTCCGCTCTGCTTTCTGTTTGGGTTTTTATTTTATTTTTTTCTTTAACCTGTGTATCTGTTTGTGTCATTGTCTTTTCCATGCCTCAAATGTCCTCCATGGCTTTTAAGTCTACAACCATACTAACACAGAAATCGTTTTTGGACAATAGGCAGCGCAACGCTTTTATAACCTAGCTCCTTGAACATTGACTTCTACGATAAACCCATTCGCAAAACTGCAAAATATCCCCTTGCTTTTCTATTTGATACCCTTTATAATGAAGATTGAGTAGACATTTTGGTCTGATTCCAAGCATTTTTTATGGAGGTTTTAATATGACACAGATTTCAAAAGATATTACAATCGGTGAACTGCTTCAGGTAAACACCGGTGTTATTCCGATTCTTATGGCTGCTGGTATGCATTGCCTTGGCTGCCCGGCATCTCAGGCTGAGTCTATCGGCGAGGCTGCTGAGGTTCACGGACTTGATCCAGATGATCTGGTTGATAAGATCAATGAGTTTTTAGCTGAGAATGCTCAGGATGCTCAGTAATACTTTTTAAGGGGCTGCGAAAAAATGAAAGTTTTTTCGCAGCCCTGTTTCTGTTGTGGATAACTCCAACTGTTTTCTTTTCGAATTTGGCAGTTTATCTTAAACAAAACACCATGGATACTGGAAATGGAATGTGGAGAGCCTATCTCCATCATACCTGTTGAAATCTCCATCATTTTTTGTTAAAATGATGGAGATAAATTTGAAATGAGGGAGATTCTTATGAGAGAGTTTGATTATATTACAAGTCCTGCGAAGTTACTGACACCTGAAATTGTTCAGATGATAGGCAGTATCCACGAACACAAAGGCAAACAGGAACTATTTCTTGAAGCCAATATAGATGAACTGAAAACGCTGTTAGAAGTTGCTTTGATTCAGAGTACTGGAGCATCTAACCGAATCGAGGGTATATTTACAAGCGATACGCGTTTGGAAGAACTGGTGCGTCAGAAAACAGAACCGCGTAACCGCTCTGAACAGGAGATTGCCGGATACCGTGAAGTGCTTGCAACAATCCACGATAGCTATGAGTATATCAATCCAAGACCGAACATTATTTTGCAGCTGCACCGGGATTTATATTCCTATTCGCATGGGACTGCTGGCGGCTGTTATAAGAACTCTGATAATGTGATTGCAGAAACAGATGCCGATGGTCACCAAAAAGCACGTTTTATCCCTGTTCCAGCATTTCAGACTGCCGAAGCAATGGATGAACTTTGTACTCATTTTCTTGAAGCATGGGAAGCTGACCACATTGATAAGTTAGTTTTGATCCCGATGTTCATATTGGACTTCCTGTGTATCCATCCTTTCAATGACGGAAATGGCAGAATGAGTCGCCTGCTGACTCTACTGCTGTTCTATAAGGCAGGTTACATTGTTGGAAAATATGTCAGTATGGAAATGCTGATAGAAAACACAAAAGAAACATATTATGAAGCCCTTCAAGCAAGTTCTACTGGATGGCATGAAAAAGAAAATAACTATGAGCCTTTTGTTAAATATTATCTGGGTATCATGCTGAAAGCATACAATGAATTTGAAAGTCGTATAGAACATCTGAAGCACCGCACCCTATCTAAGCCTGATAGAATTAAGGCAACTATTGACAATAAGGTTGGCAAGATTACCAAGAAAGAAATCATGGAGCTTTGCCCTGATATAAGCAAAGTTACCGTAGAAAGAACGTTGACAGATCTGGTCAAGAGTGGATATATTGCAAAAGTTGGTTCGGGTCCATCCACCAGTTACGTCCGTATTTAAAAAATTACATTTGACGACAAAAAAAATATTAGCTATTTTTTATGACAACACAAAACCGGCTGCTTCTGATTATGTATCCGGTCCTTTCGGACCGGGTAAGATCTATCAGAAGCAGCCGGCAGTTTCTTGCGCAACCTGCGGTATCCGCCCTGCTGCGTTACACTATTATATTATGCAATACGTCAACAAATGTTCCTATCCTATCATTATTCTAATATTCCCTATTACAATTCTCTTATCGCACCAGAAGAAGTTTTTGTCCTGGCTTTGTGCAAAGCTCTTCTGGCGATTTTCCTTCTTTTTGCATACTGGAAGCGGTCGCATTTAATGAATCTGCTTTTGTATTATCTTGATTAACCTCGCGGATTCGCTCAATGCTCATTCTATATTTTTTTGCTATTGACCAAAGATTATCGCCTGGCTGTACAATGTATCCGATCATGCCTGGAAAATCATTTGGATCAATCTGTTCACCTGTAAAGCTCACCTGATCTAGCACTGAAATTTCATGCTCTGAGAGCACAAATGTATCAAGGCTAATGACTGCACGTACTTCTCCCTGACCGCCCGGCGCAATCATTGTTGTAATTTGTTCTAACATCGGGCTTATAGTAAAACAGCTGCCCGGCGTAATTCCGCCTGCTTCAATTACGTGGCTGAGCGGAATCACACCTGCCGCAGCCTGCATTGGCCGCTCATCGTTTGCTGCCAGATATAATACAGTCACATAGACAGCACCCTCCACACGAATGCCTTCTGATACAATTTCTGCCCGATCAATTGACACTGTTCCTTCACTGTGACAAATTTGGAGCATGGTGTCAGTGCTGTGAAGCGGAATCTTTTCAGTGATTCTGCACTTTGCTTTATTTTTCATCTGAAGTGTTTCTAAATGAGCCGTCTTGTAGCTTGTGTCTACTTCTTTTGTTGTCGAATATGCATCACAGAGCAAATGTACCTTTTCCTCAAGATACAGCTTCATATCAAGCTCCACTACTGCTTCCACATGGAATATTCGATTTTCTCCATCCTCGTCTGGATGAATACTAATCTCTTTTTTTATCAAAACTGGCTCCACCGATGGAATCATCTCATGACGGCATCCAACAAGCGGCAGTTCTCCTGTAAATGAGATCGTCTTTTCCATCCACTGCATAGGAAGCTGTTCCTGTCCAGCCTCGTAAATTACAAATAAGGCTGCCTCTGCCTGAATTAGCATTTTGTCTTCCTGAGCCTGATATTCCATACTTCTAAGACTAAGTGATTTCCATAAAAGTGACTGTGCAAGCGGTTTTCCCGGAGCTACAACTACATCATCCTCCATACGAAACGTATCCTTTTTTTGCAGCTGCAAAGACACCACTTCCATATCTTTTCCAAGTACAGCGATATCTTCTTTTCCTGAAAGCGATCTTGCTGCCTCCTCAAGCTGTGCTGATGCAGCAAAAAGTTCCGCGCCGAGCACGGCACTGATATGAAGCTTTCTTGAGTTGACAACACGAATACTGATATCTTCCACCTTTGTGCGGCAGCGCACATAATCGCCCGGCTCAAGTCCTGGATAGCTTACGTTTTCTTCAAATGTAAGTGCACCAGACAAATTTTTCATTCTGCCAGAACCCTCTACGGCATATAAAATTTCAAAGTCAAGCCGTCCTTTTATGATTACCTTTTCTGAAAGCTGGCGAAGTTCCTCCATCACGGCATCTGCCTGCTTTAGCAGTACGCTTCCCACATCTGGCTTCGCATCTGGAATATTAAAATCCTCATCAAATGTGACCTGCGCACTCACTGTATTTTTGCTCCTGCTCATATGTATCTGTTTTTTCTGCAGCTCTAACATAATCGCCTCCATATACTGATATTGGGCTTTGCCGCTTTCAGTCGGTTTTGACCTGACCGACTGGCCCTATTACTAGTATATGAAGGCGATTTATTTTTTATGATACCAGGGTCAAAAGTTCCAAAAGCCGTTCGTGCTTGCACTAAAGGCTTTGAGCTTGGGACCCGCAAAAACACTTTATTTACAATCTTTTTCTGTTCGCTCCTGAATTTCTGCATGATACAGCTCTAATTCAAAGTCCTGGCGATTTTTGTGAAGCATATTTTGGAGTGATATTCCAACGCCTGCCAGCTGTATTGCTGCGACTGACAAAAATCCGCTGACAATCAGTGTTGAATAGCGCGGCACAAGGCCTGTTTCAATATATGTAATTAATACTGGCACAAACATTACTAGCGAAATTAGAAACAATATTATGCTTATTATACCGAAGAAGGCAAATGGATTGTAAATACGAAAAAGGCGAATCAGCGTCTTAATTACACTCCAGCCATCTAAGAAGGTATTCAGCTTTGACACGCTTCCTTCTGGCCGATCACGATATGGTATAACTACGTTTTCCACCTGCATACGCTTGTCAATCGCATGAATACTCATTTCTGTCTCTATCTCAAACCTACATGATAAAATCGGAAATGTTTTCACAAAACGGTAGCTGAATGCACGATACCCCGTCATTATATCGCGTATGCTTCCGTGGAAAAGTTTTGATACCATTCCCCGAACAAGACAATTGCCTATATTGTGGAATGGGCGCTTGTTTTCCTCAAAATAAGTAGATGACAATCTGTCTCCAACTACCATATCCGCATTGTGTTCCTGTACAAGCTTTACCATCTTTACAGCAGATTCTGCTGGATAGGTGTCATCCCCATCCACAAGTATGTAGCAATGTGCATCAATTTCCTGAAACATTCTGCGCACTACATTTCCCTTTCCCTGCTGATATTCATGACGCACTACAGCTCCTGCTTTTTTGCAAGCTTCTCTGTATCATCTGTTGAATTATTGTCATACACATAGATGATGGCGTCAGGCAGCACACGCTTAAAATCTGATACCACCTTTTCAATTGTTTTGTCCTCATTATAGCAGGGTATCAATACAGCAATATCATCCATGTCCTCTCCTCCTTTCAAATTGGTACACTGCAATTTTTAATAAACACATCCATATATTGATAGCTGTGCTCCTTCATAGTACTTTTGAAATTCAATGCCACTGTCTGTAAAAATATTAGTTGTTCCAGCTGCTATTTTTTCATCAAAATCATTTGTACTGACTATATATCTGATATTTAATTTCTTTAGATCCTCTGGTGAAAGTGTTACTTCTACATAATCTGTACTGACTAACTCAAGCATCGTCTTGCTTCCAAATGATGCTCTAATATGGCAATACCTATTGTAGATATCTTCATATTCTCCTTCCTTATCTAACATCTCCCAGCGCGTTTTCTGAGGATATGTCTGCGTTGTATTCAGGCAATCTGCTCCTGCCATCGCAGGAATGTTAGTAGCCGGGTATGCCATATCTACGACAAGCCATATTGCCTGAGGATCCTCTTTTACAAGATCACGAATTTGCTGCATCGTTTCACTTTTCGTAATTTCAGGTACCCCCTTTGCAACTAGATTTATCCAAATTGATGATGCTAATACTACTGTGCATACTCCCAAAACTGCCATTGTGTACTTGCTTTTTCTTGCCCGATATAGCAGAAAAAAAACAACTGCCAGAATTGCCCAGACAACTACAATTTTCTCTGCTGTATCAAAATACTCATATCTAAGTCCTCCCGGCTCATACTTTGTAAATCCCAAGGCTAATCTCATCGGTACAGCTGATGAAATGACAGCTGCCGATGCTGCTAACCATCTTTTAGGTGCTTTTTCTTTTAATGCGACAGCTCTGGCAAACAGAGTCAAGCGAAGAAAGCCTAACACCTGCGGCCCGCGATTTGAATTTACAAAGCTAAGCAGCAGCATTTTGGCAAGCCATTTAGGAATACCAACACAATAGTACCAGGCCAAAAACAGATTCATTCCGAGCAAAAGAATGAGTAAAGGATCTTTCTTTTTTTCTTTAATGATTACCCACAGTGCGAGTATAAATCCTGCTGGTGCAAAACAAATGATGGATGAATTTTCTACAATTAGTTCATTCATGCTAAATCTGCTAACAAGCGAAATCGGGTATTTCATCATCCACAAAAGACCTGTACCGCCTGATGACGAAGGTGCATTTCCAGGATAAACTGAATTTAATTCTGCTGTAATCACATCCCATGAGGTGACCGCAAGTATTGTAAGACCTGCAGCTGTAATCACGAAAATAAGAAGCCATGGCACCACATCAACTCGTCTTAACACTTTCCTGTTAAATTTCCAAATGATAACCCATAAAAATAATGGAACAAAGCCCCATGCCACTGGCACCATCCATGTCGGGTAAAATGTCAAAACATATCCTACCGCGCAAACTGCCATACCGACTGCCACTGCGATTTTTCTTGGATTAAATGTATGTGATACCAAATAGTTACTTCCAAGCACAAAACAAGCACCGTAAATCAGCATCTCAACAAGTCCATTGATTGCAAACCACCATTGCAAAAATGGTGCAAAGCTCACACAGATTGATAACATTACAGATAATTTTTTCTGCCCATCAGTAATCAGCATTCCTAGCTCAAACCATGACAAAAACAGCACGATCAGACGTGAACACCAAAACCATGAAAGTCCTCTCTCGCTTCCAAAGAAAAGATATCCCCAATAAAATGGGCGAAATAATGTCAGAATATCCCACGATGGCTGTCCATACACGAGCATGTTATCTGTCAATATACTGCCAAGTGTTTGACTATAGCGATTATACGCGCCAAGCGTATTATATTGCTGACGAAAACAAAGCGGCGTCAATGTTCCCCACTCATCACTTCGCCAGACACGCGGTTCTCCCCAACGAATACCGCTTTCGCCATCTCCCAAAAACAACTTCCAACATCCCATGGACGATCCGCTGATTTTGAATGAAACCAACATGATTAACAGCAAAAATGATAACACAAAGCGATATTTATAAATCAGCTCAAATCCCTGTTTCAAGCCTCTTTGCTTTTGTTTTTTTTCATTCATTTTTTCTTTCTCCAAAACTTCTCCCTTCTTTTTAGTGTTTCCATTATCTTATCGCATCTAGGTGACATCTCTCTTACTCTTTCGTGACAAATTTGTCACTTAATTTATATCAATTTCTTTGCGCACATTTCCCATGCTGTCTCTTATTACGATACGACCTACTTCCTGAACACATTTCATTTGTTCATTCATAAATAAAATAGTGCCGTAACCATCAAGTACTGTGCCATCAGGTAAGTAATACAAAATTTCAGAATACTCTTTTTCTGCATATGCAATTGAAAGTATGTCGACTCCTGCTGCACCCACATTCTTCTGGCTCGCTATGCGTGCCGTGATTCCTCCATTCTCACTGATAACATGAGTAGCGTTATCGTTTCCGTATAAAAATTTCTTATTTTGATCAAACAAAAGTCCAACTATATTTTCCCCGTGCATAAGCTGTACATCTGAACATTGCAGGATCTCATTCATGATTTCTGCATCAACTTTTATTTTATTTCCCTCTATAAGATTTTCTACAAATCCATTACCACTTTCATCTAATCCCCAGTACCATAAGCACGCTTCATTATACCTGTTACTGAGAGAAATCTGATTTTGCGGATAAATATCTATTATATTAAATTCATCATCGCACCGATAATAATATATTTTCTGATGCTCGGCGGATGTTGTCTCTAAAAAGAACTCGTATCGCCATTCATTGTTTACTGTTACCGTAAGAAGACGCAAACCATTTCCTTGTGCATCTGGATTTTTAGCAAAAAATTCATCTTCTGACAAAACAATTTTAAATGTATTGTCATCATCCATAGCTGTTAAAAGTCCTTTTCCATTCGTATCGCTCCAACTATTATAAATTCTCCAGCCAGCTTCCCCACCAGTCCATGTCAGTCCTGATTGCTCTATCCACATGGTCTCACCTTGCGCATTCACACATTTCGTATAATGACTTCCATCTGTAAAATACTGACTTATTAAAATCTCATCGTACATCACGATCCGAACACTCTCATTTTCCTGAATCATAATAAGCAGCTGTCCTGTCTTGTCATACACGGCACGTCTGCTGATAATAAAGTTGCCCTGCAAAGTCACATTCTCTGCCCCTTCCTCTATGCAGGTTCCATCTGTTCGATACAAATTGCCGACATCAGATCCAATCATATACACAGAATCACTAAAAAGAGTCACGCTCTGCCTAGCCGGCTCCACAATCCACTTTCGATCCTTCAGAGAATAGATTCCCATCTGTGCACTCGCATAATCGCTGTCATCAAAAGCTCCGTCCTCATATCCAGTATACAAAACAAGCGGTGTATTTTCGTCCACGATCATTCCATTGCTAATATATGCAATATTTCCTGTGATTCCATAGCCAGGAAGTCTTAAAACTTCCTCTCCAGAAGAATCAAGCGCAAGAACCATATCTCCACCCAGCCAATTGTAGCTGCCTTCTCCTGTCGTCAGCACCAAATATTCATCTTCCGCGATTGGAAGGTTGTTGGCAAATGTTTCACTCGCTGCAGCAGAAAGACTGCCATCCTCATTTGTTGTTTCCTGTGATGCAGCTTCTGTTGTCTCTGCTTCTGTTGTTTCTGCTTGTGTCGTCTCTTCTTCTGTCGTCTCTGCTTCTGTCGTCTCTTCCTCTGTCTCCCACTCAATTTCCTTTGTCTCTTCTGTCTGATATGGAAGCTGCATCGGAACATTTGAATGATCGATTCGATTTCTGCCTGTCTGAAAGAATATTGCCGTACAAATTGCCGCTGCCGCGGCCAGTGTACCACCTACAATAAAATATCCTGGCACACTTTTATCGCTCTGATAGTGCTTGTAATCCTCCGCCTCTAAAATAAAATCATCACGGATATCGCCCATCCACATCAAAATTTCCTGTTCTCGCTCTGCCATTTCAGGTGTTTGCTCTTTTGCATTTTTCTTAGATGTGCTTTCAAAATCATGCCTTTTCATAAACAGTGTCCTCCTTTCCACTTTGTTCCCAATAAACTCTGAAACGCTTTCTCATCTGATACAATGTGTTATAAACATTTTTTTCTTTTAACCCCATATGCTTTGCAATTTCCCGTGGTGTCTCCATATACCAAAATCGAAGCACGAAAATCATCCGATCTGTTCTTGTCTGTTTTTCCAGAAATCCATTCAGACGCTGCACAAAATCATCTCTGTCAATCATACGGCTAATAGCGTCCTCACCGATAAGATCACCAACTTCCTGCTCAATTGCACTAATTTTTCCATATCCGCGTTTCCATGCCTTATTATGAATTATCTTGTTAAGCGATAAATTTCTTGTGATCCTTGCGACATATGCTCGAAGCGAATCTGGTCTGTTTTCTGGAATGCTGCACCATGTTTTCCACCAAGTATCATTTAAACATTCACTCACATCCTCACGGTTCTGTACAATTTCCCATGAAATCTGTCTGCAGTAATGTCCATAATTTATTTCAAGCTCTTCAATTGCAATCTCGTCTCGTATCCACAACAACCTGATAATGTCAATATCTGTCATCCCCCTGTCCTCTCTTTCTTCTCTGCGGCTGTATATAAAACCTTATACCATATAAGACAAAATCTGGAAATAAATTTCTTACAAAACCAAAATTTTTTCAAAAAAAAGACAGCTGGCTTTCACCAACTGTCTCGCTTTTACTTTTATTTTTGCTCTTCTTTATTATCCTGTGTGTCTGCGCTGTCTGTTTCTTCTTTAGGTTCTCTTGATGCAAACATCTCTCTTGAGAAGACCTGTGTATCTGCTGGCTGCTGATCTTGCTGGGTCATAACGATATGAACCTGCTCGCCTTCTTCTGCTTCCTGTGCCTCTAACTCACGTTTAGCCTCTGCGACTACAGAATCGCCATTTGCCTCGTCTTCCTTCGGGATATACTTATCAAAAATTACTACCAAGAAGTATGACTGTAAAAATGCAATCAGACCATAGCTTAATAAGATCAATGGTGGGAAGAACAGACATCCCACGATAACAGCTATTGCAATAATAATCATTGCCAGGCTGCGGAAGATATGCTTTACACCGATGAACAATGCATTTCTGAGTGTGAAGCGAATCTTATTGTAAAACTTTGCCTGAAGCGGATATACATAAACGAGTGTGATCAGATACAGTAAGAAAATTCCAAGGAATACAATTCCAAGAATACGGCTGATCTGTGTACCCATCATGAAGTATGCATAAATATCATACAAGAAGAATACAAGAAGCAGTGTCATAATGATACCGATCACACTTCCCTGCTTGAAGTTTTCCTTGAAGGACTTAAAGAAGCTTCTTACTGTGTACGACTCCTCATCCCTCACAAGTTTCAGTGTTACATAATACACCGCAGTTGATGCTGGTCCAATCGTAATGATCGGGATACAGCAGACAGCCCACAAAAGTGTCAGGATAAACACATCTACGAGTTTTCCCATAAACCGCCAAATTGGATTGTCAAGATTAAACAAGCTTCCCATTATAAGTACCTCTATTCCTTTTTCACATATTGCGCTGCGATCACGCAGACGCTCCCGGACGGCTATATTTTTTATTTGCCGCTCATAGGTTTTATTATATATGAGGATTCTTAAAAATGCAAACGAATGATGCAGATTTTATGATTATTTTATACTAATCATACTATTTTCATTTCCATATCGCAAAAACTGTGTTACACTAGTATCATACTTCTTATACCACAGAAAGGCATGGATTAAAATATGAGAATTGAAGCAGATGACCCAAGCAAAAAACAACCCAAAAAGGAGGAATTTAACCCGGTAAAAAGTGAAAAGCACAGTTTTAAATCTGAAATTGCCAAAATGAAGTCGATGGGCTTTAAGGATGGATGGGAATATTTCTGGAGCTATTATAAGGTTCCAGTATTTGTGATCATAGGTGTGATCGCCATTGTGATTAGTATCACCGTGTCCGTAATCAGAAACAGCCGTCCATTTATCGTGCAGGTTCATGTTTATAACAACTACTTATCAGATAATGCTGATGTTGATTCCCTTGAAAAAGAATTTGCCGCATATGAGGATATGAGTCTTAAAGACTATCAGATCAACTTTAATCTGACAGAATATCTTGACTTTAGCGGATCAGACGAGGCTTCCTATACCTCTATGATGAAGGTAATGGCAATGGCAGCCGCTCACGATCTTGATGTACTCGGCGGCAATACTGCATTTGTCAATTATTATGGTGTCGGTGAGGAAGATAATACCTTATTTGCCGATCTTGAGGAAACACTTCCGCCGGCATTCTTCCAGTACTTAAAGGAACAGGATCGTATCCTTTACTTAAGCCGCACTGATGAAGCAGGCAATGTTCTTGGTCAGTACGCAGCCGCAATAGACGTTAGTGATACTCGTATCGTAAATAAAAATTGTCTGTTAGGTACACCATGTTACCTTGGCATTGCTGTCAACACGTCAAGACTTCAGACTTCCATTGACTTTTTGGAATGGATTTTTGATTATCAATAAATAAAAAAGTCCAATAGGCCGGATGAATATTCCGCCTATTGGATTTTTTTATTTTTTAATCGTACTGCTGTCATTTAATAAAATAGTTCCATATAAAAACAGCACGTCCGCATTTGCCATTTCATCTGATTCAAAATCAATTAATTCTCCAAGTTTTTTTTGCGAGATATAACGAAGATCTACAACTACTATACTGCTGTAGGAATCAATTAAAAGAGGAATCAGACTGCTGCCATAGGAATCACGAAAGACGATTAGATTTTTCTTTTCTGCTGCCTTAGGATTTTCAATCCTAAGAAGTGCTGATGGACCTGACAGGAAAAAATCATAAGGATCATAGCCTGTCAGCTTATCCCAGTCATAAACACCGCCTGTCTTTTTCGTCTCATAATTATAAACCTGTGCCTGTGAAATGATTTCACTGCCTATATACATAATCTTGTCAGGTGTTACTTGAAGTGCCGCCTGACCACTGTATACGCCATAAAAAGAATCTGCTGCCTGACAAATATCATAGTCATCTGATAAAGTATCATTTTTCATATTTCTTTTTATCTGGTTGGCTGTTTCTATCAGTGCTTCCTGACGCCAATGACTGTCTGTAAAATAGAATGCCTCAAGAGACAGCGTTTGTGTAAGATCAATAAACTTCGCATATGGCATCCCATTTTCAAAGTATTTAAAAAACTTATCGTAATCCATCACTGGATACCCATTTTTCGCTGCAAGATAATATCCTTTATCTGGTACTATTGCCGCATAAATTTCATGGCTGCCATTTTTTAAATACTGTGTATAGACATGCTCAAATGCATTAACTGCATGTGACACGGAAGCCTCATTGATTTCACTTTCTATTGATGCTGCATAGCCGTCTGCAACATAAATTCCATGAACATCTTTTTGCTGATACAAAGAAAACAGTGCTTTCGTTTTTAGCTTTCTGAATGCTTCACGAAATGGAAACTGATCCTGACTGTAGCGCTCAAAGCCACTCATAAAGTTTCCCTTTCCCACACTGTCTTTTGTAAGCGCGGGAAGCTGTGCCAGACGTCTTCGCTCAGAAACAGATATCTGATTTGGCGTATGAAACCATGCTGCAAGGCAAAGTATTCCAAATGTAAGTCCTGTTATAAGCAATGTGACAATAGCATGTTGTTTTTCTTTTTTTATCATAAACTCTCCCCAATGCTTAAAACCTAAAATATAAAAATGGATTATATGAGCCGTCCACTAAAAAGGCAGTTGCCAACAAAAATAGTCCTACAAGCACAATCGGCATCGCCCAATAAAAAATACTTCCTGCCTTTGTTTTCATAAATCTATTAAATGCTGTCACTGGCAGCGGTGTTGCTGCGATTGCTGCAAAAATAAGCAGCAGCCCGTAGCTTCTTAGATAATACATGCTTTGTACTGATATGACTGGCAGTTTTCCTAAGCCAAACAATCCGCCTATTCGATGCATAGCCTGTGGTATTGTATCTGCTGAAAAAAGAATGAAGCTAAGTAAGATGATAAAAAGCAAATACAAATGTGAAATAATGGACGGCATTCGTTCCAGCCATTTTCCCCATAAAAAGCGCTCGCACAAAAGAAGCACTCCAAAACCTGCTCCCCACACGACAAAGTTCCATGATGCGCCATGCCACAGTCCTGTAAGCATCCACACAGCTATGACATTTCGCACATAAAGTCCAGTCTTTACGCGGCTTCCTCCAAGAGGAATGTAAACGTAATCGCGAAACCAGCTGCCCAGACTGATATGCCATCTGCGCCAGAACTCTTTTATGCTGCGGCTAATCAGAGGATAATTAAAATTTTCTGGAAACTGAAAGCCAAAAATGCGTCCTAGTCCAATCGCCATATCGCTGTAGCCTGAAAAATCAAAATAAATCTGAAGTACAAGCGCTGTTGCATACATCCACCAAAATATTATGCTTGGCTGCGATGTTTTTAGACAGATATCTGTCAGTTCTCCCAGTACATTTGCAATCAGTACCTTCTTGCTTAATCCTATCAAAAAGCGCTGTATGCCTGATGCAGCAAGTGTGAAGCTATGCTTTCTTTCCTGCAGCTCTCTTTCAATATCCGTGTATCGCACAATCGGTCCCGCAATCAGCTGCGGAAATAGCGATACATATGTTCCAAATGAAATAATGTTTCTTTGGGCTTTAGTGTCTCCTCTCCAGACATCTACCGTATAACTGATGATCTGAAATGTATAAAAACTTATTCCTATTGGAAGAGACAGCTTAGAAAGAGGCAGTGACACACCTGGCAGCTGATTCACATTCTCAATTAAAAAATCAGCATATTTAAATATAAGAAGAAATGACAGGCTTACTGCCACAGAAATCCACATGAGGATGAATCCGCTTTTTTTATTCTGCTTTTTTTCAATCATAAGTGCAAAAACAAAACCACTAAAAATTGACACAATCATAAGCACAATATAGCGCGGCTCTCCCCATCCGTAAAAAATCAGGCTGAACACAAAAAGCACTGCATTTTTCAATTTCCGCGGTGCGGCAAAATAGCACACCAGCACCGCCGGAAGGAAATAATATAAAAATGGAAGTCCGGAAAATAACATTTTAATTTTTTTTATTTTGGCTGATAGGTATTGTCTGGATTACCACATACCTCTGTGAACGCAGATACAGCATCGTCCATGCTATAAAGCTCATGATCTGCCATAAAAAGCATAATAATATTATCTTTTGATACTACAGTCAGCTCATCTGCCTCTACACATACCCACTTGCGCGGATTAATTCCATCTGCCATTTTCTGTGCAATATCAGCTGCATCTGCCTTATCCTTAAGTCTAACAAGCACAAGTGAATATGCCTGTGAACCCATCATTGGCTCAGATACAATTGCTGCATCAAGCTTTTTCACATCATCCATCGTCAGACCTGTATAGGAAGACACTGCATACTCATCATCAAAATCAACAGTGTCAGTTTCCACATCAAAATCTGGGCCCTTGATTGCATACATCTTATCTAACAGCTCACTAAGCTCTGCATCTAACTGCAAAACATTTTCATCAGTTGCTGCTGCCTCTGATTCACTCTCAGATAACGTCTCTTTTGTTTCTGTCTCTTTTTCTGTTTGCTCCTCAGTCTGCGCTTCTGTCTTCTTTTCAGTTGCTTTCTCAGTTGATTTCTCAGTTTCCTTCTCAGTTTTCTTTACGGTTTCCTTTTCAGTTGCTGCCACTGTGCCTGATGGCTTTGTTGACTCTGGCTTTTTAGTGCTGCTGCATGCGCTCATAGAAAGTGCTGCCGCTGTCATTAAAATAATAAGTCCTGTTTTTCTCATGATTTTCTCCTTTCATAAAGCAAACAGGGACAGGGAATGTGACTTTTAACGCCGCATTACCCTGCCCCCGATGGCATTTAAACTTCTATCTTATTGTTTTCTGCATTGCACAATTTTATACGCGCACTGCATATTTCCAATTCATTACAGTTCAACTGTTACCTTATCAAGCTCCCAGATCTCGTCAACATACTGCTGGATGGTACGGTCAGATGTGAACTTTCCGCTGCATGCGGTGTTCATCATAACGATGTGTGCCCATCTTGTCTGATCCTGATACAGCTCGTTGATCTTCATATGTGCCTCATGATATGACATGAAATCCTTGAGGATGAAGTATGTGTCTGCGCGGTCGCTGCTGTAGGTATTAAGCAGTGAATTGTAGATATCGCGGAACAGCTCTGGATCCTGTGGTGAATAGAAGCCATTGATCAGCTGCATAAGAACCTGACGAATCTCCTGATTCTCATTGAAGATCTGCATTGGATCATATCCGCCGTTCTTCTCATAGTTGATAACCTCATCTGCGGTCATACCAAAGATAACTGCGTTGTCCTTGCCAACTTCCTCAAGAATCTCTACGTTTGCACCGTCAAGTGTACCGCAGGTGATTGCACCATTTAACATAAACTTCATGTTACCAGTACCAGATGCCTCCTTAGATGCGGTAGAAATCTGCTCTGAAACATCAGCTGCTGCAAAGATGATCTCTGCATTTGATACACGATAGTTCTCAATGAAGACTACCTTGATCTTGCCGTTGATGGACTTATCATTGTTGATGACATCTGCTACAGAGTTGATCAGCTTAATGGTCAGCTTTGCACGGCGATAGCCTGCTGCTGCCTTTGCACCAAAGATAAAGGTATGTGGATAATACTCCATATCTGGATGGCTCTTTAACTCATTGTAAATGTACATAACGTGCAGGATGTTTAAGAGCTGTCTCTTATACTCATGCAGACGCTTTACCTGTACATCAAAGATGGAACGAGGATCAACATCGATTCCGTTGTGCTCCTTGATATACTTTGCAAGACGAACCTTGTTCTGATACTTAATGTTCATGAACTCCTGCTGGCTCTTCGGATCATCTACAAACAGCTTAAGCTTTGAGATCTCCGGAAGGTTAGTGATCCATGCATCGCTGATCTTATCAGTTACCCAGTTTGCAAGCAGTGGGTTTGCATGAAGCAGGAAACGTCTCTGTGTGATACCGTTTGTCTTGTTGTTAAACTTCTCCGGCATCATCTGGTAGAAGTCCTTTAACTCCTGCTTCTCCAGAATTTCTGTATGAAGCTTTGCTACACCGTTTACAGAGTAGGAACCTACGATTGCCAGATGAGCCATGCGAACCTGACCGTCATAGATGATTGCCATCTTTGCGATCTTCTCATGATTACCTGGGTAAGTAGCTTCGATTTCCTGTACAAAACGGCGGTTGATCTCCTCAACGATTCCGTAAATACGCGGAAGCAGACGTGAGAACAGCTCGATTGGCCACTTCTCAAGAGCCTCTGCCATGATGGTGTGGTTGGTGTAAGCACAGCACTTTGTTGTGATTTCCCATGCAGCCTCCCATGTCAGATTCTCCTCATCCATAAGGATACGCATAAGCTCTGCTACTGCCATAGACGGATGGGTATCATTCATCTGGAATGCAACCTTCTCGTACATCTTTGTAACATCGCCATTATGAGTCTTCTTATATTTGTTTACAGCTGTCTGTAAGGAAGCTGAAATGAAGAAGTACTGCTGCTTTAAACGCAGCTCCTTTCCTGCATAGTGGTTATCATTCGGGTAAAGTACCTCTACGATATTCTTTGCCAGGTTCTCCTGCTCAACTGCCTTCTGATAATCACCCTTATCAAAAGAATCCAGGTTAAAGGTATTGATTGGCTCTGCGTCCCAAATACGAAGTGTATTTACAACGTTGTTTCCATAACCTACGATTGGCAGATCATATGGTACGGCACGAACAGACTGATATCCTGCCTGTCCAAAATGCTCTCTTCCTGTCTCGTCCTTTGTTACTGTTACGTAGCCGCCAAACTTAACCTCACAAGCATACTCAGCACGGCGGATCTCAAATGGATAGCCATCCTTTAACCAGTTATCCGGAACTTCCTTCTGATAACCATCCTCGATCTTCTGTGCAAACATACCATACTTGTAACGGATTCCACAGCCATATGCCGGGTAACCAAGTGTTGCAAGAGAATCTAAGAAGCATGCTGCCAAACGTCCAAGACCACCGTTTCCAAGTGCTGGATCCGGCTCCTGATCCTCGATAGTATTCAGATCAAAACCAAGTTCTTCAAGAACTTCTTTTACCTCATTCTGTGCACATAAATTTAAAATGTTGTTTCCAAGAGCACGGCCCATCAGAAACTCCATTGAAAGATAATACAGTGTCTTTGCGTCAGTGCGCTCAATCTCCTTGTGAGTTGCAATCCACTGATCAATGATATCATCCTTCAGTGCATAGGATACTGCCTGAAAAACCTGCTGCGGAGTTGCCTCATCGATGGTTCTTCTGTACAGGGTCTTTACGTTGTAGATGATCTGCTTTTTCAGCTCAGCCTTATCAATCGTTGTTTTCATTTCATCCTCCTTAGGTTTATTCCTTGCTGACAGTGAGTACAACAGTCTCGCCGTTGATGCTCCACTCCTTAGTGTAGCCGCTGATCTCACTATCTGTCAGCTTATCTGCAAGTACATCTGCACAAATCTCATCTGCATACTTGCTGAAGATGGACTCAATCTTTGCATTGTCCTTGTAGCCGACTGTGATGTGATCCGTTACCTCGAATCCTGCTTCCTTACGCATCGTCTGGATCTTACTGATGATCTCTCTTACAAAGCCTTCCTCAAGCAGCTCTGGTGTTAAGTTGCAGTCTAATACAACTGTAACATCCTGATTGCTCTCTGTTACATAGCCTTCCTTCTGTGTCATATCAATCAAAAGATCTTCCTCAGTAAGAACAACCTTCTCGCCATCAAAATCAAAGGTAACAGAACCATTTGCCTTTAACTCATCCATAGCGGCATTGCCGTCTACAGAAGAAAGGGCGGTGCGGATCTTTCCAAGAAGCTTTCCGTACTTCGGACCTACTGTACGAAGCTGCGGCTTAAAGGTGTAGGTAGTAAAGGAACGTACATCGTCTGTAAATGTAACTGCCTTAATATTTAACTCGTCTGCAATGATATCCTTAAAGAACTCGTTTAATGTAAATGGTGCCTTTACAAACATATTTGCAAGCGGCTGACGGTTCTTCATGTTTCCACTGTTTCGGCATGCACGGCCAAGAACAACAACCTTTAAAACAAGATCCATGTCTGCTTCAAGTTCCTTGTCTACATGTGCCTCATTTGCCTTTGGATAATCACACAGATGGATGCTCTCCGGTGCGGATGGATCTACCTTTACAACGATATTCTGATAGATTTCCTCTGTCATAAACGGAATCATCGGCGCTGCTGCCTTTGCAATTTCAGTAAGACAGGTATACAGCGTCATATAGGCATTCACCTTATCCTGCTCCATTCCCTTTGCCCAGTAGCGCTCACGGCTGCGGCGCACATACCAGTTGCTAAGATCATCGACAAATTCCTGAAGTGCCTTTGCAGTCTCCGGAATCTTGTAGTTTTCCAGGCTGCTGTCGCATGTCTGAATCGTAGAGTTTAACTTAGACAAAATCCACTTATCCATAACAGAAAGCTTATCATAATCTAATGTGTGCTCCATCGGATTGAAGTTGTCGATGTTTGCATACAGTACGTAGAAAGCGTAGGTGTTCCACAGAGTACCCATGAACTTGCTGCGGCCTTCCTTTACTGCATCATCGTGGAAACGGTTTGGAAGCCACGGTGCGGAATTGGAGTAGAAGTACCAGCGGATTGCATCTGCTCCGTGCTGGCGCAGTGCATCCATTGGGTCAACGGCGTTGCCCTTGGACTTACTCATCTTCTGACCGTCTTTATCCTGAATATGGCCAAGAACGATAACGTTCTTATAAGGTGCTTTGTCAAATAAAAGAGTTGAGATTGCAAGCAGGGAATAGAACCATCCTCTTGTCTGGTCTACTGCCTCACTGATAAAGTCAGCTGGGAAATTCTTCTCGAAGACTTCCTTATTCTCAAATGGATAATGATACTGTGCAAATGGCATAGATCCTGAGTCAAACCAGCAGTCGATTACTTCTGGTACTCTTGTCATCGGCTTTCCGCACTTCGGACAGGTAACATGAACCTGATCGATGAATGGGCGATGAAGCTCAATATTATCCGGACAGTCTGGTGACATCTTCTTTAATTCTTCCTTGCTTCCGATAGCATGCATATGACCGCATGAACACTGCCAGATATTCAGTGGTGTTCCCCAATAACGGTTACGGCTCAGTCCCCAGTCCTGAACGTTTGTCAGCCAGTCGCCAAAACGACCCTTACCGATGCTCTCAGGAATCCAGTTGATGGTGTTGTTGTTTGCAATCAGATGATCCTTTACAGCTGTCATCTTGATGAACCAAGACTCTCTTGCATAGTAGATAAGCGGAGTGTTGCATCTCCAGCAATGAGGATAGCTGTGCTCAAACTTCGGTGCTGCAAAAAGCTTGCCTTCTGCTTCCAGATCCTTTAATACTTCCGGGTCTGCCTTCTTGACAAAAAGTCCTGCATACGGAGTCTCCTTAGTCATCTCACCCTTGCTGTCTACTAACTGTACGAATGGAAGATCATACTTTCTACCGACCTTTGCATCGTCTTCACCAAATGCAGGTGCAATGTGAACAATACCAGTACCATCACTCATAGTAACATAACTGTCACATGTCACAAAGAAGCCCTTCTTATTCTGCTTTGCAGCAACATCTCCAGAACACTTAAACAGCGGCTCGTACTCCTTGTACTCAAGATCCTTTCCTTTATAAGTCTCAAGAATCTCATATGCCGGCGCATCCTCTGTCTTAAGACGGCCAAGTACGTTCTCAAGAAGTGCCTCTGCCATGTAATAGGTATAGCCATCTGCTGCCTTTACCTTACAGTAAGTATCGTCTGGATTTACACAAAGTGCAACATTTGACGGCAGTGTCCATGGTGTAGTTGTCCATGCTAAGAAGTATGCGTCCTCACCCTTTACCTTGAAACGCACAATTGCAGAGCGCTCTTTGACATCCTTATAGCCCTGTGCAACCTCGTGGCTTGAAAGCGGAGTTCCACATCTTGGGCAGTACGGAACGATCTTAAAGCCCTTGTAGAGCAGTCCCTTGTCCCAGATTGTCTTTAATGCCCACCATTCAGACTCAATGAAATCATCGTAATAAGTTACATATGGATTTTCCATATCGGCCCAGAAACCAACGGTCTCGGAAAATTCTTCCCACATACCCTTATATTTCCAGACATTTGCCTTACAGCGCTCGATAAATGGCTCAACTCCATACTGCTCGATCTGCTCTTTTCCGTCCAGACCAAGCTCCTTCTCTACTTCAAGCTCAACCGGAAGTCCGTGTGTATCCCATCCGGCCTTTCTCGGTACCTGATATCCTTTCATGGTTCTGTAACGAGGGATCATATCCTTGATCGCACGGGTTACTACGTGTCCAACATGCGGCTTGCCGTTTGCTGTCGGCGGACCGTCATAAAACATGTACTCAGGGCAGCCCTCTCTCTCCTCGATACTCTTTTCGAAGATATGATGCTCTTTCCAGAATTTGGAAACTTCCTTCTCCCTCTCCACAAACTTTAAGTCTGTAGGAACCTTATTGTACAACATAGTTTTCTCCTTTCTCATACGCTACAGCGCGTATACCATCGCTGTATGATATATGCTTTCCGATAACGTTGGAATAACGTCCTGACTTACTTTAGCACTCTGCCATTAACAGGCAGTCTATCATTTCAGTAGGCAACTCCGGAGTGATGTTCATCTTTTGCCCGCAGTATCCGCCTCTCATCCTTTGCGGTTCGCTGTCCTGCTTTATGCTTAGATTACTGTCTCCATCAGCGTCTTTTTGCCGTGCGGATTTGCTATAAATCCTGACTACACGACACACACGGTTAGTATATCGGTTTTTGAAAGCCTTGTCAAGGAATGTGTCCAGAACACTTTGATTTTCGCGGTTTTCGTATATTTTTCCATATTTTGGTTAATACTTTAGACAACATGATAAGGAGGTATTGATTTTCAAAATGACACATAGAAAAAAACTCACAATTTTTCTTTTAGCACTTACAACACTTTTCACATTTGTTCTCTTGATTCACCCATATCGAAAAAATGATTCTTCCCTGCTTTCTGACAAACTTTTACGCTTTCGCGTCCTTGCAGACAGCGATTCTTCGATTGACCAGTATGAGAAAAATGAGCTTAGTAAAAAAATGATTACTCTTCTTTCTCCTTCGCTTTCAACTGTACAGACAAAAGAAGAGGCACTCACGCTTTTGCGTGAAAGCCTCCCCTTTTTAAATGCTTACTGCAATTATGTGCTGTCCGATTATGGCGCACAAAAATATGCCTCGTGCACACTCGGTTCCCATCTCTTTCCTTATAAAACATATGGAAACTATCAATTTCCAGCAGGTGTATACGATACACTTCTTGTGACAATAGGAAGCGGACGCGGCTCAAACTGGTGGTGTCTTGCCTTTCCGCCTCTTTGCTTTGCCAATGAAGCTTTTATTGACGTGCCAGATTCTTCTAGTCAGATGCTTTTTGATCTGCTTGGTCCTGACTTGTTTGATGAAATCTGCCAAAAAGAAAAGCCAAAGCTTACGCTTGGACTTTTCTTCTAGCTATTATAAATTTTTAAGAATGTTTTCTTCCTGATTGTCGATGTGAAGACTTATTGCTGCCTTTGCCCGCTCGCACTCACCTTTTATGATTGCATCAGTGATCTCTCTGTGCTCACGCCGCAAGTCTTCGCGCATATTCGCATCTTTAATATATTCAAAACGGTAGCGATACATCTGCTCTCTTAAATTGTTTAAAAGCATATCCAGCTTTGGATTTTTTGTCGCCATATAAATGACTTTATGAAACTCTTCGTCCTTTTGCGCAATCAGGCGAAGATCATTTCCTCTGCTTGCTGCAGAAAATGCCTCCTCTGCCTGACGCAGTGCTATACGCTCCTGCGGTGTAATTCTGGAAATGGCAAGACAGACAGCAAGACATTCCATTGCCTTTCGAACCTCTAAAACATCCCTCACACTCTGCGCAGAAATTGTTGCTACTTGTGCACCCTTTCGCGGTGCCATCACAACAAGGCCTTCCTGCTCTAGTTTATGAATTGCTTCTCTGACTGGTGTACGGCTTACACCAAGGCGCTGCGCAAGCGCTACTTCGATTAAGCGTTCTCCAGGCTTTAACTCTCCTTTTAGTATTTTCTGTCGGAGTGTTTCAAATACAACATCCCTCAGAGGGAGGTATTCATTTATCTGAAAATCCTCCATACGGACCTCTCTTTCTCACTCTTATTTTCTTTTAGTAACCATTCTTATAGTTACTGTACATGCTTCGCCAATTACCAGCAATTTACTGGCGTCTCCTCGCGAACACGGTACAGATCTGTGACATAGACAAGCGGAACCTGTCCCCACTCTAACAAAGCTTCTTTTGCGCGAAGTGCCATCTCATAATTGTCAAACAGTGCAAATACGGTTGGACCGCTTCCACTCATAAGCGATATCAATGCTCCATTTTCCATAAAGCGCTCCTTGATCTCTCCGATAATCGGATATGCCGGAATCGTAACGCTCTCAAGCACATTTCCCATATATGGAAGCATGCCATAAAGATCCTGACGGCATATTGCATCTGCTAATCCATAAATATCAGGATGTCTTGTTGTCTCATCAAGACGCAGATTTTCATAGACAAATCGTGTGGAAACAGAAATTGCCGGCTTTGCAATGACAACGTAGCACGGCGGACATGCCGGCAGTCTTGTAAGTTCTTCTCCAATACCCTCTGCAAGTGCTGTTCCTCTCATCAGACAATAAGGAACATCAGCGCCTAATCTAAGTCCAAAATCCATCAGCTCTTCTAATGTATAGCCCATATAAAAGATTCGGTTCATCGCATATAATACAGCTGCTGCATCTGCGCTGCCACCGGCCATGCCTGCTGCCACTGGAATGCGCTTTTGAAGGCTGATGCTGACACCGCCGCGAACTGGCTGACTTTCAAGCATCATGCGTGCTGCCTTGTATGCAATATTATTTTCATTCACGGGAAGAAAATGCAAGTTGCTAGATATACGGATCTCCGGCTCTGGAATGCGGTAAACAGTAACTCTGTCAAACATGCGGATAGTCTGCATAATCATGCGAACCTCGTGATATCCGTCTTCACGTTTTCTGACAACGTCCAGACCGAGATTAATTTTAGCCATTGCTCTTAACTGCATTAAATCCATATTTTTTAATCACCCTTCTAAAAACTTGTACATGCTTTTCTTTTGTATACGGCTTGTACTTTGTATACATCATTATAATAAAAAAGAGACTTCTTTGCAAGTGCTATTGCAAAAAAGTCTCGGGGATGCAGCCCGGTAGTTTATGAAAGCCCTTCGGTGCAATGGTTTCGTCGACGGACCAAACTCCGCAGGTTCCTGTTACATTCTTTCTCATCAAACATTACTTTGAAAGACCTGCTCCAAGTGTCCGTCTCGTGAAATCCATTCACCTTCGGGCTTGCCATAATTATCGCTTAATGCGACTTCGGCGAAGTGTTTGTTCGCCTCAGTCACCATTTACGTTACGAGTTCTGTCCAGTGAATAGGCGTATTCCCCAGTTTTCGTTAACTTACAGAGAGCTGCTCATCTTTTCGAGGAGTCCTTCTGGGGCCTCTTCCATCTTTCCTTCATCGCACAGTGCTGCCATCTTTGGATCTAGCGGCAGGTAGTCGATTACTGAGATGCCGTGCTCTGCTGCTACTTTTTCGATATGGCTTGTTCCAAACAGGAAATGCTTTTTTCCACAATCCGGACATACGAAGTATGACATATTCTCGACGATTCCAAGTACTGGAACGTTCATCATCTCTGCCATTTTTACTGCCTTTGTTACGATCATGGATACAAGCTCCTGTGGTGATGTAACGATGACGATTCCTGCAAGCGGCAGGGACTGGAATACAGTCAGTGCAACATCGCCTGTTCCTGGCGGCATATCAACAAACATGTAATCTACATCACCCCAGCAAACCTCTGTCCAAAACTGTGATACTGTTCCTGAAATAATTGGACCTCTCCAGACAACTGGATCTGTCTGATCTTCAAGCAAAAGATTTAATGACATTACCTTAATTCCATTTTTTGTTACCTCTGGAAGCAGTCCGTCATCATTTGCAACAGCATGATCATTTAAGCCAAATGCTGTCGGGATTGATGGTCCTGTAATATCAGCGTCCATAATTGCTGTCTTATAACCCTTGCGGTTCATTGCAACTGCCAGCAAAGAAGTCACCATGGATTTTCCAACGCCACCCTTACCGCTGACAACGCCAATTACTTTCTTTACACGGCTGTGTGCGTTTTCCTTTACCTGCATGCTCTGTGGACCTTTTGATGTATTCTGGCTGCATCCCTCGCAGGAACTTTTTCCACATGTTCCCTTACTGCTGCATTCACTCATTTTAATTTCCTCTTTTCTTCCTTGATCAGTAAATTATTAGTAACTATTCAGAATCCTATTCACCAAACTCAAGTTTGCATGACTCTGAATAGTTACAATCATTATATCAAACATTCACAAGTTTGCAATGCTTATGTTTTTCAAAGCTTGTATCTTGCGTACTCACCATCTTCAAAGCTCTTCCAGATAAATAAACCATTCTCAAGCGTCATATAACCATTTTTGCTTCCATTTTTCGGGATTGAAACGGAGCCTGGATTAAAGAACAGCCCTCCGTCAGTCGGTTCTGTGATCGGAATATGTGTATGACCTGAAAGAACCACATCTTTCTTTTGAAGCGGCGGAAAGCTTTCGTCTTTTCTGAAATCCTTTCCATACACATGACCATGTGTCAGATAAATCACGCGATCTTTTTCCATGATCCAGCTGTAATCAGCCATAATCGGAAAATGAATCAGCCACTGATCTACGTCTGCATCACAATTTCCTCTAACGCAAAGAATACGGTCACTGATTTGATTTAAAAGATCACATACTCGCTGCGGATCATACTCTTTTGGAAGCGCATTTCGTGGGCCATGGTACAAAATATCGCCTAACAGTATCATTCTGTCTGCTTTTTCATTTTGATATGCATCCATCAGTTTGCTGCACCAGTAGGCAGAGCCATGGATGTCCGATGCAATTAATAATTTCATTCTCTTTTTCCTTTCGTCAAACAATAGTTGAATTTTTCTTTAAATTCTTTTATAATGTGATACCAGGGTCAAAAGGTCAGAAATCCGATGCAAGCTCGCTTGCAAGAGGATTTTTGATCTCTTGACTCGCCAAAAAGCAAACTTATTATACCACATTAGGAAGGGAGTTACATTATGCGCATTCGCACATTTTTCAAAAAAATAGCTGTCTGCACGCTGTCAGCAGCTGTTCTTCTTTCTCCAGCCTCTGTCCTTGGCGCTGACATACAAACAGATATGACCTCTGCTGAATCACAAGATACAGAATCTGCTGCAAGTGAAACAGAAGATCTCTATGGTGTTGAGGCTTACGCAAATCTGGAAGCTATTTATCAGAATTTCCCACAGCGAATTAATGACGAAAACAATCGTTCTGAAAATGTCACTAATGCAGGTTTGTGGATTCAGTCACAGCTTGAAAGCTATGGCTATGAGGTTTCTACACATGATTTTACTCATTTTGACTTTACAGGAACCAACTATTTTGTCACTAAGCCAGGTAAGTCCGACAAGACAATCATAATAGGTGCTCACTATGACAGCATGCCAACTGCCGGTGTCGATGACAATGGCTCTGGAGTGTCAGTTCTTCTTGAGCTTGCCCATCGTTTTTATGATATGGACACACCTTGTACTTTGCAGTTTGTATTCTTTGACACAGAAGAATATGGTGCCTATGCCGGTTCAAGCTGCTTTGTCTACACTTATCTGATGCCAAATAACCTGCTTGATGATGTGCTTTGCTGCATCAATATTGATTCCATCGCAGGCGGTGATCGTCTCTATGGTTATGGCGGTGAATATGATGAAGACGGAAAGCTTACTCGTGAATGGGTCTATGACGAAGCTAATCTTATTGCAGATGATCTCGGACTTGATCTTTACACACTTCCAGAACAAGTTACTGAGTTTCAGTCTCCTACGAGACTTCTTGGAAGTGACAGCTACTATTTTGCAAAAGAGGGCATTCCTTACCTTTATATGGAAGCAAGTCTTTGGTGCAATGATGACGGAACAGGCGGCAATGATGAAACACATTTAACATGCCACTACCAGACAGCAAATGAAGCTTTTGCCTCCACAGGCGGTCAGATCATGCATACAGAATTTGATGATCTGGATCGTTTAAATGAACTGCTTCCTGGCCGTGTCCAGAAAAATCTGCATGATGCAAGTGCAATCGTAACCGGGATGCTTCTTGACATCTCACCAAACACAGAGGCAGGAATTGCCGCAGGCAAAGCTGCCGCAATCGCTGCTGCACAAGAGGAGTCATCTAGTGCTTCATCTAACGATGAGAGTTCTATTGAAGACAGTTCATTTGAGAATAGTACCTCTGAATCAATTGAATCTGATACACAGAATGCTTCACTTGATGAGCCAAACGAAAGCGCAGCGCCAGTCATCGAGAGCGATCATAAATTTATGACCGGACTGTTTGCTGCCGCTGCGATTGTATTAATTCTATTTGTTGTTTTTCTTTTGACTGCTGCTCTTACTGCAAACCAAAGACGCCGTAAGCGTATCCGCCGTTTCGGAGAAGACTACAAGAAGAGAAAATATTAACGTCGTATTACTTACCATATACCTTTAGCTGTGACAATGCCGGGAACGGAGACGGATCATCTGCCTTAATCAGTTCCTCAAGCTGTACCCAGCGAACTTTCTTGGGCGGGAATGTAAATTCCTGCCCTTCGTCTGTCTTAACAAGATCACAAACCATTGTAGTATCGTCTGAGAAACGTACAGTTGCCTTTGTCCACCATGCATCATGTGGAAAATCTGCACGTGTATAGATTTCGATACGATCAGTTGTTACTTCTCTTCCAAAGTCAACACGCATTGTTGCCTCTGGATTTCTGTTGATTCCCCAGGAACCATATGGCCAGTAGCCATGGGAATGATTTGAGGTTACACCGTCAATTGCATTGCGCGCTGCAAACACAGACTCACCGCGAGTCTCAACATTTGCTGTTGCGTGCGGATAGCAATTAGTATCTCCGTGCTGATCCATCACATTGACTGCCAAATTGCGGTATGACTCGTATTCCCACTCTCTTGCTTTTCTGGCAGTGATCAAATGACTCTCACCTGAGAAAATCTTCGGTGAATAGCACACCTTCTTTTCCCCAAATGGAATCTCATAAGAAACCTCTCCTGTCACATAGACAAGTGCCTCTCCTAATGCATCATCTGCCTGAAATACATAAAATGCCGGAGTCTCATCTGCCAAAAATACAACGCGATCCCCTTCTTCATATGTACGTGAAACTGGTAAGTTTACTTCCTTTGTTCCAGCAGCCTCTGCAATAATTGTTCCTTCTTTGTTAATTACACATACCTTAATCATAGCTGATTTACCCATACTTCCATCTCGCCCTCACCACGGTTTGCCCATGCATAGTAAGGGATGAAACGAAGTTCCTTTCCTTCATATACTGGCTTTTGCCATGTTTGATATAAGCCATTTTCTACTGTTACTGGCTTTTTTGTTTTTGCGTTTACACGCAGCATAATCATCGTAAAGCCAAGCTCATCTGTCTTTTCTTCTGTAAAGACGGCATCTGGCTTTACCCGTACAAGCGGCAATCCCTGTCCATTGTCAACTTCCTCTAAGCAGTAAACAACTGGTCCTCTCATGATGGCAACCTTGCCCTCATCCTGACGAACTCTGCTGTCTGCCTGCATTACCTTTACCTTCATTGCAAATCGAAGCTTTAACAAATCCCCTTTTTTCCACTCACCGCTGACATACAGATAGCCATTTTCCATACGGCACTCCTTGCCAACAGCACCTTCCAGCTCAAAATCTTCACCGCACCAGCCTGGAATTCGAAGTGCTACTGTCATTGTAACTGGCTGTTCGCTCTCTACCTTGAGTGTCACATCTCCGTCCCACGGGAAGCCAGAAGTAATAACAACCTGCGCCTTCTGTCCGTTTACCTCTTTTTCAACAGTACCGCCTGCATACAGATGTACCCACAAGGTATCTTCATTTTCTGTGTATGCATAGGAACCAATAGAACTGATCACTCTTGCTAAGTTTGGCGGACAGCATGCACAGCCAAACCACTTTTGACGAACAGGCTTTACATGCTGCTTGCCTGGATCATCGTGGCAGCTTCTTGGATTGACAGATAACGGATTAACATAGAAAAAGCTCTTTCCGTCAAGTGCCATACCGCTTAAGACGCCATTGTGAAGCGCCAGCTCCATAACATCTGCGTATTTTGAATCTGGATTCATCTCAAGCATACGGCGGGCAAAGAAAACAAGACCGATAGATGCACACGTCTCAGCATAAATAGTATCATTTGGCATATCATAATCAAATGTAAATGCCTCACCGTGATGCGTCTGTCCGATTCCTCCTGTCACATACATCTGCTTTGTAGTGATATTATTCCAAAGCGTCTCGCATGCCTGATACAAGGAATCATCCCCTGTCAGTCTTGCCACATCTGCCATACCAGAGTAGAGATAAACAGCGCGAACAGCATGACCCATCGCTGTTGTCTGCTCTCTTACTGGCAAATGTGACTGATAATACTGATAACGGATCTTTGTCTTCTTTTCCTTTTCTGTAACCTTGCCCTCACTGTCAAAGTAATACGGCTGTGTACCTCTCTGGTTGACAAAATATTCAGCCAGCTTTTTATATTTTTCATCACCCGTAACCTCATACAGACGAACAAGTGCCATCTCTGCAATCTCATGACCAGGATAGCCCTTACATTTGCCTTCTTCTGTTCCAAAATATGATGCGATGAAATCAGCGAAACGCATTGCTGCCTTTAACAGCTTGTCCTTGCCAGTTGCCTGATAGTAAGCGACAGCACCTTCTGTTAAATGGCCAAAACAGTACAGCTCATGATGATCCTTTAAGTTTGTGAACATCTTATCCATACCATTAATAATATAGTAGGTATCAAGATATCCATTTTCAAGCTGTGCTGCACACACAATGTCAATTGCACCGTCTGCAATCTTTTCAAGCTCTGGATCTGGATGCTGCGTCAATGAATATGCAACTGCCTCGATCCACTTGGAAAAATCGCTGTCCTGAAATACAAATCCATAAAACTTATCATCATCCGGATGTCTTGGATCATCTGGAAGTGCCTCAAAACCACGAAATGTATATGTTGGCTCCTGATACTTGCTTCCCTGCTCTCTCTTTTCTTTATTCATCCGTCCTGCTACTTTAAAATTATGCATGCAGTAGCTTGGTGCTGCCTCTGGTACTCTGTCGTTTAACGTTTCCCACTGATAAGGAATTACTTCCGTTCTTACTAACTCCATCTCTGGCTTCCAAAAGCCATCATCAAGCTGAATACGCTTTAGGCTGATCGGTTTGCTGAATTTGGTGCTGTCCATTTTTCATATCCTCCTTTTCTACACCTCGTGCTTATTCCAGTCCTGCCTTTTGTCTGGCCTCGTGTACCTGTGCTGCCTGCTCGGCCTGAAGCTGGAACATATAATCTAAGTTAAAATTCGCATTGCCATTGCCGATATTTCCTGATTCTGCAATTGCTCTGGAATATTTACTCCACGGATAAGTTGTAATGATATCAAAATAATCGGTGACACGTACACCGCCAAGGCGATAATCTGTCACAAGTGTTTCCATATCAAAGTCAACGATTCTTGCTCCCTTAAACTCCTTCTTAATTGTTACCTTTGCCATGCCTCCAAGAAGAGTTGCCTCTTTTCGCTGCAGTGACTGAAAATTTCCAAGTGAATAATAAATCAGCATTTTGCCGCCATCTGGACGATCTATGTAATCAATTGGCTCTACAACATGAGGATGTGTTCCTATTACAAGATCAACACCTTGTGCTGCCAGAAAAGCTGCCTGCTCAGCCTGGGAATCATCTGTGCCCAAATTGTACTCGGTACCCCAGTGTGGGAACACGATCACAAAATCGGAGGCTTCCTTTGTCCTTTGAATTAATGTTGCTAAACGATCATAATCAAGCATATCGACAAGATATTGTCCATCTGCATTGTAATCGCCCTTGCAGTTTAAAATATCTGTATAATTGATCATGCCAATTCGAATGCCATTTTTCTCAATTACGTGAATCTCGTCCCGCGTCTCCCAACTGTCATGAATACCAAGAAGCGTCAGCTGCGGATAATTGGTTCTAAAAAAATCAACCATATAAAGACTGCCGACCTTTCCTATATCAAGGACATGATTTGTCGCCGCAAGCACAACGTCAAATCCAGCATTTGCAATTGCTGCTGCTACCTCAGTGCGGACATTGAAGCAAGGATAATCTTTGATTCCCCACTGATCACCGCCAATGACACACTCCTGATTGATGACTGCCAAATCAGCTGCCTGTACAATATCTCTGACATAAGCAAAATTGTAATCATAATTAAAGCTTCCGTCTGCCTGAAGTCCGCTCATTGACACATCATAATGCATCAGATTATCTCCGACTGCGACAAGACTTACATACGTTGGCTTTTCTGACTTAACATCACCTATCACCACATTATGTGCCGGCTCAGCCTTAGAAGAAACAGCTTCCTGTGTCTGCTTCTGTGTTTCTTCTGTTTCAATGACTGTGCTTACAATACTTTGCTCTTCAGTACTTTCTAATTGCAATTCACTTTCTGTCTCTAATTCACTCTCTGTCTGCGACTCACTTTCTGATTGTAACTTAGATTGTAACTCAGATTGTGATTCACTTTCTGTCTGTGATTCCCCATTAAATGCATATGCCCATTTTGCATCCTTGCTCGATTCTAACATTTGCGGAAGCTGTGCGTTTTCCTTACGCATTTCCTTATGGTATAAATTATTCATAAAAAGGATTATTCCGCCAACGCCAACTATAATTACTGCTGCTACTATGAGCCACGAAGTTACTAGCCAATGAAAACGGGCCTTCTTTCGTTCTTCTCTCTTACCTGCCACTTTCTTTTCCTGCTTATCAATACTTTCTAATACTTTTTATTCCAATCCAAAAGCCTCTGCCATGCGATCATATTCCTCATCGGTAATCACAACTACACTTCCATGACGCTTCATAGTCTTTCCCATATCAAATTCAGACTCATCAAGAGGCTTAAAATCCATTGTCTTTAAGCTATCACACACAAGTGGAAGATATCCTTTATGAGTAGCAAACCTGTCAATGATCAGACACCACTTTTTCTGATCTTCCAAATAGTAGATTTCTGGTCCCTCTACTCCATAAATTGCCTCAAGATTTGGGACAGGGCGATCTGTAAATGATTCTTTATTTAAATCTGGTGCTGTATCAGTTTTAATATTCTTTGTCGTCTCATCCTTTGAGAAACGATAGTATACGCCATCGTCATACACCATCGTAGAGTCAATAACATGATTATCCTTCTCAAGATACACCTGTGCCTTAGTAAATTCATGAAAATCCTTTGTTCTTGCGGCATAAATACGCTGCTTTGGCTCTTTATCACCATCTAACTGTACCATAGATGCCCAAAATACAAGATAATTATCCTGCTGTCTGTCATAAATTGCCTCTGGCGCCCATGTACATCCTGCCTCAGGCACTGATACCTCTACTAATACCGGCTTACTCCAGTGAATGAGATCCTTCGACTCCATAACAGCCAGATTTTTGCTGCCAGTTTTAACTGCAGCATCCCATCCTCTGCCATTTGCAATGCAAAGATCTGTCGCAATAATCACAAAACCACTTCCATCTGCCTTACGAATCAAAAATGGATCACGCAGACCACACTCTCCAACTTCTGAGCAAATCACTGGCTTTCCATCATGAAGATCCTTCCAGTGAAGACCGTCCTTGCTCAAAGAAAAATAAATTTGCTCGCCCTGCAGCTGCTCTCCTATAAAATGTGTAAATAAGTATGCCATATCAAACCAGTTCCTTCCACATCATGTTCTCATTTTCCCTTTTTTTCACGGGACATGTTCTTTCGTCAGTATAGCACAATTTTCATCATGATACAATTCTTTCATCACGAAAATAACAACTATCTTCTTTCCAAAACGCCAGAAGTATGCTACACTGAAAGCAGTCTTACAAAACAGGCATTGTCAATTCTTTGCCTGGGAATGAAAGGAGTTTTTTACCATGTTTCAACAGTTACTTGGGGAGTCTGCCAGCCCCGTCATTGCCTTCATCGGCATACTGGCCGCATTCTTTCTTACGTGCGTGTCACTTGCAAAAGGCAGCGCTCATCTTCCAAAGGATCAGGGGCGTGAATTTGCCGTAGGAGGCGCACTCTCTGCCGGAAAGCCAAGAGGTGCCGGACTCATTTTTGTCCTTGTTTTTGCTGTTACTGCCGTTTTATTCGCACATGTTGATCCAGAGATGATTATCTATCTTCTTCTTTTGATCTGCTGCATGATGACTGGATATCTTGACGATGCTGCAAAGACCTCATGGGGCCGCTTAAAGAAGGGCATTCTTGATTTTCTTGTTGCTCTTTTAGTAACATTTACGTATCTTCATTTTAATGGCAATCAGATCACACTTGCACTGACTGGAAATAGCTTTTCTATTCCAGCTCCTGTTTTTGCAGTTCTCTCTATCGCGCTGATCTGGATTTCTATTAATGTAACCAACTGCGCTGACGGTGTAGATGGTCTATCTGGAACATTAACGATTATTACGATCATGACCTTCTACTTTGCGAACCAAATTTTGGGACGCACTGGAGATTTTGATTATTTAAGCTTACTGTTTGTTGTCTGCCTGCTTGGCTATCTGTGGTTTAATGCTACACCAAGTAAGATGCTTATGGGCGATGCCGGCTCTCGTGCCATGGGACTTTTCATCGCAATCGCAGCTCTTAAGTGCCATGATCCGTTCCTCTATATTTTAGCTGCACTTGTGCTTATCATTGATGGCGGTCTTGGTCTTGTAAAGCTTACATTAATCAAAACAGTTCATGTCCATATTTTAAAGAATGTGCGCACACCAATCCATGATTTTGTCCGCAAGACAAAAGGTTGGTCTAATACACAGACTGTTTTTCGTTTCGCTATCATTCAGATTATTCTGTCTGTAGCACTTATTTACCTGATTATGTTATAAGATTTCTAATAAGAAGAAACTCTTATTTCATACGGATCCAGTCATAAAAATCTGACTGCGATCCGCAAATACATTGAAACTATAATTTTATTATGCGAAAGGAGATTTCGTTATGAAATTACCGAATTACTATGAGGATCCTAATACGCTCCATGTAGGCACCTGTGAAAACCGCAGCTACTACATCCCATACGGTCAGGATCTAAACAGCCGCGCTACATTACTTTCCGGTGACTGGCGCTTTGGTTACTACCCATATCCGGAGGCTGTTCCAGCTGATTTTATCAATCCGGATTTTGATGATTCAGCTATGGATACCATCCCGGTTCCTTCCTGCTGGCAGTGCCACGGATATGATTATCATCAGTATACAAATGTAAATTATCCTATTCCATTTGATCCGCCATATGTTCCAAAGGAAAATGCAAGCGGTGCATACCGCACTACATTCACACTCTCAGCTGAGGCTGCAAAACAGCGCAATTTCCTGTATTTTGAGGGCGTTGATTCCTGTTTCTATGTATGGGTTAACGGCAAATTTGTCGGCTACAGCCAGGTTTCCCATTCTTCCAGCGAGTTTGAAATTTCTTCTTTTGTTAATGAAGGCACAAACACACTGGCAGTTCTTGTATTAAAGTGGTGTGATGGCACATATCTTGAGGATCAGGACAAGCTTCGTATGTCCGGTATTTTCCGTGATGTTCTGCTTTTAACTCGTCCTAAGAGCTTTGTTCGCGACTATACTGTACGCACATTCTTAAAGGATGGCGGTGCTGGTGTAGTTCGTGTAAGTGTTGAAGCTGATGGTGAGGTTTCCCCAGTTCTTACTCTGTGTGATGCTGACAAGAATCCAGTTGGTGAGGCTGTCTTAGCAGATGGTGTCTATGAGTTTACTGTTGCAAATGCAAAGCTTTGGACTGCTGAAACACCATATCTGTACACCTTAACTATTTCCACTGCTGATGAAGTGATCACTCAGGCAGTTGGTATTCGTGAAGTTTATATTAAGGATGGCGTTGTTTATGTAAACGGACAGAATCTTAAATTCCGCGGAACAAACCGCCATGATTCAGACCCAGTGACTGGATATACTATCTCTAAGGAGCAGGCAATCCGCGATCTGACTCTTATGAAGCAGTTTAACTTTAACGCTATCCGTACAAGCCACTATCCAAACGCACCGTGGTTTACAGAGCTTTGTGACCGTTATGGTTTCTATGTTATCGCTGAGTCTGATATTGAGATGCACGGATATTTAAGTACCTATCACAGTGACCGTGAGAACACATTAGGACTGCTTGATGAGGGCGGTGTCTTCACTGAGGCTGTTTTAGACCGCGTTCAGAGAAATGTTATCCGCGACAAGAACCATCCGTCTGTTTTAATTTGGTCTCTTGGAAATGAGGCTGGCTTTGGCTATGCTTACCAGAATGCTGGACGCTGGACAAAGGAATATGACCCAACACGTCTTACTCACTATGAGTCTTCTACATGGGATCACTCCAATCGCTTCGATAAGAGTATGCTTGATCTTTACAGCCGTATGTATGCTACTACTGAGGAAGTTGACAGCTACTTTGCCGAGGAAGGCCCGAAGAAGCCATTTATCCAGTGTGAGTTTGTTCACGCAATGGGTAACGGCCCTGGAGATATCGAAGACTATTATCAGCAGATCATGAAATATGACGGCTTCTGCGGCGGATTTGTATGGGAGTGGTGTGATCACGCAATTAACCAGGGTGTTGCTGAAAATGGCAAGACAATGTATGGTTATGGCGGTGACTTTGGTGAGTATCCTCACGATGGAAACTTCTGTATGGATGGACTTGTATATCCAGACCGCACACCGCACACTGGTATTTATGAGTGGAAGAATGTTGTTCGCCCTGTTCGCGCAAGACTTGTTGACGCACATAAGGTAACTCTCGCATTAAAGAACATGCTTGATTTCACTGATATGGCTGATGCTATTACTCTTTCCTATGAGTGCAAAGCTGACGGAGAGCTTCTTTGCTCTGGTGAAATTGCAGTTCCTTCTACTGCTCCTCACGCTGAGTCAGAGGTTACAATTCCTGTTACTCTGCCAAAGACATCAGCTGACTGCTACCTGAAGCTGACTTACTTTACAAAGACTGCTCATGAGCTTGTACCAGTCGGACATGAAGTTGGATTTGATCAGTTCTTATTATCTGAAAGCGCTGTTCATCGCCTGAATACTGTTACTGACGAAGCTGCTGCTCCAACTGTTACAGAGGGTGATCGTTTCCTTACAGTAAGCGGTGAAGGCTTTACTTATCAGTATGATACATTTACCGGTATCTTCTCATCACTTGAGCGCGGCGGTGAAACCATCTCTATGGATTACAGCATTTTCCGTGCACCAACTGATAATGACCGCAACATCCGTGAAGAGTGGGAGCGCGCAAATTATCATCACAGCCAGACACGCACCTATACAACAGAGTATGCAGTTGACGGCCAGACAGTACAGATTACAAGCACCGTTAATCTGTGTGCAGTTACTGTTCAGTCTATCATGAAGTTCACTGTAATCTGGACAATTGATGGTGCTGGCACTATTACATGCAAGATTGATGCAAAGCGCAATACTGATATGCCGTATCTGCCAAGATTTGGTGTTGAGCTGACACTTCCAAAGAGCTGGCAGCAGGTTTCTTACTTAGGATATGGTCCTCAGGAATGCTATATTGATAAGCATCATCTGGCATGGTTCGATGCATTTGAATCTACAGTTGAGGATATGCATGAGGATTACATTAAACCGCAGGAGAACGGAAACCACTATCACTGCCGCAAGGCTTCTGTTGGAAATGGAACAAACGGTGTGACTGCATATGCAGCAACCAGTTTTGATTTCTCTGTTTCTAACTACTCTGATTATGAACTGGCAGTAAAGAAGCATAATTATGAGCTTGAGGAAAGCGATTTTGTAACCATGCATATTGACTACAAGAATAGTGGTGTTGGAAGTAATTCCTGTGGACCTAAGCTTCTGCCGCAGTATCAAATGAATGATAAGGAATTTGAGTGGGAGTATCAGCTGAAGTTCTGATGATGAGTGTGCTGCCCGGTAGGTTATGAGTATTCAGTCATAAATATCTATAATGTTAATATAAAAGACCATATCAAAAGAGAGGCTATTCCTCTAATGATATGGTCTTTTTTCGTTTGATTATTAAGTAACATCAAGTAATACTCTTCAAAATCATTTTTATTTTGAGTAGGTTGGTGTCTCGTCTTTTCCTTTATAATCAAATAAACCGTCGTTTTTTTCTTCTAATGCTTTGATCATGTGATAGGTGTATTCGTTGTATGGGGTTGGAATGCCAAGTTCTTTACCCATGCGCATCAGCGCACCGGAAAACATATCAATCTCTGTATGGCGTTTTGCATCTAGATCCTGCAGCGTGGAGTAACGAGCGGATGGCATGACAGGAGAACCTTTTGCAGACGACGCGATTTTGCTAAATTCAATTCCTTTTGCAGCAGCAATTGCTTCTATTTCACTGCGAAGTCCTTCGCTGATCGCTTTCATATGAACACTATCGCGATAGCAGCCTACACCCGCACCGAGAATTGCCTGTGGAAGATTGTTGCATACATTCAGGCGAAACTTGCTCCAGATCTCCTCGCGGATATAATCAGTTACGCGATAGCTTATATCACTCTTTTCAAAAAGATCGCAGACTGCTTTGACTCGTTCACTTTGAAATGGTGGTTTATACTCTCCGAAAATAATGCCAATGGTGGACTTGCGATCAAAATGATAGCCATCTGGCTCTTTGTGGGATGCCACTTTGATCAAAGCTGGAAGAATATGAGACCTGCCAATCTTTTCTCCTATTATTTCTTCGCTGTCTACACCATTCATAAGACTCATGACAATCGTGTTTTGGCTAGTTGCCTGTTTGATTGTATCTAATGCAGTCGGCAATGCGCCATATTTTAATGAAACAATTAAAAGATCAATATTGTCTGTTTCCTGAGAAGTCCATACCTCTGGATGGTAGGTCACTCCATTTATAGTACAGCCTGCACTCTTAAGATGTGTATTTCGTTCTCCCTCTGCGATTACGCCAAGACGAATCTCTTTGCATTCTGAAATTCCTTCTATTACATACGAGCCTACCGCTCCTGCTCCCAAAATTGCAACTGTTTTAATTTCCATAGTTTTCTCCTTTGTTGTCTATTGTTAAGCAGTTGTCTTTCCTGCCTTCATATTTCTCATTTCCTGATCAATCTGCATCTCATAGCTGTCCAATATGATTACACCATCTGGAATGGCATCAAACTCCATAACACTTACCACATCTATATGTGTCCGAATCAGAATCATAGCTTCACATCTTTTCTTTTGACTGGCCACATATAGCTTTTGGACTGCTTCTCCTAGTGTTTCATCTGGCTTCTGAATTTTCATAGATACTGGTCTTCCGTTGATATAATCACTTAAGAATCCATCAATTCCACTATTTCTCTGTACTGGAACAGCATTGAGTGATTTTAAAATTGCAATTTGTTCTTCTGTTAAATTTTGATATGCTTTCTTTCCTTTCTTTAACAGAATTGACTCCGTTTTGACTAATGCTTCCAATCGTTTTTCTGCCAAATCAACAGCTTCTTTTGAAATATCCACACCAATATATTTTCTATTAAGTAACTTTGCTGCTACCAATGTTGTTCCAGATCCAACAAATGGGTCCAAAACAATATCATCTTCATCTGTCACAAGCTTGATGATCTGCTCCAACAAAATAATAGGTTTCTGAGTCGGATATCCAACTCGTTCTTTTGCCTTTGGATTTAAATATGGTATCTCCCAGACATCTGATAATGGAACTCCTTTTTTGCTCTGTCCTAATACTACTTCACCATTTTCATCCGTCTTATAAACAGCTTTTCCTCTGCTGTCTCTTACTCTTTCCTGCAATATCTGGTCAATATTTGTAGTTTCTGAATAATCTGTATATATTTTATTGAATTTAAACGTATCCGTCTTACTGTAAAACAGAATTACCTGATGATTATTTAATAACCCTTTTTTTGAATTTGACCATCTCTTGTATGACCATATAATTTCGCTTTGAAAATTTTCTATTCCAAAAACAGAATCCATTAGCACTTTTAGGTAATGCGAAGCATTTCTGTCACAATGTACAAAAATACTGCCTGTGTCTTTGAGCACTCTCCTACTCTCTTCTAAACGAACTTTCATATATTCAAGATATGCATTCATATCCTTCCATTTATCAGAAAATTCATATTGTATTTCTTGATTTTTTCCTGTTAGTCTCTGCATTTCCTGCGTAAAGAAAGGAGGATCCATATAGATCAAGTCTATCTTTTCTGACTCCATTTCTTTTAGTATCTGAAGAGAATCTGCGCACATTACTTGATTATACTGCATTATTACCTGATTCCTCCTTTCGATAATTCACTGCCATAATATGTTATGTATATGATACCATGGAACTAATTTTGTTACAAGTTTCTTTTTCTATAGTAAAACCGCCATGCAATCAGCTTTTACACTTATCGCACGGCGGCTTTCTCTTTAGTATCTTGCAATCTTTTCTCTTTTGTGATCTAGGGCAGTCTTTTGTATCTTTGTATTACTTTTCTTTTGAAGGCATCCACTTTTGTACTTTTAGAAAACGCTTTTCTTTGGTACATTGTAAATCATCTTTTGTAAAAGCTATC
>CAKQXY010000025.1 GCA_934292725.1 uncultured Lachnospiraceae bacterium
CTATACACTTCCTCGTTGCCTAGGTGTGTTCGGGACTTACACCCGTTAGAGCGCGCCCATGGCGCGCAAACTAATCAAAAAGCCACACTCATTAAATGGGTGCGGCTTTTTTAATTACATCATTTCTTTTAATTCATCTGGTGTAAAGACATACTTAGAATTGCAGAACTGACAGCAGGTCTCAATATTCTCTCCTGCATCAATCATTTCCTGAATGTCTGATTTTTTAATACTTGCGATTCCTCTTGCAAAACGCTCCTTACTGCATCCGCATTTAAATGAGACAGCCATTCGATCAAGAACTGCAAGCTCCATATCGCCAAGAAGCTCCTGCAAAATATCTTCCGGTGTTTTTCCGCTGTCAAGCATTGCAGTTACTGAAGATACTTTTGCCAAACGCTGTTCTAGTACAGAAATGGTTTCTTCTGATGCATCTGGCATAAGCTGAATAATAAATCCTCCTGCCTGACGTACAGTATTGTCCTTATTCATCAGCACACCTAAGCCAACACTAGATGGTGTCTGCTCAGAGACAGCAAAATAATATGTCAAATCTTCGGCAATCTCTCCGCTTACAAGATCTGTCTGTCCCACATACGGATCCTTCAAACCGATATCTTTGATTACACTTAACACACCCTTTCCAATAGCGCCTGCAACATCAAGCTTTCCAATAGAGTTTGCCTGAATAAGTACAACTGGATTTTGTGCATATCCCTTTACATGACCATGAGAATCAGCTGTTACTGTCAGAGAACCAATTGGGCCATCACCCTGAATTTTAACAGTCAGAAGTTCTTTATCTCCTTTAAGCATGCTGCCCATCATGACAGCTGCTGTCATTGTACGTCCTAAAGCTGCGGTAACAACCGGGCTTGTATTATGTGCATTTCTTGCATATTCTGTAAGATCTCTTGTGGTTGCGGCAAACGCACGGATCTGACCGTTTGCAGCCGTCGCACGAATCATATAGTCACTCATGTTTCTTCCTCTTTTCTTTATAAGTTTTGCAGCGGTGTCTTTCCCTTTTCGCGTGCTATTATGTACACACGATCGGTATCTTTCGTTGCAGGTGCACCATTTTTATCAATTGCAGCAAGAAATATCATGCCCGACTCTTCAATTGCACAGCGCACCTCATCAATAGAAAACGCACGCTGCTCATGATATTCGTCAAAACGTTCATAATGATTATCCTCTTCCTGCACAAACAGCGTCAGCGCGTAGCTGTTGATTCGTTTTTCTTCATCATAATCATTATCCCAAATAAAGCTTACCTCTTCATCTGCATCACAAAAACTCTGACAGCCAATGCTCTTAAAGTAATGGTCAGTCTTTAGATCAAATAAAAATATGCCATTTGGATCCAGATAATTATTGACGAGACGGCACACATTAACAAGATCATCATATTCAGTCAGGTAATTCATTGTGTCACACAGGCTAATTACTGCGCGCACAGTTCCGTAAAGCTCAAACTCTCTCATATCCTGGTTCAGATATAAAATAGATCTGCCGCTTTGCTCACGCTTTTCAACAGCCTCTGCCAGCATTTCTTCTGAATTATCCACACCGATCATGTCAAATCCCTTCGCATCAAACATCTCGGTTAACGTTCCTGTTCCACAGCCTAACTCCAGCATCAAACCATCCTCAATGCCAAATTTTTTAAGCTGATCAGTTACAAAATTGCACCACTCCTCGTATGGAATTTCCTCCATCATACGGTCATAGACAAGTGCAAATGCATGATATGCGTTCATAAATTCCCACGCCTTTCTTTTTTCTCCTCCACAACGGTTCAAGAACTTATTATACCTGATTTGAAGCGAATTTACAAGATTTTGACATCATCCCAAACACTTACTTTTCCCAAAAATGCTTTATTTTATTTACAAAAACAAAAAAATCCAGTATACTCATTGTATGGTGAATCTACATTGACATGATCTCTCACAAAGGAAAGGAAACAATATGATTTTATCCTATATCCGAAAAAATCAGTGTAAGCGCCTTTTTTACCCGCTGATGCTGCTTGGCGTCGTGATTTTTCTTGTATGGCGCTCTCCTGTCACTGAATATGTGACAAAACGCACCATCAGCAATGCCGTGCTCATCAATGATTCCATGGCAAAAAAGGTTTTATATGCGAAAATTAAAACGGGGACTCTCTATTACAGCGGCGAGGACTGTCTTGCTGGCGGTGAGCTCATCGGACATTATTACTACGAGCTTATAGGCGGAAGCTGTCATTTTTATCTCATCCGCGCTGAGGCCGGCTATCCAGCTTCCAAAACACTTGAAGGACAGACTATTATAGGACGCGTTGATGCTTTTGAACCCGAAATTCTAGATCCGCTCACACAAAAGCTTGCCGAAGATATTTCATGGGATGCCAAATCCCTAAAAAGCGTTTGCCAGAAATATTTTGTCAACCAGACTGCCTATCTAAACAAGCGTGAAATTGTGCTTATGGTTGTCCTTCTTTTGGTGTTTGTCTTAATGATTGTGGTTTTTATTCGCACATTTTTATATATCATAAATCCACGGCTGACAAAAACCTACCGCAATCTGGAGCACTATGGCAATCCTGAGAAAATTTTAAGTGATGTGGAAAAACAAATTCATCGAAGGATTCTTCTGCAGACAAAAACACTTATTCTGACGCCTCGCTATCTTGTGGAGCTGTCTGATGATGTATGTGCTATTATCCCACTTCCGGAAGTATTATGGATCTATGATCATGCTGCTATGCGCCGGACTATAAAGGGACGCCAGCTAAGCTATACAATTCATGTTGTCACCATGAAGGGTGAGGAATATACACTGACTGGAAAATCACACCGTGAAGTCAGCGCTATATATCACGAGTTAAATACACGTTATCCGAATTTTTTCTTCGGTTATTCAAAAGAACATCAGGAAATGGTTCAATATGTGCTGCATGAAATGAAAAATGAAAAAGCATAAGAAATTTGTATAGAAAATGAATCAGAGGACATAATAAAAATGTCAGAAATCTAGCGGCATTTTAAATGCCGCAGTCAGCTGACAGGCGGTTATGATTCCCCCCTCTAAACCGCACAGCTTACAAATGATATCATTTATTATTTATCCTCCCCTTTCAAAGAAGAGCCGGCAATGACTGCCGGCTCTTTCTTCTATAGAAGACATATCCACGAATTGCTCCACTGCTTCGCAGTTCTCGCAATTCTAAAAACATTCGGATTCGCTGATTTTCTTGATCGGCTTGTGACTTTTCGACCCTTGTATCACTTTGAGATTGCTTCAAATGCTTCCTGAAGATCATAAATAATATCATCAATATTTTCTGTACCAATTGAAAGACGAATGGTGTTTGGCTTGATTCCCTGCTCTGCCTGCTCAGCCTCATTTAACTCAGCATGTGTAGTAGATGCCGGATGAATAACAAGAGACTTTACATCTGCTACATTTGCAAGCAGTGAGAACAGCTTCAGCTGATCAATAAACTCCTGTGCTTCCTTTGCGCCGCCCTTAATCTCGAATGTAAAGATAGATCCGCCGCCATTTGGGAAATACTTCTTATAAAGTGCCTGCTGCTCTGGGTCTTCTGATACTGACGGATGATTTACTTTTTCTACAAGCGGCTGTTTCTTTAAGAAATCTACAACCTTAAGTGCATTCTCTACATGTCTCTCTACGCGAAGTGACAATGTCTCAAGTCCCTGCAGGAAGATAAATGCATGGAACGGTGAAAGAGTTGCACCTGTATCACGAAGTAAAATAGCACGGATTCTTGTAACAAATGCTGCAGGACCTGCTGCATCTGCAAAGCTAATTCCATGATAGCTTGGATCTGGCTGTGTCAGCTGAGGGAACTTTCCTGATGCCTTCCAGTCAAATGTTCCTCCATCTACAATAACACCTCCGATGGTAGTTCCATGACCACCGATAAACTTTGTTGCGGAATGTACTACTACATCTGCACCATACTCGATTGGTCTTACAAGATACGGTGTTGCAAATGTATTATCAATAACAAGCGGAATCTGATGCTTGTGTGCGATCTTTGCGATCTTCTCAATATCAACAACCTCTGAGTTTGGATTTCCCAGCGTCTCGATGAAAACCAGCTTTGTATTCTCCTTGATAGCTCCCTCAATCTCTTCATAATTAAATGGATCTACGAATGTTGTGTTGATGCCATATGATACAAATGTATGTGCCAGCAAATTGTAGGTTCCACCATAGATATTCTTTGCTGCAACAACATGATCACCTGCAAATGCCAGATTCTGGATTGCATATGCAACAGCTGCTGCACCAGAGCCAACTGCAAGTGCTGCAACACCACCCTCAAGGCTGGCAATTCTCTTCTCAAATACATCCTCAGTCGGATTAGTCAGTCTTCCGTAAATGTTGCCGGCATCCTTTAATGCAAAACGGTCAGCTGCGTGCTGAGAGTTATGAAATACATAGGAAGATGTCTGGTAAATCGGAACGGCTCTTGCATCTGTTACTGGATCAGCTTCCTCCTGTCCTACGTGAAGCTGCAGTGTCTCAAACTTTAATTTTCTTTCCTTTAATGTACTCATATTTAAATCCTCGCTTTCAGGTGGTGTTTTTTGTTTTTTTGTTTCACTGTCTGTATTATAGCGAAGGCGCCTGTCTTTGTCTAATACACAAAAACAAACGCCTGTTATTGGATTCTCCTATAGCCATAGTTGATGATTAAAGTGGCTTTTCATCACTTCAGCACCAGATTCTTGTATTTTGCAAGCTCATTAACATAAAGCTGCGCCAGTTCACTTAACGGAATACTTTTTCTCTTCACATAACCGATTGTCATGACCTCAGTTTCCTCAAGCGGAACTGCCGCATAGTCACTTCCATTTAATTCCTCACAGATAATACCTGAACACAAAGTATAACCATTTAGACCAACCATCAAATTCAGCATACTTGCTCGGTCATCTACCTGAATTGTCTGTTTATACTCGTAGGTACTAAAAACCTCCTCTGCAAAGTAGAATGAATTTGTCTTTCCCTGATCAAATGTAAGACACGGATACTTTTCAAGCTCTTGTAAGCTAACACTGGACTTTGATGCAATCGGATTTTTCTTCCACACATACACATAAGTATTGCAGTCAAACAGTGGGATAAACTCAAGCTCACTCTCATGAATCAGCTTCATCAAAATTTTCCGGTTAAAGTCACTCATATAAAGAATGCCGATCTCACTGATAAAATCCTTTACATGCTCAATAACAGTTCCTGTCTTTGTCTCATGAATTGCAAACGCATAATCGTCCATACCAAATTCCTTTACCATCTCAACAAATGCTTTAACGGCAAAGGTATAATGCTGCATGGAAACGGCAAAGCGCTTCTTTGTTTGTGTCTTCTCTACGTATCGCTGCTCCATCAAACGATACTGCTCAACAACTTGTCTGGCGTAGCCTAAAAATTCATTTCCCTCTGTTGTTACAAGGATGCCTCTGTTTGTTCGTCCGAATATACGGATTCCAATCTCTCTCTCAAGTTCCTTTACTGCCTCTGAAAGACTCGGCTGAGAAATAAATAATTTTGCTGCTGCCTGATTCATCGATCCGCAGTCCGCGACGGCAATCGCATATCGTAATTGCTGTAATGTCATTGCTACCGTCTCCTATTTGTTAATTTATATATGATACAGAAAAAGGCCCTGCTCTCTGCAGGGCCAAAAGGGAATAAAAAGGGGAGGGATGCCGATTACTTCATCGGCTATGAAAAAGATATATGAATGTCCAGTTGATTTCTCAACTGTGCCTACATCATAACCGATAAATGTGTTCATTTTTTGTCCAAATTTTTAACGATTTGTGAATGGATGGCACTTTCCCCACTTTTTTTCTCATTTTCCGCAGAGCTTTACGATTGCCAGCGCGAAAATTTCTGCACTCATCACCAGCTGATCAATAATAACAAACTCATCCGGTCCATGCATATGGTTATCTACAGACGGATCTGCACATCCACATGCCACACCATTTTCAATATGATGAACATAGGTTCCTCCACCGATTGCAAGTGGTTCTCTTACTTCACCAGTCACATCTGTATAAGTCTCAAGTAAGGTTTTTACAAGTTCAGAATCCTTTGGAACATAATGCGGCGGATTAAGCGGTGAATCATTTGGCTCAAAACCGGCATCTGAAAGCTTCTTTTGAACGACATTCTTTGTATTTTCCTCTGTTGCACTGTTGCATGCACGGCAGTCAAAGGTTCCGCTCATCTTAGTATCATTTAATTCAAATAAATCAAGTGTCAGAGTTGTCTTTCCAGAAATTTCATCCTCAAGGTTCACGCCCAGTCCACCTCCGCAGTAATCACCGTGAGGGAACAAAGCTGTTACATTATGAAGCAATGTCTTTGTCTTGCTTTCTGCAAGCGGTAGGGATGAAAGCAGCTTAAGAAGTGCAGTCAATGCATTGTTTCCATCCATTGGACTTGCTGCATGTGCAGATACACCATCCGCATGAATCATAAGAGCACCATCTTCAGCCAAAGAAACAGTAAACTTCACACCAGTCTCATCTTCAGCTTCTTTTACATATTTATTCATCTCATCTGCTGTCATTCCTTCAACAACGGCATCTGCCTTTGCCGGAACAACATTTACCTTAATTCCGCTGACAGCGCTTCTTACTCTAGGAAGACCTTCCTCTAGTGAAACTTCTGCTGTAAATGTAGTGTGAAGGCTTCCCTTCTCTAAAAATACAAGCGGAAAATCAGCATCTGGTGAAATTGTCATCGGTGCATGAGTATTCTTTCCAAAATAGTAGGCAATATCAGAACTTCCGCACTCTTCATCAGATCCTAAAATCAAACGAACATCCTTATCTAACTCAAAACCAAGATCACGCACTGCCTTCATTGCATAGAGTGCCGCAACAGCTGGTCCCTTATCGTCAGATGTTCCGCGTCCGTACATCTTTCCATCCTCAACTACTGGCTCAAACGGTGTTGTCTTTGTCCATCCGTCTCCGCCTGGAACAACATCAAGGTGTGCCAGAATATCCAGTCCAAGCTCCTTTCCATTGATTACTGTGTCAATCGCATAATTATCCCAGTTTTTTCCTAAAAAGCCATGCTTCTCAAAAAGAGACATTCCTGCATGAAGTGCCTCTGCTGCCCCCTCGCCATATGGCTTTCCTGGAAGCGCCTCTGCGCGAGCACTGTCTACTTTAATCAATGTCTTAATGTCTTCAACCATCTCATCGCGATGTACGCTAAGATACTCATGAATCTTTTCCTGTACTGTCATAATCTTTCACCTTTCTATATTTGCTATTGATAGCATTATGCTACTATGATACCCCGAGCCGCACAAAATTGCAATGCTATTTTGCACAGCTCGAAATAGTTTCAAAAAAACAAAAAAAACACTTGCAAACGTTTTATAACCTGCTATAATGTGCTGGAAAAACGTCAAAATCAACTTTAAAAAAGGAGCATAAGAAGTATGGCAAAAAATGCAACAAGGGAGATGACATCTGGAAGCCCGCTCAAATTAATTTTAAGCTTTGCAGTTCCGCTACTGCTTGGCATGCTGTTTCAGCAATTCTACAGTATGGTCGATACTATTATCGTAGGAAAAAGTTTGGGCGTTGATCAGTTGGCCGGTGTCGGCTCGACAGGCGCAATCAACTTTATGATTATAGGATTTTGCAATGGTGTCTGCAGCGGATTCGCTATCCCGATAGCGCAAAGCTTTGGCGCAAAGGACTACAAGAGACTGCGAAAATTTGTTGCAAACGCAGCCTGGCTGTCCATCGCATTTGCAGCTGTTATGACAGTTGTCGTCTGCGTACTATGCAGACAAATTCTTTCCTGGATGGATACACCAGAAAATATTTTTGAATATGCCTATAGCTACATATTTATCATTTTCCTCGGAATACCTGCCACATATCTTTATAACCTGCTGTCAGGTATTATTCGTTCTCTCGGAGACAGCCGCACGCCAGTTATTTTTCTGGTTATCTCAGCCATGTTAAATATTCTTTTTGACTTGCTGGCAATTCTTGTGCTGCACATGGGAGTGGCAGGCGCTGCATGGGCTACAGTTCTTTCCCAGTTGATTTCTGGTATTCTATGCTTCTTATATATGAGAAAGCAGTATGATATTCTCAAATTTGAAAAGGATGAGATGAAATTTGAGGGACGCCAGGCTATTATTCTTTGCAACATGGGCATTCCAATGGGTCTGCAGTACTCCATTACCGCAATCGGAAGCGTTATCTTACAGACTGCAGTAAACTCACTTGGTTCTCAGGCCGTAGCCGCAGTTACAGCTGCCGGCCGTATCTCTGGCTTTAGCTGCTGCCCGTTTGATGCACTTGGCTCCACAATGGCAACATATGCCGGTCAAAATGTCGGTGCTGGAAAGCTTGATCGTGTTGGAAAAGGCTTGAAATCAGCAAGCTTCATAGGCGGTATCTATGCCATTATTGCTTTCTTTGTATTATCATTATTTGGAAGACAAATTGCACTGCTGTTTGTATCTGCAGATGAGACTGCCATTCTTGATCAGGTTAAGCAGTTTTTAGTTTTCAACACAGCTTTCTACATTCCGCTTTGCCTCGTCAATACTGTGAGATTTTGCATACAGGGAATGGGCTATTCCCGCTTGGCAATCTTAGCCGGTGTCTGTGAGATGGTTGGAAGAATTATTGCCAGTCTTGTTCTTGTGCCGCTCATTGGCTTTGTTGGCATATGTCTTGCCAGTCCAATTGCATGGATCATGGCAGATCTATTCCTTGTTCCGGCATACTGCCATACAATAAATCGAATGAAAAAGATATTAGCTTCTTAAGTTTACAATACCTATTTAGAAAAATACCCCTCGACAGGCTTTATGTGAGCAGACTGATCGAAGGGTATTTTTTATTAGCGTACTGCCTTAAGCAGTGCATTTAGCAAAAAATTATTATTATAAAGAAATGTCAGCAGCGTACTCTGTGTAATCATTGAAAGTGCCTCGCGCCCCCAATCTTGTGCTGCAAACGCCGTCACAACAATTCCGCCGCTCCATATTATAATCAACGCAGTAAAAAGCCCGCAAATAGCACCTGCAATACAGTCAATCTGATGCAAAACAGGCAGTCTCACAATTCCGGCTAAAAGCATTGTCACAATACGAAGCAAAATCCATACAACAACGAAACTGATAATGCAGCAGACAGCCTCAAATGCCAAATCTGTGAGCCATCCCGTAATATATGCTGCTATATTTTGAATGCCACGCTGCTCATAAACTGCCTTGCTGTTGCTTTGCTCTAAAGATTTTGTCAGAACATCAGGCAGATTCAGACTATCAATGACCTTATCTGTCAGCTGCGCCTGTCCCGCCTGAATCTCTTGTGTCTTTTCTTCCACAAATGAACTAACACTAGTCTCTATTGCTGCATAAATCCCTGTCTGGTCTTTCACAAAATCAGACACAGGCTCGCGGACAAACAGCATGATTACCAAGCTTACAAAAAAGGACGCAAATGAAAGAACTGTTTTTACAAGTCCTCTTTTTGCACCAGCCAGTGTCGCAAGTACAATCAATACGATTACCGCTATCACAAGCCAATTCATAGAATCACACCTTTCTTTTTTCAGCCAACTTCAAAATCCTTATCACGCAAAATCAGACAGCCTCTCTTGTCATATTTGCTCTGGAAGATCTTGCGCATAGATTTTTTCTCGGCCTTCTCAATTGCATTATTTACAATCATCTCAACAATGCGCTTTTTATTGCGCTCCTGATTGCCTGCAATTACCTTTAAGCGCTCCATCAGTGCCAGCTCACCTGATTTATCAAACACACTGTCCTCTCTGTCTGCATATCCTCTTGCATACTCAAGAAGCTCTGTGACAGAATATGTCTCACGGACAAATTGAGCCGTAACTACCTGTGCAAGCTGTGGGTAATCAATAAGCAAATGACGTATTGAGGCCGGTGTATCAATGAATACAACAAGCAAGCTTCTGTCAGTCGGATCAATGATCTTACAAAATTCATTGATGACACGTTCATTCATGTCTGCAGCATCTTCAATCAGAATCGTCTTTCCAAGAAGCTTATCAATTGACTTAACAAGTCCCTTCTGATTCAGCTTCTGACCTGTAATTTTCACAACAGATCTAGGAACTGCACGTGAAGAACGTTCTGCCAGTTCCTCTAAATATTCAAGTGCCAGTTCAATATCATCCTCATCCGGCATCGCCTGAATAGCAAAATGCCATACACGTGACATATCCTCCGGATTGACAATTGGAAGTCCACCATTTGCTGTCATCTCCACTTGACGGCTCTCAGCAGATTCTTCCTGAGGTTCTTTCACTTCTGGTTCTTCTTGAACTTCTTCCTCTGGCTCTTCCACAAATTCTTCCTGAATTTCTTCCTGAGGCTCTTCTTCTGGCTCTTCTTCGGATTCTCCTTGAACTTCTGCTTTCTCTGGCTCTTCCTCAAATTCTTCCTGAATTTCTTCCTGAGGCTCTTTTTCTTCAGGTTCTTCCTCAAATTCTTCTTGAGGCTCTTCCTCTTCTGGTTCTTCCTGAATTTCTTCTTGAATCTCTTCTTGAACTTCTTCCTCTGGCTCTACTTCCACCGTTTCTGCAACTGGTGCTGCCCACTCAGAAATCTGCGGTTCTTCTTCTGGATGATATGCTTCAAACCAAACAGTCTCATCAGCGTTTTCACTATCCGAGGTTTTCTCTGCAGTTTCGGTATTTACAGTTTCAGTGTTTGCAGTTTCAGTGTCTGAAGTTTTGTTTTCTGAAATTTCACTTTCTGAAGTTTCATTTTTTAAAGTTTCATCCTCTGAAATTTCATCCTGTATATAGGAAAGCTCCTCAGGTACCTGCAGTTTTTCTTCCTCTTCAACATCTGAATGAATATCAGAAACCAGCTCCAAATCCTTCTCCTCGGCAAGCTGCTGCACCTGCTGTACCTGCTTTGCCAGTTCATCCTGCAGCTCGTTCTGGGCATCCTCCTGCTTTGCACGCTGAATTACTGCCATAATTTCATTCATGTCACTCGTAACAACACTTTGTCTGGCATGTTCTAATCTTTGTGCCTTCTTTAAGCGTTCTACTGCCTCAAGCTCCTCTTCACGCTGCTTACGAAGCTTTTCTTCACGCTCTAGCAAAGCCTTCTGCTCTTCCTCGCGCGCCTTAGCCTCTTTTTTAGCGGCCTCCTGCTCTGCCTGATATGCCTTTTCCTGCTCTTCCTGCCACTTTGAAATTTTTTCCTGTGCGGCAGCTTTTTTAGCCAACTCTGCCTGTGATTCTTTCTTTTCCTGCTCTTCTTGCTTTTTCTGAAGCTTTTCGTTTTCTTCCTGTGCCTTTTTGTCTGCAAACTTCTGAGCCTTTTCCTTTTGTGCCGGTGTTAACGGTGCAAACTGACTCTTAAGAGAAAGTGCCTTTTCCACATATTTTCCAAGGCCAAACCAAAGAATAATATCATCACACAGCTGGATACATTTATCCTTCTCATTATTCATCGCATATAAAACAGCCAGCTCATATGCCCACTTTTCATCAAAATCTTCTCTCTTGTAAGCCTCAAGAATTTTGATTTTTTCATCAAGAGTCGCCTTCTGATAACGTGCCATCTTATATAAAAGAATATATCTTCCCTGATCATTTGGCGCTATGCGGCAAAATTCCTCGAAGTAATTTTTCGCATCATCATAGCTGTCTGCCTTCAATGCAAGCTCCGTTAGACGATACACGATACGGCGTCCCATCGCTGCATACTCATATGCCTGCTGCAAAATATCGATCGCCTTTTCATACTCTCCTACTGCTGTATAGACATCAGCTGCCAGTGTCAGCATTTTTACATCGCGGATTTTTGTCCAGTCGATCGTATCGCACAGCTTTGCAGCCTCTCCATACTCTTTTCTGGCTGCAACCTGTCTGATATGCTCTGTTTTTAACTGATATTCGTATTTATCCATTTTGTCACCATTTCCTGCAACTATAATTCCACACGTCCATCAAGTGCACGTGTTAATGTCACTTCATCTATATATTCCAAATCACCGCCTACAGGCACACCACTCGCAATACGCGTTACCTTAATGCCAGCTGGCTTGATTAATTTACTTATATACATCGCTGTCGCTTCTCCTTCCAGACTGGAATTTGTCGCAATAATCACCTCTCGCACATCTTCGCGCTGCAGGCGCACCAGCAATTCCTTTATTTTAATGTCTCCCGGTCCGATTCCAAGCATAGGAGAAATTGCCCCGTGAAGAACATGATACACACCATCAAATTTTCCTGTTTTTTCATAAGCCGCCAGATCTCTGGAAGTCTCCACCACCATGATCACCGACTTGTCTCTCTTTGCACTGCCACAGATCGGACATAGCTCCTGATCTGTCAGTGTAAAGCACTCCTTGCAATAGCGGATATTGCTGCGCGCATTCACCATCGACTGCGCCAGCTGTTCCACCTGCTCTTTTGGCATATTAATAATATGAAATGCCAGACGCTGAGCTGATTTTGCTCCAATCCCAGGCAGTCTGGACAATTCTTCAATCAATTGATTTACTGTTTTGCTGTAAAAGTCCATCAGAACGGAAAGCCTCCGCCAAGACCACCAAGGCTGCCGCCTAAACCACCTGCTAATTTACCCATTGACTGAGAAGAAGCCTCATCAACCTGACGCATAGCCTCATTTACAGCTGCTACGATCAGATCCTGCAATGTCTCGATATCATCTGGATCAACAGCCTCTTCTGCCAACTCAACATTTGTTACTTCTCTTTTGCCAGAAACAGTAACCTTAACAACACCGCCGCCTACACTTGCAGTAAATTCCTTTTCCTCAAGCTCCTTCTGCTGCTCCTCCATCTGGCGCTGCATTCTCTGTGCCTGCTTCATTAAATTGTTCATATTTCCTGGCATACCGCCTGGGAATCCACCTCTTTTTGCCATGTCTTTACTTTTCCTTTCAACTATAAATTTAATTATTCATCTTCAACACCAATTTCCATATTGATTCCCTCAATATGGCTGCCCCTTGTGATACGCGGCATCGCCTCGCCTGCCTCAAGAAGCTTCGCAGTAATTGAAAATTCCCTCTGATACTGCTTATTTAACATCTGCCGAAGCTCTTCCATACGTTCCTGTCGAAGCATCAGCTCATAGTTAAATTTGTTTGTGAATACAATGCACAGACCTTTTGCCTTATCATAGCTTATACTTGTTCCCATCAAAATCGAATTCATAAATCCCGACTGCATGTGAGAAAGCTTCTTCCACTCACTGCTTATCTTTTGATAGTCCTCATATTCAGCCTCACTTAATTCAACAGTCTGCGCTGCTTTTTGCATAACAGGCTGCTTTGCATCGCCTTCAAAATAAGAATCAAAAATGCTTCCTGACTGCTGTGGTTCTGTATTATTAACAAAACTGCCAGAAGCAATCTTCTCTTCAATTTGATCCAGTCTCACACGAAGGCTCTCTATATCATCCTCCATCTGCGGCTGCATCATCTTAATAATTGCCATCTCAATAAGCACTCGTTTTGAGACAGCAAATTTGAGCTGATTTGAAAGCTCTGAACATATCCTGATATTTCTCATCAGCACACTAAGCGCCACCATCTTTGATTCTTCGCGCAGCGCCTCATAATTTTCTTTTGTCATCTCAAGTGCCTGCGCACTCTGGTCTGCTGTCTGCACCAGCATAAGATTTCGCAGATACCAGATAAAATCCGTGACAAATTGGCTAAGATCGCGCCCCTGTGAACTGATTTCATCCATCAGCTGCACGCATCCTGGCACATCACATCGTATAATCAGGCGAAGCAGCTTAGAAAATACCTGCGTATCTACTGCACCAAGTACATCCAGTACCTTCTCATACGTCAGCCTCTGACCATAATAAAATGAAATACACTGTTCCAGAAGACTTAATGCATCTCGCATCGAGCCATCAGCTGCTTTTGCTACATAGCGAACTGCATCCTCATCTGCCTCGACACCTTCTGCCTTAAGCAGATTGGAAACCTGATCTGCTATTACATTATTTCCAATTCGCCTAAAATCATATCGCTGACATCTCGACAAAACCGTGATTGGAATTTTATTTGCCTCTGTCGTTGCTAAAATAAAAATCACATATGCCGGCGGCTCCTCAAGCGTTTTTAAAAGCGCATTAAAAGCCCCCGCCGACAGCATATGCACCTCATCTATGATATAGACGCGATATTTTCCTTCTGTCGGCGAGTATTGAACCTGATCACGAATCTCTCTGATATTATCGACACCATTGTTTGATGCCGCATCAATTTCAGCCACATTTACCGAACGTCCCTCAAGGATCGACCGGCACACCGCACATTCATTGCACGGGCTTCCATCCACAGGATGCTCACAGTTGACAGCACGCGCCATGATCTTTGCAATCGTGGTTTTTCCTGTTCCTCTCGTGCCGCAGAAAAGATAAGCATGGCCTACGCGGTCTGAAATAATCTGATTTTTTAAAGTCCGTACAATGTGCTCCTGCCCTCTTACATCTTCAAATCGGGCAGGACGCCATTTGCGGTATAATGCTGTATATGCCATTTATGATTAATCTCCAAATGAAATTCCCATGAGCTTTGCTTCCTGAACCATCTCATCATCCGGCTGGATCATCTTAAGCTTTCCTGCAACATCTGCTAACGGAATCTTTGCGATATGATTGTTCTTCATACCTACCAGGTAACCAAACTCTCCGTCTAAGATCATCTTGCCTGCTGCTGCACCAAGTCTTGTTGAAAGGACACGGTCATAAGGACACGGACTTCCACCTCTTTGCATATGACCTGGAACTGCTACACGCACCTCCTGTCCAGTCAGTTCAGAAATCTTTGCACCAATCTCGTAAGAGATAGATGGATACTGACGCGTTGCAATATATTTCTTATATTCTTTCTTTGAAAGTGCAGCCTGCTCCTTGGAGATTGCACCCTCAGCAACAGCAATGATTGAGAAACGCTTTCCTTCCTTAGCACGCTTATTTACAGCAGCTGCCACCTTATTGATATCATACGGAATCTCTGGAACAAGAATGATATCAGCTCCGCCTGCAATACCTGCATGAAGCGTAAGCCATCCTACCTTATGACCCATTACCTCTACGATAAAAACACGTCCGTGTGAAGCTGCAGTTGTATGAATACAGTCGATTGTCTGTGTAGCCAGATTGATAGCACTCTGGAAACCAAAAGTAACATCAGTTCCCCACAGATCGTTGTCAATTGTTTTTGGAAGTCCGATGACGTTAAGTCCTTCCTGACGAAGAAGATTTGTCGTCTTCTGGCTGCCATTTCCGCCTAATACTACGAGACAGTCGAGCTTTAGCTTCTTGTAGGTATTCTTCATTGCCTCTACCTTATCAAGACCATTCTCATCCGGGACACGCATCAGCTTAAATGGCTGTCTGCTCGTACCCAAAATCGTACCGCCATTTGTCAGAATTCCTGAAAAATCCTTTGATTTCATAATGCGGTAATCCTCATAGATCAGTCCGCGATAACCTTCGATGAAACCAATGATTTCAACATCCTTTCTCTGATTATATAGCGTCTTTGCAACACCTCTCATGGTTGCATTCAAGCTCTGACAATCTCCGCCGCTGGTTAACATTCCAACTCTCATTGTATCTTCCTCCTTATAATTTAGGATTTCAGCTATATCAATGGCAAAACTAACCCATCGTAGTTTTTATTATACAAAAAAAGAGCTGTCGATGCAACAGACAACTCCTAAAAAACTCTTTTTCTTTTGATATATCATTTTTTTGCGCATCCCGGCTTCGAATGCCACCCCCAGACGTTACCTCTGCAGCCTGCTCGGCTCAGGCACCCTCACGGCACACAAGAGATTCTGCTTAATGCTGCTTCGTTCCCGACCTGACATGGTTCACAGAGTCTTGTTGCGTAAGACCCAAACTTCAACGCCACTTACAAAGGGCAGCTCCACAAGTGAAACACCCTCAGCCGAGATATGACCCCTACTATAGCGGATTGAAGGTACAAGGCACCGCTACCGCCCCGGCTGCGCATCCATAATTGTATCGGATATTTCTTCGTTTGTCAAGGGGCGTTTCTTCTTTTTTACCCTGATACGTTTAAAAAACTCTGACAATATCTGTGAGCATTCCTGTTCTAAAACACCCTTTGTGATCGGAATCTGATGATTAAACTGCTGCATATCAAGCAAATTTATAATTGAACCTGCACATCCTGCCTTTGCATTCATTGCACCTATCACCACACGATCAAGACGTGCCTGCACGGCTGCTCCGGCACACATCTGGCATGGTTCAAGCGTCACGTACATCGTACATCCCTCCAGGCGCCAATCACCTAGCTTCTTCGATGCTTTTTTCATAGCTGCAAGCTCTGCATGACCAAGCACCGAACTTTCTATATTTCTCCTATTATAGCCTCTGGCAATGACTTTTCCATCACAAACGATAACGCAGCCAATCGGAACTTCATCAATAGCCGCTGCCTTTTTGGCCTGTGTAAGAGCCTGACGCATAAATTTTCGGTCTTCCTTTTCTCTAAGTCTTACCTGTTCTTCCAAAAGCTGCCCGTTCTCTGTTGTCATTGTTTTTCCTTTCTTATGTTTTTTGATCTATTTTTAACCAAATGCAGGATTCACCGTTTTTTGTTGATCTGCAGCTGTCATCTTTGCTTCCTGTTTTTTCTCCTGATCATCTGCCGGAAATACAATCGGCACACACCAGTAGCCAAAGTCTCCTGTTGACGCTTTTTTTGATTTAACGGAGCGAAAACAATAAAAGCCAAACATCTGCGCCATCAGTTCCTCACTCTTTTCATAATTGCCAGGCACCCAAAGCTCGTAACGTCCTTGTGTGACTTTTGCAAATACAATATAACGGAACTTCACAAAACTGTACATCAAAAATCCATTATTGCTTAACATCCAATTTGGACGAGGAAGACGGCCAATATCTGCCGGCATTACCTTTAAACAAACTACTGTATCGCCTGGAAGCGTCTCAATATGCTGATATGCTGTACTTAACTGTGCCCAAACAGCATCTGCCTTGTCTTGTTCCTGTTCTATTTTGTTTGTTTCTTCGCTGTCATCCCCACAGCAAACTTCCATAGTTTGAAGTTCTTCCTGAGACTGATTTTCTAAAACCGGCTCACTTTCAGACTGCACTGTTTGTTTTGCTCGATCTTTCTCAAACAGTGAAAGTCCAAAATACTGGTCATCCCATACAGTTGCGTAGGCATTTGAAAACGGCTTCTGTCTGCCTGCTACAATTCCGCTAAGCTGCTCAAATTTAATCTCGCTTCCTGCAAGATAAACGCCGTTATTGATGTACTGGAGCTGTCCTTTTCCATTTTTTACAACAATACGGCCGAGCGGCACACAATCGCAGCCATCCTTTGTACGGTAAAAGCCAAATACATGCAAAATTTCAGCCTGCTCATTATTTTTTACAGACAGGAAAATACGCTGTATATCTCCTCTGATTTCTATCTTTGCAAACCCGCAGTTTTCCTTTTTTTGATCACCCTCATACTCAAAAAGATATGAGAGAAAGCGCTGATACTGTGCCATATTGATACCTTCCTTTCCTTATATGTATTCTAAATAAGTACATATGAAAGAAAGGTATTGCTTAGAACAATTTAATTCGCGCTTTTTGACAATGCATCAGAAAGTGCTGCAAACTGCTCAAGAGTCAGCGTTTCTCCACGCACAGTTGCTGCTAATCCAATGCTTTCAAGCACAGTTGCAAGCTCTTCCTTTGATTTATTTAAACCGCCTACGTTATATAGGCCATTTACCAATGTTTTTCTTCTCTGATTAAATGATGCACGTATAATGTCAAACATCAGCTTTTCATTTTTTACTGCCACTGGTTTTTTATGACTTGTAAGGCGAATAACAGCGCTTCCGACATTTGGTCTTGGCATAAAGCAGTTTGGCGGAACATTTGCCACGATATATGGCTCTGCATAAAACTGCACTGCAAGAGACAGTGCACCATAATCCTTTCCGCCAGGAAGTGCCTGCATACGCTGTGCAACCTCCTTCTGTACCATAACAGTCACACTCTCCATAGGTACATGACTCTCAAATAATCCCATTAAAATTGGTGTGGTAATATAATATGGAAGATTCGCAACTACCTTGATGCGTTTTCCCTCACACTTTTCTTCCACTAGCTTGTTAATATCAAGCTTAAGAACATCATTATGAATGACTGTAACATTATCATATGCAGACAGCGTATCCTGTAAAATTGGTATCAAGTTGTCATCGATTTCAACTGCAAATACATGTTTTGCAGATTCGCACAGATATTGAGTCAGTGTTCCAATTCCCGGTCCGATCTCAAGTACATAATCCTCTGGTGTGATCTCTGCTGCACGCACAATCTTGTCAAGCACATGCGTATCAATCAGAAAGTTCTGACCAAATTTCTTTGCAAAATGAAACTGGTATTTCTGCAATACCTCTATTGTATTCTTTGGATTTCCTAATTCAGCCACAGTTTTCCTCCAATCGGTACAGTCTTTTGGCATTTGCAAGCGTTGTCTTAATAACAGTTTCCTCAGACACCTGCTTGATCTGTGCCAGTTGTTTTACTACTTCTTTTAAATACATTGAATTATTGCGTTTTCCGCGATACGGCACAGGTGCCAGATATGGACTGTCTGTCTCAAGCACAATCGAAGAAAGCGGAATTTCTGATACCACCTCCTTAATTACCTTGGCATTCTTAAAGGTAACCACACCTCCTATTCCAATGAAAAATCCCATTGAAATATACTCCTTTGCCATAGGAGCTGCATAAGAATAGCAATGAATCACACCAGTATTTCCTGCCTTTGCAGCCTCCCTCATTATATCCATAGTATCCTTTGCTGCTTCTCTGCTGTGTATGATAACTGGCAGATCAACCTCTCTTGCAAGTTCAAGCTGGCGTTCAAACCATTTCTTCTGAACTTCTCTTGGTGAGTTGTCCCAATAATAATCAAGTCCAATCTCACCAATTGCCACTACCTTTTTTTCCTGTGCAAGGCTTCGCAGCGTTTCAATATCTTCCTCTGTCATATCAGCTGTGCTGTCTGGATGAACACCAACGGCAGCATATATCTGCGGCCACTTTTTTGAAAGTGCAACCGCACTTTTTGAGGATTTTACAGACGCACCAACGTCCGTGATACAACAAATGCCGGAGGAGAAAATCTCCCCCAGCAATGTATCGCGATCCTCATCAAATGCATCATCATCATAATGCGCATGAGTATCAAAAATCATTCTATATTCCTCTCTGTACAATCAAACTATTTATTCGATTGTCTCTGCAATCTCTGCTGCCGGTGCTTCCTCCACATTAGCTGCCGGTGCTTCCTGCACATCAGCTGCTGGTGTATCTGGCTGTGCCGGTGTATCTGGCTGTGCTGGTGTATCTGGCTGAGCTGGCGTATCTGGCTGTGCTGGCGTATCTGGCTGTGCTGGCGTATCTGGCTGTGCCGGTGTATCTGGCTGCGCTGGTGTATCCGGCTCTGTCGGCACTGTATCTGGCTGAGCTGGTGTATCTGGCTCTGTCGGCTGCGTTGGCTCTGTTGGCTTTGTAGTTGGATGCGTCGGCTGTGTAGCTGGCTGTGTTGGCTTTGTAGTTGGCTGTGTCGGCTGCGGCTTTGGCTGTGTCGGTGCTGGTGACGTAGTCGGCTGCGGCTTTGGCTGTGTCGGTGCCGGTGACGTAGTTGGCTGTGTTTGCGCTGCCGTTGTAGTAGTCGTTGTCTCCTCTGCAGTAGTTGCCTTTGTTTTTTCTTCAGTCGTCTTTTCTTCTGTTGTTTCTTCTTCTGTACTTGTTTCAGCCTCAGAAGAAGTTTCCTCTTCTGTACTTGTCTCTTCCTCTGTAGAAATCGCTTCCTCAGTTGTCTCCTGCTCAGTGCTTGTCTGCTCCTCAGTTGTCTGAACAATTGTCTGCGGAAGCTTCTTTTTATCCTGCTTTGTGGCAGTAAGCATCTTTGCTGTAGCAATTCCCACAACTACAATACCAGCAAGACAAATGAAAATCATTCCTCCAAGGATTTTATTTGCAATCGACTTTTTCTTTACCGGCTTCTCATCTGATTGGTCTGAAAAATAGTCCGCATTATTTCCATTATCATATGGATCATTTTCTGCCTCATATCCATCATCATACTGGTCTTCCTCATAAGAACCATCATCATACTCATCGTACTGTTCTTCCTCGTAAGAACCATTATCGTATTCATCATCCTGATAATCACTATCGTCGTACTCGTCTGACGACAGCTCATCATACTCCTGTAAATCTCTACGCTTAAAAACAGTGCCTACGCTAGTAGCCACCAGACTCTTACCGCAAATCGGGCATACTCTGGTTCCATCCTCAAGCTTCGCACCACATTTTGGACATATCATCCTCTAATTCCTTTCTGATTATCCTTATTTTGTAATTTCTGCAAATCCATCAGCTTTTCACTGCTCCAGCTGATTTAATGCATTCTCCACGCGTGCATAACATGCCTGCACACCCGGCCACATAACCTTTGCCTGCTCCATATCACCTGCTCTTAAAGCCTCTGTGATCTCATAGCTTACTTCAAACAACGACTTAAATCCTAGGTTTGCACAAATTCCCTTAAGTGTATGTGCCGCACGAAATGCAGTCTCAACGTCACCTGCATCCATCGCCTGTGTTAACTGGCTCATGCTTGGATCCTTCTTAAACATCAATGCAAATTTTTTTATTCTTGCTTCACTCATGAGGCGTTTAAAAACGTCTTCATAATCTCCGCCCATCGCCTCATAGCACTCTTTTATTGTCATGTTCTCTCCAATCTATTTATGTAACTATAGTTTCCATTTTCATTTTGTATTCTACTCTATCATTTATAAAATTTCAACATGTTTTCGTTGCTTCCTACAAATAATTAAGTTTCAACAATTTTACTTGGATTATCTCTCATAATACGACTTGTGTAAAGTCGACCCATATGCTTCTTCAAATATTCACAGCACTCCTCCATATGAGAGGCACGTCCCCTCAAATTGTGGGCATCGCTTGCAACATAATGAAGCATATCCTCCTGCATTAGCTTTTTGCAAAAACGCTGTGCACCAAGTCCATTTCTTCCAATCACAGCATCTGCATTGACCTGCATCTCACACCCCATTTCGATAAGATCTGCGATAAAATCAAAATCCTTTCTCAGAGCACGATAACGCTCAATATGGGCAATAATTGGATAATAGCCTGCTGTCAAAAGAGCATCGGCTCGTTCCTTTATAAAAGCTCTTGTACTGCTGCTTGAAAACTCAGTAAGTACATAGCGCGAATTTGCAAGTGTTGGACGAAGATCTCTATCTAATGTTTCTACCATCTCCATATTGGCATGAAATTCACAGCCCAAATACAGATGGATATTCCTATTTCTTGTTTCATCAACAAGCGCATCATACGCACTCCAAATATCCTCCATATCTGGCTCGAACATTTCTTTTCGAAAATGTGGTGTCAAAATAATTGTCTCAACACCAGCGTCTATTTCCTTTTCAATCATTGAAAGGGCCATATCCATATCCTTCGCTCCATCGTCCACCCCTGGCAGAATATGGCAGTGAATATCGTACAAATCTCTCATAAATCACTTTCCTTATCTATTGCTTTCCCTTACATTTCAATGTTATTCTAGCATTTGTTAAGTGCCCTTGTCAACCGCTGAAAACTAGAAGAAATCATTCTTATAAAAGGGTCGGAATAAGGTGATAAATGTGCCAAAAGTGATTGTTTTTTACACATGACTTTTGTATAATAATGCTGTAATTTGAGACTGGCAAAAATCGGCAGGCCAAATAATAAAAACAAATGAATGGAGGTTTCATTATGTTAGTAAACACAAAAGCGAGAGTCGGTGTATTTTCTATCGCATTAGGCGCATACCTTCCGCAGTTCCCATCATTAGTACCGGAGTTCGAGTCACAGTATGCAGCATTCAAAAAAACTCTTCCAGATACCGTAGAGGTTATTGACGGCGGAATGGTTACCACAAAGGAGCAGGCTATGGAAGCCGGAGATAAGTTCCGTGCAGCAGATGTTGATCTGGTATTTCTCCAGATGCTGACCTACGCTACCTCCTACAACATGCTTCCGGCAATCCGTGATCTTGATGTTCCGGTTGTTTTAGTAAATGTTCAGAAGTTAAAGGCATTAGATTACGAGCATACCGATATCGCATCCTGGCTCGGTGAAGGCTATGCATGCGGTGCTGTAGGCGAGGCTGTTGCAGACCTTGAAAGAGCTGGAAAAAGACATGCTGTTATCACTGGTGTTGTTGAGGGCGGCGATCCTGGTGTTCAGGCAGAAATCGAAGACTGGTGTAAGGCAGCTCAGGTAAGAAGAAGATTCCGTGATACAAATATTGCACAGATCGGAAGACCGTATCCTGGTATGATGGATCTTTACATTGATGAGACAAATCTGTATAACAGAATGTTCTTATACACAAAGCAGTTTGACTGGGAAAAAATGTGGGCTATCGCAGATGATATTACTGATGAGGATGCCATCCGCGCAAAGGCTCAGGATATTCTGGATACCTTCGAGATTGAGGGCGGCGGCACCATCGAGAAGGTTTGGGATATGGCAAAATATGTTGTTGCTTTTGAGAAGTGGGTTAAGGATGAGCATCTTGGACTGATCGCATCTCACTATGACGGATTTGCACAGGGCAAGGCTGGTGTTCTTGACAGTATGCTTATTCCGGCATTCTCTATGTTAATCAAGCAGGGAACTGCATGTGCCGTAGAGGGTGACATGAAGGTTGCCATGGCAATGAGTATCTTAAAAACAATTTCTGGAACAGGACAGCTTTCTGAAATGTATTCTATCGACTTTAACGATGACATCTGTATCATTGGTCACTCTGGAAGCGGCGATGCTGATATCTCTGCAAAGAAGCCAACCATGAAGATCGTTAAGGTATTCCACGGAAAGACAGGCGGCGGCTATCTGACACAGTTCTATCCATATACTGGTCCTGTTACCTACCTGGCAATCACACAGGATGCTGATGGTCACTTCAAGTTTGTTGTAGCAGAAGGTGTTAACGAGGACGGACCTATCCTTTCCTTTGGTGATACAAACATGAGAACACGCTTTACCTGCGGTGCAAGAGAATTTGTAAATCGTTGGAGCGAGGCTGGCCCAACTCACCATATGGCAGCAGCAACTGGAAGACATATTGATACTATCTTAAAGGTAGCAAAGATCTTAAATGTTCCTGTTGAAATTGTAACTAGATAATTACAATTCAAAAATTTACACTTGCATTTTTTACAATACAAGAATATAATAAAACCCGTAACGGGGAGCTTGCCGTTTTGTAGGCTGAGAGTAGACGAAATGCGTCTTGACCCATAACCTGATTTGGATAATGCCAACGTAGGGATATACTATACGTGTTTTTCTTGTACAAAAAAACATGCGGATATGTCTTTTACAGGCATATCCGCATTTTTGGTATAGTGGAAAGTTTTTCTGCTATTCCTTATAAAAAGGAGCGAGAATATGCTGAAAGAATGTTTCGACAACGTAAGAAAATCAGTACCGCTTGTACACAACATCACAAACTATGTGACTGTCAATGATGTAGCCAATATCATTTTGGCATGCGGTGCAAGCCCAATCATGTCCGATGAACCAGATGATGTTACGGACATTACCTCCATATGCAGCAGCTTAAACATCAACATTGGCACGCTGCATAAATCCAGCATTGAAGCAATGTATCTGGCTGGAAAAAGAGCAAACGAACTTGGTCATCCTATCCTTTTAGATCCGGTAGGTGCTGGTGCTTCTGCACTTCGCACAAATACTGCCGTTGGTCTTATGGAGCAATTACAGCTGACTGTAATCCGCGGAAACATCTCCGAAATCAAGACACTTGCCAATGGAAATGGCACAACAAAGGGTGTTGACGCTGATGTTGCTGATAAAGTCACAGATGATACCTTGGATGAGGCTATTCTGTTTGTAAAAAAATTTGCTGCACAAAGCAAAGCAATTATCGCTGTTACCGGCGCTATTGACCTTGTCAGCGATGGAACACGCTGCTACGTGATTAGAAATGGCCGTCCAGAGATGGGACAGATTACTGGAACTGGCTGTCAGCTTTCTGGTCTTATGACTGCCTTTGTCGCTGCTAATCCATCTAATCAGCTTGACGCCGCTGCTGCTGCTGTCTGCGCAATGGGTCTTGCAGGTGAGATCGGCTACAGCCACATGAAAGACGGCGATGGCAACTCAACTTACCGAAACCGCATTATTGATGCTATTTACAACATGGACGGTGAGACATTAGAGAAGGGAGCCAAATATGAAGTGCGCTGATAAAGACCTTCTTTTATATGCCGTCACTGATCGCTACTGGCTTGGCGAGCGAACCCTTCACGATGTCGTTAAGGAAAGTCTTGATGGCGGCGTTACGTTTGTGCAGCTTCGCGAAAAGCATTTAGATCAGGCTCATTTTCTTGAGGAAGCAAAGGATTTAAAGATGCTTTGCAAATCATACAACGTTCCTTTCGTGATTAACGACAACGTTGATATTGCACTTGAAATGGATGCTGACGGCGTACATGTCGGACAAAGCGATATGGAAGCTGGCGATGTACGTGCCAAGCTTGGTCCTGACAAAATTATCGGCGTGTCAGCGCAGACAGTTGAGCAGGCAGTTCTGGCAGAAAAACGTGGAGCTGATTATCTTGGTGTTGGCGCTGTTTTTCCTACTAATTCCAAAGATGATGCGACAGATGTCTCCTACGAGACATTAAAAGCTATCTGTCAGGCAGTCTCCATTCCCGTCATTGCAATCGGCGGCATTACAAAAGACAATGTGGCAGAACTATCTGGCAGCGGTATCTGCGGAATTGCCGTTATCAGTGCCATTTATGGTCAAAAAAATATAAAGGATGCAGCTGCGAACCTTAAAATGGCAGTACAAAAAATAATTGATTAACACTATTATGCGGTCTGTTGGGGGCACCACCTCAGATCGCACTACAAAACGTTAATGAAAAAAAGGAGAATTTTATTATGAAAACAGCATTAACGATCGCAGGAAGTGACTCCTGCGGAGGCGCCGGTATTCAGGCAGATATCAAAACAATGATGGCAAATGGCGTATACGCTATGAGTGCCATCACTGCTTTGACTGCACAAAATACAACCGGCGTGACTTCTATTTTAAATGCAGATTCTAAATTTTTAGGAGAAGAGCTTGACGCAGTTTTTACTGACATTTATCCAGATGCTGTAAAAATTGGCATGGTTTCAGAAAGTGACCTGATCCGCATAATTGCATCAAAGCTTCGCCAATACAATGCAAAAAACATTGTTGTAGATCCTGTTATGGTAGCGACAAGCGGCGCAAAGCTTATCAGCGACGATGCCATTGATACTCTAAAGCAGGAATTATTTTCACTGGCAGATGTGCTTACTCCAAATATCCCAGAAGCCGAGGTTCTGACTGGACGAACCATCTCTAATGCCGAGGAAATGATTGATGCAGCAAAGATGATTTCAGAAACATACAACTGCGCTGTCTTATGTAAGGGTGGCCATACCATCAATGATGCCAACGATCTTTTATATGCAAACAATACTTATCGCTGGTTTTACGGAAAGCGTATTCAAAATCCTAATACACATGGCACTGGATGCACATTGTCCTCCGCAATCGCATCGAATCTTGCAAAGGGATTTGATCTCGAGACATCTGTATGCCGTGCAAAGGACTATATCTCTGGCGCATTATCTGCAATGCTTGACCTTGGAAAAGGAAGCGGTCCTATGGACCATGGCTTTGCAATTGATACCATTTACACAAAGGAGGCTGACATCTAATTATGGAAAAGAAAACTTCTCTGTTTGAAAATGGTTTAATCTGGTTTGGTGCCGGTGTTTCAATTGCAGAAATTCTGACAGGTACCTATTTCGCTCCTCTTGGCATGGCAAAGGGTCTCGCTGCAATTTTAATTGGTCACGTAATTGGATGTATTTTATTATTTTTATCAGGTGTGATTGGCGGAACACTTAGAAAAAGTGCAATGGAAACAGTAAAAGACAGTTTCGGCATTCACGGTGGGCAGCTATTCGCAATCTTAAATGTACTTCAGCTTGCCGGATGGACTGCAATTATGATTTATGACGGTGCGCTGGCTGCACAGGGAATTTTCCAGGCTGGTCAGTGGATCTGGTGTCTTTTGATTGGCGTTTTAATTATTGTCTGGATCATGATTGGAATCACCAATCTTGGAAAATTTAATACAGTCGCAATGGCTGCCCTCTTTATTCTGACACTTATCTTAGCAAAAGTAATTTTCTTTAACGGATCTGCCTCTGTAGTTCAAGATGAAGCAATGTCATTTGGCGCTGCTGTAGAGCTTGCTGTCGCAATGCCGCTTTCCTGGCTTCCTCTTATCAGTGACTACACACGCGAAGCAAAACAGCCTGTTAAAGCAACTGCTGTCAGCGCGATTGTATATGGTATCGTAAGCTGCTTTATGTATCTGATCGGTATGGGCGCTTCTATTTTTACTGGCGAGAGCGACATTGCTCAGATTATGGTAAAAGCCGGACTTGGCGCTGCCGGTCTTCTGATTGTTGTATTTTCTACTGTAACAACAACATTTCTTGATGCCTACTCAGCAGGTATTTCAAGCGAATCTATTGTATCTGGAATAAAGGGAAATTATGTTGCTGTTGCCGTAACTATTATCGGAACCATCGCGGCTATTGTATACCCGATGGATGATATCACTAATTTCCTCTATCTGATCGGATCTGTTTTTGCTCCGATGATCGCTATTCAGATTGCAGATTTCTACATTTTAAAGAGAAAATCTTCTGATGAACTGTTTAAGTGGCGCAATCTGTTTATCTGGCTGATTGGCTTTATCCTGTACCGTATTCTTATGCGTATAGATATCGTGTGCGGAAATACACTGCCTGATATGCTTATTACAATCGCACTTTGCCTGATTGCTGCAAAAATAGTAAAAGAAAAAAATTAAAATTTTAGGGAGGCAATTATGAAGCAAATTTTAAAGCAAGATTATAATGCACTCATTTTAAAATCAGTTAAAATCACTGCCGGCGCAATTTTAGCCATTCTTTTTGCCTCCTGTCTTAACTTAAAGTACAGCGCTACAGCTGGCATTATCACAATTTTAAGCATTCAAAATACAAAAAAGGAAACCATACAGACTGCACTTGCAAGAGGCGAAGCCTTTTGCTGTGCACTGTTAGTTTCCTTTTTATGTTATAATTTTTTTGGCTATACAACAGCAGCTTTTGGCATCTATCTGTTAATATTCACAACACTTTGCCTCACTATGAAATGGTCATCAGCAATCGCCATGGATTCTGTTCTCATTACACATTTTTTAGCTGAAAAAACAATGAATATTCCCATGATTACAAACGAGATCAGTCTGTTTGTAATTGGTGCCGGAATCGGAGTCCTTCTTAATCTTAGTCTTCGTCCAAAGGAAAATGAATGGAAAGATAAAATGGCAGAAGCAGATGAGTCCATTCGTGCCATTATTAAAAGAATGGCAGAGCGCATCAGAACACTAGATCGTACAAACTACGATGGATCCTGCTTTCTTTTGCTTGACAAACAGCTAAGTACTGCAAAAAATCTTGCACTCACAAACATGGATAACACACTTGGCACACCGTCCTGCGACGAACTTGACTATGTACAAATGCGCGAATTTCAAAGTCAGGTGCTTCGTCAAATATATAACAGCATTCAGATGATTGCATATCTTCCAGACCAGGCTCCAATCATAGCTGATTTTTTCGAAAGGATCAGCCAGGAATATGCCAAAACAAATGATGTGAAATCACTTCTTGATACACTTCATGAATTGATTCTTTCCATGAAAAATGAAAAACTCCCCACAAAACGTGAGGAGTTTGAAAGCCGGGCTGTTCTCTTCTATATTTTAAAACAGCTTGAAGAATTTCTTATTTTAAAACGAAATTATGTCGAGCGCTGGCACTAATTTTTATCATCTGGAATCAGCCATAACCGTTTTGCAGCCGTCTTTGCTTCGCTTCTTCGGCTTACGTCAAGCTTTGTCAAAATATGGCTCACATGTGTTTTAACAGTTGGAAGCTTTATATCCATAATTTGCCCAATCTGTGCATTGCTTTTGTCTGCACAGATAAGACGAAGAATCTGAAGCTCTGTTGCCGTCAGTTCATTTTCCATTGACAGATGCGGCTGCAAAAAATCAGGATAAAATGATGCCTCTACTCTTACATCCTTTATCAGTCGCGCAAACCATTCATCATCATTTTTATACTCTGTCTGTTCAAGCAGTGAAAGCACTGCTGCACCGTATACACTTATAGTTCGTATAAAACCAAACTCCTGCGCCACATCAAGCGCTGAATTTAATTTTTCCTTCCAAAGAGAATCCTTTTTTCTGTACAGAGCAATCGCCTCTAGCACATTAATATGAATCCCATCTATATATCTTGAACAATCCTTACAATATGACTCCAATGGTGCGAGTGTCAAAAGTACTGCATCTGGCATTCCAAGTGCAAGCTCTGCCATCGCCTGTGTAAGATATTGATAACGCTTTAAAACATTTAAATGAAGCGGATCCTTCGGTGCCTGCTCCCGATACCAAACCTGCACACGCTCAAGATCATCCATATGAAGCCAAATGCGGCAGATTGCTGCATCTATATTATGGAAGAAACGCGTATGACCATTTTCTGCAAAACGCTCCCGAATCATTTGTACTGTCCGAAGCGCATCCTCTGCACGTCCTAATGCAATCTGGCTGCGCGCCAGCAAACCAACCATTGCAAACTCAATATCCGGCGTTCCCTTTTTTTGTACCTCTCCAAGCTGAGAAACAAGCAAAAGAATACGCCCTGAAATATCCTCACCCTTTTCAAATTTACTCTCTGCAATTGCACAGTCTGCCAGACTTACTCCGTCCTTCCCCAAAACAGTCTCTACCGGAATGCGTATTGTCCTATAAAGAAGATCATCCTTTTTGCTCCACGGTGAAAAATCCTTGCCGCCATTCATAATGCTTGGTAGCGTACTCGTCACGGAAAATGGTGGAAGTTTCACTTCCCTATTAGTAATCAATCTAAATACAGAAGGAATAATCTGAATCAATTTGTCAGTGTTTCTCTGAGGAAGTGAAATATCCAGCCATGCAATTCGACTTTTGATCTGACGAAGCACAGCATCCTGCTTTTTACACTTTGCTGCAAATTGTTCCAGCTCATGATACCAGCGCTCCGAATTTTCATAATCTGTGCTAAGCGCGCAAAGCATACTCATTCCCTGCATCAGTGACGGTGATTCTAAGATTTCTGACTCCGGCAAACTGCGGTAATATTTTTCCATCTCGCTGTAATGTCCCATTCCAGGATGACGCTCTCCGTTTCGAATCAAAATTTCCGACACCTTTGAGTGATCTTTTCCTTTGCTGTAACAATCAAGCGCCTTTTCATAATCTCCCTTCAACTCGTAATACATGCCGCCTCTCACAAGCACTGCATTTTTCTTTTGCGAACTATATTTGCGCTCAAGCTCCCATAAAAGGAAATCACGAAATTGCGGCCAAAAACGAAATTGACGAATCCCATCATAAAGAAGCATTGTTGTATTTTTCTGAATCCAGTCTAACAGTTCACTTGCATTCGGATCACCGCTGACCATTCTCGCAAGCTCATAATCAAAATTATCAAACGATGCCAATTCAAGCAGGAAACGGCGTATTGGCAAATCAAAGCGCTGATAAATTGCCGCTTCAAAGTAAAGAAACACCTCATGATATGCTTCCTTTACAATATCTGAATTAAATGCACGCTGACCATCTGCACGATTCATACATTGAAGTGTAACAACAACGCCTAAAGGATGGCCAATTGCCTCTTTAAGGATTTCATTATTTTCGCTGTCTGTCAGCTTAATATTATATTCCAAAAACAATTGTCTAATATCATCTCTGTCAAACAAAAGATCTCGTGCGTCAATAACAATCATATCACCAGTATACTGAAATGCCCTAAGCACACCTGGCACAGAACCTCGCGACAGCAGCACAAATTTTTTCTGCGGATTATCACGAATTACTTCATTTAATTTTTGCAGATCCTCATTCTCCTGAAATTGCTGAAGATCATCAATCACCACAATGTCGCGATTTAATTTGATCTCTGGCAGTATTCCATCTGTCTCCAAGCCACTTATCAATTCAAATTTTTTTCCGCGCAGAAGTTCAAAAGCCACCGTGGTTTTTCCAAATCCACACGGTGCACTAAAGTACAAAATGCGTCCATGATCCATAAACTCATCAAATTTAGTTCTTATTGTCTTTTTTATAAGCACATATCTATCCACAGAATCCTCCTCTCTTTTTGGTTAATAGTTACGTTTTTTATAAATAAAATACGACTTTTTAGTCAACTATAATTTAGATTATACCGTTTTTATGAAAAATGTAAATCATTCTAAAGTATGAAAAATAGTAAAAAGGCTGATCCACTTTCGCGAATCAGCCTCCTGGGTGTGTGTCGAATATGGAAAACCAGCGTAATTAATCTGCAATCTCAGTGGAAACTTCCTCAGAAGGCTCCTCATAAGATGCAATACTGGTGTAGTACAGCGAAGCAACATTTTTCACAACATCACGAAGTGATACAAAGCTTTCAGGTGATGCAAACTCAGCAAATTCTCCATCAGTAATGGAAGCAATACCAAGCTGAACACCAATTGCATCCTCACCTTCTGCCGTTGCTGAAAGATCTAGCAGTACTGCAGATACGCCATCTGCGGAATCAATAGAAAGTGTACCCTCAAAAGCAGCATACTCTAATGCTGATGAAAGAAGCTCAACAAATGAAATATCAGAAGACTCATCTGATCCCATAGAAAACTCTTCCTCAACACCAGCAAATAACGCATCTACCAGTTCAGAAACAAGTGCAACACTATCTTCCTCTGAAAGCTCAGGATCAGCTTCTCTAAATCCCTCTGCTGCTGCCAGTATGTAATCAGAAACAAATTCAAGTCCTTCTATGTCTTCTTCTGCGGATTCACCATCTGTTCCTTCTACAGATGCCATTGCCTCATCAATACTCTGAGCAATTGTAAGAAGAGTATCATTGTTGATTGCGATCTGAACACCAGTATCAGTTTCAACAGTCTCTAAATCTGCCAGATTATCAGTAATTGCTGTCAAAATTGTATCAAGCTGACCATCATCTGATGCTGTTGGAGCAGGGATTTCAAGCCAAGACTCTGTAATTCCTACCATAGAAAGCAGCTCAGTCATACTATCATCTGCTGTAAGCTCACTATATATGTTTACAATCTCTTCTACATTTAAATAAACATCCTCACCGCATACACGAAGCACATCATCAAAACCATAAACAACAGGTTCTTCTGTGCCCATCATTGATGCTGGAAGAGTCACTGATACAGAAAAAGAGCTGTCTCCACTTTCATTATAAACAGCCGTGATGTCAGCGCTTAACGTTTCTCCATCCTGTGTAAGAGAAAGTGAAATCATATCGCCATAAGTTACAGGTGTCTGTGCGGCCTCGTCTGCAAAGATCACACCTGCCGGACTCATCGCAAGGCTACCACTCATCATCGCTACTAACGTTCTTCTCATCTTCATAAAGAAATCCTCCAATCAAATTAACTAGTACTAGTTATTTTTTGTTTTTACTGTACTTTTCATTATAGAAGACTTCCCCAAAATGTAAATCATACCAAAGTATGATATCACATTTTTTCCAAAAACGCATACTGGCTCATATACAATTCCTTATAATAACCATCCTTTGCCATCAGCTCATCATGCGTACCCTTCTCCAAGATATTTCCCTGGTCAATATACATGATACAGCTTGAGCTTTTAATCGTTGACAGACGATGAGCAATGATAAAGGAAGTTCTGCCCTTTAATAATTCCTGAAGACCCTGCTGTAAAAGTAACTCTGTCTCTGTATCTATGCTTGATGTTGCCTCATCAAGAATCAAAATCTTAGGATCTGCAAGCAGTGCTCGCGCGAATGAAATAAGCTGTCTTTGTCCTGCCGACAGACGGCTTCCGCGCTCATTTACCTGAGTCTGGTAACCATTTTCCATACTCATAATAAAGTCATGTGCACAAACAGTCTTCGCTGCTCTGATTACATCTTCATCGCTTGCTTCTCTGTTTCCATAGCGGATGTTATCCATGATTGTTCCTGAGAAAATAAAGCTGTCCTGCATCATAACGCCCATCTGTTTTCTCAGTGATTTGATCGTCACACTGTTAATATCAATTCCATCAATTAAAATCTTTCCGGAATCAATATTGTAGAAGCGGCTGATCAAATTTACAATCGTTGATTTTCCTGCTCCTGTAGGACCTACGATTGCAAAACTTTCTCCTACATTTGCCTTAAAGTTTACATCATTTAAGATGCGCACACCTGCCTCATAAGAAAATACAACATGAGAAAACTCTACCTCACCCTTAATCGGCGGCATTTCCACTGCGCCAGGAGCATCCTTTACGTTAACTGGCTCATCAATCGTCTCAAAAATACGCTCAAGATATGAGATTGCTGTCAAGAGTGAATTATAGAAGGAAGCCAGCGTATTGATCGGATTCCAGAACTGGCTGATATAAATTGTCAATGCTGTCAGCGCACCGACACTAATTATATCATTTCCACCCATGATCCAGTGAATACCAACCCAATATACAGCTGCCGTCGCAAGGATTGATATAAACTGAACAGTCGGTCCAATCATAAAGTTATACTTGATAACGCTCATCCATGCCTTTCGATAGCTTCCGCTTAAATTATTGAAGATGCCAAGATTCTTATCTTCTCTTACAAATGCCTGTGTAACACGCACGCCGTTGATGCTCTCTGCAATATAGGCATTCAAATTTGACTGCTTATTGCTTGCAAGCTGCCATCCGCGGCGCTGCTTTTTCTTTACAAAAAGCACTATTGCAAGAAGAATAGGAAGACCGCACATACAAATTAAAGTAAGCGGCACGCTATAATAAAACATAAAACCTAAGATAAAAAACAGTGAGCAGCAGTCTGTGATGGTATTTACGATACCATTTGACAGAAGATCACTTATGTTGTTTACATAGTTGACAATACGCACCTGAATCTTTCCATGCGGACGGCTGTCATAATAAGAAAATGGCAGCTCCTCCAGATGAATAAACAATTCTCTTCTTAGCTCATGAATTATGCCCTGACCAATCTGAGATGTCCACTTAATCTTGATGCGAAGAATATAAGCTGTTGCCAGAATTATCAAAGCTGCAAGTGCCGCCATCAAAAGGATTCCCTTTTTGTCGTGATTCGGAATGTAAATATCCATTACGCGCTGCATCAGCACAGGAATAACCATGCCAAGCGCAGAGGAAAACAGCATCAGCATTATTGTCATAATCAGCTTTTTTCGATAACGGCCTACATAACTAAATAATCGCTTAATCTGCTTCATGTCAAATTTAGTTTCGAGTGTCTCATCCACGTCATATTTATTTCGTGCCATTATGCCTCACCCCTTCCCTTTTCTGCGCGCACCTTCTTAAAGCGGTCAAACTCACCATATTGATGATGAAATACAGTTGAATAATAGCCCTTTTTAGCAAGCAGCTGCTCATGCGTTCCTCTCTCAACAAGGCGGCCATTATCAAGTACAAGAATCTGATCCGCATGTATAATAGAAGATATACGATGAGCAATGATAAATACAGTGCGCTCATCTGAGATTTTCTTTAATTCATTCTGAATCAGGCTCTCCGTTTCCATATCAATTGCAGAGGTTGTGTCATCAAGAATAATTATTGACGGATCCTTTAAAATTGCGCGTGCAAGCGAAATTCGCTGTTTCTGTCCGCCTGACAGACCTACACCGCGCTCACCAATAATCGTATCGTATCCTTCTGGCATCTCCCTGATAAATTCGTCAGCATTTGCAATCTTTGCCGCTGCCTGCACCTGCTCAAATGTGCAGTCTGGATTTCCATAAGCGATATTTCCCTCGATTGTATCTGAGAACAAAAATACATCCTGCATCGCAATTCCAATATTTCCGCGAAGCGTCTGGAGATTCAAATTTCTAACATCAATATCATCGACAAGCACGCGTCCCTGATTCACATCATAAAAACGGCAAATCAAATTGACAAGTGATGACTTTCCAGAACCAGTCGCACCAATGATACCAACGGTCTGGCCTGGCTCTACATGAAAGCTGATATCCTTTAACACAGTATCATCATTTGTATAATAATTTACGTGATCAAATGTGACACTGCCCTTTAACTTTCTCTTTTCTACAACATGCTCTGGCTGCTTGATATCTGGCTCAGTTGTATAAACCTTATAGATTTTTTCAATTGCGGTAAGAAAGCGCTGCAAATCATTGATGATCCATCCTGCCTGACGAAGCGGACTGTTAAGCATCCACAGATAACCGTTAACTGTTACCATGTTTCCTATAGTCATCTCGCCATCAATTACCATAAAACCACCCATGATCATAAGGATAATGGTAAGACACTGAGAAAGGACTTCAAACATCGGGATATATTTCATCCAGATTGATGCAGCATTTAACTGTGCATCACGATATCCATCATTCTCGCGGTCGAACTTTTCAAGCTCATAATCTTCCTTTGCAAATGCCTTTACAACTCGGTTTCCTGCGATTGTCTCCTGCGCAAATGCATTTAAACTAGAGAAGCAGTCACGCACCCTGTCAAATGCCGGCTTAATGTGACGTCTCTGGCTTAGTGTCACTGCCAATGTAAACGGAAGTACAATCAGCATGCAAAGTGCCATTTTAACATTAACAGAAAAGATCATCACAAGTGCCATCAAAAATACAAGGATATTCTCAAAGCTAAAATAAATAACATGAGAAACCATGTGACGCACAGCGTCCATATCTCCTGTCTGTCTGGACATAAGATCTCCTGTGCGGTTCTTGTTGAAGAAGTTAAAATCCTCCTTCATCAGCTTACGATATGCTTCTTCCCTCATGTCGTAGACAAGTCCCTGACTGGACGACTCAAAACACATTAAAAATGTGAAGCGCAGCAGCGATCGAACAAGCGTCACACCAATCATAATAAGCAGCAAAATACCAAGCTTTTCATAATGCTGCCCCTCAATAACCTCATCCACAATCATACCAGAAATCTGTGGGTTGATCAAAACAAGCAGTGATGTAATAAACACTAAGATCAAGCCTACGATCATTCTTACGCGGTATTTTTTTAAAAAAGATAAAAACCAGCGTATGTATCCCATATTTCTCTCCTCCTTTTTGTAGTTTTTACAGTTCACGCGTCATGCTACGAAGCCCTTAGGTGCAATGGTTTCGTCGCCGGACCAAACTGTAATACCGTGCTTTCATGTTACTCTAATATTTTTAAAATAAAATGTACTTTTCTTGAAAATTGATGTATAATAATCAAATCAAGCTTTACCGTTTTTTAGGCATTTTTATTTTTAAGGAGGTTTACTTTACTGTGTGTGATACGTACGACATTACTTACTCTGACTTAAATCCAACTTTATATTTCGCCGGTAAGCGCACGGTGACAGAATCGAATTTTTCTCATACGCATGATGCACCTGAACTCTTTATAGTGTTATCTGGTGAGCTGGCAATCTGGATGGATGGAACTACCACTCCACTTACAGCCGGTGATATTGTCTGTGTACCGTCGCACATGCCGCACCGTACACTGCCGACAGTGCATGATAACCCTGCTATTTTATTCTTTACTTCATTTTCAAACTTTCACTTTAAGGGAATGGAACCAAATCATCTTGATTTTCCAGGCGGCTCATCTGTGCTTCACACGGACGGTCTTGTCCGTCAGGATATCACAAATCTATGTCTTCGTATGATATCTGAGCGCTACAGCAATCAAGTCGGTCAGTACTTTATGCAAAAGGCATATTTGACGCAGCTTCTTATGACAATCATCCGTCAGATCACTGTTCCGCCAAAACAAAGCTGTTCTCCTGTCACCTTTGAGACACATCATAAAACATATGTGGTGAGCGAGATCCGCCAATATCTGAGCAGTCATTATGCAGAAAAGATTTCACTTGATCTGATTGCCAGAAATATGTATTTAAGCTCTGCTTACATATCAAAGATTTTCAAAGAAGAGACTGGCGAAGCTCCGATCAACTATCTGATTAAAATGCGCTTAGAACGCGCCCGCATTCAGCTTGAATCTGATAACGGACAAAGCATAAAAGCCATCTCAAACAGCGTTGGCTATGATGATGTTTACTATTTTAGTAAGCTTTTCAAGAAATATTATGGCATGTCTCCAGTTCACTACAGGAGTAAATACAGAAAAGTAGTGTAAATAAAGCGACCAAGGGAAAGACCAGGGGGACAGGTACGCGTGGCGTTAAGCCATCGTACCTGTCCCCCTGGTCTTTTGTCCCCCGGTTTTGTTTTTTTATAATCCAATCCAGCTTCTTAATATTCTAAAGTTTGCCGGTCCCTGATTAAAGAGAAGGTCTAAAAGATTAGCTTCACTATAGTTTTCTCCCTGATTGGCAGCCATTGTTGACTCAATCTCTGTGATCTGCAAATAGTCAATCGCTGCAGCTGCATATTTTCCAGGATTCTTTAAAACCATCTGATATACACTTGATCCATAGCTGCTTCCGCCTGCTTCGCCAAAATAAGTTGTGCAAAGATCTGTTACCTCTGCCTCTCCCCATCCGCCTGCATGTACAGAAATATCAGCAACACCATACAGTGCATACGTCATTCTCGTCGATGCAATCAGATAATTTCTTAAATTATCATCTAATCTATCATCGTTTAAATAAGCTCGAATAATACCAAACTCAGTCCAGCCATTTACAAAACCATTGCATACAAGATTTTTCTTAAGCGTGCTTGAAGATGCACTGACTGTATCATATGCATATGCATCATCAGGTGCCTGCTTTGTAAAGCTTGCTGCTCCTACCTGAAGCGTTGAATCAACACCCATTAAGTCATTCATAACCTGATAATTACCGTTTGCTTCATTTGCCAATGTCTCACGGAAATCGCCCCAGACTCCATCTACACCACTATACTTTTGCAGCAGATAGTTGTAGTAATCAACACCACCCTCAACACTGCAAAGTGCAGCATCAGCTGCGGCCGCTGCCACACTGTCATACTGCTCGCCATCCATCTCAACATTTAACGCGTCAAGCAATGCATCATATGTCTTTGCCTGTACCTCTGTCAGATGTGTTCTGTCATACGTCTGCAGCTCCGCAAGTGTTCTTGTAAGATTCTCACTCTCACGCTTTAAATAATTGCTGTTTTGTGCTACAGCCTCATTCAGATTGGTGATAAATTCATCAAAGTCAGACTGCTCTATCGCATGATTGCTGTCATCATCCTCATTGCCAGCCTGAGAATTATCAATTGAATTATCAATTTCTGCTCCAGTCTGTGCTTCTTCTGACTGCTGTTTGTCTGCATCTGCCTGCTCACCAGTCTGTGCTTCACCATTTACATCGCCTGTTTCCTTTGGCTCATTAGAAGTTCCTTTTGTTTCATTTTCTTTCGTTTCAGTTTCCTTTGTGCCCTGCTCTGCCACGCTCTTTGTCTGACCTAGTGACATTGCAATACCGCCTGCTGTCAATCCGGCAACCAAGACAACTACCAGTACAACCGGCAGCCACAAACGCATCATCATGATTCTGTGCTTCTGCTTTCTAATCCTTTTTCTATCTTCTGAATTCATACAACAATCCAGCCTTTCTCTTTTTCTAAATTCTTTACTGTGTTGCTTTTACCTGACACAAAGCGACACAGTAACCTATAATCACAGTATAGCATGATTTTTCAATACAGACAATTGCTTTTCTCACGTTTTTCTTGCAATCTTTCGTTTCGAGTGGTATCATAAATTATATCTGTGCTGCATTTTCCAGCCCTTTTTAAATTTGGGCTGCGCAAATAGCATCACTGTGAAAAAACAGACCGCTTCTGCGGCAGAAAGTGAGAAAAACACCATGAAGAAACCGTATTACATCACCACGGCCATTGCTTACACTTCCGGCAAGCCGCACATTGGAAACACCTACGAGATCGTGCTGGCAGATTCCATTGCCAGATTCAAGCGAATGCAGGGCTATGATGTGCGCTTTCAGACAGGTACGGATGAGCATGGTCAGAAGATCGAGTTGAAAGCTGCTGAGGCTGGAAAAACACCAAAGCAGTTTGTTGATGAGGTGGCAGGCGAGATCAAGAAGACCTTTGACCTGATGAACACATCCTATGATAAATTTATCCGTACTACTGACGACTACCATGAAAAGCAGGTTCAGAAGATCTTTAAGAAGCTTTATGACAAGGGTGATATCTACAAGAGTGAGTACGAAGGTATGTACTGTACTCCGTGTGAATCCTTCTTTACAGCTTCTCAGTTAGTTGACGGCAAGTGCCCAGACTGCGGACGCCCATGTACACCAGCAAAGGAAGAGGCTTATTTCTTCCGTATGAGCAAATATGCAGATAAGCTTATTTCTTATATTAATGAGCATCCTGATTTCATCCAGCCAGAATCCAGAAAGAATGAGATGATGAACAACTTCCTTCTTCCGGGACTTCAGGATCTGTGCGTTTCCCGTACCTCCTTTAAGTGGGGCATTCCGGTAGACTTCGATCCGAAGCATGTTATTTACGTATGGATTGATGCACTTAGCAACTATATCACCGGACTTGGCTTTGATCTTGATGGAAACAGCGACCCGATGTTTGAAAAGTATTGGCCGGCTGACCTTCATCTTATTGGAAAGGATATTCTTCGTTTCCACACCATCTACTGGCCAATCATGCTGATGGCTCTTGATCTGCCGCTTCCAAAGCAGGTATTTGGTCATCCGTGGCTGCTTCAGGGCGATGGCAAGATGAGTAAGTCAAAGGGAAATGTAATCTATGCAGACGAGCTTGTTCATTTCTTTGGTGTTGATGCCGTTCGTTATTTTGTTCTTCATGAGATGCCATTTGAAAACGATGGTGTAATCTCATGGGATCTGATGATTGAGCGTATGAACTCTGACCTTGCAAATACACTTGGTAATCTTGTAAATCGTACCATCTCCATGACAAATAAGTATTTTGACGGTGTAGCCGTAAACTATGGCGTAAGCGATCCTGTAGATGAATCCTTGTTTGAGGTTGTTACCTCCACCGCTTCTAAAGTTACAGCTCGCATGGATAAGCTTCGCGTTGCCGATGCAATTACAGATATCTTTACTCTGTTCAAGCGCTGCAACAAGTATATTGATGAGACAGCTCCGTGGGTACTGGCAAAGGATGAATCAAAGAAAGAGCGTCTGTCTACCGTTATGTACAACTTGATCGACAGCATCTTAATCGGTGCTTCCTTACTTGAGCCATTCATGCCAGAGACTGCAAAGAAAATTGCTGATTCCTTAAATGCACCGCTTCGCACAATGGATCAGGTTTCCACAATGGGCACCTACCCATCTGGAAATAAGGTAACTGATCAGCCGCAGATTCTTTTTGCACGTGTTGATGCAGAAAAGATGATGGAAGAAGTTAATGCACTTATGGAGTCCAAGAAGGCTGCTGTCAAGGACGCTTCCGAAGAAACTGCTGAGGCAAAAAAAGAAGATGAGGCTGTTATCGACATCGAGCCAAAGGAAGAGATCACATATGAGGATTTCTCAAAAATGCAGTTCCAGGTAGGTGAGATCATCTCCTGTGAGGCAGTAAAGAAGTCCAAGAAACTTCTGTGCTCTCAGGTAAAGATAGGATCTCAGGTAAAGCAGATCGTTTCCGGTATCAAGGCTCACTACACACCAGAAGAAATGGTTGGCAAGAAGGTTATGGTTCTTGTAAACTTAAAGCCGGCAAAACTTGCAGGTGTTTTATCTGAAGGTATGCTGTTGTGTGCAGAGGATGCAGACGGAAATCTTGCACTGATGACACCAGAGAAGAAAATGCCAGCTGGCGCTGAGATTTGCTAAATCAGTTCACACGTCACACTAGATTTGACAAATTCCATGCTTGCATGAAAATTTGTCAAATTGGTGGGACGAAGGGAACGCCATCTCATGAGCAAAACAAAGTTGCATAGCAACGACGCACGGAACGGGCGGTTTTGTGAATGGGCGTTCTGTGAACTGATAACCAAGCCAGGGGGACCTGTCCCCCCGGCTTTTTTTACATAACATAATATCCCACAAATAATAATTCACAATTCCCACATTTTCAAATATTCATACAGTTCATCAACCGTCTCAAATCCCATTTTTCTATACATTTCTTTTGGTGTATCGTCCGCATCTGCATGTAGGAACATCTCTTCCTTAAATTGAGATGCAATGTGTTTCATGAGTGTGGTCGCCACGTAACGCTTGCGAAATGCTTCCCTTACAACAAGAGCATCCATCACCACATAGCCATCTATCGCACATGCATAACAAGAACCTGCCGGTTTCCTATCCAGATATGCCACATAGTAATGAAAGCCCTGTGTCTCCATCGCCTTTTTTACGTAACGCGCATCACGTCTTCTGATAAAATCTTCGCCGTAGTCTGAAGCAAAAGTTTCGATATCAATTTGAAGCAAATCGGCTAATACATCACTGGAAGCACTGTCATGGATTATTACGTCAGGGTTACACTTCCATGCCTCTATATTCTTCTGCTTATTTTGTAAAAGCATCGTTTCTGTGCAGCATTCCTCCAAAGAAAAGCGTTCGGTCAAAGCCTCATCTAATTTTTCTCTTGTATCGAGCTTTAGAAAGCTCCTGCCGAGCTGATGCTGGTATGCAATTGCCTGCTCTAGTTCTTTGTCTGTTGTATCATCTAATAATGGCACAAATTGGTTGTGATCATACATATCATAAAGATCATCATCCTGCCATTTTTCCAGATGCTCAGAAAATGCACATTTCTGTGAGAACAACATTTTAAAGCTTCGCTCTGCCTTGCGAATCCGCGAGATTTCATCCATCAATGCAAAATCTACAAAGTGTTCTTTTGTCAGCTCATAATCGACCCCACTCTGTTTCTCACCAACCTGATCAATCCACGCATCCATTCGGATATTCACTTTTTGAAATCCCAACCGCTCATAGACATGCTGTGCTCGCTTATTTTTCAGATTTGTATCCAGCACAATCTTTGTATAACCACGTGAAAACAATTCTCGAATCAGCATACTTAGCACAATTTTTCCAAGTCCCTTTTCTTGAAAAGTAGGATTACAAATTTTGATTCCAATATCTGCTGTACGATTTTCTATCGTATCTTCTCCAGTTTCCTCTAAGCTATCTCCCAGATTAGCATAGCTCATTTCTCCAATTCGATTTCCATCATACCAGATAACCAAATGCCTTCTTGTATCGTCGCTGTCTGCTGCGATCTGCTTTTGAACCTTTTCCTCGTTTGTCCCAAGTCCGTTTGGAAATCCAGCATGAGCCATTACCGCACCATCATTCCACCAGCTGACAAGCTGCTTACAATCTTCCTGCTCTGCATTTTTAATACAAAGCTTTCCCTGCTCTAATCTCATTTAATTCACCTTCCTATTCTGTTTTACAAAATCAATAAATGCCTCTGCCGCATGTGACAAGGTACGGTCTTTCTTCCAAATCAACGCATAAAATGCCTTCGCGTCTGGGTGATTGATTTGTCTAATACAGACCTCACGGTCTCGTACAAGTGATGATATCGACTCTGGATAAATCGCAATTCCAACTCCATTCTTGCTGAGTTCATAGGCATTCATCATATGCGCCACTCTTCCGCGAATAATCGGCATACTTTGTGGATCTGAAAACCATCCATGAATTTCACCCTGACGCGACTCACGTGACGGAATCAAAAGATCATATGGAAGCAGAGCATTTGGATTGATCGGCTCATTTGTCTCGGAGTAAAGCGGATGACCTTCTGGAATCATCGCCACCCACGGTTCTTCATATACCTCTAGCACATGAAACTCCTCCGTGTTAAATGGTGCCGTGATCATCGCAACCTCGCATAAGCCCTTCGCAACGCGGTTATTTACATCGTCTGTATTTCCATTCCACAAAATATACTGCACATGCGGATGCATCTTCTGAAACTCTGAAATCCAGTGTGCAAAAAGATGAGGACCACATCCCTCAACAGATGCAATGTAAAGTGTTCCCTGCAAGCCCTCTTTTCGGATTCTCACTTCTTCCTCCGAACGGTTCACCAGATCAAGAATCTGCGATGCGTACTGCAAAAACAGTTCTCCCTCTTCCGTGAGCTTTACCTTGTGCGGTGAGCGCTCAAATAATTTTGTGCCAAGTTCCTCCTCTAAATCCTGAATCTGACGACTGAGCGGTGGCTGAGCAATCGCAAGTTTTTCCGCTGCTCTTGTAAAGTTTTTCTCCTCTGCCACTGCCTTAAAATACCGGATATGACGAAGCTCCATCGAATCACCTGCCTTTCCAAACAAACCTACCAAATCATTCTTGACCTTTTTTGATCTTATTTTATCGGTCACAACAATTTGCTTTCGTAGTAATTCCTCTTCATAATAACATGTATAATCGCCCTCTTACAATACTCAAAAAGTATTATTATACATTTATTATATGTATTTCACATTTTCATTTCCGTGTGCTACTATAAAACCATCAAGAAGAGATCCGGCCGGTCTCCAAAAAAGAACCAACTCATTACTCCACTAGTATAGAGTTAATGAAAGAAAGAGAGGTATTTATTATGAAGAAGATTTTAGATAAGGTCAACGAATTTTTTAAGGAATACTATGTAAGCTTTGGTGAGAGAATCTGATGCGAACATATTGCGAAAATGATATAGAACATTTATAGGGTGCCGCCTTTGAACACACTACAAACTGGTTCAAGCGCGACACCCTTTTTATGATCTACTTTAATCTACTTTTATTATCTTTTTTTCTTTTCCTACTTTCATTACCGAACCAAGGTGACAATAAAAAAGCCACCGTCCCTGTCCCGCTGGTCACTCATGATGAATCTGGGGTCAGGCATTCGAAAGCAATCACAAGTCACATTGCAAAATCGCCACTAAAGGGGGCGGGGCTTCCTTAGCAAATCTGTGAATTTCCATTGCATTAAATTAAAGAATATGGTATATTATCAATGTTTTTTTATTAAAATTAGGTACTAATAACTTTTTCTGTAGTGCCCCTTCGTGAAAGGATGAATTATATATGAATATCCATAAAATATTATCAACTGCCATCACTCGTATATTAATAATTACATTAAGTAGCTATGTTATCACTACACTCATGTCCCCTCATCATAATAAAAAATTTACTGTTCGTATTCCACGTTTGGCACGTTACATTACTGGTTTTGGAAGTTGCTTTTATCCCTATTTATTATTTATGTTTTTCTACCAATCTTCTGCCAGTTTTATCCCATTACTTATTTTTGTTGTTTTGTGGATTGTAACTTTCTTTGTATTTATTGCTTCTTTAAATTGGAAAATAATATATTCTGAGAAGGGTTTTCTATTTCGCTCAATCTTTCACCGTACTATTTTTTTTACATACTCTCAAATAGACCGCATTATTTTTACAAAATCCGAATATATTCTCACAATTCAAAAACGTAAGATTCGTGTTCCTATGTTTGCAGAAAACAGTGATGATTTTCTCTCGTATTTAAAAAAATACAGAAGATAATACAAGCCTTACTTGTATTATACAAATAAGACTTGTATTGTTATATAAAGCTTTATCCTATCAGTGCTCTTTTAACTTTTGAATATCCCACTCAAGACCATTCTAATTTGTTTAGTCTATTATCTCAAAGATCCCACTAGCTGTCTATATTCCTACTATGGAGCGCTTACCTAATTCCTGTTGCTTCGCAAAGATCACACCAGGATCATCCGCACCCCCTACCCAGTTAAAAAGTCATTTTTAACTACCACTCTAGCTTATTTGACTAGCGCATTAATCTTCTTCTCTATTTTCTGTACCAATATAATATTTTCCTTCTTTTATAATTTTTAGTATTTCTTTCATATCATCCTCAATCCATATTTTTCCCTCTTCCATTGTATACATTGTTAGATACAGTGAAAGCTTATTAAAATCACAAAATTTTTTTGATAATCTTGGAAAGATACATTTATTTTGTATTTCTACAAACATATACTCTCCTCCCATATATACTTTTTCACTATCAATTTCTTTTCCATCCTTTAACAAGACAAAACTACAATAGTATTGATATCCTGCTCGAAACTCAACTCTTTCGTTAAATATTTCATCTGGATCATATATATTATTTTCCCAATATTGTTCTAGTTTTATATTGATTCCATATACTTCTAGTTTTTTCTCCCACATCTTCATATTTTGTTTGAATTGTTCCCAGATATTTGTTTCATTACTTATAATATTTGTTATTTCCTCTGTTGAAAACTTTTTCATATAGCCACTTCCTTCTTTATTAATGCTCTACACAGAACAAATTTTCTAGCACCTATTATGTATAAGGTACTAGAAAATTTGTTATTTTTCTTAAAAAAACATAGGTGACAGGCATGATTTTGCCAGCTCAACACCATCAATTTCACCTCCACTAGTAAGCACATAAGAAAATCCACTAACCGCCGCTCCAACAACTGCACCAACAATACTTGCGATAGGAAATTCTCCCTCGTAATCTTCTTTTACTACTGGATTATTATCGCAGTATGCGTACAGATTTTTGCTTCCCAGCTCCTGTGGCTTCGCAAAGATCACATCCGTGTCATCCGCATTCACAAATCTTCCAACTTCTGGATCGTAATAGCGGCTTCCCAGACAATACAGTCCTGTCTCTGGATCGTAGACATACTTACGATAACAAAACGGATTCAATGTTGCAAGAGAAACTCCACTGGTATCTTCTGATGAAGTAACCTTGCCCCAGCTGTTATACTGGTATCTTACCACTACCTTATTGCTGCTGTCAATCAGTCCCACAACATCTCCAAGACCATTATACAGATAGAAATAGTCTGTCTTTCCATTTAATCGAAGCAGGAATGGCTTGCCTTCGGCATCGTACACAAACTGTACTGTAGTTCTTGTTCCTGCTGTTCCCGCATTCTGGGCTGCTTTTCTTACCAGACCGCTCAGCACATTTCCGTTGTAATAATACGTTGTGGTATTTCCTCCGCTTGTCTTTCTGACACGCTTTCCATCGCTGTCATAAACAAAGTCCACGGTTCCCCATGACAGATTTACCTTCTTTAATCGACGGCCTTCTCCCCAGGTTAACGGAACGCCTCGTAATAAGGTCGGATTTCCACCATCATCATAGGCATAACGGTAGCCATTCCATGATACCAGCTGATCCCTCCAGCCATCGGTTCGGTATGAAAGGGTCTCGTTTTTCTGAAGAGTCTGCAATGTTCCCTCTGTATATGCGTATGTCTTTCGGGAAGTCATATTGCCGCCTGCATCGTAGGCATAAAGCACCGTAATTCCAAGTATACCATTGTTCTCACGAATCAGCTGGTTGAGTTCATCATACTGATATGTGATGACCTTCGTACCGGATATAATCTTTGTGATGTTTCCCACATTGTCATACTCGTAGCTCCAGCTCTCAATTGTCCGCACCCCAGTCCATGATGGCTCAAGCTTGCGAATTTTTGTTTTTTCCCGACTCGACTGCATTCTAATAAAGACAAAAAAAGCCTGAAAGCTCTTTTCTTGAACTTTCAGACTTTTTTAATATCATGATGTTTTGGGGGACACATATCAAGCCAGCAGTGACACATTTTGAGCCACCGTCCCTGGCACCATGGCTCGCACCCTTAGCTGGACGCACTGCCTAGCACTGCGTCCTTTGTGCTATCTGTCAAGAGAGCCATAAATTACAGACTCTCTTTTATTATATAAAAAATACTTCGTTAAAACATCTTCTTCTACCTTCTTCCAATCTATGGGTCTTATATTTTCCTTAATTTCCATGATAAATTCCTTATCAGGCGGAGTCAAATTCAAAAAATTTCCAATATAACTTAATTTCTTAGGAATGCTCTTTTTTGACGTACTGATCAGTTGAAATCGGTATATTGATAAATATCCATACTCATCGGCTTCAAAATCTCGATTTTTCCACTTACCATGCGCATCAATAATAAATTTATCCGAAAAATCATTGCTATTTAAAACCGATGCCTGAATATATTCAAGTTTTTCTAATTCTTCTCTTGTTTTCGGTATTTCATTATTTTCTGTTAATTTAATATATACAACAGGAATTACATGCCCAGGCCACCATATACTCTCTGCGATTTTGTAAAACAAAAGATATTTACCATTTAATCCTCGCTCTTTCGCATATTCACCTTCTAACTGATACGCGTACATATCACCTACTTTCCATTGGCAATGATATAAACGATACTGCGACACTTTTTTCTCTGGTGGTTGCAATGTATTTAATTTTTTCCGCAATTCATTCAATACCTGTTTTCTTTTTTCTGCCATTTTTGGATTTTCATGTTCCCATCTTTGAAGGTTTTTCATATTATCAAGATAATACAATGCCTTCTTTTTGACTTCTTCCTGTAATCTCCCATAATTCCACTGCATATCTGCCATTGCAAACCAAAATACTGGAGCATCATCTTCATCACTCCAAGCCCATTCAAATTCGGCAATCATTTCTTTTGAAGCCTGCTCTCCATTTTTTCCTCGGTGAAGTTTATCTACATATATTCCTCTTACATCTTCAGTTACATCATCTGAATATAATCCGGGTCCCCAAGCTCCCATATTCTACTCCTTTCAAAGAAACTCCATTTCATATTTTCTGAGCACAGTTGGATCACGCACTCAAAAGCTTCTAATTCCTATTCTCCGAGGTTCAAAAAAGATTCATCCCTCTGGTCCATTTTCTTTGATCTCGAATTTCTTTATCCCAATATTGACGAAATTCCTCCTCGCGTTCCTTTGAATATCCTATATATATAATCTTTTTTCTATGATTTACAAAAAAATGTTCTCCTCTAGTTTTCACCTTCTTTTCTTTTTCTGTACACCCCTTTTTACAAATAAAAAAAATTTCGCATTCACTAGCCTGCCTTCCTTCTCTCACATCATTCAGTATTGTTCTTCTTTCAATAAACTCAATTTCTTCCCAACACATTTCTTTACAAATGTTAGGATAATATTCAAGTTGAATTCCTCTTTCATTTAAATAATAAACACCATTAGAAATCATATCATTATATATTTGTGTGTAAACAATATATTCCCAAAAACTCAAAAATAGCAACAAAACTATAAATTGAATTCCTGTACTGAACATTGCTTTTTGAAATGACATATGTTTGTTTATTATTGCATCAAGAAGCAACACAATCAATATTATAATCGGAATCCCTATTTCAATGACAATTCCTCCCCAAAATGACAATACAGTGGAAAATCTTGACCGCTTTCTCTTTTCATCCAAAAATTCTATTTTTTTCTTTTTATCCCAATTCCAAATACATCTTTTTTTCATACCTCTCCTTTCACGCCATTCAGGCAGGAGTAATCTCCTGCCTGAACATTGTCTTTTCCATTGGTTCCAGGCATCCTTACAGCTATCTTATCTCGCCTTGAAAAAAACAGACACTTATCTAGCCAACGTACCCAATAAAAAAGTCACTTTTACCTGACCCTTCTGGCTATTAGACTTTATGATTTTTGACCCTCACCTGTCTTGAAGTCATAAAGTTTTTGCATTACTTCTTCCTCTTCTTTACTTTTAAATTTATAGATAATACATATACCATTTTTCACCATATCGAATATCACTTGGCAACCTTTTTTTACGGGAAGCAATATTTCATCCTGTATACCTTTCTCTAAATATTCTTCTAATTCTTTTTCTTCATACAATTCATACTCTATAAGTGCCGTTTGATGATAATTATCATCCCAATCCTTGATTTTCGATAGCACTGTAATTCTCCCATAAACATCTGCTTCAAAATATTGTGGAAACACTTTCACATCACTATTATCCAAAAAATAATAATAATTGAAATAATATACTTTTCCGTAATAAGATCTTTGAAGATATACTCCACACCGTATTCCATCATTACTATCTTTATAGTACATAGTTTTTTTCTTTTTAAATCCATATTTTTTAAGCAGTCTATCACAGAGATCCTTGAAATTTTTAGTATCCATAAACGTCTCCTTCACATCTTTTTTTCATAAGGGGAAAAAGCTTTTTCCCCCATTTTATTTTTTAATACAGCTCTAGTATCATTTCAAATTCATCTCCCAATTCCTCCCGATATCGCATTAATTGTTTTATTCCCTTTTTTACATTTCTTTTATTCATAGGCTTTAATTCATAAATTATTTTTCTGGTCTTATCCACATAATCCGGGCGTAATTTAGAAAGCAGTCTTACTTCCTTTTCTTCTTCGATGAATGCAGTTGTTGCTTTATACCCATTATGAATATAAGTTCCTGCCCGCAGTGAAGATCTTGTATATCCTTTACTTCTATCTAGAGATTTTACAATTTTTGCACTCTCAGGTGTAAAATCAACTGCTTTCTGGATTTTTATTACTGCAGTCGTTTTATCTGCCACTTTATTTGCCGTTTTAAATGCTCGAGTTGCCTCACCAGCTCCCGTTACAAATGGAATTAGATCAATAGCATCTCCAATTAATCCAGCCCAGTTCCACAGATCACCAGGATTAACGCATACCTCTACTACACTCGTTCCAAGTGACACGATATCAAATAAAGTTTCCCAAAAATATCCCTGTAAATCTCGTCTTACTACCGGATTATTATCACAATACACATATAGATTCTTATGATACAACTCCTGTGGCTTCGCAAAGATCACACCAGGATCATCCGCATTCACAAACCTTCCAACTTCCGGATCGTAATAGCGGCTTCCCAGACAATACAGTCCTGTCTCTGGATCGTAGACATACTTGCGGTAGCGGAATGGATTCAGCGTTGCAAGGGACACGCCACTTGTATCCTGTGTGGACGTTACCTTACCCCAGCTGTTGTACTGGTATCTTACCACTACCTGATTGCTGCTGTCAACCAGACCGGTGACATCTCCGAGTCCATTATACAGATAGAAATAATCGTTCTTTCCATTCACTCGCAGCATGAATGGCTTTCCCTGCGTATCATACACAAACTGTACTGTAGTTCCTGTTCCTGTAGTTCCTGCATCCTTGGATGCTTTTCTCACCAGACCACTCAGCACATTTCCATTGTAATAATACGTTGTGGTATTTCCTCCGCTTGTCTTTCTGACACGCTTTCCATCGCTGTCAAGAAAACCATAGGTGACAGGTAGGATGGCCGAATTAGTGTCCCTGGTGGCTCAAGTTTGCAACTTTTGTTCTTTTCCCTACTCGACTACATTCTAGTAAACACAAAAAAAGCCTGAAAGCTCTTTTCTTGAACTTTCAGACTTTTTTACAGGGGACACATATCGAGCCAGTAGTGACACATTTTGAGCCACTTTCCCTGTCCCTCTGGTCACTTCCCCATCGACAGTAAGTCCATATGATAATCCCGGTCGCTGTGTCTTTGATGCATCACCATACACCAGTCCGGTCTTTGTCTTTGATCCCTCCAGACTCTGCACCAGTCGATTTACGCGATCATAACTGTCATAACCAATCTCAAGTGACTGCACTGTATGAGTGTTTACCACGGTCGGCTCACCTGATGCCCCGGTATTCTTTTCCAATGTAGTACTCTGTACGAGTCTTCCGGTCATGTCATACTAATCTTTGTCAATTCGTCCATTTACTAGATCGGTTTCCTTTTCCAGTGTACCGTAATCATCATATTCATAGCGTACGGCGTCGGTACTCTGACCATTCCAGCGTCTGGACTTGATACGCCCCTCTTTGTCATACAGAATTTCCTGCACATCCCCATTTCCGTAGGAAATCTTTGTGAGTGGGCCGTTGTTCGGTGCATAACTGTAGCGCTCTAATGTGCGATCTCTGATTGCCATATCCGTCATGATCAAATGTGTAAGTTGTTCCTCCATGTTGTTGCCGGTTCCTGACCCTGCATTTGCTCTGGGGACAGGTACAAGAAAGCGCAATGCCATTTAGCTAGATGTTCGAGAAAATGTTCGATTTGCAATTGAGTTTTTTCAAAAGTACCAAAAAAGCTAT
>CAKQXY010000026.1 GCA_934292725.1 uncultured Lachnospiraceae bacterium
TGTATTTTCGGAGCGAAGCTCCGCTTTTGATACCACGTCCATAGGAGCTATGCACCGCATGGGCGTGGAGACTTCATTTCAATTCTTAACTTCTTGATTTTTTTTGTGATAAGGCGTACACTTATTCTACTGATACGAAAGGTAGGTTTGTTATGTCCACAAAAAAGATTACACTTCCAACATATTTTATTGACTTACATTTACATCTTGACGGTGCAATTACACTAGATATTGCAAAAGTACTTGCAAAACTTCAAAATCAAACGCTTCCATCATCCTCCGATGCCGAGCTTTCTAAGCTTCTTAGCATCCCTCCTGACTGCGAGGACTTAAACGAATATTTGCGCCGCTTTGATCTTCCAATCTCACTATTACAGACAAAGGAAAGCATCAGCGAGGCTTTTTATCTAGTTCAAGAAAAGCTGATCGCACAAAATGTCATCTATGCAGAGCTTCGATTTGCCCCTCAATCCTTTATGCAAAGAGGCTTAAGCCAGCGCAAGGTCATTGAAGCTGCCCTTGATGGACTTTCTCGGTCTCATCTTTCTAGCAGCATCATTCTCTGCTGCATGCGTGGACTGGAACGTGAAAAAGCCAATCTGGAAACAGTTCAGCTTGCAAAAGAATATCTGACAACTCACGATGGCATTACTGCACTTGACCTTGCCGGTGCAGAAGGCTTGTTTGCGACAAGCGATTATAGAGAACTGTTTTCCCTTGCATCAAAGCTAGACGTGCCATTTACACTGCATGCCGGAGAAGCTGCCGGTGCCGACAGTGTGCGCTGTGCAATTGAGATGGGTGCCCGTCGCATTGGCCATGGTGTGCGCGCCTTTGAGGATGATGCACTTTTGTCACTTTTAAAGGGAAATCAGATTCCTCTTGAACTTTGCCCCACCAGCAACCGCCAAACGAAGGTTGTTTCTGATATGAAGACCTATCCGCTCTCGGATTTTGTAAAGCGGGAACTGGCAGTCACCTTAAACACCGATAATCCAGCAATCTCAAGCACAACGATTGCAAATGAGTTTGCCTACGCCCAGTCTCTTGGCATCACACTTGCACAGGAAGAAAAGATGCTTTTAACCGCTGTAGATGCCGCCTTTACAGACAAGGCTACAAAAGATAAATTAAAACAGTTGCTTTGCAAATCCAATTCAATTGAATCAATTTGATAAAGAAAAAATATCGACTTCCAATTATGATATCTAACGATTGGAAGCCGGTATTTTTCATTTTAAGTATTGTTAATATCACTTATTTACTTTTCAGTTTTACTCGTGTCGCAGTGCCTCAATTGGGTTTAGATTTGCCGCTGAAATGGATGGCAGTAAACCAAAAACAACTCCAATCAGTGTAGAAAATCCAACTGATACTACGATGGATGTACCATTGATTGCAACTGGTGTAGATGACATCTTCGAAATCACCTCTGCCAGTCCGATTCCTGCTGCTACACCGAGCAAACCACCCATGCTGGTAAGGATTGCCGCCTCGGTTAAAAACTGTCCGAGGATTCTGCCCTTTTTGGCTCCGATTGCCTTCTTTAAACCAATCTCCTTTGTTCGCTCTGTAACAGATACAAGCATGATATTCATGACACCAATTCCTCCGACAAGAAGGGAGATGCAGGCAACCCAGATTAACATGCTGTTAGTAGAGCTTTGCATATCCTGCAGCTGCTTTGCCTGCTGCATCAGATCCTCTGAGCGATATGTAATACTTGAATCAGACACATTCATGTTCTGGTTCATAATATTTGCTGCAGCCTTTCCTGCTGCCGCCATCTCATCTGCTCCGCTTGCCTGCAAAACAAGATTCTGCGCTTCGTCAAACTTATAGATTGTTCCCCATACGCCCTTTGGAATATAGATATTACCACTTGAGGAACCACCCTGATAATATGTCCAGTATTCTTCCTCTGAGTTAATAACAAGTTCGCTTTGGCCAACCTGCGTACATACACCCACTACTGTAAATGGTTCTCCATATATCTCAATTGTTTTTCCAATTGGATCTTCATCGGGAAACAAGGTGCGCAAAACTGACTCATCGATAACTGCCACCTGACGCTTTTTTTTGCTGTCCTCCTGAATAATTTCACGCCCCTGCATTATCTGATAGCCTGCCGTGCCAAAATAATATTGATCAATGCCAAGCACCGTACAGCTGCTTAACGACTGATTATTATAAAAGACAACACTATTGTACTCGGAACGCACCTGATAAAATGCGGCACGCAGCACGTTTGGAATTTGCAGAATCTCCTGACGCGTATCCTCATCAAAGAGCGGTACACCCTCTGGTGATGGATTCCACGTGCTGATATCATATGTATAATCATCCTGTGACAGCTGAACCTTTACTGTATGACGGTTATTTCCCATCATGTTCTGCTTGATTAATTCATTTGTTCCTTCAATGGTAGAAACAATAGCAATAATGGCTGCAATACCGATGATAATGCCAAGCATTGTCAGAAACGAACGCAGTTTATGCGACCAGATTCCCTGAAAGGATAATCGTATATTTTCAAACATTTACTGATCCACCTCCCCATCATCTGCCATGCTTGCATCGTATATCATGCCATCATCTGCCATACTTGCATCGTACATCATGCCATCATCTGCCATGCTTGCATTGTACATCATGCCATCATCCGCCATACTTGCATCATACATCATTCCATCATCTGCCATACTTGCATCATACATCATTCCATTGTCATACATGCTTGCATCCATATCTGGATTCATACCTGGATCCATCTGTCCATTGCTGTCATCACCATACTCACTTGTCGTCTTAACACCTTCCTTTACAGTCTTTCCAAATGGTACTGCAATCATATCATCATTTGTTAATCCTGATTTAATCTGGTAATAGCTGCCATACAGACTCTTTCCAATCGTGATATAGCGCTTTTCAAGAAGACCAGTCTGTTGATTTCTCGCATATACAAAGTATCGATTATCTTCCTTCTTTACATACATCTGACTTATATAAAGAGAATCAGCATCACCCTGAGTCGTCAGGCTGATATCAACATAAGCGCCATTTGTAAGTCCCTTTCCATCCTCTGGCGTAATATATGCTACAAACGGATAATATGAAAGATTTGGATTCTGTGAACCGCCCATCGTATTTGTAGTTGGATACTCAGAAACCTCTGTGACTACCGCTGTACAGAAAATTGATGAATCATTCACCCAGCTGCTGCATGAAATCTCCATTCCCGGCACAAAAGTATCAAGAAGATCCTCTGTGACTGTTCCCTGAACGTAATATCCTTCGCCTCCGTTAATAACGGCAAACGGCTCTGAATAATCAATATCATCCATATTTTGCAGTTCTTCTACTGTTCCCTTTACGGTACTGCAGATAGTTGCGCTTTTTGCCAGCTCTTTCTGCTGCTTTGCATATTCAAGCTCTAACTTTCTGCGCTCCAAATCCATATCACGCAGACTCTCCTTCTGAGACTGAATCTCCTTCGCAAGTTCTTCTGCTGTGTAGCCGCTAAAATCCTCATTCTGGAATGTTGGAAGTGAGATATCGGCTGGTGCGGATCCATTGCTGTCATCATCTCCGCTGCCAGCTGCCGTCAGTGCATGACGTACAGATGCTGTTGCCAACATTGCCGTGCGCTCCTCTGTGATATTATATGCGCTCTGTGTGCCAGACTCTGTTGATGGTTCTGAAGATGGCATTGTTGGCTGCACATAATTAGGATTTGCCTCTGTCTTTGTTGCGCCGCATACACTGCACTGATAATAATTCCACGGACTTGTCGTGCCGCCATCATAATACAATACATATTGATGTGCATTCGGATCCGGGTCAGTCTGCTGCGTTTCAATCACGCCACATACTGAACACTGTCTAACAAGATATCCTTTTGTCACACATGTTGCAGGGTTATTTACAATATCTACAAATACATGATCTGCCTTTTCACCCTCCTGCACAATATAGCCATCACCGCATCCGTCGCAACGATATGTTACAATTGACGGCGACAAACATGTGGCCTCTGTGCGACTTTCTTCTATATAATTATGTGTGTGAATAATCGGCTTATCATCCTCAGAAAGAATCATCTTTGATAAGTCAAGATCATATGCCGGCATTCCGCTTTCATTATAAAAACGAATTGTCGCATATTTTTTCTCACTTACAAGTTTACGGATCAGTGCATTATCAAGCTTTGCATCAGCACCGCAAAGAAACAAATATGGTGACTGCTCGCTTCCATCACCGCTTGCTGCCTGCTCTACTTTTGTAATTTCCTTTCCAATCAGCTGCTCTCCATTTGCGCCTGTCGGATCAGGTGCCGTGGTCGGTTCTGGTGTTGATTCCTCACTTGGCTGCGTACTCGGATTTTCTGAACTTGACTGCTCTGGGCTGGATTCCTCTGCACTTGACATATCCTGACTTGACTGCTCCGCAGACGATTCTGAAGATGAGCTTTGAGATGGACTTTCCGAGGACGGCTCTGTACCTGTCGGCTGCTCTGCACTTGTCTGCTCACCGCTCGACTCCTCCGGCTTTGTTGGCTCTTCACTGCTTGATTCCTGTGATGAGGTCGGCTGCTCAGAAGAACTCTCCTGTGTTGAAGAACTCTCCTGTGTTGAAGAGCTTTCCTGTACAGATGAGCTTTCTTCTTCGGATGAGTTCTCTTCTTCACTTGAGCTCTCTTCTTCTGATGAGCTCTCTTCTTCACTTGAACTCTCTTCTTCGGATGAACTTTCTTCCTCACTTGAGCTTTCTTCTTCAGATGAACTCTCCTCTTCGGATGAGCTTTCCTCTTCGGATGAACTCTCCTCCTCGCTTGAGCTTTCTTCTTCAGATGAACTCTCCGTTGGCTCTTCCCAGCCCGGATCCCATCCTGGATCCCAGCCCGGATCAAAATCACCCGGATTAAACGGTGCTGCCGGTGTTGTCTTCTGCAATTTGTCTAACCGTTTAAAACCATCTGAAATCTCAAGCACTTTTTTCTGAATCTGAATATCAAGATCCTGCAAATTCAAATTGTCCATTGTTGTGTCCATCTTTAAAATAGGATCACCAATATTTACCTTATCACCTTTTTTCACTAACACCTCTGAAATTTTCTGTGAGGTCGTAACACTTATTTGCTGGCGCTGATTATTGACAACCTGTCCATACATATACATATCGGAACCATAATCGGATGTCGATATGCTGCTGACAGGAACAACTTTTACATATGTATTTGCCTGCTTATTTTTCTGATACACATATACACCGGCTCCGCAGCTTCCTACTATCAGCGAAGGTACCAGAATATAAACTGCTAATTTTTTCATACTGCCCTCCATTTGCCATATCTTATGATGTTGGGGTCAAAAGGTATTTTGCCCCCAACCAATACACACGAATTGCTCCGTTGCTATGCAACTTTCGCAATTCTAAAAACATTCGGATTCGCTGATTTTCTTTGAAAATCGCTGCATCCTCATGTTTTTGCGGGTCCCAAGCTCAAAGCCTTATCGTGCAAGCACGAACGGCTTTTGGAGCTTTTGACCCTAGTATCATCTTATTATTTTTCTGCAATCTGTCCATCACGGATGTGAATGACACGCTGCGCATGTGATGCAATTTCTGAATCATGTGTAATCATAATAATTGTTACACCTTCCTCGTGAAGACTCTGAAAAAGCTCCATAATCTGTGCACCAGACTTGGAATCAAGTGCACCCGTCGGCTCATCCGCAAGCAAAATTTTGGGATGATTGGAAATGGCTCTTGCAATAGCTACTCGCTGACACTGTCCACCTGACAGCTGTGTCGGTTTATAATTCATACGGTCTTCCAGTCCGACACGCTTTAGCGCCTGCGCGGCAATCTCCTTTCGCTTTCGCTTTGGTATTCCTGCATATGTCAGCGGAAGACACACATTTTCAAGTGCCGTCTGCTTCATCATCAAAAAGAAACTCTGAAATACAAATCCAATCGTATTTAAACGCACAGTTGAAAGTGCATTGTCTTTATATTTTAAAATGTCCTTTCCATCCAGATAAAAGCTTCCTGAAGTTGGCTTATCCAGGCATCCGATGATGTTCATTAGTGTTGATTTTCCTGAGCCTGACGGTCCCATGATTGCTACATACTCGCCTTCCTCTACACTAAAATTGACATTTTTTAAGACGGGCATTTCCTGCTTTCCCTGAAAATAACTTTTATTTATATCTTTTAGCTCTAACAGCATACTTCCTGCCCCCTTACTCCATCACATTCATCGCACCGACATTTCCTGCATCACCCTGATTTTCACCATTCTCCATGCTGTCCGGCAAAATAGCCTCCATACCTTCCTGTGTCAGCTCATCTGGAAAAGCAATATAGTCATCCTCTGTCAGTCCATCAAGAATCTGGTACTCAAGCATTTCCTCATCAATCTCACCAACACTTATCTCTTTCTTGCATACCTTTTGATTGTCATCACAGCTCCACACATAGTAAGTATTCGTCTCATCATCTGATACTACATAGTAGTTTGGAATCCAAAGACCTGTCTTTTCCTCTGTTTCTCCGGTATCCTCCTCCATGATTACATGCTGTCCAAGCATCAGATCCATTGCCTCATTGACAGTCACATAGAAGTGATACTTGCTGCTCTCTGCTGAGGAATCAGAATAACCGCTATTATTATTATCTGTTGCCGGCTCTGTCTCTATTTTGCTTACAACACCAGTATATATCTTATCCTCATCAGCTCTTGGACGAATTACCATCTGCTCACCCACATATAAGCTGTAAATATTCATTTCATTGCATGTTCCCTTAATTCTGTAATCACCAGTAGCCAGAATTGTCATAAAGGCATTTGAACCAGAAGAACCATAATTATATGAATCACCGCTGCCTGATGAATCAGAATTGATGCTCTTTACAATACCGTCAATATCTGCATAGACAACAGCATTATCAACATTTTTCTCCAGCTGTGCACGCTCTAGCTGCTTGACACTTATATTATATTCCTGCTTATGAATTGAATTTTGTGCTGAGAGAATCTGAAGATTATACGCCTGCTTCTCAGACTCCTTCGCCTTAGATGCCTGCACATTCAGCTCATTTAACTGTTGGTTCATCGTCTGGAGTGTATTATTCATCTCCTCCAATTCCAGATCAGCCTCCTGAATCTTTTGCTTCATTGCCTCAACATCATAGGAAAACAGAGGATCCCCCTTTTTCACTTCATCTCCAACTTCTACAAAAGTCTCCTTGAGCTGCTTATCAGAATCAAGCTTGATATCCTTTGATTCCTGCGGATCTACAACACCGACAAGGCGCGTCTTTATGCCAAGTGCGCCCTGATCCATAATGTCAGATACCTTACTCATATAAACAGATCCTTCTGCAGACTCTGCAGATGCCGATTTTTCCTGATTATAATAATTTTTATAATAATACCATCCGCCGCCTGCAGCAGCAATTAAAACAAGACCGATTAAAACGGTTCTTTTTCTCATACTTTCCATCCCTTCCCGCAATGCGGTTTGTTGTTCTTTTTTTAATTAGATACAGTATATCACTTTCTGACAATATTGAAAAGTGTTCAATTCTTACGATAAATTTAAAATGTAATTTCAGTTATTAACTTTTTTTTAAGAAAGAAATCAAGAAAGGCCAAAACCTCATTCAGAGCGAAAGAAAGGTTTTGACCTTTTGGTAGTTTTATGAATCAAAACTTGTAAAGTGGTGTAATAGTAATAAAAAAAGTGTCTGTCAAGTTTTTGCTCTTCCACATTTTTGGTTGTTTTCTTTCGTTTCTTGTGGTATACCTATTATGAAAAAAAGACTGACTTTGAGAAAGGCTTACTATTATACATATGAATATCCAAAACATTGATTTATTTGAAATGCACGAACCTTTAACAGGTTCTTTTCCTTTTGCTGCCCTGACGGCTGTTCTGCCTGATGACATTTCTTCTATATCTATTCACTGGCAGGACACGATGGAAATTCTTCTAATCCGTGAAGGAACTGGACGAGTATCAATTGACCTTGAAAAAATTTCGGTAAAAAAGGGCGATATCTGTCTGATCTTACCAGGTCAGCTGCATTCCATTGACGCAGATTCAAACTCCTCACTGAAGATTAGCATGATTCAATTTCCGCTGTCTCTTCTTTCTGGAGGTACAGATAATGACGATGCATTTGCATTTTTAAAGCCACTCTCAAAGGGAGAACAAGTCATTCCATGGCTTATCACGCCTGAAGACGGCTGGTACAATGAGTTTCGTCAATGTTTTGAGGAAATGTTTCAGCTGCAGACGTTTTATTCAGCAGCTTACCCGCTTGGCATAAAGAGCTGTCTCTTTCGCCTGTTTTATCTGCTATTTTACAATGAGCCGTCTGTAAAACCAAAGAGCCGCCCACAAAAATCAGTAGTTAAGACAAAGCAAATCATTAGCTATATCACAGATCATTACAGTGAACCGCTGTCTACTGAGCAGATGGCAAAAGTATGTGAATTTAGTGAGTCTCACTTTATTAAGTTCTTTAAGTCCACGATTGGCATAACATTCACAGAATGCTTAAACAGCTATCGCCTGTCTCAAGCTGCTAGACTTCTGCTTGCAGACACTGATGAACCAATCATGGACATTGCAAGAAGATGCGGTTTTAACAGCATTCCTCATTTTAACCGCGTCTTTAAGAAAAAATATGGAATTACGCCAAGTGCGCTTCGCGGCACAAAATCTTCTCCAGAGAAGGCAGATCCATCGCTCTCATAACAATATCACAATTTGCCGTCTCTCCTTCTGGTGACAAATTGGAATGAATATAGCAGGCACCCATACCAAGTGCCTTTGCAGTACGTATATCATCATATTCACTATTTCCGATCATCATTACCTTTGCCGGATCTAAGCCTTCTGACGTTAATAATGCCTTAAAATAAGCAGCATCTGGCTTTTTGCAATGATAATCTGATGACAGGCACACCTTATCAAAGTAATCGTAAATACCAAGATAGCGCAGCTCGCTGGCAGTAAATACCTGCTGCGCATTGCTAAGCACATAGAGCTTTTTGCCTTTCTTTTTCAGGTGGGCAAGAAGCTCTTTTGCACCATAATACAATCGAACATAGCGCAGCGAAAAGCTTCGAAATACATGCGCGGCATCCACAGCCTCCTGTATGGAAACACGCACACCCTTTTCTTCATATAAACGCATAAAGACACGTTCTACCTGCGGCTCAGGAATCTGCTTGGGATTTTCATGCAAAAGCCGCTCTTCCTCATCATGAATCAATGCACCATATCTCCAACGAAGCTCCCATGAACCGTACTTTGCTCCTTTGTAGGCATAATATTTTGCCATAAACTCCCAAAGATCATGATCACCCTCTTCTGTATGAATGTCAATCAGAGTGCCATACAGATCAAAAAAATATGCCTGATAATCTGGCATGTCAGGCGCAACAATCGGTGTATACCGCTCATCTTTGATATAGCGTCCTTTTTTTCCTGCTTGTGAAATGAGGATGCCATCACCATCATTTATGGTACAGATCTTTCGTCCTGTCTCCTCCTCGTAACTTTCCAGTATCTCCTTTGTCTGTTCATAAGCAGTCAAATATGCCAGGTAATGCGGCATAATATTTAACGGCACAATGCCAAAACCGCTGCAGTCCACATTTTCTCCAACTTCCTCGATACCACCGGGTTCAATCGGGCAGGCAAACTCCATCGTATCGCCAAGAACCATGCTACCGGCACTTATTCCTATAAGCACATGTCGGTTAGCAAGCTCAGTCAAAACTTCCAGACTATTTTTCCACTTTTTTAAATGCTTGCGCAGATAAAATGGATTTCCGCCCATCAAAATAACAACATCATATGCCAATAAAAAAGTCGCATCCTGAAATTCCACGTCCACGCACTCCGGCTCAAGCCCAAAGCGCCTCATAAGTGCACTTAATACTGGAACATTATGATCTTTTTCTTTGTACCGGCACGAGGCGGTTGTCACTAGCGCCGCTCTTCTTGAGATTGGCACAAGTGATTTTTTTATTTCTTCCTCCAGCTGCGGGGATGTTATGCCGTCCGATGTCAGTAATATCATTTTTTCCTCATTTCCGCACAAAACTGTGCTAATTTTATAAAATAATTATACCCTTTCACACTCCGATTTGCAAGCAAAAAGGCGCGCACCCTGCGGTACGCGCCATAAAAAATTTTTTAAGTAATTAGAAATCTACTTCCTCATCGTAGTAGCAGCACTTTAACAGTTTTGCCATCTGCTCTGGGTTAATGCTTCTTGGATTGGATCCTGTACAAGCATCACCTACTGCAAGCTCTGCAACTGTTGGCAGCTTCTCCATAAACTCTTTCTCGTCGATGATTCCGCCCTCATAATCCTTAATGCAGGTCGGGATATCAAGCTGCTTGTTCATGTTCTGGATATGAGCGATCAGTGCATCTACAAGCTCTGCATCGGTGCTTCCCTCTAAGTGAAGGAATCTTGCGATATTTGCATATCTCTTCTGTGCTTCTGGCTCTACTGCGTTGAAGCGGATAACCTTTGGCAGGTACATTGCGTTTGCACATCCATGAACGATATGTCCGCCGCTGTAAGCTGCACCAGTCTTATGTGCCATGGAGTGAACGATTCCAAGCAGTGCGTTAGAGAATGCCATACCAGCCAGACACTGTGCATCATGCATCTTTGCACGTGCGTCCATGTCGCCATTGTAGGATGGAATCAGATACTCGCTGATCAGCTCGATTGCATGAAGTGCTAACGGATCAGTGTACTCGCAGTGAAGAGTAGAAACGTATGCCTCGATTGCATGAGTCATAGCATCCATACCTGTATGTGCAGTCAGCTTCTTTGGCATGGTCTCTGCTAACTCTGGATCTACGATAGCAACATCTGGAGTGATGTTGAAGTCTGCTAACGGATACTTGATACCCTTCTTGTAATCGGTGATAACGGAGAATGCTGTTACCTCGGTAGCAGTACCTGATGTAGATGGGATTGCACAGAACTTAGCCTTTGTACGAAGTGTCGGGAAGTTAAACGGAATGCACAGATCCTCAAATGTAACATTTGGATACTCATAGAATGCCCACATAGCCTTTGCTGCATCGATTGGAGATCCTCCTCCGATTGATACGATCCAGTCTGGTCCAAACTCGGTCATTGCTGCTGCACCCTTCATGACAGTATCCACTGATGGGTCTGGCTCTACACCCTCAAACAGCTTAACCTCCATACCTGCCTCCTGCAGATAGGAAACAACCTTATCCAGAAAACCGAAACGCTTCATAGAACCACCGCCAACAACGACGATTGCCTTCTTTCCTTTCAGAGTCTTTAATGCTTCAAGTGCTCCCTTGCCATGATACAGATCTCTTGGTAATGTAAATCTTGCCATGATAATTCTTCCTTTCTATTCTGGTCTGTCTAACTGCAGCCAGTTTTTATTAAATGATATATTTTTATTTAGTCCTGCTTTTGCAAGACTTCGTTTGTTAATTATCAAACAAAGTAACTTTATCACATTTATCAGAAATAATCAAGCAATTTTTTGTAAATTTTCCAAGAAATTTTTGTATAAAAAAATTCGCTCATCCGTTTTTTTCAACAGATGAGCGAATTTTACTACTCGTTTAATAATTTTGCTAAAATCTCGTTTACGGCTGTTGGATTTGCCTTGCCTTTCATGGCCTTCATAGTCTGTCCAACTAAAAAGCCGATAGCCTTTTGCTTTCCTGCCTTATAGTCTGCTACTGACTGTGGATTTGCGGCAACAACCTCCTCTACTGTTTTCTGCAGTGCATCTGTGTCACTTACCATACCAAGACCATGCTCTTTTACATAGCTCTCTGGCTCAATGTCATCTGCAAAAATCTTTTCAAAAACTTCCTTTGCAATTGTCTGGTTGATTGTTTTTTTCTCAACAAGTGCAATCAACATAGCCAAATGTTTCGGTGAAAAATCAAGCTCATCCGGATCCATCATCTGCTCTTTTAAAAGACGCATCGTTTCTGTCATCAGCCAGTTTGATACCTTCTTTGGCGCTGCACCAAGAGCAACAGTCTGCTCGAAAATATCAGCCATGCGCTTAGAACCTGTAATAATATCAGCATCATAATCCGGTATCTCATATTCTTCCTTATAGCGTGCCATCTTTTCATCACGAAGCTCTGGCTGAGATGATTTTAACTGCTTAATCCACTCATCTGGAATCTGAAGCGGCGGCAGATCTGGTTCTGGGAAATAGCGATAATCCTGCGCATCCTCTTTTGAACGCATAGGATATGAATATTCCTTATTGTCATCCCAGCGTCTCGTCTCCTGAACAACACTCTTGCCTTCTTCAATAAGCTCGATCTGACGCGCTCTCTCTGCTTCAATGGCACGCGCAATAGCCTTAAATGAATTTAAATTCTTCATTTCGGTACGTGTTCCAAATTTCTCTGCACCAACAGGGCGAACAGACAAGTTGACATCAGCACGCATAGAACCTTCCTGAAGCTTACAGTCTGAAGCACCAAGATATTGAATGATCAGGCGAAGCTTTTCAAGATATGCAATAACTTCATCAGCGCTTCTCATATCTGGCTCAGAAACAATCTCTATAAGCGGCACACCTGAACGGTTATAATCTACTAATGAGACATCCTCCCACTCATCATGAACAAGCTTTCCTGCATCTTCCTCCATATGGATTTCATGGATACGTACAATCTTTTTCTGACCATTTACATCTATCTTGATTCCGCCATCATGACATATCGGATAATATAACTGAGAGATCTGATAGTTCTGCGGATTATCTGGATAAAAATAGTTCTTACGATCAAATTTGCAATACTGATTGATCTGACAATTAGTTGCCAGCCCAACTGCCATTGCATACTCAACAACCTGCTTGTTTAATACAGGAAGAGAACCTGGAAGTCCAGTGCAGACAGGACAGGTATGGCTGTTTGGAGCACCTCCAAATGCGGTAGAGCAGCCACAGAAAATTTTTGTTTTTGTTGCCAGCTCCACATGAACCTCAAGACCGATCACGGTTTCATACTGTGCCATCACGCTTCCTCCTCTCTTGCCTTTTCATACGCAAAACCTGCGCGAAGCAATGTTTTTTCCTGGAAACAGCCGCCAAGAAGCTGCATTCCAATTGGAAGACCCATCTTGTCTTTTCCGCACGGAATTGACAAACCTGGGATTCCGGCAAGATTTGCAGATATTGTATAAATATCACTTAAATACATCTTGATAGGATCCTGTAAGCTGCTGCCTAAAAGCGGTGCAGTCGTTGGTGCTGCCGGTGCCAAAATAATATCATATTTTTCAAATGCCTTATCAAACTCCTGCTTGATAAGTGCTTTTGTCTTTAATGCCTTTAAATAATAGGCATCATAATATCCTGAGCTTAAAACAAAGGAACCTAACATGATACGGCGCTTTACCTCTGAACCGAAGCCTTCAGAACGTGTCTTTTTGTACATGCTGTGAAGATCACCATATTCTTTTGTGCGGTAGCCGTACTTTACACCATCAAAACGCTCAAGGTTTGAGCTAGCTTCTGCTGATGCTATGATATAGTATGCCGGAATTGCATATTGCACAAGACCTAAATCAAACTCCTCTACAATAGCTCCCATACGCTTAAAGGTTTCTGCTGCCTTAAAAATTGCTGCCTTTACTTCGCTGTCAAGACCATCGCCAAAATAATCCTTTGGAAGTCCGATGCGAAGACCTTTTACATCTCGCACAAGTGCAGATGTAAAATCATATTCTTCACGTTTCATCGACGTGCTGTCTTTTTTATCATAGGAAGCAATTGTCTCAAGAACAGCTGCGCAGTCAGTAACATTTTTTGTCATCGGACCAATCTGATCAAGTGAAGAACCATATGCAATAAGTCCATAACGGGAAACTGTGCCATATGTTGGCTTCATACCGGTGATGCCGCAGAATGCAGATGGCTGGCGAATGGAACCGCCTGTATCAGAACCAAGTGCAAAAAAGCACTCATTTAAGGCAACTGCAGCTGCACTTCCTCCTGAAGAACCGCCTGGAACATGGTCTGGATTATGAGGATTTCTTGTAACACCATAATATGAAGTCTCTGTTGTACTTCCCATCGCAAACTCATCCATGTTTGTCTTTCCAATAATTACACAGCCTGCATCAGTTAAGTTTTGAACTGCAGATGCCGTGTAGGTTGGAATATAATTTTCCAAAATTTTTGAACTGCAGGTAGTCAACAGTCCTTTCGTGCACATGTTATCCTTGATGGCTACCGGTACACCAGCAAGTGCTCCTGTCAGCTCACCCTTGTCTATTTTTTCCTGAACAGCATCAGCCTGCTTGTAAGCGCCCTCTTTATCGAGTGTCACATACGCATGATACCTATCTTCTGTCTGATCAATCTGTGCGAAAACTGCATCAAGCGCCTCCCGCACGGAGATCTCTTTTTCTTTTATCTTTTTTCCCAGCGAAACTGCTGTCAATTTTTGAATCTCCATTAAACTGTCTCCTGTCTTTCCATTACCTGTTATCTAATGATACCAGGGTCAAAAGCTCCAAAAGCCGTTCGTGCTTGCACGATTAGGTTTTTGAGCTTGGGACCCGCAAAAACATGAGGATGCAGCGATTTTCAAGGAAAATCAGCGAATCCGAATGTTTTTAGAATTGCGAAAGTTGCATAGCAACGGAGCAATTCGTGGATATCAGTTGGGGCAAAATACCTTTTGACCCCAGCATCATCTAATCAAGCTTTTAAATGTTTTGTAATTATTCAGAACACCATTACACAGTCTTTGGAACCTTAAATGCCCCGTTTTTCTGTTCCGGTGCATTTGCAAGTGTTTCCTCGCTTCCATCTCCATTTGTAACTACATCCTCACGGAAGACATTGAAAACAGGAAATGCATGGCTCATTGGCTCTACATTGGATGTGTCCAGCTCACCAAGCATGTCTATATAGTCAAGCATATCAGACATATCTTTTTTTGCCTGCTCCTTTTCTTCTTCGGAAAGCGCGAGCTTTGCTAATATTCCAACATACTCTATTGTCTCATCATCAATTATATTTGCCATCGTGGTTTCCTTCCAATTTCTCTTTATATTTTTACGAAAGCGGCTTAACGTCTTCGCCTCACCGCTCATTAAATGTTACGGCTCCAGTCTGGAAAGATCTCTTGGGAAGAGGCAGGTCTCACGCACGTTATCCTCACCGATCAGCTTCATCGTCAGACGCTCTAAGCCAATGCCGAGTCCTCCGTGCGGCGGCATTCCATGCTTGAAGATATCAAGGTACTGATCCATACCTTCAGTTGTCATACCCTTTGCCTCGATCTTGTCAAGAAGCATCTGATACTCATGAATACGCTGTCCTCCTGTTGTGACCTCAAGTCCCTTAAACAATAGATCAAAGCTTTGAGTGAATGTCTTGTCATCCGGATCATCCATTGCATAGAACGGACGCTTCTTGCTCGGATAGTGAGTTACAAATACGAAGTCTGCGCCATATTCTTCCTCGAAGTAGCGGCCAATCAGTGCTTCCTCCTCTGGTTCAAGATCATATGGGTTTCTGATCTGTCTGTTATATTTCTCTGCCACAAGACGCTTTGCCTCATCGAAGCGTACCTGCGGAATCTCATCAACCTTTGGAAGTGTAATGTCAAGCATATCAAGCTCTGTTTTGTAATCCTTCTTTAACAGTTCCATTGTGTACTGTAAAAAGCCAGTCTCCATTGCCATGATATCCTGAAAGCTGTCGATAAAGCCCATCTCAAAATCGAGACTCGTATATTCATTTAAGTGGCGTTTTGTGTTATGCTTCTCTGCACGAAATACAGGTCCAGTCTCAAACACACGGTCAAACACGCCGACCATCATCTGCTTGTAAAACTGCGGGCTCTGTGCGAGTACCGCTGGACGGTGGAAATAATCAAGCTTAAATACATTAGAGCCGCCCTCTGCTCCCTTTGCTCCGATCTTTGGAGTTCTGATCTGTGTGAAGCCCTGTGAAGTTAAAAATTCACAAAAGCCTCTTGCAATTCCCTCCTGAATGCGAAACTTTGCACGCTCTTTCAAATTGCGAAGCGATAATGGACGGTAGTTTAATTTTGCTTCCAGTGAAGTATTTAGTTTCCATTTGTTGACAGGTAATGGCATTGCTGCCGAAGGCTCTGATAAAATAGTCACTGATGTTAAGCGCAGTTCTCTTCCAAACGGTGCTCTCTTTTCTTCGTAAACAACACCCTCTACACGAATTGCGCTCTCATCCTTTAATTCACCTAATTCAAAGCCTGCTGTTTTTTCCTCATAGACACACTGAACGAGTCCCTCTGCCTTTCGTAAGATCACAAAACGTACATCGCCCATGTCTCTTACAGCATGAACCATTCCCTCCATGCGAACAGTCTTTCCATCACAGCTTCCCTGTGCCAATTCCTTAATACTTGCATACTCTTTTTTGCTGATTCCACTGATAAATTCCATGTTGTCCTTTCTTTTCAGCCAAAATACGAGTCTCCATGACAGATGCAAGAGTACCTTAACTTGATAAACAAAAAGCCCCGAAGACCGTTTTAACACAGTCTCCGGGGCGAAACGTCTTTGTTCCGCGGTACCACCCGCATTTAATCCATCTTTGGATTCTCTATGGTTATAACGTAAACCAACGTGCAAACCTACCCTTTTACTCATAATAAAAGCTCAGAATGCCCGCTCCGGAGCGTTCCCACACCCAGTCCCTCATGACGGCGCTCTCAGTCGGTGACGCCCTCTTCCTGTCAAGATCGTTGGGATAGAGTCTCCTTCAATGCGTTTCTTATGGTTCATTACTATAGCACACGAAAGTTTAAATTGCAAGTGGAAATTTTATTTTACGATATGCTTTTACTGGAAATTGTCACAATTCACAAGACGACCACTCTGAAAATGCATTATTTTTGTAAATTCAATCGTTCCTTGTGGGTCATGCTCAACGACAATTATAAGTTTATTCTTCTTTTTTGCAATAAGATTTAACAACTGCTCGTATTTTTCTCTCGTTTCCTGATCAAGACCAGCCTCAATTTCATCTACAATCAAAACAGATGCTTCTTCGATTCTAAGAAGCATTTTCATGATTAACAGCTTCTTTCGCTGTCCCACTGACAATGATTTTCCCTCATTTTCGATGACGCGATCCGCCGCAATACCATATTCTTTTAACAGATATGTCACAGCTTCTCCCTTGTTTTGTGTGATAATGTGTAAATAATCTTCTACTGTCTCGTTTAAAAAAATCTCTTCCTGACCAACATACAAAAACTGGCGGCTCATATCCTGTTTACAATAAGCCTCAACTGATTGTGAATTGATTCTTATTGTTCCACTGTCTGGCCGATAAAGTCCAAGCAAAAGCTTTATAAATGTAGACTTTCCGCAGCCATTTTCACCCATCAGGCGAACCATCTGTCCTTTTTGCAGACAGCAGGAAACTTGTGTTAAGGCAGGTGCACCGCTTGCATAAGAAAAACAAACTGAGTCGAACTCGATTGATTCAACATCTGTTAATGACTCTGCTTTCTGGCGTGGCTCTAATTTGCACACCTTATCTACATTTTCAAAGCTTACCTGTGCGCGCATAATTTGCCGCAGCAATTCCTGCGCATTCTGTCCCTGCGAATTGATTACCGTTGACAACATCGTAAAAAAGATCAAATTTCCAATGGAGCCGCCCCATGAAGGAATCAACAATAAAACAGACAGCAGCATAGTAGATATCGTGTTGTAGTGTTCGGACAGTTTGGCCCAAAACATCATCAGGCGATCTTCTTTTTTTGCAGTCTGAATGAAATCACTTAATTTTCTCGTTGTTTCCTGCTGAAAGTAATCGAGCACATCATTTGTCTGGACAAGTGTCATTGAGTCAATATACTGATTGCAGACGGCATGGCACTGTTTCATTTTCTGATTTGTCTTGCCTGCCTTTTGTGAAATTCGCTTTCGCCCTAAGAAAGACACATACCAGCCAAGACCAACTGAAAATACCAAAAAAACTGCAAATTTTATGCTAAATGCAAAGGCCAATACCATACATACAATAGTTGTCAATACCGCACTGATAAACGACGGTATATGATGACCTGTCACACGAAATACATCAAGCACATCAGCATACATTGTATGCTTTAACACCTCTGCACCAATCTTATCGGCATCTGATAAAGAAGCGGCCGCAAGTGCTGCCTCCATCTTGAGTGTCAAGTCTCTCATACAAAGGCCGCCTAACTTATCCAGCAGCAAATACCATCTAATTTCCATCCAGGTATTAAACCCCATACATAATAAAAATGCTGCGAATGCGGCAAGCAAAAAAAGAAGTTCTTTCTGTCCAAGACTGTTCGCCTGTGATACTTTATCCACCAAAAAACGCATTCCGCACGGAATCAAAAGGTTGCTCACGGTCACTGCTGCCATGATCACAAATGACATCACAAAAAGCTTTTTATATGTGATAATCATTTTTTTGTAATAGGTCATTATCAATTTCATTTTTCATTTATCCCTCAATATTTTTATTGCTTTTTGCATATTTATGATATCATTTATTTGCTATAATCCAAATGATATATTTGGACTTTATTTTTTATTTTTTTCCTTTTCTGATCATTTACAAATAGCCTAATATGCTGTAATATTTTACTATTATTGTCTAATTTACAAAGCTTACAGGGAGGAGATTCTATTGAGTTTAAATTATACAATTGGTGATCTGCTTTTGCAAGGTCTTGACGATTACGGAATATCTTCCCAAACAATTCGTGAAGGTGTTTTAACCGCAAAAAAATTCAGTAAAATCGAACATGATGAAGGCTTGGGAGATAGAATGATTTGGGATTTTTTATTGGAAAGAATGTCTGTGTCTCCACTTATTTACAAATGCTATATTACAAAAGATGAAGAAACATTACTTCAAAAAAGAAAGGTATTACGATCTATTACAGACGAATTAAGAAGTATTCCCTTAAATGCTACACAGCAGCAGCTGGAAAAGCAAAAGGAACTATTAAAAAAAGGGAAATTATTAGTTTTTGATTACTCTAGTGCATGGCAAAATACAGATGCCGTTATTCAAGGAAGCGGCCGCATTCATGATCTATTTGTACAGGTAATCTATGGCTGGCTTTTAAAAACCGTTCTAACTCAAAAATCACACGCTGTTTTATTTTATAGTGAATGCACTTCAAGCACTTTAGAAATTATGTACTTAGCTCATCTAAGAAAAACATGGAAAACTCTTCATTCCGTATCAGTTGAAGAATGGTGTAAAAATGGTCATTATTTTTTAGCTGAGCTTGAATTAGAGCTTATTTATTTAACATCAGATGCCTTATTATACAACCAGCAGACATCTGATGCAAAAGAAATTTTAGAATGGCTTTGCAGACCTTTTTTGTTTGCCTGTATGCAAAAACGCAACAAAGAAAGTATTCGTATTCTTCCACTTGCAGCAGTAAAACTAGCTGAGCTAGAATTTATTGAAGGCAACATTAAGCAGGCATGGGATATCTTAGAACAGACAAAGAGACTCATGAAGCGTGAGCAAAACAACGGTGCCATATGGTTAATACTCAATTGTCAAAAAAATTTTATCTCTGCTTCACGTAATACGCAATTCTCTGTTCAAGAAAAAATTTTAAATGAATATAAAAAATATGACTTTATTGTCAATTCTTCAGCAATAAATCCTTATGCTATATGGGAATCATCTACCGATAATCATATATGGATTTCAAATGATGTCATCCGAAATGCACGCTTACAAAAAGGCTTTACACAGCATCAGGCATGTGAAGGAATTATAGAACCTGAAACCTACAGCAGATTTGAAAGTGGCAAATCGCGTCTTCGTTGGGAAAAACAGAAATTGCTTCTTGAGCGATTAGGTCAATCTTCAGCAAGAGTACAATTTATTGTTGACAGTCCGCATCCCAAAGTACTTGTAACAGCCAAAAATATTTTGACAGATATTCAATTAGGCCGACTAAATATGGCAAATGAAAAATATATCGAATTAAGCTGTTGGCTAACAGAAAGCTCTGTTAACGATAAATTCAATCAACTTGTAACAGACCAGTTAGATTCAATGTTCTGACCTGCTTCACAGCTTATATTATTGTCTGTTCTAATAGTGTTTCACATCTGCCTTTTTTTATGATTCATGCGCTCTTGGCACCAGCTTCCTATCTCGGTGAGGCATAAAAAAAGGAGTATTAAGAAAAGGCCTGGAATCAAAATCATCCACCATGCACGCATGACAAACGCATTCTGTGCGAGTGCGAGCATACTTCCCCACGAGATTGTCTCTATTGGAAGACCAAGCCCCAGAAAGCTGAGTGTTGATTCTTCAGCTATTGCTGTTCGTACACTCATAATAATCATAAATAAAATGGATGGAAGAAAATTTGGGGCAAGATGCCAGCAAAGCACATGAAAAAAGCCGCCACCCATACACTGCGATGCCGTGACAAAGCCGCTTTCTTTTACTGTTTTTGCCTGTGTGCGCACGATTTTTGCCATTGAAAACCATCCACAAAGTCCAATCGCTGCACTCATTCCTATGATATTTTTTCCAAATACTGCCTGCACAAATAAGACAAGCAAAAGCGACGGAACAGAAAGAAGCACGTCTACTAACCGCATCAAAAGCTGATCCAGCCACGCAGGTGACAGTGCACTTGCTGTGCCATACAAAACTGCAATAACAGCTGATATTGCAGCAGATAAAAAGCCAATGGTAAGAGAAACACGTCCGCCATGCCAGATACATGAAAATAGATCGCGTCCCATAGTATCTGTTCCAAAGAAAAATTCACGCCCTGGTGCGCGGTTGCAGTTCATAAGATCCATATAAGACGCATCTTTGCAAAAAAATGGTACAAACACACATCCCATAATCAAAATGCCAAGCAGCATAAAGGAAAGAAACGGTACTTTTTTTCTCTTCATTATATGTTTTTCAGAACTCATTTTTCCTCCTGCGCCATATATGGATTTAGCCTTGCGTTCACTAGCTCTGCAATCGTGTTTGCTGCTATCATCACTACTCCTGTTAAAAGGCATAGTACCATAAGCATGTTGTAATCAGATGTTTTGGCACTCTCATACGTAAGCATACCAATTCCCGGATAGCCAAATACTGCCTCTACCAAATAAGTACCGCCAAGAATGTGAGCCACTGAAACTGCCATAAGACTAATATAAGCTGGCAGCACATTTTTTAGGCAGTGACGAAATAATATTGTTCTGTCTTTTGTTCCCTTTGCCCGTGCAAGCACGATATATTCTGAGCGTGTTTCTTCGCAGAGCATATTTCGCACCATATAGGCAAAATACCACAAATGGCCAGCCACTGAGGCAATTAATGGCAGCACAAGATGACGCAGCCTGTCAAGTAAGCTGCCCCCTCCAATTGAATATGCACCGCTTGCCGGAAGCCAGCCAAGCAATACGCTGAACACAAAAATCAGCATGAGCGCCATCCAAAATTCAGGAATGCAGCTTGTAATCGTTCCAAGGCGCACAATAAGTCTGTCTGCAAGTTTATTTTCATTCCAAGCACATAAAAGTCCTAACAGCAGTGCTCCAATAAATAAAATCACATAGCTTAATACGCCTAAAACGAGTGTATTTTGGATACGTTCTTTGATCACAATAATAACGTCCTGCTTATATTTGTATGAGATTCCAAAATCACCGGACAGCGCCAGCTTAAGCCAGCGCATATATTGTACCGGAATCGGATCATTTAATCCAAGGCGTTCTCTGGCACTGTCCTTTTGTTCTTCACTCATTTTCTCTACGCGCTCACCATAGTACGACTGCAGCGGATCAATCGGCGTAATTCGTGATAAGAAAAACACAATGGCAGACAGCACCCATATGCTGATAAAAAATGCAGCGATCTTTTTGAAAAGCACACTAAGCCATTTGTTCTTCATCGCTCACTTCCTTTCGTTTTGTTACTGATTTTCAATTGTCCAGTCACAGATATTCCAGAAAATGCCTACACCGTGATGACCTAATACTGTATCTTCATCAATTCCCTGAATCGTATTCTCTGCTGCGTAAAGCGCATCAATATAGCAGAAGAATGTATAAGCCGGTGTCTCTGCCAATGCTTCCTGAAACTTTGCATAAGCCTCTTTACGCTCGTTTTCATCCTCTGTCTGACGTGCCTGTGTTAAGTATTCATCCACAAGTGTATTTGAATATCCAGAATAATTCGCTCCCTTATCTGTACCAAATACTTTGTATGTATGATCATCTGCATCAAACGGAGATCCCCATCCAATGATACAGCACTCCTGTCCTGCCCAGTCGATTCCGCCTGCCGGTACATCTGCTTTTACATCAAGTCCTGCCTCGCGAAGCTGCTGTGCTGCAATCTGCGCCATATCAATACGTACCTGATCACCCGGTGTCGCATTAATTGTAAAGCTAATTCTCTCCCCGTTTCTGCACCAGTAGCCATCTGCATCTTGTGTGCATCCTGCTGCTTCAAAAAGCTCTGCTGATTTTTCTAAGTTATAATCGTAGTGCTCCACATTTTCATTGTTATATTTATTTCGCTGCAGAGGACCATATGCCACTTCACCCTTATCTAACAGCACTGCATCAAGGATTGCCTGACGGTCAATCGCATAATTGATTGCCAAAATCAGATCGGCATTCTCCCGCCAATAATCGTTATTAAAGTTGTAGAGAATGCCTCTGTAGTCAGAAGTTGTCATATCATAAACTTTAAATTTGTCATTATCAGTAAAAAGTGATTCTTCCTTTGGTGTAATCTGCGCCAAATCGAGTTCACCGCTTAATAACTGCATTGCCTTTGCATTATCATCTGTCACAATTTTAAATACAATTGTATCAATATTAGCTGCACCGGCAAAATACTCCTCATTCTTTTCCATTGTAATAGTCTGTCCTGCATCCCAGCTTACAAACTTATATGGTCCTGTTCCAACAGGTTCACGGAAAAAGTCAGATGTCTGCCAATCTTCACCCTCTAAAAGATGTTTTGGCATAACAGGTCTTGTCATATACTCCAAAAAAGCGGTATTAACGTTAGAAAGATGAAATGCTACCGTATTTTCGTCAATCACTTCAATACTCTCTATATCCTCGTAATCAGGCGCATTCTCAGATTCATTTGCCGGATCCATAATCGCTTCAAATGTAAATTTTACATCCTCTGCTGTAAAAGGCTCACCATCATGCCACTTGACTCCTTCCTCAAGATGAAACGTGTATGTTAAATTCTCCTCATCATACTCCCAGCTCTTTGCCAGACGCGGAATAATTTGATTATCACCATCATGATCAGTAAGACCATCAAATAGCAGCACATTTATTTCGCAGTGCTCATCCATTGCCGGGTTGATGCGTGTATAGTCAGTGCTTCCATATACAAGTGTAGTTTTGTCTGCTTCGTCTGCAAATGCTGTTTTTGAAAATCCTGCTGAAAATACAAATGCTGCCGCCATAAATGCAGCACAGCCTGCTGTTAAATTTCTTACATGTTTTTTTCTCATATCATTCTCCTTTTTTAATATTTGAAAACTCTAATGAGCGTTTTTATTTATCGCAATCGCTTGCAGTCTGCCTTGCTTCGCGAATGGATATCCCCTGCTTTCTTGCAATTGATGCAAGATCTTCATACTCATACTTTTCACGTGAAGTACCATAGCCTGTCGAAACTTTCTTTCGCACATCACCATATGGAGTCTTTATTGTCTTTATAGAGCGTGTCATAGTATAGCGTCTTGAAAACTGTTCTCTAACACCAAGCGTAGTCGTATGCAAAAATATAAGTTCTATCATGCGGTCGCGGTCTTCCTCACGGCACATCACTTCAAGTAAAATACCAGGTCTGGATTTTTTCATTCCTGTGGAGACAGTAAATACTTCCAGAGCACCTGCTGCTAAAATCGTCTCTGTTGCAAAGCCAATTTCCTCTGCTGTCATATCGTCTATATTGCAGCAAAGCTCAGAAACACGGCTTACATCATCTGCTGTCTCTCCTAACATCGCACGGACACAATTTGCCATCTCAAAATCTTTCTTGCCCATTCCATAACCGATAGCCTTCGTCTTCATAACTGGCATATCACCAAATTTTGTGGCAAAATGTTTTAAAAGTGCTGCGCCTGTCGGTGTACAAAGCTCTCCCTGAATCCTTCCTCCATAAATCGGCACATCCTTTAAAATATAAGCAGTTGCTGGTGCTGGTACTGGCAAAATACCATGTGCACAGCGCACTTTTCCGCTTCCAACATGAACTGGTGATACAATCACCTGGTCAACAGAAAGCTCCTCCATAAGCATACAGACTGCTGTAATATCAGCAACGGCATCCATAGTTCCTACTTCATGAAAATGAATCTGATCAGCTGGTACACCATGCGCTGCACTTTCAGCCTGGGCGATAAGCTGATAAACTGCCATTATATCATCCTTTACACGATCTGATACCGGCAGATGATCTCTTACGATATGTTCAATATCATGCAGACCGCTGTGGTGGTGATGGTCGTGATCATGGTCATGGTGATGGTCGTGGTCATGATGATGGTCTTCATGATGATGGTCTTCATGATCATGATGGTGGTCGTGGTCATGATCATGATCTTCATGATCGTGATGATGGTCGTGGTCATGATGATGATCATGCACATCAAGGCTTTCCTCTTCCTCACCATTTACTGTTACCTTACTGTGTGTTCCTGTAATGCCGCATTTTTGCGTTTTTTCTTTTTCAAAATGAACTCCCGGGATTCCAAGTGCATTCATTTTTTCAAAAAATGCATCCTGATCAGGAAGAAGCTCAGAAAGTGCTGCTGTCAGCATATCACCTGCTGCACCCATTCCGCAGTCTAAATATAATGTTCTCATTTGTTTTTTCTCCTTTATTTCGAATGATTAATATTTACATATGATTCATCATTCCTGCCAGATAGCCTGCACCAAAGCCATTGTCAATATTTACTACAGATACACCGCTTGCACAGGAATTAAGCATTGATAAAAGTGCTGAAACACCGCCAAATGATGCACCATATCCTACGCTTGTAGGAACTGCAATGACGGGACAATCTGCTAAGCCGCCTATTACACTTGCTAATGCACCTTCCATTCCGGCTATTGCAATGATTACACTTGCACTCATGATTTCATCCATATGATTTAATAAACGATGCAGCCCTGCCACTCCAACATCATATAGGCGCACAACCTCGTTTGCATGAATTTCTGCTGTCAGCGCTGCTTCCTCTGCTACAGGAATGTCAGATGTTCCGCCTGTCGCTACAACAATCTTTCCCTTTCCAGTTGGTTTTGGCATTTCTCCGATAATGCCAACTCTTGCATCTTTGTGATAATGTAATGGATGCACCTGACTAATCGTATCTGCCGCTTCTGATGATAAACGTGTAATTAAAATGTGATCCTGACCATTTTTTAACATAGCAGATACAATTCCAATCATCTGCTCTGGTGTCTTTCCTGCACCATAGATTACTTCTGCTGCACCTTGGCGGATTTTTCTGTGTAAATCCACTTTTGCATATCCAATATCCTCAAAAGGCTCTTTTTTTATTTCAAGCAGTGCATCATCTATACTCATGCTTCCTGCCTTCACTGCTTCTAGTATCTGTCTTGCCTCGCTATTCACAACTTTATCTCCCCATATAATCAAATTTTTATCTAGCCTGCAAATCAAGCAGCACTTCTTTGTAATACTTTTTCAATTCTGTAAGAATTTCCTCTCGCATTTCTAAAAGCTTTGTCATCTGCGCTGCCGGCATCTGAATCTTTGCAGAGTCATTTAAATAGCGCACACGAAAATCTGTAAAACCAAGAGAGAACAGATAATTTTCTGCTTTCTCCGTCTTTTCAAGCTTTTCTGCAGTAATGCGTTCATTTGTTGGGATACGTGTTGCCAGACAGGCATAAGCTGGCTTATCCCATGTAAAAAGACCTGCTTCTTTTGAACGTCTTCGAATTTCTGTCTTTGTAAGACCACAAATACGAAGTGGTGAGTAGACACAAAGTTCTCGAAGCGCACGCATTCCCGGACGGTCATCTTCTGCATCAGATGCATTAGTTCCATCCATCAGTACTGTAAAACCATCCTTCTTCGCCTCTGCAAGAATCATATTGAATATAACGTTTTTGCAGTGATAGCATCGGTCTGACGGATTTTTCACTACTGTTTCATTTGAAAGAACATCTGCTGTTAATACCTTCATATCAGCATTTAGCTGCTTTGCAAGACGCATCGCATCATCAAGCTCAAATTGTGGCTGAAATGCAGCATTAACATAATAAGCACGCACCTGCGCTCCACTCTTAATTGCTGCATAAAGCAGATAAGAAGAATCTACTCCTCCTGAAAATGCCAATGCTACTTTATTGTGCTCTTTAAAAAATTCATTTAAATCCATTTTTGCGTCTCCATTTCTGTCTTTTTATATCATTCTAGTATTTTAATTTTGCCTTATTAAACAAAAAAAGGAGGCATATTATCTCCCTTCTGGGAAATCATATACCTTCCTAGTATATCTGTTTCTTATTAAAATCAGCGAATCCGAATGTTTTTAGAATTGCGAAAGTTGCATAGCAACGGAGCAATTCGTGGATATCAGTTGGGGGCAAAATACCTTTTGACCACAACATCATTATATATAAAATTGTAAATAATATATGTACTCTTCTGAGTACAGCACATGCTTCATGCATGCCACAAAAGTATGACTATTGTACCATATTTTTCCGTGCTTGTAAACCAATTTTAATATTACAGTTCACCTTCGGGCTTAGCTGTAAATATTGGGTGTCAAGTGAACTGTAACGTTGAAATCCTTTCACCTTAACTCTTTGCTACAAATACGAAAAAAGCCACAGGCATATTGCCTGCGGCTCTCTTATCTCAATGTGCCCGAAGGGATTCGAACCCCCGACCCACGGCTTAGAAGGCCGTTGCTCTATCCAACTGAGCTACGGACACATTTTTATAAAAATAACTGAAGTGTTATGTAACAGATCAGCTATCAGCTCCCCGAGTAGGGCTCGAACCTACAACAACTCGGTTAACAGCCGAGTGCTCTACCATTGAGCTATCGAGGATTATGTGCTTGTCGGTTTCGTTTGTTTTGTGTTCTCTCAACCAACATCCTTATTATAACACATCTTGCGAATTTGTCAACACTTTTTTTGAAGAAAATTCAATTTTTTTAATTGCATGTCTAATTTGCAACGATTCAAAGCATTTCAAAGTAGATTACACCCTGAATCGCTGCTATTTTCCTTTAAAGAAGACGCATAAGCCAGTAAATTAATCCGAATAGCCAGCTTGCAAACACACCGTATAAAATTACTGGTCCTGCAATCGTAAATATCTGCACACCCTTTCCAAAGATCTCACCCTCTGGCGCTGCTTCCACTGCTGGTGAGGCCACTCCATTTGCAAATCCTGTTATTGGAACAAGAAGACCTGCTCCTGCATATTTTGTCAGCTTTCCAAATAAATGCAGTCCTGTCAATATAATTGCAGCTAAAACAAGAGCAATCGAGGTCCACGTACCTGCTGCCTCTTTTCCCATACCCATTTTTTCAAACAATACACTAAGGATCTGTCCTATCACACAGACCGTTCCGCCTGTCCAGAATGATCTAAATATATTTCTCGGTGTATTATGCGTTGGTGTAATTTCTTTTACGTAATCCTGATATTCTTTTTTCTGTTCTTCACTTACCATATTTTTCTCCTTTTTGTTTTAAAGATTTGAGAAGTACAAATATGCGCCTAACATTTTTCCAATTCCAATTGAAAGCACCATCCATGGAATACCGCTCTGAATGCGTCCTCTCCTAAGAAGAATTGGAAACACATCTAATACCTCTGCTAGTGACATAATAAGTCCTCCCACAAAGATTCCCATAAAAAGTCCAGCTGCTGCCTCAAGAATTTCTTTTCCAGGCAATGATGGCTGCAGTAAAAAAATAAGATTCCCCGCCGTTCCGCCTAAAATAACACTCCATTCATACAAGCTTACATGGCGGGCTGTCCTTGTGTGACCTGCCCACCTGGGCAAAATTCCAATTACTGTAATCAACGCAAATACGCCAGCAGAGGCTGCGGCACCTGCTGATAAGCCAATTAATACCTCTGCTGCCGCTTTTATTGCTGCAAACAATTTTATTTTTATACTCATACGCGCTCACCCCTGCGCTTTTGTTTGCTTTTTATGCGTTCATTCTGGTCAAGGATTGACTGATTGACAGTTCGTTCATACTCCCTAATCTCTACTTCAAGAGGTGTCGGATCCATCACGCGTTTTTTTGTTCTAAAATGATTGTAGAAAATCAAAATGCCAAGAAACAATCCCGCTGCATATCCACCCTCTAACCAAGTAATGGCAGTTCGCTCCTGCCCTGTCATCAGCCTGTGCAAATCACCAAATACCTGATCTACGCTGACGTCGGCATTAAATGTCATAATAGAAAATGCCGAACCAAAGAAGATCATCATACAGACAAGCACTACCTTAGTATACTCCCACACAGGTCTTTTTTTTCGCTCCTGCACATACTCAATAATAAAATCAGTTTCTCCAAGATTTTCAACTTGAACTGCTGGATACTCTTTTTGAATCAGCTGTGTTACCTTTAGGATATCTCCGACAGCGCGCTGCCCATGAACAGTCGTATAATGAAGTGCCTTGCAGTGTGCTTGAATTGATGCATTGGCGCACCATAAATCTCCCAGCTCACCAATGCTTACAGATGGCTGCGTCACTCGAATTTTCTGTCCTATTTTAATATATATAGTATCTGCCAAAACAAGCCTCCTGCCGCTTGTTCTTTTTTTATTTTGCGGCTGTATTTAGTATGTGCCATTCGTTTCTTTTCATTCAATCTTGACATACTCCCACGGTTAAAACCGTGGGATTCCTTAGATTCTGGCAGCGTCATCCAGCCCTATAGACTGAAATATAGCCACTGTGTTCAGGATTTATGCTGATGGGATTTCATACGTCGTGTACTACTTTCTCAGCAAAAGACCTATGCCGAAGCCTTATGTATGTTCTTAAAATCCAAAACATTGTCTCATCGACAATCCACTTTCCTTCATTTTTAAAATCAACTGATCCTGCATATCCGCAAAATATTCAAATTCATACTCACATTTTTCTCTATCTGGATGTTTAAAATCCAGATCTGTATTTCGAATTAGAAATGCCGAATACAAATCTCTCTGTACCTTTCTATTTCTAATCTCCTTTTCTCTTTGTGACAACGGAATCTTTTCATAAGCATCAGTTACATGGTTATATTGGCTTGCCTTAAATTCTTTTGTATCCACTTCTGCATAGACACCTCCGACAGACTCCACTTTTCTTTCCAATTCAAGCAGGAATCGCGCAGGCGCACGACGGTTGATGGATCTTCCAAAACGCTTCTTACGCTTATATTTCTGGATCACTTTTACCGTACCGTCTTTCTGCTTAACCTCGGTTTTCTTTTCCTGCCGTTTGGTTTCTTTTGCCCTCTTTTGAAGCGCTTGAAAGTGCATCTTTTCCACTGGAAAATACCTGGCAATTGTTATCAGCTTATTACACAGCTCTCGGTGACTGTCAATGATATAAGCATGTTTCTTTCGATACAATGATTTTAACAGTCGGCGCATTTTTACATAGTTTTTGGAGTGTTTCCATGGATCACGATTGGAACGCTTAATGGTTCCATCTTCGTTATACTTATTTGGGTTACTGATTCTTCTGGAGCGATCCATCCTCTGAGAAATCTTTTGAATTTTTTTCTCATACTGGATTGCATTCGGAGCCAGTTCTTCCAATACACAGGCATCTTCTGAAACACCGGCTATTGTTGAAACACCCGGATCAATTCCCATTGTAGATATTCCAATTGAAACTCTTGTCGGTGCAGCCCCACTTACAACAATCTCTGCATAGTATCGCCATCCACTAGAAAACATAAGCCGTTTTATATTACAGTAACTGATTTTTCCTTTCAGTGATTCCCATACATAACTAAGACTATTTTCTGATTTTGGAAGATAACATTTTAGAGAAAGTCCAAGCCAATTGACATACATTGCATCCAGATCAAAACGGGCACCATTTTTATTTGACTTTCCACCAATCGTATCAAAGTCCATCAATTTCTTAAAATGAAGCTCTTTTCCGTTTCCAAACAGACATCTCTCGACACCGCACCATACACGATCTGCTTCTGCCTGTATCTGTTGAGAAGAAAGAAGTTTTGAAAATTGCTTTCCACAGACTTTTAGATAGTGTTCCAAAGAGGCTTTTGACAGTCCCTGTTCGGTACGGCAAGCTGCTAATTGCTTTGCCAATTTTTTCTTTTGCGATTTCTCCTCTTTCGACATTTTTTCTTTTTTCACCAGCTCATTGTATAACTGTCTAAGTTCTGCATATCGCTTATCGTGCTGAAGGCGTATCATGCATTTACGGGCATGCTTTACACATACATTATGCAAATGTGCCAATGCATGAAAACGACGATTGATTTCATGGCGTTCGTATTTAGATGTTTTTAACAGAAGCTGTACCGTATGCATATGTGCCCTCCTTTAACTGCGAATATGAATATATGTTCTTTGCTGATATAAACAATATATCATACAACACACAAGGACACAAGCACAAAACGAGCAGTTGCCTGTACAACATTTCGACAAAATTCGACATCATTGTCCGATAATTGCAAAAAGTTTCTTGGCTTTCATCCCACGGTTAAAACCGTGGGCTTTCCCGCCCGACTTTTGTAAATTACATTTAAAACTACATTTCCAAAAGCGCCCTCATTTTCTTTAATACACGTTTTTCAATCCTGCTGACCTGTACCTGTGAGATTCCAAGACACTTTGCTGTCTGCACCTGAGTCTGCCCTGAATAGTAACGCATAATAATAATTTTTTGCTCCTGATCTGGAAGCTCACACATTACTTTTTTGAGTGCCAGGCGATTCACAAGTTTTTCCTGTTCATTTTCCTTTGACTCAAGGCGATCCTCAAGTAAAATTGCATTGCCATCACTTTGATATATCGTCTTTTGAAGACTTTCTACTTCCTGTGAGGAAGACAGCGCTGATACCAATTCCTCTGGTGCAATCTGCATAAGACTTGCCAGCTGACAGACCGTAGGTTCAATCCCATACGCAGCCTCATACTTAGCCTGCAGCTGTCTGGCACGCACCGCCGTCTCCTTTACAGTACGGCTGACCTTAATCATTCCATCATCTCGCAGAAATCGCCTGATCTCTCCAATTATCATTGGTACTGCATAAGTTGAAAAACACACACCAAATGTCTGATCAAAGCGATCAATTGCCTTCATAAGACCAATACAGCCTATCTGAAACAGATCCTCCTGCTCGTATCCTCTGCCGCGGTATTTTTTCACCACACTCCATACAAGCCCTGTATTATCAAGCACTAGCTGATCTCTTGCCTGTGCATTGCCATTGCGGGCCTGTTCAAACAGCTTTGACAAACACTCCAGAGAAAACACCTCTATTCTGTTCTCTTGCCGCCGCAGATTTTTTTCTTCATCTGTACCAACGTTCCGTTTCCCACTGATGAGGATACCTTTAAATCATCCATAAATGCTTCCATGAAGCAAAACCCCATTCCAGAACGTTCTGTTCCGCGTACAGATTGGCTGTACATTGGCTCCATTGCCTTTTTGACATTTTCAATGCCACGCCCCCAGTCACGAATCTGAACTGTCAGTGTATCTTTTTCGATTGCACACACAAGCCGTATCAATCCTTTTTCATAAGGATAGCCATGCACAATAGAATTTGTCACGGCCTCTGATACTGCCGTCTTTACATCATCAGTCTCAGCCACTGTCGGATTCATGCGTGTCATAAAAGATGCCACACATACTCTGGCAAAGCTTTCATTTCTTGAATCGCTCTCCAACATAACCATCATGCGCTGCACACCCTCCTGCAGCCATTTGCCATCCAATTCTTTTTGCTGTTCTTCCATATCTCCTCCATCTGCAGCAGCTGCTGCGAACCTTACTCTTATTACAGTGTTCCCACCACCTGATACACACCGGAGATGCGAAGAAGTCTTCTAATTTTCGCATCCTCACCTGTCACAAGCACTTCGCCGCCCATATGATGCATGCGCTTGTAGCGTCCAAGCAAAATTCCAATACCTGAGCTGTCCATAAATCCAGTCTTGGAAAAGTCAAAAATCAGCTTCTGCACCTTTCCGGCTGAAATATAGCGGTCTGTCTCCTCACGAATACCATTGCATACATGATCATCAACCTCCTCTGGCAAACCAATAATCAAAACAGGTCCAGCCTGCATATATGTTACATTTTCCATTTTTTCCATTTCAGATTCCTTTCCCTTATTTTTTTCTAACAAAAAAGACACAGAAACAACTTCGCTTCTGTGTCTTATCTTTCGTACATTATTGTTAATTTGCTGCTGGTTCAGCTGCATTTGGATCTGCCGCGTTTTGATCTGCGTTTGGATCTGCTGCTGCATTTGGATCTGCCGCTGGTTCTGCTGCATTTGGATCTGCTGCTGCATTCGGATCTGCTGCCGGTTCTGCCGCATTTTGATCTGCTGCTGGTTCTGCCGCGTTTGGATCTGCCGCTGCATTCGGATCTGCTGCCGGTTCCGCTGCATTTGGTACTTCCGGTTTTGCATCAAGTGACTGAAGTACCTGCGGTGCAATAGCATTTAAATTTACACGCGCATCCTGAATCTGAGATCCAACTGGGAATCGCTGTATGTACTGCGTATACATGTCAATTGCAAGGTCGTTTTGATTTAACTCCTGCGCACTGACAGCAACATAAAAATATGCTTCACTGTATGATGGATCAAGCTCAATGATCTTCTGGCACAGCTCTATTGCTGTCTGACGATCACCTTCATGCTCACGCTTCCAGATCGCTTTCTCGAAAATACGATCATTTAAGTGATTTTCCATCTGTTCTTTGATTGACTGATACATTTCTTTATATGTATCATCATCTACTGCATTTGCATCAAGAGCTGCATACAAATCAATTGCCTGCGCATAGTCTTCCTCAACAAATGGCTTTGCCACTGCTAAAAGAGACTGATATGCATTGACAAGCTGCTCACTCTCACTGCTGCTGTGCTGATAGCTCTCAGCATCCTGATCTTTCTCATTCTGAAGTTTTTCCAGCTTATCTTCTAACTCTGTGATATTAGCATTCAGTGACGCGTACTTGTCTTCATACTGCTGAATCTTTGCCTGACTCTTTTCATCAAGCTGTGCCTCCTTGCCTGGCATAATAACATAATATAATACGCCAAGAGCCAGCAAAAAGCCAACCAGCACATAAGCTGCTGCTGCCAGATAGCTTCCGTAGTCGCGCATGCGTACTGGAATGATTACTTCCTCACGCTCAAGCTCGCCTGCTACACCAACAGAATTTTTTTTCTTTGAAGCTTTATAGGTTGTCTCAAGCTCTCTCTTATAAGAAAGTGCACCTGGATTTCCTCTGTCAATCTCAAGGCAGCGGTCAATGACGTCTAATGCCTGATCATATTTTTGATCTTCCATATAAAGAAGCGCCAGCAGCTGATATGCCTTTATCATTCGCGGATTAACGTTTATGACCTTCTTTAACTGAATGACTGCCATATCCTTTGATCCGGTTTTCGCGTATTCAAGCGCCTGGTTAAACTTTCTTATGCTGTGATCTGCACTGTCTAATGACTGGCGGTTGTCACGCATATCTCTGATATAGTCATCAGCAATATTTCCTCTGTGTCGAAGATTTTTACTGATAACCCATTCCTTTAATGCCAGCGCTGCCTCACCCATCTCATAATAGACAAGTCCAAGCAGATTTCTGGCGCTTATGTTTTTCTTATACAGCTGCAGACTAGTTCGAAGACATTCTGCCGCTCCCGTCAAATCTCTTGCCTTAGCTCTCGCCAGACCAAGATTGTAATATTGATTGGATGCGTAAATAATCTTACGGTACAGTCTAATGTCAGCTCCGCATTTTGGGCAGGTATCCCTGTCTGGGGACAGCCTGCAGTTACAAGCATAGCACTTCATGCATTCCTCCGTGTGTTTATCCTTAACTATTTCTTAATCTCGTTCATCAGTTCCTGAAGAATATCGGTAATATCTACCATCTTATCATTCAAGATGGCTTTTTCCGTTTCATCCACTTCAAGACTTGGCTTAAATTTAGCCAGCTCTTCTTCAAAATTTATCATACCTTTATACCTTTCTTCATTTAGTCTTTAGGCCTTCTGCATCATAATACCTATTTTTGCAAAAAAAATCAACCCTCAAACATTTTCAGTATCGCATCACGATAGATTGCCTTAGCAGTGATGTACTGATTCTCACCAGAAGAAGCAAAATGCTCCATCATGACACCAGCGTTGACCTCAAGTACCTTCCAGCCTGCCTTAGTTTTAATCATATCAATCGAAGCAAAACGGATGCCTAGTGCCTTGGCAGTTTTCTTTACAAGGCTGACAAGTTCTTCCTCCAAATCTGGAATGGAAAGTGTGAGCGCGCTTGCTCCCTGTCCAAGATTGTGCTTCCAATTTAATAAATAAGTCTCGCCTTTTGACGGCACCTTGGAAAGCTCTGCCTCATTTGGCACGAGAAAGCTGTGAATCTGTCCCTTTGCAATAGCCTCTGCCAGCAATTTGCCGACTGTTGACACACCATCACCAGTAAGTGACGGACGAATCTTTGAAAAGGCAAGACGAATCTCGCCGTCTAATACAACAAGACGGTATTCGCTTTGAATGTCCTCATAGCGACAAACTGCCATTGCCTCTGATGATTTGTAAATATCAGAAGCGGCCTGCTCTAACTCTGCCTGTGTCCGAACTTTAAAAACAAGATTGCCTCCAGTTCCATAATTGTCCTTGCAGACAAGCTCTCCATTCTCTAGCTCTGCTAACAGTGCTTTCCAACTGCCTTTTCCTCCAGTATACTGCAGCATAGACGGTGCCATAAAACAGGCGTGATATACACTAGGAATACCTTCCTCCTTTAGTACCTCACTTGCAATATTTTTATCGTTGCATACCTGCTGCACAGAAGAAGGATTTAGTCCAAACTGATACCCCAAAATGAAGGCACGCTTTTGATCCTTTCTCAGACAAAATGCCCAGTCGTAGGAATAGCTGCTAAGCATAATTCCTTCTTCTGCGCAGATCTCATTTATTATCTTTACATAACTACTCTTACTGTTTTCCATTGTCTTATTTTCCTCTTGCTTTTGGAATACTTGTATTATAAAATTAAATCTGTGAAATAGCAAGAACAACTTTTCGCAAACATACACAGCAGATTCTGTATCATTCTGCAGAAAGAAGGTTTTTTATGTCCGATCTACAGTCACTCTTTACTGACTGCCTAAATGAAACGCTCATAAGAGTCATTTTAAGCAATCCTTCGTCGAAGGATGGTGTCATTAAAATTTGTGCCCGTCCGGTGCTAAAAAATAAATCGTTGCTTTTCCAGATAGAAGAATATACGAAAACTCAGGTTTTCCATAAAAATTTGACTGCCGGTGACGCTGGTTCTTATTTAACAAGCAAACTGTCTTCTGACGCTTCGTCACAAACAGCAGAATTTAAAAATGCACTCGTAGAAACACAAAGCTTTACCGCCAATGTTCTTGTGAGCAAAAAGGGAACCATTACCATTAAAAAGAAAATGAATACTTCGGCCAAACAGCCAAAAATTTCTCTTTCGCATAACCGCAAAAAGAAATATATTCTTGAAGAAGGTATTCCTGTACCATTTTTAATTGATCTTGGCGTAATGACGCAAAATGGAAGCATCGTTAACGCTCACTATGATAAGTTTCGTCAGATCAACCGTTTTCTTGAATATATTGAAGACATTCTTCCCTCACTTCCTACAGACCGCGAACTTCGCATTCTTGACTTTGGCTGCGGAAAATCTTATCTGACCTTTGCAATTTATTATTACTTAAAGGTCTTAAAGGGATATCCTGTGCGCATTACAGGTCTTGATTTAAAGGAAGATGTAATTCGCCACTGTAACGAACTCGCTGTTAAATATGGCTATGATAAGCTTGAATTTTTATGCGGTGACATTGCTTACTACGATGGCTGCAGTCAGGTCGACATGGTCGTTACGCTTCATGCATGTGACACAGCTACTGACTATGCACTTGCAAAGGCCGTCGGCTGGGGTGCAAAAGTCATCCTCTCTGTTCCATGCTGCCAGCATGAATTAAATAAGCAGATGAAAAATGATCTACTCTCCCCTGTACTCCATTACGGCATACTAAAAGAACGAATGGCTGCACTTATGACTGATGGACTGCGCGCCCAGATCTTAGAGGCGAATGGCTATCGCACCCAGATTTTGGAATTTATTGATATGGCACATACCCCGAAAAATCTGCTGATTCGCGCCGTGTATAACGGACACTGTGCTGACAACAAAGATCAAATCAATGAGCTTCTCGCTGCCTTTGATGTTAATCCGACGTTATATCGCCTACTATGTAAAAAAGATAATACTATCTCAGAATAATATAATTTTTCTTCTACGCTGCACAGCACGCAAAAAGCCAATCCCCAAGGCAAAAGCCTAAGGGAATGGCTTTTTTAACTTTTCAGTGCATTTGATTTACTTCTTTAAAGCAGCCAATCTTTCCTGTACCTGCTTCATAGTTGCCTCATACTTTTCAAGCTTAGCCTTTTCCTCGGCAATTTTTTCTGCTGGTGCCTTGCTGATAAAACGTTCATTTGACAGCATGCTGTTAGAACGCTTTAATTCGCCTTCGAGCTTTTTCTCTTCTTTTTCAAGACGCTCAATCTCCTTTGCCACATCAACTAACTCTGCAAATGGCATATACATAGTTGCACGTGCTGTTACAGCAGATACGGCATCCTCAGCGATTCCTGCCTTATCAGACTGAATCAGAACCTCATTTGCATAACCAAGTGTTGCAAAGAATATCTTATTATGTTCGAAGATTTCTCTTACCTTTGCATCCTCAGATACAACATATACAGTAGCCTTCTTGCTCGGCGGTACGTTCATGGAAGTACGAACTGTACGGATCGCACGAACTGCCTCCTTCATCATTTCTACTGCTTCCTCTTCCTCTGCAAAGTTCCACTCTTTTTTGCTTACCGGCCATGCAGATACCATGATGCTTTCTTCCTCATCCTGCAGGTTGCAGAAAATTTCTTCTGTAACAAACGGAATAAATGGATGAAGAAGCTTCAAGGACTCAATCAAAACAGTCTTTAAGGTCCAAATTGCAGCTGCCTGAGACTTATTGCCATCGTCCCACAGACGCGGCTTAACCATCTCAATGTACCAGTCACAGAACTCTTCCCATACGAAATCATATACCTTCTGAAGAGCAATACCCATCTCGTAGCGGTCAAGATTTTCTGTTACTTCCTCGATCAGACTGTTGCACTTTGTCAAAATCCACTTATCTGCCATAGTCAGATCTTCCAGTGAAACATTGTCTGTTGATGCCTTTTCCATGTTCATCATGATAAAGCGTGATGCATTCCAGATCTTGTTTGCAAAGTTTCTTGATGCCTCAACACGCTCATAGTAGAAACGCATATCATTTCCTGGTGCATTTCCTGTCATAAGTGTCATACGAAGTGCATCAGCGCCGTACTTGTCAATAACTTCAAGCGGATCAATTCCGTTTCCAAGTGATTTACTCATCTTGCGGCCCTGTGAGTCTCTTACAAGACCATGAATCAATACAGTATGGAATGGTTCCTTTCCTGTCTGCTCGATACCGGAGAATACCATACGGATAACCCAGAAGAAAATGATGTCATATCCTGTTACAAGAACGTCTGTCGGATAGAAATATTCGTACTCTGGTGTCTTCTTCGGCCAGCCAAGTGTAGAGAATGGCCATAATGCAGAGGAGAACCAGGTATCAAGTGTATCTGGATCCTGTGTCATATGTGTACATCCGCACTTCGGGCAGCATGTCGGTGCATCCTTTGATACAACCATCTCACCGCACTCATCACAATAATAAGCCGGGATTCTGTGTCCCCACCAAAGCTGTCTTGAAATACACCAGTCACGGATTCCCTCAAGCCAGTGCAAATATGTCTTTCCATAATTTTCTGGAACGAACTTCAGACGGCCTTCCTTTAATGCTGCTATTGCCGGCTTTGCCATCTCATCCATCTTTACAAACCACTGCTGCTTTACAAGCGGCTCTACTGTTGTCTTACAGCGGTCATGTGTTCCAACTGCATGAACATGAGGAACAACCTTTACTAAAAGACCCATGCTCTCAAGCTCTGCTACGATAGCCTTTCTTGCTTCATAGCGGTCCATTCCCTCATACTTGCCGCCATTTGCATTGATGGTTCCGTCATCATTCATGACATTGATCTCTGGAAGATTATGACGCTTTCCAACCTCAAAGTCATTCGGATCGTGTGCCGGTGTAATCTTTACACAGCCAGTTCCAAACTCCTTATCAACATAAGGATCAGCGATTACCGGAATCTCCTTATTAACGATTGGAAGCAGAAGCATCTTGCCTACAATATCCTTATAGCGCTCGTCATCTGGATTTACAGCAACTGCAGTATCACCAAGCATAGTCTCAGGACGTGTCGTTGCAATCTCTACAAAACGGCCTTCCTCACCTACGATCGGATACTTGATATGCCAAAAATGACCTTCCTGCTCTACATGCTCAACCTCGGCATCTGAAATAGATGTCTTACAAACAGGACACCAGTTAATGATGCGGCTTCCCTTATAAATATAGCCTTTTTCGTACAGACGGATAAATACCTCCTGAACAGCCTCAGAGCAGCCCTCATCCATTGTAAAACGCTCTCTGTCCCAGTCAGCAGAGGAACCTAACTTCTTTAACTGGCGCACGATACGTCCGCCGTACTCATCCTTCCACTCCCATGCATACTTTAAGAACTGATCTCTTGTCAGATCCTTCTTCTCGATGCCCTTTGTCTTTAAGTTCTGAATTACCTTAACTTCGGTAGCAATTGCTGCATGATCAGTTCCCGGCTGCCAAAGTGCCTCATAGCCCTGCATTCTCTTATAACGGATCAGAATATCCTGCATGGTATTATCCAGTGCATGACCCATATGAAGCTGTCCGGTAATATTCGGCGGCGGCATTACGATTGTAAATGGCTTTTTGTCGCGATTTACCTCTGCGTGAAAATATTTTTTCTCCATCCACTTGTCATAAATCCTGCCCTCAATCTCAGACGGATTATATGTTTTGTCCAGTTCTTTCATAAGTCTCCTCACTTCTTTGCTCTTTTTTCTTACTCGTCCATTACCATATGGCAATAGGCACGTTTTCGCTGCGTCAGATAATCCTGTGAAATCTTTAAATTGATTTCATTATCCTCTCCGATACTGCGCACAACAGTCTCCTGCTCACTTTGCTCCTGAAGACGTGTTTCAACCTCCATGTAATGGGCCTGCCATCTGGAAATCTGGCTGCTCGCCACGCATTCAAGCTCCTTTGCAAATGGCTTTCCTGTCTGAAGCGCCAGATAATACATTTGCTCTAGTATCTCTTCTCGCTTTAATTCTGCATAAGCAGCTTCCAGACATTCCATAGCCTCATCCGCATATCCCATGCGAAGATAGGCCACACCCATATGCTGCAGAATCTGACCATAAAACTGGGGCTTCTGCCGAAGATCTCTTGGCATCTGCAGTGTCTGGCTGTAGATCTGAACCGCACACTCAAAGCGCCCTTTATCAAGCAAAAGATCTCCTCTTTCCTTGCTGCGCTCTAAAAGACTCTGACGGTTCATACGGTCAAGCCGGTTTTGAAACTGCTGAATCTGGTTTTCTTCATAGTAACCAATTTCACGCATGATCATTACCAAAACTGCACCCATGTCAGCACTTGATCCGTAGAATTTTACAATTTTATCTGCTAATTCCGGCATATGAAGCTCAACTCTAAAAAAGTCAATGACCTCCTGACGGATGAAATCTTCGCCGAGCAGATACGTATTGTTGAATATATAATAGCAGAATTCTTCCGCTGTGTAAATATGGATGCCCAGTTCCTTTACGTAGAGCGGATTCTCGGCAATGTCACCGCACTGAATATATTGTTCCATTCCCGATGCCTCCTTAATCTATTTTAATTTCTTTCTTGACAACAATACCTGATGACGGGAAAAATTCGCCAAATCCAAGATCCTGCACACGCACCATTGCTGTATGCTCAGATGTAAATGTCAAAATCAGACGAACTCTTGTTGTCTTGTTTGGCCTCTTTGGAAATGCATCCAGGCTGATGTTTTCAAATACAGTCAGCTTTTCACCTGTCTTTTTTATTTTCAGGCGAATTGAGGATGCCTCATCCAAAATAAGGTCGGCTGTTGTACGGCAATCATACCAGTTGCTGCCTTCTTTTGCAAGCATCAACACCTTCTTGCTGCCGTGCACACTTGTATCCATCCAAATTGAGGCACCGACACGTCCCTCACATATAATTGTGTATGGATACGAATTTCTGCCATGCAGCTCATTGTTTGCATTGATCACAGCTCCCTTTGCGAACACGTTGCTCTCATAAAAGATGCCTTTTCGCACCTTCTTTCCGACTGCAAGCGCATTTAAAAAACTTTTTCCCCATTCCTGGCAGTTTTCCATTGCCTTGCCGCTGACAAACAAAGAGCTTACACCGCGGTGATCAATTATTCGCTCAAGATGCTCCCTAATTGTTGAATCTACCATCCTGCGATGAGTCTCATTGCTCATCATATCCTGCGACAGACTAGTCTCAAGAACCTGTCTTGTTGCCTTAATTACAGGCGGATTTACACTGCGGATCAAATTTAATTCATAGCTGCTAAGCTGAGTTCCAGACCAGTCTAAAAGTAAGGCTCTATTATCAAAATTCGCCTTTGGCTGGCGCAGCACAAAATACAAATAAGCTTCTGTGTGATTGATGATGCTGACATTTTCTCTTGGTATGCCAAGGCTGTCCATACAATGGATAATGCTGTCCATCACTGCAGGGTCAGTCTTTTCAAGAGTAAAGACAAGTCTGGCAACGCTTCGCGTGCCGCACTGTTCATAAACAGTTTCAAGAAGAGTTCCTATATAGCTTCCTAACAGCTGCTCTGGCTGATATCGCCTGTCACCAACTGCCACGCTGCTTTTTTTTGTAAGCAGCGTCAAAAGCTTATCAACTACAGCTCCTCCGCCCTCAAGCACAGCTTCATAGGCTTCTTTTCCTACAAGCCATCCGTCCTGACCCTTCTTTCGTCCGAGCGCTGTCTGAATGACTGTACGATTATCCGCCTGAGGAAAGCTTATGTCTGCCGGGTTCATATTGTCAAGACGGTACCGGCTTATTTTTGTCACATCATCGCATAAATCAAAACCCAATATCAGTTTTTCCATAATCTTTCGTCCTTTTATAATAACACATACAGTTCCTTGGCTGCCTCACGGTTTCGAATCGCTTTGGCACATTCTGCCTTCCACTGGTCGTAATTTTCCTTTCGTTCAAGTTCAATCAGTTTCTGAATCTCACCGTAAATGCTGCCCTCTCTGCAATAGCATGATGATGGATCAAGAAGTACTTCCTTAACCTCTTTTTCCTCATCGCCATCACCACAGCGCACACTTATCTGCACCATCTCATCTGGGAAGAGGAACACACCGGCCGTATAGATACCCGGATAAATTTCCTGCATCTCATATGTAACCTTCTTTCCTCTTGGAATCAGTTCACCGCGCAGCCATACATGACAGTCTGGTGTACCATTCCACTGCACAATAATGCGTCCTTCCATCTGATGCGGCAGCTCAATTATATCTTTAAGGCCATGGAAGCATTTCATATAAATACCCTTTGCACAATAAGCATATAATAGCTGCTCACATAAGTGTCTGCTTTTTTCTGACAGTTCTTTTTGTCTGCTGTACTGCTGCAGAATAGCAAGTGAAAAAACTTCCGGAAGATCCTGCTGCTCTAATAAAAGCTGCTCTAATGTATCCTGCATTTCCTGTGAAAGCACACTTTCCCTCATCAAGCTTTCATGGCAGCGCACCACAAGCACTGCTCGGTCAAGCTCTCCAGATACACAATGTGACTTCTTGCTAATCTCATAAGCTTCCTCTAAATGATCAATTTTGCCTGTAAAAAGCATCTGTGTGACAACACGCGCTGCCAGATCTTTACTGTCTGCCTTTGCATCATATGCTGCGCATAAAAGATTATACATATCCTGTGTTGGTCCAACATAGTGCATACAAAGATAGCGAAGAAGTGTCTCATGAACCTGCTCTGCCTGAAGAAGGCGCACACAAAGATTTACAAGCGTTTCGCTGTACTCATATAGTGTCTCTGTAATACGGCGCACTGTCATCTTTAATAAGAGATCTGGACTAATGCCGTCACTTCCATATGCGCTGACATATTCAAATGCTTCCTTGCTGTAGCCGCGAAGTATACATAGCTCAATCAGATAAACACGTGTCTTTTTCGTCAGCTCACCAGGATTAAGTGATATTAGCCATGCGTCAAGCTCTCTTGTCTGTTCCTCATGGAAATAACAATACTCAACCATACGCTCTGTCAGCACATGCTTAAATGAACGTGTAACCTCTGCTTTTTCAAGAAGCTGCTTTGCAAGCTGCAGATTTTCCTGATTTGCAAAAGGCTTTGTATAAAAATCATCAGACTCCTTAATCATAAGCATAATCTGCTCTGGAACTTTTTGTCTGCAGACAGCAGCAAGTTCCTCGCGATACATAAGAAGTACTGTTTTCATATCTGGATCAGCATATCTGTTTCCATATGCATCCTCAAAAAGAATCGCTGCATCATTAGCATAAACAGGAATGCAAACCTCACCGCCGTTTATGCGTGCACTCTGCTCTGGGCGAAGCTGCGCATAATGTACAACAACCTTTTTTGCGTAAGGAAGTGTTGTTGTAATCTGTTTTGAAAATAAAAGTGTTGTAAGCACATGACCCAAATGTTCATCAATAAGGCTTGGACTCAGCCAGTTGTCATAAAGCGGTACAAGCTTCGCATTGATGCGTCCATCTAAAAGCTGGCGAATCGCAAACTCATCCATCTGCGGTTCATATGCCTGGTACATATCAGATTCCTTTGGAAAACGCTCCAAAATATATGTATAAAGATTCAATCTTGTGTAATTGTCCAAATCATTCTTAAATGAATAATATAAAAGAATGCTGTTTGGAAGTTCGCGGTCTAAAATCTGATCACATATTGAAGTCATAAACGCATCATTAAGTCCTGTCAGATTGATCTCCTGTGCAATGCCCAGCTCAAACCAATAAGCATATGCAGGTGAAGTTTTTCCCATGCGAATCAGTGCTGAACAAATCAATGTCAGTACCTGCTTGTCTTTACAGCTGCGATACATTCGCTTCATTACATGATATAAAAGCTGCGCATTTTCAATACCTGCAAGAGGAAGCGTTAAATACTGCTTTGCAAGTGCCGCCGTCAGGCATGAATAGCGAAGCATATATGATAAAAGCTGAATCCAAAATTCTCCTGTACGTCTGATTTCATCTGGATTTTCCCTGCAGATTTTTGCTGCATACGCATATATAATAGGCTTTGCACCGTAAATGCGATACAAACGTTCACACTGTCTTAGTTTTTCAGCATCACTTAAATCACGCTCTGTCATAAGCCATACAAGAGATGCGACAAGACTGTCTGTCTGCTTTTGCAATTCAAGTGCAGCTGAAGCTGCTTCCTTTTTATCATGCTCCTTCTTTGTAAGCTTCCACTGCAAATAAAGCGTCATAAGATATTCTTCCTGCTGACGTTTTGTGCTGATGCGTGTCAGATTTGAACTATACCAGGCAAGAAGCTTCTTTGCTTCATCTATACGTTCCTGCTTAGCAAGCAGCCATACACGATACAGAAAAAGGCCTGAACTAGCCGGGTATTTTTTCATATTTTCTTCCAGACACTGATCCATCTGTGAAAAAATCTCTGTTTCTTCGTGGCTCTCATTTAAATAAGCAAGAAGAAGATGATAAAGATAACGTACAACTGCCTTTGGCGGCCTGCCGTCTGAGCGCAGTGCATTCTTTATGTTTTTTCCCTTATAGCTGCGATTGACCTGAATACAAACCTCTAGTGTCTGCATTGGTGTTTCGATCTGCACATGGGCTGTATTACGCCCATTATGCATCTTTGCCACATCTGCAAATGCTGTCAGTACACCCTGTTGATTTGAAAAATCGCGCGATGTAATCCTTTTTTGAGGGAAAATAAGCCATGGCACATCTGTCTTGATTTGTGCCGCAAACCATCCCCATGTACTTGCTGTCACTACAAGCTCAATGCCATCCTGCGGCAGCTCCTCCTCGGTAAATGACAGCGTCTTTGCCTGCACTGTAAGCTGCACCGGCTTCTTTAACTCCATAGCAACAGCAAAGGCTTCCAATGCCTGATGCTCAGAGCTTCCTTCAAGAAGTCCTTCGTAGAGAGCTGTGCGCTGTACCTGATCCTTCATAAAATCAAGCTCTTTAAATTTGTCTGATACAAATAGGTGACGTGCCTGTGACGGATTTTCCAGATAAAAGGCGCCAAATTCTGCAAGTGTATGCGGCATCGCCTTTTGGCCTGACGCTTCACCTACAATATAATGGTACTCAATCTTTTGCTCACCTGCATTGCCAACCACAACGACTGCACCAGTAATCTCATCGCCTGCTTTTAAATCAATTGTGTTAATCTCAAACAAGACAGCTGCACTCTGTCCAGCTGCCTGCTTCGTTTCTATTTTTACTCTTTCATTTGTTGAGTAGAAAAAGCCTTTAAAGGGTACTCTGTTTCGTACCCGGATCACAAGTTCTTTATTCTGCACAGTACCAGCTTCCACTCTTCCCTCCAGATATGCCGGTGAAAAATCCAGCTCTGGCTTTTTTACCAGCACCTCTCCGGCTGCCAACTGTTCGATCCGCTCCTTCAACCTTTTCTCCTCCTTCTTGTTTTCTTGTTTTTTTCTGCCAGTATTTCTTCTAGCTTTAATTCTTAATTGTTCTGATAAGTGCAAATCCCTATTTTGCACATATGTTGTATTATTCTATCGCAAATACGAATAACAATCAAGCATTTCTATTGATTTTTTTGTCACGCAGTCTTTTTTTGTCATATCTTATATCAAGTACAAAGCACGCAAAGGAGTCTATATGGACTACAATGGAAATAGAACCTGCATCCAACGCGGAAATTATCATAGAATGACAGCAAACTGTTCTTGCGAAAATCGCAATTCTCCTGTTGAAGTAAACATTCCAAGCCGCCCTGTCGGAATCTCTTATGTGACGGTACAGACCTTTGGCGATATTTATCCGCCGCAAAAGGCTCTGAACGTTGGAACAGTCTTTGCCGCTCTCGATTACCCCTTCACATCCACCTGCTGCTTTTCTAAGCGCATGAAAGGAGGCGCGTATGAATAACCGTAATGTCTATATGCATGGTTTTGTCTGCGATGATGCGGCTCTCTTTTTGGATACTCATCCTGACTGTCCTCATGCACGTCATCTATATCAGGAAAACGCTGTACAATATAATCAGGCACGAAAACAGTATGCTGCTGCCGGCAAACCGCTGTTTCGTACTGATGCCGTATCTGACCGCGGCTGGAGCTGGACTGATGAACCATGGCCATGGGAAGGAGGTAACTGCTAATGTGGGTTTATGAAAAGCGTCTTCAATATCCTGTTAATATCACACAGACAAATGCCAAGCTTGCCCAGGTAATTATCTCTCAGTTTGGCGGACCTGACGGAGAACTCGCTGCCTCCCAGCGCTATCTTTCACAGCGCTACACAATGCCAGATGGCATGACAAAGGGACTGTTAAATGATATTGGAACAGAGGAACTTGCCCATATCGAAATCGTCTGCGCGATTATCTATCAGCTGACAAAAAATCTTTCTGTAGAAGAAATTAAAGCTTCTGGTTTTGATAAATATTATGTTGATCACACACTCGGCATCTGGCCTCAGGCTGCTGGCGGCATCCCATTTAATGCCTGCGTTTTTCAGGTCAAGGGTGACCCCATCACTGATCTGACGGAAGACCTCGCTGCTGAACAAAAAGCACGTTCCACCTACGATAATATTCTGCGCTTAATAAGCGATCCGGAAATTTGTGATCCTATTCGTTTCCTGCGCCAGCGCGAAATTGTCCACTTCCAGCGTTTCGGTGAAGCACTCGTCCACGTTCAGGAAGGCCTTCCGAAAAATGTTTATGCCTACAATCCGGCCTTTGATAATAAAAAACACTGCTAAGATCATAAAAATCCCTCCAAACCCTAAACGGGCTTGGAGGGCTGTGCTGCCAAATTTAATAATTCTGATTTCATTTTGATTTCTTCTCAAAGGCACTATTCCCACTTTGAAACAGACTGTCGTGTTACATTCATTTGGTCAGCCAGTTCCTCTTGCGACCAACCTGCTTTTTTTCGCAGCAGTATAAGCTTATCGGCAAAAATCATATTTATCCTCCTGTTGATTTGATTGTTGTGCTCATATTTTAGCATTTTGCGAAGTTGCAAACCACCAATTCAGACCATTCAATATGTCAACCGACGGTTGCAGCCACCAAAAGCACCCTTAGATTTCAGATTTTGCCGAGTACTATGTTCAGTCCAACACGATGTCCTTTTTCTTTCCGTTCTTCTTTCTCGGATACTGCCGAATATGGGTGACGAAATCCAGATTGATAATCTCCAGTTCGCCTGTTTTCTTCTCTATGACCATACCATCGTCATCAATTTCTTTTATCAATCCCTGTACACTGCCGTCATTTGAAGTAATCATGGTAGATTAGAGCAAAGAATAACGCACATTGATATACCGTTTCATCGGTGGATATACATTCTGGACATATCTGGTTCGCCATCACCTTGTACCATACACAGAAACTCCCAACCGTATCTTTCGTAGAAGCCCGTATGGTCTGTAATCAGATAAATCGGGGTAACTCCTTTGAACTTCATATCTGCCACGACCATACCGAGCAGATGACCTGCAATTCCTTTGCAACGATAGTCCTTTTCCGTATAGACTGCGCAGACATTTGGCGCAAGGTCTTTTCGGTCGTGAAAGTCATTCTCTATGACACCCATACCGCCTATAATCTTGTCATTATCCAAACAAAGATACCAACCATATTCTGTTTCTTCTGCAAGATAGGCATTCATACAGTCAAGATATGCCTTAGTCGGAATGCCCCATTTGCTGTGAAACCACTCGGCGGCGGTTTGTTTCAGTTCTGGACGCTCTCTCAATTTGATATATGTATAGTTTTCCATATTTCTCTCCGCAAATTGCTTAGCTATGTTTTCTATGCTCTAGCTCCGCACCGTAACGAACAACTATAGCAATTAAAATCAAGCAAATGCCCAGCGTAATGCTGCCTGCATCGTCAAATCTGTTCCAATCAGAAAGACCCATTTTATCGTAAATACCATCTGTAATTGCCGCAGATACGACCGCCAATACAATTTGCATAATTCCGAGCTGCTTTATTCTGTCTGCACCTGCGCTTGTAAAAGGAGTTCCTTCTTTTAATTCTGCTATAAAGTAGCGATAAACAAATGCCGTAAAGATGCCGCTAAGCAGCAAAGATGTAGCTGCCGCAAGCAAAGTTCCTATAAGCTGTCCCTTGGTTATTTCAGCCGCAGCGGACAGAAAATGAAGAAACTGATTTTCCGTGTTTAACACATTAGACGCCACAAGGATTGCCCCGACCGATGTCATAACCAGTCCCACGATTGCAAGTATTAAAATGATTTTTGAGAGTATTTGTAACACCCTCATTACTTTTTGGATTTTCTCTAAATTGCTCATTTCTCCGCTTTCCTTTCTGGGTTATTTATCCACGCCTGTGCAGATGACAAGTTCACTTTTAATACCGTTCAGCTCAATGATATTTTCTGCGTCGGGCGTGTCAAACTGTTCCGTTTGCCGTCCGTCTTTCTCGTAAGATATTCTCGTTCCAATACCCTTTGTAACGGCTGTAAATACGGTATCTTTTGGAATGTAAATTTTTGAGGTTGCGGATACTTGGTTAATGTCTACCTCGCCATTTAAGGAGTGGCAGACCACTTCCATATCAAGATTACAATTTATTTCTACCGTGCCAAAAACATTCTCCAAAGCAATATACGGTGTCTTTGTATCAAGCTCTACGCTCTCACATTCCAGAGAACGGATTTCAACGGTTTCAGCATTGACGGCACACTCGATTTTCCCAATATAGGAAGTTGGAATTTGAACAAATATGCTGACATCTTCCTTTGCTGTTGCCTCAGATACACCGTTTCTACGTTTTACCTCAATGTCAATCCTTTTTCTGATGTCATCAATTTTGACTTTGAAATCACTTTGTAGCGTGGAAAGAGTATTCGATGCCAGACGGACACGGATTTTTTCACTCTTACTGCCCGACAATACGAATTGCTTTGCCCCTCCAAACTTCATATCGAAGCGTTTTGGCTCGTCAATATCATACTCGGTGATGCTTTCAAACAAATAATCAGTCGGCTTTTTTGCTCCCTTTTCATTAGAAAGCAATTCATCAATAGAAATATCAAACAGCGCTGAGATTGCAATAACATTCTCAATATCGGGGATGCCTGCGTCTGTTTCCCATTTCGTAACTGCTTGTCTTGAAACGCCGAGCTTTTCTGCTAACTGTTCCTGTGACATTCCTGCCTGCTTGCGGATGGATTTCAGTTTTTCTGCAAGTGTCATACCTGCGACCTCCTTGTTTATTCATAAATTTTTTGACTGCTCCACTTGATATGAAGCAGCTCCTGCCATCTTCATTTGGCAGATTTAAGTATAGGAAAACAGGCTTTGCATTACAAGCAAGCAGGGATTACATTTCGTTTTTTTATGCTACTTTGCGTTGGTTTTTCGCTTCATAAACTATATGTTATCTGCATATCCGTTGATACTTGAAAACATATACGGCAAGGTGCAAACATTATCAAGAAAAAAGACAGCCGAGCCGATGAAATGATGGCAATCAATTCACAGGAACAATTGCAAATTTATGATAGTTACCTTGACATTTTAATTGGATGGCGAATAATGGTTTTCCATTTTTCTAGTGCTACTTTCCGTGCATCTGACAAATAAATTTCGTGATGTAATCGGCTTTCAGTTATATCATTTTCATAACCGTTCTGCGCTATATATTCATCCATTAATGCTACTGTTTGCGGTTCATCGTCAAATGCGCCTATGTGCATTATTTGAACACACAAGCCCTCATCAACGGTCAGAAATTCCGC
>CAKQXY010000027.1 GCA_934292725.1 uncultured Lachnospiraceae bacterium
TTGAAGGCATCCACTTTTGTACTTTTAGAAAACGCTTTTCTTTGGTACATTGTAAATCATCTTTTGTAAAAGCTATCTTTTGTAAAAATTATCTTTCGTACAGGTTGTCTTTTGTAGGGTGATCCTGTATGGTTTCGTCATCTTTTGTATCTTGCTGCCCTGTTTCGTCAAAAGGTGATTCCTTTCGACAAAATTATCATAGCACACTTTTTACACTTTGTCATTGAATTCGTCGTTCAATCAGCAACTTTTTTATATCTTCTTCGATATAACCATTTCCCGCTATAATGTCAGACGGTGCCATAACGTTTGCGCTGCTTCCTTTTATATTAATCACTCGTCCGCCTGCTTCCTCGACAATAATTTTTCCTGCTGCAAAATCCCATGGCTTTAAATTTCGCTCAAAGTATGCCTCGACGCGTCCACAGGCAACATATGCCAGATCAACGGATGCTGCTCCCATACGGCGAATATCCACACAGTGCTCATAAATACAGCGGATTGCATTAAAATTTTCCTCGGTTAGATCGCGGTGATATGGGCTTGTTCCAACGGCAACAAGACTGTCCTCTAATTTCTGTGTATCACTTACATGAATCGGCTTTCCATTACAGAACGCACCTTTTCCCTTCTGTGCCCAGAAAACTTCATCAAGAAATGGCTGATAGATCACGCCGAGTGTCACCTGCCCCTGTTCGCACAAGCCTAAGGACAATGCACTATCCTTAAAGTCATGAATCAGATTTGTCGTGCCGTCTACTGGATCTAGAATCCAAACTGCACCGTTAAAATCAATGTCACTGTTATCCTTTTCCTCGCCCATGAACTGTACATCCGGCCATCGCTTTGACAGCTCGTTTCGCATATATTCCTGCACACGGATATCTACCTGTGTAACAAAATCTGCGCGTCCCTTAACAGTGACATGCTCTGCCTCTGTGTGATTTAAAAACATCGGCTTTACGCTTTTTACCAGTTCAATGAGTTCGTTTATATCAATCTGCATCATTTAGTCTGTCCTTTCTTATTTAATTGCTTCCTGTTACTTTTTATCAGTTTGCTGTCTTTTATTTCCTGCTCTTATATTGATGCTGCGCGTTTATTTTGTCACTTTTCGGGGGATTCTGAATTTGTAACTATTTTACACTTCTACGAAAGGATTCCACCTATGAGACAAAATTTTATCCGCTGCGGCCTTACCGGCCTTTTCATTGAAATCTTCTTCACCGGAATGGGTGCTCTTTTTGCGCACGACTACAGCATGACTGGTCACTCTTCTATTATAATGTTTCCCATTTATGGATCTGCTGCTTTCATTGAACCTATCTTGCGCCGGCTTTGCAGCAAGCCCATCGTGCTTCGCGGTCTAATTTACACCATTTGTATATATGCTGTGGAATATACATCTGGCCTGCTTCTTCGCACACTTGGCATCTGCCCGTGGGATTACACTGGTGATCCTACAAACATAAACGGGCTGATACGCCTTGACTTTGCACCATTTTGGTTTGTCGCAGGACTTATCTTTGAACGGATTATTATTTTAAATAACCTTAAATCTAAGCCACTTTCCTCTGACAAAACGGATTGTAAAGATAACGCCTCTTACGCCCCAGTCTGCGAACATTCCGTACCAGACACCAATCGGACCTGTCTTTACGACACGCATCAAAAAGATAGAAAGTGCTACACGGCACAGCCACATCGTCAATGTCGCAGTAATCATTGAAAAACGCACATCGCCTGCTGCGCGAAGACCATTTGGCGGTGTAAAGGAAGGTACCCAAAGAATCGGTTTTACAATCGTAATTGCAAGAATCATCTGCATACAAAGCGCGGTACTCTCTTCACTCATGCCTGCCAATACAGTGACAGGCCGCGCCGCAATATACACAAGAATACAGCTTATAATCATCGCAACCTCTGCATAACCGGCAAGCTTCACTATGTAATACTTTGCCTCTTCCTGCCGTCCTGCACCAATGCTTTGTCCAACAACTGTCATTAATCCAATACCTATTCCAACTGCTGCCATTCCGTTTACATTTTCGAAAATGATTGTCATTGCCTGTGCCGCGATTGCTGCCGTTCCAAGTGATGATACAGTTGACTGAATCGCAAGCTTTCCAAACTGGAACATTCCATTTTCTATACCTGACGGAACACCTATTGCAAGAATCTTCACAATCAGATTAAAGTCTGGGCGAATGGAAAAATAATTCTTAAGCTGAATTGCATAGCCCGGCTTTCTCAGTGCATAGAAAACAACAAATGCACACAATGCTCGTGAAATCAATGTGGAAATAGCTGCTCCTGCTGCGCCCATCTGTAAAACAAAAATAAACAATGTATTTCCAATAATATTAGCTACATTTGCGATAAGTGCTGTTTTCATTGTAAACTTAGAATTTCCGCATGCACGGTAAAATGCTGCTCCTGCCTGAAACAATGCTATAAACGGATATGAAAGCGCCGTAATCAGAAAATACATCTGAGCGTTAGTCATAACAGCTTCTTCAACACTTCCAAATATCAAATGAAGCAGCGGCTTTCGAAAGCCAACGCCAATAATCATAATAACAGATGAAATTACTACTACGGTAAGCACAATCTGTTTAGCAGCATCATTGCAGCCTTTTTCATCTTTTCTTCCCAAATATTGTGAGCAAATGATTGCCGCACCTGCTGCCATCGCCGCAAATACCTGGAGTACCAGGTTGTTTATAGAATCTACAAGTGAAACGGCTGAGATCGCCTCCGCTCCGACACGGCTGACCATAAGCGTATCAACCATTCCCATCAAAGAGTTTAGCATCTGCTCAATAATTAAGGGAATCAGCAGCATCCACAGCGCACGCCGCGGAAACAGCAAATTCCCATAATCAACTTTACTCTTATCGTAAAAAATATTTTTCATACTGTCTTCTGCCTCCTGTAATTGTCCAATTTATCGTAACACCACAAAGCAGAAATTACAAGTTAGTTTTATATGTAAAATCCATCTTTCAAAGATTATACAAACTTTTTACAAAATGTACATCCTATTTTATACAGCACTGCTGTGCGCCAAAAAATTCAGCCAACCTCTCTTTGAAGGATCTCTGTCAGCGCATTCTGGCTGCTTGTATGACAGCGCACAATATTAGCATTACATTTTTCAGCCTCTGTCACAGCGCAGTGAACCATTTTGTGAGAAACAGTATTGGTAAATAAAATCAGCAGATCAGGGCTTCCAATCTGACCACTCAAATTTGCAGACATCTGCGTAAACACCTTTGCCTTACATTTGAAATCCTTACAAATTTTCTTATACTGACTTACCATGCGGTCATGACCGCCCACAATAACAATACTCATTAAAACACTCCTTTCAAAATGCAAAATCTTCTGATATAGACAATAAACTCTATTGATATCCAATAACCTACTTTTCTTATATGTTAGTTATTTCTAACTTATGTTAAGTTTACCTTATTTTGTCATACGCGTCAATGCTGTTATTGAGTTTTTTTCTCATTTTTAATTCTGCTGCTTTCGTTATTTTCGCTTACTGCATTGTTACTGTTCACGCAACGACCAATATTTACAGCATAGCCCTAAGCTGCTCTTATTTTAAACCTATTGACAAGGTAGGTTTATAGTGCTATAATCCCCGTAAATAAAATATGTCCATAAAAGGAGGATACTGCCATGATTTACACATCTGCTGACCAGCTTATCGGAAAGACCCCTCTGCTGGAACTAACTCACATTGAAAAGGAACTAGGCCTTCAGGCAAAACTGCTCGCTAAGCTTGAGTATTTTAACCCTGCCGGATCCGTAAAGGATCGTGTTGCTAAGGCTATGCTTGATGATGCCGAAGCAAAGGGCATTTTAAAGCCTGACACTGTAATCATTGAGCCAACTTCCGGAAACACTGGAATCGGTTTAGCAAGCGTTGCCGCAGCCAGAGGGTATCGTCTGATCATAGTTATGCCTGATACGATGTCCATTGAGCGCCGTCAGCTAATGAAGGCATATGGTGCAGAGCTTGTGTTAAGTGATGGCTCCAAAGGCATGTCTGGTGCGATTGCAAAAGCTAATGAACTTGCAAAGCTCTATCCAAACAGCTTTATTGCTGGTCAGTTTGTTAATCCGGCAAATCCAAAGGCTCATTTTGAGACAACTGGTCCAGAAATTTACGAAGATACCGAGGGCAAGGTTGATGTATTTGTGGCCGGTGTCGGCACAGGCGGTACAATCACAGGTGTTGGCAAGTACTTAAAGTCCAAGAAACCATCCGTAAAAATCGTTGCTGTTGAGCCAGCATCCTCAGCAGTCCTATCCACTGGAAATGCAGGTCCTCATAAGATTCAGGGTATTGGCGCTGGCTTTGTTCCAGAGGTACTTGACACTACCATTTATGATGAAATCATTGCTGTATCTAATGATGATGCCTTTACAACAGGAAAGAGCCTTGGAAAGAAGGAAGGCATCCTTACTGGTATCTCCTCCGGCGCTGCTCTGTGGGCAGCTATTGAGATTGCAAAACGGCCTGAGTCAAAGGGCAAGACAATTGTCGTGCTGCTTCCTGACACTGGCGATCGTTACCTTTCAACTCCACTTTTTGCTGATTAATTTTAAAAAAAAGTCCGCCGCACCTGCATAACAGGTACGGCGAACTTTTCTTTTATAAGGAAGATTTACTACTAAAAGCTATTTTACTCAGCTGCCTTCTGTGCTTCTGGCAGTCTTGTGGTATTTCCATCCTCAAATGCAGCCTTACGCTCTTCAGTGATATCTGCAAATCCTGCATCGTTGAAATCATCGGTATACTGCTGATACTTCTCGTCAAACTCTTCTGGTGCACACATGGTCAAAGTATCACGTGCTTCCTTGTACAGAGTAACTAATGTCTGCTGATACTCAGAAGTATTCTCCATGGAAGATGCATACAGACAGTCAGCAACTGCATACTTTTCAGCGATTTCCTGTCTTGCATAGTAGAAGTCGATTACATCCTGAGTGAAATCCTGTGGCAGATTGTGTGGTGTTGTTGCATAGATAACATCCTCGATAGTACCTGCTGCCTTAGATGCAGTCTCACAGCTCCAGTAATCACCGCTGCTGTTGTAGCCCTGCTTGTAGTCTCCGCTGTAATCAGCTACAGATACTGGCAGACCATCTTCATTGTAGTTGAAGTTCTCACCCTCAATACCATACTGCATGGTGAAGAGTACATCGTCGTTGCACATCCACTCAAGATACATCCATGCTGCCTTTAACTCATCCTCTGTTGCAGATGATGAGAAGCCTACCATCATACCAAATGGGTTGTTTGAACGATAAGCAGGAGTAACTGTGATTCCATCAGCTGCTGTATCATCCTCGGTAACAACCGGATAAATTGCCAGCTCAGCATCTGGGTTTGTCTCATAGAAGGAAGTCAGTACAGGCATATCAGAGCTGATGTAGCATCCATATGAATAAGCATCACCGTTGATGAAGTTTGCCTTTGCTGTCTCACCATCGATCAGATAATACTCTGGATCGGTAATTCCGTTATTGTAATCCTCGTTTGCTCTCTTTAACAGGTTATAGTTTGCATCAGTTCCAAGTGCCGGGATGTTATAATCACCATACATAGCCCAGTCAAGCTCGTTAAACGGATACTCACGATATGCATGGTTCTGATCAGAACCAAGACCTGTGATCATAGTACCACCGCCTGGATGCTCGCAAAGACCAGCCTCCTGGATCTTCTTCATTGCATCAAGATACTCGTCACGCTTTGTTGGAACATGATCATAACCAACCTTCTTTAACCAGTCCATACGAACAAATGTCTGCCATGTATAGTTGATGTTATAATTCGGATTAGATGCCAGTGCGAAGTAAGTCTCATCACCGATTGTAGTATATGGAATCTGTCCGTCTGCCTCCATACGAGCATAGTAGTTTGGAGCTACCTCTTTGAATGCATCCATATCAAAGGAAGTTAAATATCCGTCATTTACCCATGTGGACAGCTTCGGATAATCATACTCCATCAGAATTGTCGGAAGATTCTGATCAGCTGCAAGAAGTGCATAGCTTGTCATAACATCAGTTCTTGTGATCGGAACATACTCAACAGTGATGTTATACTTATCACCGAAATTCTCCTGAATCCACTGTGTCCAGTAGTTGTTTGTTACATCCGGAACACCCTCAACACCTCTGTCATAAACTGGAACACGTAAAGTTACATTCTCTGCAAATGGCTCCCAGTTATTCTCTACCTGGTCAGACTCAACTACCTCGGTGGCTGCCTCTGTGCTTGCTTCCTCTGTACTTGTCTCCTCAGCCATAACTGGAAGTGCGCCAAAAGCCATGATTCCTGCGAGGGAAATTGCTGCAAATTTTCTCATAATCGAACTTCTCCTTTCTCTTAGGATGGCTTACTTCATCTTTCAGCCATCTTTTTCTCATGCCTACATAGTAGACCGATTATGAAAATGATTCTACTTACTTTTTTATTGTTTTCTCCTAATTATGACCTTTTAACTATAACGCTCATTTTAAAACTATATTTTTATTATATTATTCACAACGCCAGTATTCTTTGCTTGATTCATATTAACTATTTGGCTTTATTTTTTCTTCTATTTATTGTTTTTATTGACAAAACAAGACAGCAGACATTTTATTGCCTGCTGCCCTGTCACAAAATTTTATCTCTTAGCGAACTGCTTATTTTTATTGATTTTCCTCATGAAGAAGAGGCTTCATGCTCTCCATCGCGATTAAAAGTGTTGATGTATTATGCAAAAGTGCTGATGTAGTTGGCTGCAAAACACCTGCAATACCTCCCGCAATAAGCGCTGAGTTAAATCCTACTATTACCTTATAATTGCGGTAAATGCGCTTCATCAACCTCTTTGACAGCCTGCGAAGTGTTACAACCTCAAAAAGATCCTCTGCTGCAATTGTAACATCAGCGATTTCACGCGCTAATTCTGCACCATCGCTTATAGCAATACCTACATCGGCAGCAGAAAGTGCCGGTGAATCATTTACGCCGTCTCCAACCATGATAACTTTTCGTCCTGCTGCCTTTTCCTGTTCAACAAAACGTGCCTTATCTTCTGGCAGTACCTCGGAGAAATACTGGTCAACGCCAACTCTTTCTGCAATGGCTCTTGCGGTACGATCGCTGTCACCGGTCATCATAACCACCTTGGAAATACCGCATTCCTTTAATGCGCGGATCGCATCAGCGGCCTCCTCGCGCAGCGGATCTTCAATGCAGATTACTGCGGCAAGCTCACCTTCAATTGCAAGATATAGATGAGAATATTCCAGCGGAAGCTGTTCAAACAAACTTTCCTTGCCTTCTGGAATATGACACTTTTCGTCCTCAAAAACAAAGTGATGACTTCCAATAATTGTCTTTTTTCCTTCAAGCTGCGTGGAAATACCATGCGCCACAATATATTCTACTTTCGAATGCTTTTCTTCATGGTCAAGACTCTTTTTCTTTGCAGCATCAACAACAGCCTTTGCCATGGAATGTGGAAAATGCTCCTCCAGACATGCAGCCGTGCGAAGCAGCTCATCCTCAGAATCACCATTAAATGAAACAACCTTCACAACAGTTGGCTCTGCCTTTGTCAGCGTACCCGTTTTATCGAATACAATTGTATCTGCATCTGCTATACTCTCTAAAAACTTTCCGCCCTTTACATTGACATTGCGGTTTCTCGCCTCTTTAATTGCAGACAACACTGCAATCGGCATTGAAAGCTTTAGCGCACAGCAAAAATCTACCATCAGCACAGAAGTAGCTTTTGTCAGATTTCTCGTAAAGAGATAAGTCAGTCCCGTTGTCAGGAAGGTATATGGAACAAGCTTATCTGCAAGGCGCTCTGCCTTTCCTTCCATAGAGGATTTTAATTTTTCTGACTCCTCAATCATGACAACAATCTGCTCATAACGGCTCGCACCGCCAAGCTTTTTAACGTTAACTGTAAGCTCACCCTCTTCAAGAACTGTTCCTGCATACACAGTTGTTCCTGCATATTTTCTGACAGCTGCAGACTCGCCTGTCATAGATGCCTGATTCACCATGCCTTCTCCGCTCTCAACTGTTCCATCAAACGGAATGACATTGCCCATATGAATTACAATCTTATCATTTTCTTTGATCGTGGATGCATCAACAAGAACCTCCTGCTCACCGGCAAGCATCCATACCTTAGATACATTTAAAGACATGCTTCTTGCAAGATCGCCAACAGATTTTTTATGTGTCCACTCTTCTAAGATCTCGCCAATTCCAAGAAGGAACATGACAGAGCTTGCCGTAGACACATCACCTCTTGCAATGGAAATAGTAATCGCAGTCGCATCAAGCACCGGAACCTCAAGTTTTCCCTTTGCAAGTGTTTTTACACCCTTCCAAATATAAGGAATCGCTGCTGCAAGTGTAATGCAAGTGCGGATTGGTGCCGGCACAAACAGTTTCTTTGTGCAGCGCCAAACAACTGTTCCAACAAGCTTATCCCAATATTCATTGTTCAATGCTCTTCCTGAATGTGCCAGATAGCTTTCTGGTGCCTCAATCTCGTCTACGCGACACTTTCTTAAATAGGAAAGAACTGTTGCTCTGTCAGTCTTATAGCAAAGGATCACATCAGCGGTACGTTCATTGACGCGCACTGAAGTGATCCCCTCCTTATTAGACAGAGCATATTCGAGCAGATCAGCTTCCTTTGCCGTCATGTGCTTCATAATGGCACGGACACGGATTCTGCCCTTTATTTCATGCTTTATCTTAAATTTCATTATTCAGCCTTCTCTTCTGTCTCGTTTTTTTCTGCCTCTGCTGTCTCTTCTGCCTCATCCTGACCTTCAGCCTCTGCTGCTTCGTTTGCTGCTGCGCGGTCATCATTGATCTGCTGTGCTCCGGCATAAATATCCTGTGCATTTTCCTGAATATTTGATACTACATCTAATACACAATCCTTTGCACGAAGTACTGCTGCTGTAACCTTTGTATATACATTCTTTGCATCCTTGCTTGAAAGTGCCTTAATACCTGCTGTTCCAAACAGAACACCTGCTGCAAAAATACCACCTTTTTTGTAATCTAAATCACGTAAACTCATAGTTATATCCTCCTGTTCGATATCTATGTAAAAAGCAGGCAAAGCTTTATTCTTTGCCTGCTCTTTATTATAAAGAATATGTGTAATGATTTCTACCGTCTTATTGATAAAGTTTATCATTACGAAACATTTTTTCAATTAAGCCAGACCAGCTTATGCCGGATTGATACTGCGAATTGTCTGCTTATCTTTATAACCACACACGGAAAGTCCTGCCTGTATGATCTGATTCCACGCCTTTTGTGTAAGCACTATACTTGAATTATCATCAAATTCAATTGTGCATGCATGTTTTCCACTTTTTTGCGCATCATCTTCTAATTCATCACAAGGCTGTGTACAGGAAACCCTATACATGTTGCAGCGATTAATTGCTCCGATTTCCTCAAGCATGTTAATCATACGGTAAACTGTTGCTGAGCCAATGCTTGGATCAATCTTCGATGCCTTGTAATAAATCTCTTTGCAGCTTGAACAATCCCCTTCCAGTATAATATCAAGCAACACCATCCGCTGTTTAGTGATCCTGCATCCTCGCTGTCTGAGTCTGTTTAAGATCGCATCTTTTTGCATATTTCTTTGCTGCATAGGCTGCTCCATTCTTTTTTGCTCAGTGGCAATGTCCTCCACAGTGCTTGCAGTCGCCTCCGCACTGGAGTGACTTTCCTGCTTTTTTATCCTTTACCATACTGCGAACAATCAGTCCAACCACACCTGCTACTACTACTCCTACAATTACTGTTCCCATAAGATACCTTACCTTTCAAACACATACACTTTTGCTGTCAACTATTACTTTACGGCTGCGACACTAAGCGTCTTGCTCTCCTTATATGGTCTAAACAACAGATAGATGAATGCAGCGATAATTACGAATGCAACTACTGTTCCAACACCAAAACCGGCACCTGTAAAGAGACGGCCAATCTGATTGATTACTAAAGCTACCAGATAAGCAAATCCGCACTGATATCCGATTGCAATCCAGAACCACTTTGTATTATTCATCTCTCTCTTAATTGCACCCATTGCTGCGAAGCACGGAGCACACAGCAAATTGAATGCCAAAAATGCGTAGCCGCTTACTGCTGTGAAGGAAGCTGCCATTGCTGCATAGACACTTACGCCTTCCTGTCCGCCATACAAAATACCCATTGTACCAACAATGTTTTCCTTTGCTACAAGACCTGTAACAGATGCAACAGTTGCCTGCCAGTTGCCAAAGCCCTGCGGGATGAAGATCCAGCTGATTGCCTTACCAATAGTTGCAAGGATACTAGAATCGATCTGATCGTCCTCAAGCATCTGGAATGCACCATCAACAAATCCAAAGTAGGTAGTAAACCAAATTACGATAGTGGAAAGAAGGATGATTGTACCAGCCTTCTTGATGAAGGACCATCCACGCTCCCACATGCTTCTAAGAACGCTGCCTACTGTTGGCAGATGGTAAGCCGGAAGCTCCATAACAAACGGAGCCGGATCTCCAGCAAATAACTTTGTCTTCTTTAAGATGATACCAGAGCAGATGATTGCTGCGATACCAAGGAAATAAGCTGACGGAGCAACCCAGGAAGCACCGCCGAAAATAGCACCTGCAACCATTGCGATGAACGGAAGCTTTGCACCACACGGAATGAATGTGGTTGTCATAATGGTCATCTTACGGTCTCTGTCATTCTCGATAGTACGAGAAGCCATGATTCCAGGAACACCACATCCAGAACCGATTAACATCGGGATAAAGGACTTACCTGAAAGACCAAACTTTCTAAAGATACGGTCCATGATGAATGCGATACGAGCCATGTATCCGCATCCTTCAAGAAATGCTAAGAAGATGAACAAAATCAAGATCTGCGGAACGAAACCAAGTACAGCTCCTACACCGGCTACGATACCATCCATGATCAGACCTCTTAACCAGTCTGCACAATTTGCTGCATCAAGAGCAGACTCCAAAAATGCCGGGATACCAGGAATCCAGATGCCATAATCGGCATTATCAGGAGCGGTTGCATTCCACTTTTCATAAACTTCTAATGCTGCCTTTAAGTCAGCACCAGTGGCAGTCTCATCTTCCTCTGCCATGGTTTCCTCATCCTGAACAACGTAAGTTACTTCTGCGTCATCTGCTACTGTTGCTGCATAAGCTTTTACAGCTGCAATTGCTGCCTCTGGATCATAATCCTCTGATTCAGCATCTACTGCTGCTGCCAGTTCTTCGTCACCAGACTCATCAACGAATGCATTGATGATTGTCTCAGCATCGCCATACTCGCCGGCATCTTCTTCATATGCACTGCGGCCAATTCCTGCCAAATACCAGCCATCGCCAAACACTCCGTCATTTGCCCAGTCAGTTGCAATTCCACCAACTGTTGTTACTGATACATAATATACAATATACATGATAACAGCAAAAATTGGAAGAGCCAGGAAACGATTCGTTACGATACGGTCAATCTTATCGGAAAGCGTCAGCTTCTTGCCGCCATGTGCCTTTTTACAGCACTCACCGATAATAGATGAAATGTATGTATAACGCTCATTTGTGATAATACTCTCAGTATCATCATCAAATTTATCCTCCATGCGTCTGATCTCGTCAGAAACATCTGGAACAGACTTCATCTGAGCTGCAATCTTATCATCCTTCTCAAGAAGCTTGATTGCAAAGAAGCGCTTCTGCTCATCCTTGATTCCAGTCAGCTTATTCTCAACAACTGCAATAATATCTTCTGCTTCCTTTGAAAACTCATGTACCGGCTTGCTTAATGTTTTTTTCTTTGCAAGCTCAACTGCCTTGTTTGCTGCTTCCTTAATACCGTCACCCTTTAATGCTGAAATCTCAACAACAGGGCATCCAAGCTTTTTAGACAGCTTATCAACATTAATCTGATCACCGCTCTTGCGAACAAGATCCATCATATTGATTGCCATAACAACCGGAATACCCAGCTCCATGATCTGTGTAGACAAATACAGATTTCTCTCAATATTAGTACCATCTACGATATTTAAAATCGCATCTGGTCTGTCTGTGATCAGATAATTTCTTGCTACAACTTCCTCAAGTGTATAAGGGGATAATGAATAAATACCCGGAAGATCCATGATTGTAGCTTCCTTATCCCACTTTAACTTACCTTCCTTTTTCTCAACTGTAACACCTGGCCAGTTTCCTACAAACTGATTGGATCCTGTCAGCGCATTAAAAAGTGTTGTTTTACCACAGTTGGGATTACCTGCTAATGCAATCTTAATTGACATTACAAACCTCCTGTTTTCTCGCCTTTTTTACTGTTTTGCAAACGCTACTTTGATTTGCTGTGACTGATTCTTAATTGCTTATACTCATTTTTATTAGTACAAGCTAACCTCTGGGTAAAAAAAATTTTATTCTACCTCAATCATCTCAGCATCTGCCTTACGCAGTGATAACTCGTATCCTCTTACAGTTACCTCTACCGGATCACCAAGCGGTGCTACCTTTCTTACATAGATCTCAACGCCCTTTGTGATTCCCATATCCATGATACGGCGCTTCACCGGACCTTCACCTGTCAGCTTCTTTACCTTTACAGTCTGACCGATGCTTGCATCTTTCAGTGTTTTCATATCAAACCCCTTTCCGCGACCTGATATATAACAGGTGCACATTGTTTCTCTTAGGAAACCAAGATTTTGCCGGCCATGTCCTTGCCAATCGCAACTCTTGAATCCTTCACGTTGACAATCAGATTACCTTGAATCTCGGAAATAACCGTGACAACAGCGCCGACAACAAACCCTAGTCTCTCCAGAAACAATCTGGTTTCCTCCTTGCCGCCAACCTTGCAGATTACATTCTCCTTGCCCTCTGGAGCCATCGATAATGGCATAGCACATACCTCTCTTTCTTTTATTTCTTACTTGATAACATTTATCATTTCCTATCGCAAATTAGTATACTCAAACCTCTATTAGATGTCAAGAACTTTTTTAAGTTTTTTCAAAAAAAGCTGTGGCTTATCACCACAGCTTTTATGACACTTTTAAGTTACTTATATTTAATCTTCATGTTGCTTTGCTTATTCTGCGTTCAAATACTCACCAGGTGTCTCAGACAGTGCCGTCACACCATCACGGCAGATCTTAACATAGAAGCCCTTATATGGCTTTTCGTAATTCTTTACTGCATCTTTAATCTGCAGACGGCCATTATTTTGCGAGAATACATATGCATTGTAGCCGCCTTTTTTGTAGGCAAAGCTCTCACCATCGTCCTGATAATGAATATAATTTCCAATGCCCGGGTAAACAGCAAGCGTCAAGTCTTCCACTTCCTTTTCACCAACATACTGCATTAAAGGATAAAGCGGCAGCACAGCACCTGCGCGTACAAACAGCGGCATAGTATCTAGCGGTGCCTTCTTTGTAATATACTGACCGCCCTTATACTTTTCTCCTGTCCAGAAATCGTACCACATAGCACCCTCTGGCAGATAGACAAGACGCATAGTTGTTCCCTGTGTTACAACTGGGGCAGCAAGCAACCACTCACCTACCATAAACTCATCATTGATTTCGTAAGTTTCTGCGTCCTTTTCGAAGTTTAACATAAGAGGACGCATAATCGGAAGACCTGTCTGCTCACTTTCAAAGAAACAGTCGTAGATATACGGAAGCAGACGATAGCGAAGCTCTACATACTTGCGATAAATCTCTAAAAGCTCCTTATCAAACTGCCACGGCTCCTGTTTTCTCGTGCCCTGTGCACTATGGTTTCTGAAAAATGGAGACAAACATCCCACCTGAACCCAACGTGCCAAAAGTTCCTTTGTTGTATCTGCACCAAATCCGCCGACATCTGTTCCTGCATATGAAAATCCAGAGAGGCCAAGATTGCAAAGCTGCGGAATCGCCATCTGTAAATGTGCCCAGATACTTTGGTTATCGCCTGTCCAGACAAGAGCATAACGCTGCGTTCCTGCGTAAGCTGCACGTGTGATTACAAACGGTCTGCGGCCATCATATTTTAACCATCCATCCTTTGTTGCCATTGCCATGCAGTGACCATAGATGTTATGAGCATCCTTATGGAGAATTACTGTATCGTCCTCATCTGCAAATTGTACATCATCTGGAAGCGGTCCCTTGAAGCTTGCTGGCTCATTCATATCGTTCCACACACCGCGAACACCCATATCAATTAAAAATTTCTGCTTGTCTGCCCACCAGCTGCGCACCTTTGGATTAGTAAAGCTTGGGAAAACAGCATCACCAGGCCATACCTCGTTTACATAAAGCTCATTCTCTGCTGAAAAGGCAAAATAGCCGTTCTTGATTCCTTCTTCGTAAACCTCGTAGCCATCTTCCTTTTTAACACCTGGATCAATAATAGTAACTGGTTTATAGCCCATTTCAGTTAACTTCTGTAATGTCTTTTTCGGATCCTTATAATTTTTCCGATTCCATGTAAATACCTTAAAGGCATCCATGTAGTCGATATCAAAATGAATGCTGTCGCACGGGATACGGCATTGACGCATCTTTTCTGCAACATCCATGATATCGTCCTCTGTAATATATCCCCAGCGTGACTGATGATAGCCAAGTGTCCACTTCTGCGGAAGCGCAGTGCGGCCTGTCAGTCCTGTGTATGCACCTAAAATATCACGCATTGTCTCGCCTGCAATAAAATAGTAGTCTAAATCGCCGCCGTCTGCTGCAAAATAATAGCGCTCTGCATCTTCTTTTCCCATATCAAAATATGACTTTGACGTATTGTCAAGAAAAATTCCATATGTAAAATGAGGACGCATTGAAATAAAGAACGGAACAGACTTATAAAGACTTGGGAAAAAATCTGCATGCGTATCTGGAATATCGCTGTTCCACATTTCATAAGCATAGCCTCTTTTATCAAGAAAACCTGTCTTATCGCCAAGGCCATAGATATGCTCCTTTGGATGAAGCGTACGCACAACTTCAAATGTATGATCTGACTGCTTTTTTGGCAGATCATGACCTTCCTTTGCCAGTAATTCGGCCTGCTGTGCTGTAATTTCCTGCTTCTTTGTTGTTCTTACGGTCTGCTCAGAGATCATTCGACCATCTGGTGTTAAAAAATCAACCTGAAACTCATCTCTTACGCGAACAAGAAGCTTCTTTGTTTTAATTGTAATAAACTCTTTTTGCTGACGTGCCTGAAAATCAACCTTCTTTGGTTCCTGCACAACTGCCCTTGATGGTCTGTGCTTTTCTTCCATCGAGCTGTATACTCGCACAATGCGGTCTGTAATAAAGGAAATTCTTCCCTCTTTATGTTCAAACTTTACCGTTACGCCTGTGGCATCTGGTTCAAATGACAAAAGCCTGCCAAACATAATGCTCCTCCTTTAACATTTTTGCATCACATGGATTGCTTTTTATTTTCTCAGTATAGCATAACTTTGCGAGCATGTACAGCAAATATACTGACTGTAAATTACAAAAACATACCTCAATTTTGCATCCGTCTTTCATTTGGATAATTTCATGATATGCTAGTCACAGCACTACAAAAATTTACTTTGAATGTTAAGAGGAGGAATTATGAGTTTAGTTGTACAAGATCTTTCAAAAAAATACGGAACGCGGACCGTTGTTGATCACTTAAGCTTTGAGATGAACCGTCCGGGTGTCTATGCACTTCTTGGAACAAATGGAGCTGGAAAAACTACTTCCATCCGCATGATACTTGGCATGCTTTCACGCGACAGCGGAACTGTCACATGGAATGGAAAGCCGCTTGATATAAATACCTGCAATGTAGGATATCTGGCAGAGGAGCGCGGTTTGTATCCTAAATATACTATTATGGATCAGCTTATGTATTTTGCCGCTCTGCGCGGTGTATCAGCTTCTGAAGCAAAAAAGCGCATCCACTACTGGGCAGAGCGCTTTGATATTATTGAATATCTTTATCCGCAGGAATATGCCGATATTCAGGCCAAAAAGGCACGCATGCATGAGGAAGCTTCACCAAAGAAAAAAGGCTTATTTGGAAGCAGCAATCAGAGAAAGAAGCGAATTGCGCCAAAGACAGCTGATCAGCTTTCAAAAGGAAATCAGCAGAAAATTCAGATGATTGCAGCTCTTATTTCTGACCCTGAGCTTCTTATTCTTGACGAGCCGCTTTCTGGTCTTGATCCTGTCAATACTGATTTGTTTAAGGATATCATTCACGAGCAGATCAATAAGGGCAAATATCTGATTATGTCTGACCATCAAATGTCCACCATTGAGGAGTTTTGTACTGATCTGACAATACTTGATCACAGTAAAACTATTCTTTCTGGTAACTTAAATACGATCAAGAAAAGTTATGGACGTGTTCACCTATTTCTAAAGACAGAATCTGATATCACCTCATACATCCAGGATGCCGGTATTTCGATTCTCTCTGAGTTAGCAGGCGAATATCATTTGAAGGTAACTGGCGAAGAGCAGGCAAATGCACTGCTTGGCACACTTATTCAGGCAGGAATCACAATCGTTACCTTTAATCTTCGCGAACCATCTCTGCATGAGATCTTTGTAAGTAAGGTAGGTGAGGCACATGAAGAATAATGACAATCTTCGTGGACTGAAAAGCGTATATTCATTTACGCTTAGCCAGACCATGAAAAGCAAATCAAATATTGTTTCAATGCTCATTTTATTTGTGATGGCGCTCATTTCACTTCCGCTTCAAAACCTTACCGGAAATAGTGTTTCAATCAGCCCGATTCAAACAGCTTATGTGACAAATGAGAGTGGAACCGAACTTGATTTTGATGCATTGACGGCTCAAAATGCTGCGTTTTCATCTGTTTCATTTGAAACCGCTGAGTTTGACAAAACTTCCTATGCCGATCATTTAGGCGACACTGATGTCTACGTTTATATCAGCGCACCAGATAAGAGCGGTGCCTGCACCGTAGAGAGCCATATCGCAGAAAACAGCTCCCTCAAAACAGAGGATCTGGAATCACTTCTGACCGCGATTTCCTCCCAGATGACATCGGAGCGCTTTGCTTCACTTGGCCTGTCCGCACAAAATTCCTACGATGTGGACAGCATGAGCGCCGCTGACTACCTTGATCAGAAAAATGGCACAGAAAGTATTGGCTTTGATGCCAACTTTGCCATCCAGTACGGCTATTCGATCGTAGTTATGATCTTGTGTCTGCTTTCTGCAAGCTTTATCATTCGCTGCATCGTCACCGAAAAGGATTCCAAGCTGATTGAACTGCTGATGGTAAGCGTTTCCCCACTCGCACTTTTACTTGGAAAGATTCTGGCTGTCATGACCTATGTTTTAATCATGATCGCGATGATGGCAATCGGATTTGTTCTTTCCTATGAAATCAGTGTCGAGTATCTTCAGATGGCAAGTCTTAGCACCACACTTTCTCAGATGGGCATTGATCTCTCACAGCTGAATTTAAACTGGGGCACCATTGTAATTGCACTGATCTCACTAATTCTCGCATTCGCGACATACGCAGTTCTGTCCGGTCTGATCGGAACCTGCTGCAATACAATGGAACAGTCTGAGCCAGCGATCATGATTGTAACACTTCTTATTATGGTTGGTTACATCGTATCCTGCTTCACACCGATTATCTCCAGCAACGCAGTTGCCGCAGCCGTGCTTTCCCTTTGCCCGGTCATCAGCGTATTCTGCGCACCAGTTTCGTATGTGTGCGGAAATATTTCACTAATTGTCCTGATTCTTTCTTGGGTTATTCAGGCAATCATTCTTGTTGCACTGAGCATATTCTGTGCAAAGGTATACCGCGATCTTTTGCTGTACCGCGGCAGCCACATGGAAATTTCTCAGCTGTTTCAAATTTTTAAAAATAGAAAAAAGGAGGGCGCTACATTATGAAATCCTTTTTGAACAGACTAAAGAAGGTCTTTGGCTTTACTGTGCGCCACCGCCTCACAAAGGGCTGGAAGACAGCGACACTTATTGTCATGCTGTTATGCTTTGCGCTCCCGCTCGGAATTATGTCTTTCTTGGAATTCACTCAAAAAAGTGACACACCAGGCTCCGTCATTTCCGACGTATATACAGCCGACCTAACCGATGGAAATGCATTCGACTTTTCCGTTTTCAATATGATTGCAAAATCATCCGGCAACGAAACCTTCGCTTCCATTTCCTATCACAGCTTTGACACCGACGATGATGCACTCGCCGCTGCCGAAACTGATACTGGCAATGCACTTGTTGTCGTTGTCACCTCCGATGAGGATGGCTTTCACACAAGCGTAATCCTGCCAGAAGCATCTGCCCTCTCCATGGACGATGCCGATGACTACAGCGACTTTTTAAGTCAGATGTTCTCCGTCTTTGCCGTAGCCAAATCAGGTGCATCGATCAGCGATCTCACGGCTCTGGGCGGCATCAGCTATAAATATTCCTATTATGAGAGCCAGAACGGCACAGACACACTTGTAAGCGGCGACGATGCCAACTCCGAGCAGAATGCAGATGCTACCGTTAAAAACGTCTTAGGTTACATGCTTCCATATGTAAACATCATGCTTCTATACTTTTTGATACTGTTTTATGGTCAGGGTACCGCCAACTGTGTCGTACTAGAAAAATCCTCTAAGCTTATGGATACGATGCTTGTATCTGTAAAGCCAGAGGCAATGGTCATCGGAAAAGTACTTGCACAGGCATTTACCTGTGTCATTCAAATTGCACTGTGGGTAATCGGACTGTGGGGCGGCTTTGCAGCCGGTATCTGGGCAGTAAAAACAATCAATCCAGATACTACCATGCCGCTCATCCAGATGTTTGGTCAGATGGGACTGCTCTCAAGCATCTTTACACCTATCAACATCTTATTCTTCCTGCTCTACTTAGCAGCTGGTCTGCTTCTGTACCTTGCAATCGCCTCAATTGGCGGTGCAATCGCTTCCAAGCAGGAAGACTTAAGCATGACAAACGGTATCTTCGTTATTATCCTGCTGCTTAGCTTCTTTGCCACACTCGGTACAGGCAGCTTCTCTGGAAACTTTGATTCGATGGGTTCCGTCGGCATCCTCGACTGGATTCCATTTACCTCAATCCTCGTTTCACCAAGCCACCTGCTTCTTGGCTCCATTTCCATCGCTGAGGCCTGTGGCTCCCTCGCAATCGTAGTTATTACCTCACTTCTTGGCATGGCACTCGCCGGACGCATCTACAAGGCAATGTCCATGTACAAGGGAAATATCCCGAATGCAAAGCAACTGTTTTCTATGATTTTCTCGAAGTAAAAATTATAAAAAAATCCCCCGCCTGACACCACGTGCCAGACGGGGGATTTTTTATTCTTCGTTTGTTACATGAAGCCGGACTAGTGCTCTGCGAAGCTTTGCCTCGGCAATTCTTTGCTCTCTGTCTGAAAGATTTTTCTGATTCAGGCGCTCTTCGGCTCGTTCTTTTGCCTTCTTTGCGCGCTCCTCGTCAATCTCTTCCTTCCATTCCCAGGTTGTCGCTGCTACCTGGCACTCGCCATTTAACATCGACACCATACCGCCAATGCAGGCAGCATATCGCTCATGACCATCTGCGAGCGTCACATGAGCCTGACCCATGCCGATTCCGCTGCAGTAATTGATATGACCTGCGCGGATCGCCACATCACCATCAATTGTTCGCAGAAAAATCTGAGATGCCTGATCATCAAACACTTTTCCGTCCATCGTCACTATGCGCAAATGGAATGTGTTCATACAGTTCCTGCCTTTCCAGCCTTTTCAAATACTTCGTCAATAGTTCCTGCAAAGAGGAAGCAGCTCTCCGGGATATCATCGCACTCACCGTCAATAATCATACGGAAACCACGAATAGTCTCCTTAAGCGGAACGTACTGTCCCGGCATACCTGTAAACTGCTCTGCAACAGAGAAGCTTTGTGACATGAAACGCTGCACCTTACGCGCACGGTTTACAGCCAGCTTATCTTCCTCTGCCAACTCGTCCATACCCATGATGGCGATGATATCCTGCAGCTCCTGATAACGCTGAAGAATCTGCTGAACAGCTCTTGCTACCTCATAGTGCTCCTGACCTACCATATCCGGTGTCAGAATACGGCTTGTAGATTCCAGAGGATCAACAGCCGGATAAATACCCTGACTTGCGATATCACGTGAAAGAACCGTTGTCGCATCCAGATGTGTAAATGTAGTTGCCGGAGCCGGGTCAGTAAGGTCATCGGCAGGCACGTATACAGCCTGAACAGAAGTAATAGACCCCTTCTTCGTAGAAGTGATTCGCTCCTGAAGTGCACCCATCTCGGAAGCCAGTGTCGGCTGATAACCTACTGCTGACGGCATACGTCCCAAAAGTGCAGATACCTCGGAACCAGCCTGTGTAAAACGGAAAATATTATCAATAAACAGCAGCACGTCCTGATTCTTCACATCACGGAAATACTCTGCCATTGTAAGACCTGACAGCGCAACTCTCATACGTGCACCCGGCGGCTCATTCATCTGTCCATATACTAAGGCAGTCTTTTCGATAACGCCGCTCTCCTGCATCTCACCGTAAAGGTCATTTCCCTCACGTGTACGCTCACCAACTCCTGTAAATACAGAAGTACCGCCGTGAGCAGTCGCTACATTATGAATCAGCTCCATAATCAATACTGTCTTTCCTACACCTGCACCACCAAACAGACCGATCTTTCCGCCCTTTGCGTAAGGACAAATCAAGTCAACAACCTTAATACCTGTCTCAAGAATCTCGGTCGTAGGCATCTGCTCCTCATAGGACGGTGCCTGTCTGTGAATGCTCCAGCGCTCTGCATTTTGAGGTGCCGGCTTTTTATCTACCGGATCGCCCAGAAGATTAAATACTCTTCCAAGGCATGCATCGCCGACTGGAACGCTGATCGGTGCACCTGTGTCAACTGCATCCACGCCACGAACCATACCATCAGTAGAGTTCATCGCAATGCAGCGCACAACATCGTCACCGATCTGCTGGGCAACCTCTGCAATAACGCGGCTGCCCTGATTTTCAATCTCAATGGCATTAAGCAATTCCGGAAGCTGTCCTTCCTGGAAACGAATATCCAGAACAGGACCCATTACCTGAATTACCTTGCCAACATGTCTTTCACTCATATATTCACCTTTCATCAGCTCTCTGAGCCTGCAACAATCTCTGTAATCTCCTGCGTAATACCAGCCTGACGAACACGATTATAATGGAGATTGAGCTTATCAATCATCTCCTGCGCATTCTTTGTCGCTGCATCCATCATCATTCGGCGGGAAGCAAGCTCACTGGCCACAGATTCACTCATGGCTCCATAGATCAGTCCTGCCAAATATTCCGGCACGATAGCATTAAATACTGCCTCGCTGTTTGGCTCGTAAATAATCTGACGCTTCTTTACCTCAGGTGCATCCTCTGGAAGCAGTGACTTCATATCCGGCAGCGGCAAAATCGGAATAAATTTTGGTTCCTGCACCATCATGTTTACGAAATTCGTGTAAACAATCGCTACATGACCAAAACCGCCTTCCTTATAGCCATGGCATATCAAACGTGCGATCTCAAAGCAGTCCGCAACCGAGATATCACCTGCCTCTGTAAATGAATCTGAGACAACAGGCACCTTTCGGTTTGAAAAATGCTCCAATGCCTTCTTTCCTATCGGAAGCACACACGCTTCATGACCTTCCATCTGTTCTTCAACAAGGCGGAACAAATTGTTGTTATAACCGCCTGCAAAACCTCTGTCACCCGCGATCACGATAAAACACCAGTCATCATTTTGCGGTTCCTTCGTGTAGATGGACATCATATCGATATTTTCAGCTGCGATCTGAGCCAGTGTGCCCTGAAGTGCCTCAAAATATGGACGGCTGTTCTCAGCACGCTCCATTGCCTTATGAAGCCTTGACGCTGCCACCAGCTCCATTGCCTTACAGATCTGCATCGTACTCTGTACGCTCTTGATTCTCAGTTTGATTGCTTTCTGATTTCCAGCCATACAAACTCTCCTTTATTTACTGTAAGAACTTCGCCTTATAATTGTTGATGCAATGCTCTAGTTCACTCTTTGCCTCATCGCCAAGTACGCCAGTGCGTCGTATCTCTTCCATCGCTGCTTTTCCTTCACGATCAATATCAAGCTCATTATTCAAGCCAGTCTCAAATTCGTGAATACGCTCTACTGGAACGTCTGCTAACAGATCGTTAACTACGGCGTAAATAATAGCAACCTGCTTTTCAACAGGAAGAGGAGAATTTTGAGGCTGCTTTAAAATTTCCACGATACGCTCGCCCTTTGCAAGTCTCGCCTTTGTATCGGCATCCAAATCGGAGCCAAACTGTGCGAAGCTTTGCAGCTCTCGATACTGTGAATAAATAAGCTTTAATGTTCCGGCAACCTTCTTCATCGCCTTAATCTGTGCATTTCCACCTACTCGTGATACAGAGATACCTGGGTTTACAGCCGGGCGAATACCTGAGTGGAAAAGCTCAGTCTCCAAAAAGATCTGTCCATCTGTGATTGAAATAACGTTTGTCGGAATATAAGCAGATACATCACCTGCCTGTGTCTCAATGATCGGAAGCGCGGTAAGAGAACCGCCGCCAAGCTCATTTGACAGCTTAGATGCACGCTCAAGCAGACGTGAATGCAGGTAGAAAACGTCGCCAGGATAAGCCTCACGGCCCGGTGGACGACGGATCAGCAGGGAAAGTGCACGGTAAGACTCTGCATGCTTACTTAAATCATCATAGATGATCAGCACGTGACGTCCATTTTCCATGAAATACTCACCCATACTGCAGCCTGAATATGGTGCAATATATTTTAATGCATTTGCATCGGATGCCGTTGCTGCAACAACGATACTATACTCCATCGCACCATTTTTCTCCAGTTCGGATACAATGGATGCAACAGAAGAACGCTTCTGTCCAATTGCAACGTAAATACAGATAACGCCCTTGCCCTTCTGATTAATAATCGTATCAACGGCGATCGCAGTCTTACCAGTCTGACGGTCTCCGATAATAAGCTCTCTTTGTCCTCTTCCAATCGGAATCATGGAATCGATTGCCTTAATTCCTGTCTGAAGCGGCTCCTTAACTGGCTGACGGTCACAGATACCTGGTGCCTGACGCTCAATTGGACGGTACTCGCTTGCTGCTACCGGTCCTTTGCCGTCAATTGGCTGTCCAAGTGCATCTACAACACGTCCAAGCAGTGCATCGCCTACCGGCACAGACACTACCTTTCCAGTTCTCTTTACAGTCTGACCCTCGCTGATACCGTCATCTGTGCCTAAAAGCACGATAGATACACGGTTTTCTTCAAGGTTCTGAGCCAGACCATATGCACCATTTTCAAATGCAAGCAGCTCACCTGCCATGCAATTTGATAATCCGCTGGCACGCACAATGCCGTCGCCGACTGTCAAAACGGTGCCAATCTCACTTTGCTCCAAGGCATTCGAATAATATTTAATCTGGCTTCGAATAACCTTGGAGATTTCTTCTGGTTTCAGATTCATTCGTTCGTCCTCACTTCTGCATATGCTTTTTTTACTGCTCAATCAGCTTATGCAGTCTCTCCAATCGGCCGCGGACGCTTCCGTCCAGCTGCCGTCCTTCTATTTCAACTTTCAAACCGCCCATAAGGTTTGGATCGGTCTTTGTGACCAATATGATTTCCTTCTTCCAGACCTCTTCAAGCTTCGCCTTAAGTGCTGCCTTTTGCTGACTGCTCAATGTCACTGCACTGACAACATGTGCCTCGGCGATATTGTTATCCTTCTGGAAGCGCTGCCTGTATTCTTCCTCACATCCTGAAAACTCGGATAAAAGTTCTTCTTCGCATAAAAGCTTTAAAAAATTCACAAGATACTCATCAGCCTGTGTACCAAATGCCTTATCAATAAGTCCAAGTCTTGTTTTTCTTGGAATAGATGGCTCCTGCAGCAGCCTAATGTAATCTGGATTTTCATCAAAAAGACTCTTTACAATGCGAAGCTCATCAAGCAGCTCTTTGCTGTATGTGCGCTGCTCAACATTCTTTTCAAGCGCTAACTCATACAGACTATCTCCATATAGCTTTCCGGTTTTTGTCATGATGCCTCACCTACATCTGAAATAAACTCATCAATCAGTTTCTGATGATCTGCTTCCTTTACTTCCTTTTCAATCACCTTTCCGGCAATGGATACGGCAATATCACCGATCTCGGACTTCATCTGCTGGAATGCAGCAGTGCGCTCCTTAGCGATATCAGCAGATGCCTTTTCCTTGATGGCAACTGCTTCCTTCTTTGCGTCAGCAACAATCGCCTCACCTCTCTCGGTAGCACTCTTTTGAGCATCGGCAATGATCTGTCTTGCCTCATCCTTTGCGTTAGAAATGCTTGCCTCGTATTGATCGCGCATCGTCTTTGCCTCTTCCTTGGCTTTTGTCGCGTCTGCGATCTGTGAGTCTGCCATCTGCTTTCTCTCTTCCACTACCTTATTAATACGGTCAAAAAGGAACTTTTTCACTAGAAAAACAGTCAGAAACAAATTACAGATCTGTGCAACGAATGTCCACGGCACAATTCCTACCAGTTCCTGTACTTCCTTCATGTGTCAACCATGCCTTTCTTTTCTTATATTTAACTTAGCTAATCCCAACGAATTGCTTCGTTGCTACGTAACTCTCGCAATTCTAAAAACATTCGAATTCGCTGATTTTCTTCGAAAATCGCTGCATTCTCATGTTTTTGCGGGTCTCAAGGTCACAAGCTTCCTCATGCAAGCATGATCAGCTTGTAACTTTTCGACCCTGATTAGCCCAAGAAATTCATGAACATACCCGGTGCAACAAAGATCAAAAGAAGACCGGTAACGAAACCATAAATACCAGTGGTCTCTGCAACGGCACAACCAAGAAGCATGGTACTTGTAACATCACCCTTGCACTCTGGCTGACGTCCAATTGCCTCAAGTGCCTTTGCTACTGCGTTACCTTCACCAATACCAGGTCCGATACCTGCGATCAAAGAGCAGCCTGCACCAATTGCACAACCTGCAAGAGCAATACCTTTAGCCAATACTGTAAAATCCATTCTTTTTTCCTCCTGTTAGAAAAATCTTTTTTGTTTTATCAGCCCTCTTCTGCGGCGTTTGCGATATACATAATCGTCAGCATACAGAAAATGAATGCCTGCATAACACCTGAGAACCAGTCAAAATATAAAGATGTAATTGCCGGAAGACCCACCGACAAAAACGGAATTGTTCCAAGCACATTGCCTACTGCGCCCGGAATCAAACCAAACAGCGCCTTTGTTGCAGTTGCAAGCGCTGCGTAAATCAATCCATCAATAACGACACCAGACAGAATATTTCCGAAATGACGGCATGCCATGCTGACTGGTGTTGCCAGCTCAGACAAAATGTTAAACGGCGTCATAACTGGAATTGGCTGTGTAAAGCCCTTTAAATATCCGCCAAGCTTGTTAGTCTGGATCTTCTTTGCCGTGATCATAATAAATACAACCACTGCCCATGCTGCTTCTGTTGACAGATCTGCTGTTGGGCTTCGAAGACCAAGAAGACTGATCAGATTTGAAAATACACTTGTGGTAAACAACGCTGCGATAAACGGAATCATGTAGTCAAACTTATAACCACCCGTATTACCGCGCACAAAGTTGTTCGCCTTTTCTACCAGAAACTCAGCCACTGCCTGACGCTTTGAGATGTTTGTTACTTTTAAGTCATGTGTCAGCCACAAGCAAAGTACTGCAATGACTGCCATGACAATCCAGCTGACCACAATGGTCTCACTGATCTGAAGATCACCCAGAATAGGAATGTTCGTCGGGATCGTAAAAAACACCTGAGCTCCTGAAATGTCAAAATCCATTGTTTACTGTTCACTTCCTTTCCCAGCTGTGGGATCAGCTGACTGGCTGTCCTTTTTTTCCTGCGCAAGCTTAGCTCTTCCAATTGTAAGATAATAAATTTTTATTACCATACTAGGAAACAGAAGCGGAATGATTCCGGCTGCCCCATTAAAACACGGAGCTGCAAGCGCTACAACACCCCACGCAAGCATTAAAAGCGTTCTCTGACGCTGACTAACCTGCATGCGCTGACGCGCTCTGCCTTCGTCTGTCTCTGCAGCTACCTTCTGAACGGTAAGTCCCATCAGAAAGAAATTTCCAGCTGCAAAAATAAAACCGCCAATGCCGGCAAGAAATACCGTATAATCAAACGGTATCTTTTCCGGATTCACCTGATGAAGAAAGAAAAATACAACCCACATCAGTACAACACCAATGGCAGTTCCTGATGCAATCCGCATCGTTTCCTGCTTTACCGCAGGAGATACACTTCTCATTCTCTCACCTTCCCTTTCTTAATGATAACAATTCATGTTATCATTAAACATGATCATTAAATCCGAATGGTTTTTTGTCCTTCTTTTTATTATTATGCTTTTTCGCACGCAGATACAGCTTATACCAGGTCATAATTCCGGCTCCGATCCCAAAGATCAAACCGATGATATAAACCCAGCTGCCTACACCTGTATGTTCACAAAGCCAATAACAAAAATACAGACATGCAAGGAGAGGGATCACAAGTGTCAGTCCTAACTGAATAATCACAAACAGCCACCATCCTTTCACCATTTGCTAACTAGTATACCAGTTTTTAATGGAAAAGAAAAGAAAATTTTCTATAAAACCATTTCCAAAAACTACTATAGTCAGCATAGTCGATTATAATTTCTTTCGTTTATATCTTCAATAGACAATGATTTCTTCGTGTTCAAATTTACACAAAACGGTTTGCGTGTCTATGAAAAACACGAATTGAAAATTTTTTTGAAAAAATTTGAAAAAGTGCTTGCATTTTGTTCTGAGTTGTGGTATCATTCATAACTGTCAAGGAAATATGACATGGATGGATTCCCGAGTGGCCAAAGGGGACAGACTGTAAATCTGCTGCAACTTGCTTCGGTGGTTCGAATCCACCTCCATCCATTGAGCTTCATAAGAAGCTATGCCGCAGTGGCGGAACTGGCAGACGCCCGGGACTTAAAATCCCGTGGGTAGTGATACCCGTACCGGTTCGATTCCGGTCTGCGGCATTGAAAACAGTAATCGAAAGATTGCTGTTTTTCTTTTTCTCATTTTTGTTTGTTTTGTTTTTTACCGCTTCCTGGAAAAGTAAATGACCGGGAAGCGGTTTTCTCATTATTTGCGGGATTTGCGATTGCAAAGCTTAATCATTATCATTATTTGCCCATTTTGCCGATTCTATTTTTCCAGCATGGATTCGCTTACTTCATTCCAACTCTTATAATAGCAGTCTGCTATCTTTCTAATCTTCTCCTCGTCCTGATTATATGAATCATAAATACCCACAGTAATAAAGCCTGCATTCTTTGCAGTAACAATAGCATGAAGTGCGTCCTCAAATACAACTGTTTCTGAAGGCCTACTTCCAATCTCTTTTGCAGCGGCAAGATAAATATCTGGCTCTGTCTTTCCCTTTCCAATATCACTGCATGTCAAAATTCCTTTAAAATAACTCCAAACACCAAGACGCTTTAAGCCCGCTGTAACACATGCACTGTCACTTGATGTTGCAATAATCATCGGAATATCTTTTGATGCAAGCAACTTAATTACCTGTTCTACGCCTGGTTTTAGCTGCACCTCGTCCTCATAGAAGCCACGAATCAGCTCACGGATGCCATCTAAAATCTCTTTTCTGGTCAGATTGACACCGTAATGTGCAATCACATAGTCCGCGCCCTCTTCCATCGACATCGTCATAATCTTTTCTGAAAGATTCTCCTCCGGCTCGAATCCGAGGCTATGCAGATAGCGCACCGCTGCTTCCTCCCAGATCACCATCGAATCAAGAAGCGTGCCATCCACATCAAAGATTGCACCGTGGATGTTTGCCCACCCGTTCGCTTCCTTATTATTAGAATTATTAGAATCATTAAAATTATTCAATCTTGTTGTTTTCTCATCTGAAAATTTGTTCATACAAGCCTCCTCGCTTTCTTAGCGTTCTTCATTTTCTTAATAATCATATCACAATTTTCATTTCATTCCTATCATTCTTACATATAATCCTTATTGATCAATACTTGTCAAAAGGACAAACACATGATACTCTTTTATATAGAAAGGATGTACACAACAAATTTTACTCTTTTATCACTTATAATAATATAATAAGAAATTTCAGGAGGGAAACAAACAAATGAACACAAGAAGACTCGGAAAAACCAATCTCCAAGTCAGCGAGATTGGCTTTGGAGCAGAATGGCTGGAGCGCCACACAAATGAGGAGGGCATTCGTCTGATTCAGTACGCCTGTTCCAAGGGTGTGAACATCTTAGACTGCTGGATGCCTGATCCGAAATCAAGAGACATCATTGGCGAGGGCATCAAGCCAAACCGCGACAAATGGTTTATTCAGGGCCATATCGGTTCGACCTACAAGGATGGACAGTATTACCGCACACGCGACATGAAATACGTTCGCCCAGCCTTTGAGGATTTACTGACACGACTTCAGACCCATTACATTGATCTGGGAATGATTCACTATGTGGATTCCGAGGAGGAATGGGATCAGATTCAGAGATCCGACTACATGGACTACGTGATGGACTTAAAAAAACGCGGCGTGATCCGCCACATCGGAATGAGTTCTCACAACCCGAAGGTTGCTTTAAAGGCCGCCCAGTCTGGCTATGTGGAGATGATTCTTTTTAGCATCAATCCGGTATTTGACATGCTTCCTGCAAGCGAGGATATTAACACCATGTTTGCAGAAGAGATTGATTCTGGCTTAAAGGGCATCGACCCGGACCGCGCGCTGCTCTACAAGACCTGCGAGCAAAACGATGTAGGAATCACCGTTATGAAGGGCTTCGCTGGCGGACGACTTTTCGATGAGAAGCGTTCTCCATTTGGTGTGCGTCTCACTCCAGTTCAATGTATTCACTATGCATTAAGCCGCCCTGCTGTATCTTCTATCCTCTGCGGCTATGATACAAAAGAACAGCTCGACGAAGCCATCGCCTACGAGACTGCAAGCGAGGATGAGAAAGACTATGCATCTGTCATTGCCAATGCACCATTCCACTCCTACCGCGGACAGTGTACCTACTGCGGTCATTGCAAGCCTTGCGTTGTAAATCTGGACATTGCCATGATCAATAAATTCTATGACCTGGCTACCATGCAGCCTGAGGTTCCGGCGACCATTCAATCCCACTATGAGCTGCTTGATCATAAGGCAAGCGAGTGTGTTGCCTGTCACGCCTGCGAATCACGCTGTCCATTTGGCGTTCCGATTGCAGAACGCATGGAAAAGGCCGCAAAGCTGTTTGGTTGCTAAGTAAGTTCAAGTAAAATCTCTATCAGCTCCATTAACTTAATTAAAAGAGACTATGAAAATCATCCTTTAACTCAAAAAGGACACCGCAGCGTCATCGTTTTGATGAACTTGCGGTGTCCTTTTCTTTCTTCCTTGCTCTTATTGATTATTGAAATATTGAAATATGACGATTCAGTTTTCAGTTCCTTCTTTTAATCTCACGATGCCAGAAATCGCACCAAACAATACACCTGCGACTGGCCAGATAATCCAAGTGAAGTCCCAACGCGAGGTCGAAAAGCTCCATCCAAGATAAATTGCCGTAACAATACACCAATAGATACCAGAAAGCACGTCAAGCTTTCCTTTTGCCTTTTTCTCTTTCTTGGTAAACTCACCTTCCTGAAGAAGAGCCTCATAGCTGCCCTTCACAATGTTGACGCGAACAATCAGATTGACGCCGGCGGCAACAACAAACAGCAAAAACACAAGACAAATTCCATAGACATACTCTGGAATTCGTTCTTCCAAAACGCCCGCAACAACAAGTGGAATCACCGCTACGATACACAAAACCACACCAATCGCAAGCCCTCTGGAAAAGGTTGGCTCATATGCACGTTTTCTTTCATTTACCATACCCGATACACCATATGCGGTCTCAAAGCTTTCCTGTTCAAGATATTCCATGCTTTTTTCTCTTAATCCATTTGTGATAAAGATAAATACTGCTGGTGCAATTGTGAGAAATAAAAACAGCATTCCAATCGCTTCTCCTGTCGTCTCAGAAATAGGCAACACCGTACTCTCTGTCATCATCGAAAATAAAATCAAAAGCGACGGACTGATGACGCACAGAAAAATAGCGTTCGCAATTGCAGGTGCGCTCTTTCGCTTCAAATCCAAAAATGAATTTGCCTCTTCCATTGATACTCTGCGCACCGACCCCTTGTCTTTCGTTTCAATTTCTATGTCCGGACGAATCGTTTCTTCCTGACGGACTACCTCGTCCCGCAACAAATAATCTGTGCTGACATCAAATAGTTGTGCCAACTGAATTACCCTCTGCAAATCCGGTGTCGAACCCGCGCTTTCCCATTTTGAAACTGCCTGACGTGACACGCCAAGCTTATCGGCCAGTTCTTCCTGTGACCAGCCATTCTTTTTTCTTTCCTCTGTGATTTTGTCTGCCAGAATCATTCGTATTCCTCCCTTGTCAGCCATTTGCTTTCCCCTCCACTATACTCATTTTCGCGGTTGCATGCCACCATGTCGGGCTGTCAATTTGTCAAATGGCTGTTGCAGCAATCACTTTTTCGTATTTTTCCGTTTTCAGTATATTCGCCTCTGCATATTCTGTCAATCGAATGGAAACAAATAGGGTGCACCCTTTCGGATGCACCCTGCATAACGCTCTATTTCTTGAAACTCGTCAAATTTTGTCAACAATACTTTTCAATGCGCCAGTTTCCAGCTTACTGCCTGTTCTCTGGCATCTACGAATCTCTTATATATACCGTCCTGCGTCATCAGCTGTTCATGTGTTCCCTGCTGTACAATTCTTCCTTTATCAACAACCACAATCTGATCTGCATGTCGAACAGTCTTTAATCTGTGTGCGATCATAATGATTGTCTTTTCCTTTGTAAGTGCTTCTATGGCATCCATCAAATCCTTTTCATTCTCTGGATCAACATTGGCTGTTGCCTCATCCAAGATGACGACTGGTGCATCCTTCATAATAGCACGTGCTATAGAAATGCGCTGTTTCTGGCCTCCTGAAAGAGATGAACCACCCTCTCCGATCACTGTATCATAACCATTCGGAAGCTGACTGATAAAGTCATGACAGCATGCTTTCTTTGCAGCTGCTACAACTTCTTCGTGTGTTGCATCCTGACGGCCAAATTTTATATTATTTTCAATCGTATCGGCGAACAAATATACTGTCTGAAATACAAATGAAAAATTGTTCATCAGACTGTTCATGCTGTAATCCTTCACATTTACACCGCCAAGTGTGACTTTGCCTGCATCTACGTCCCAAAATCTTGCTATCAGATTACACAATGTAGATTTACCGCCACCAGATGGACCCACAATTGCTGTTGTTGTCTTTTCAGGAATTGAAAGCGATACATCATCAATAATTTTTCTCTTGTCATAGGAAAATGAAATGTGGTCAAGTTTAATATCACAGTTTTGCGGCTTGATTTCTTTTCCGTCAATGTCCATCGTATCAAGCTCAAGAATTGCATTTGCCTTATCTACGCACACGCTTACCACATGCAAAAGTGATGAGTAGTTTCCGGCACACTCAAGGCTTGAATAAAGCATAAATGCTGATATCGTCATACCGATTGCATAAACTGCACTCATGGTTCCATTAATATAAAAATATGCACTGCACGCTACGATCACCGCACCTGTGATTTTTGTTACCACACTTTGCAGAAAATGATATGGCACAAACAAAAACTCCATTTTCGTGTTGATCTTCGCACATGCTTCATTTGCATCATTTAGTCTTTTCGCCTGTTTTCCAAGGAGATTGTATGATTTTACTTCTGATATTCCCTGGATGTATTCCATGATCTGACTGATCAATTCAGTATCGCACTGAACTTTTTTCTCTGAATCACTCTTTCCAGCCTTTTGCATGATTGAATTGATTACAAAGAAAATGAATACACCAGCTGCTGATATCAGACCAATTCTCCAATCAAAAATGAGAATCATAAGAACAATCATAGTTGTTTCCAGAATACCCTGTGTCGTCAGCATCACGACTCTAGCTGCAATATCACCAAGTACTTCCATAGTATTCGTTGTAACAGAAGAAATCTCGCCGATGCTGTTTGAATTAAAATATCCCATCGGAAGATAGCGGAGATGTTCTGCTATCTTTATCCTCGTAAAAGCACTTGCATTATACCCGCCTTCTGTCTGGAGCACGGTTGAAAATCTCTTGCAGATAATATCGACTGCAACGGCAATTCCCATAATAGCAATTGAACCAATGATATATTTTCCCATGGCTTCTTTACTCATCAATCCAATCAGTACATACATGATAGCCGGTATCTTCATCGCAGAGGCAAGGGCTTCTACAAGACCAATCACTATGGACAGTTTGAATTTATTTTCATTTTCTTTTCCTGAAAACTTAAAGAACTTTGCCAGAATCTCAAACATATTAGTTTTCCTCCTTTACGGTATCTTTGGAAGAAATATGTGCATTCCACATTTCCTTATAAAGCGGGCACGATGCAAGAAGCTCCTTATGTGTGCCATGTGCTGCTATATTTCCATCATTCACAACAAATATCTGATCGCTGTCTTTAACTGTAGAAAGTCTGTGTGCGATAACAATGAGAGTCTTTCCTGCAACAAGCTTTGCGATAGAATTTTGCAAAATAGCTTCATTCTCAGGATCTGTGTATGCAGTTGCCTCGTCAAGGATAACAATTGGTGCATCTTTAAGCATAGCTCTTGCAATCGAAATACGCTGTCTCTCACCTCCGGAAAGATGTCCTCCGGCTCCTCCGACAATTGTATCAAATCCATTCTCAAGCTGCATAATAAAATCATAGCAGCCACTCTTTTTTGTTACTTCGATGATCTGCTCAGCAGTGGCATTCGGATTGCCCTGTCTGATGTTTTCGCGAACTGATTCGTTGAAAAGATAATTATCCTGCGCCACATATGCGATTTTCTGATTAAAATCAGTAAGTGACATCTGTTTTACATCAACGCTGCCGATCTTGATACTTCCGCTATTTACGTCCCAAAGAGAAGCGATCAACTTTGCAATAGTTGATTTTCCGCTTCCTGATGGACCTACAATTGCATTAACTGTGCCAGCATTCAACTTCATATTCACCCCATGCAGGATTTCCTTTTCATGATAGCCAAACTTCACATCGGTAAGTATGATGGAATTATCCTTTGGAGCTGCTGTACTCTTTTCAGGTCTCTTAAGCTCCGGCTGTTTTAAAATTCCAACCACCTCATTAACAATCACACCGATTTTACCCAGATCATCAGTATAAGAACCTACTGTGATAATCGGTCCGACAATTCCAAGTGACAAAATAATGCTCATAACAAAACTTGAAATCGTCAGTGTTCCATTCTCCACATAATGTGCACCAAACGGCAGGACTGTCAGAAGTGTATAAGGTGTCACGACCATCAGCAGTGCCTGAAAGATGGTACAGCGTTTCATCCACGAAATAAAGGAATCTGCATACGCAATAGCTGCCTTTGTAAATTTGGCATAAGAACTCTCCGTTTTTCCGAATGCTTTGATGACTTCGATTCCATCAATATATTCCACTGCTGCATCATTCAGATCCTTTGTTGTCTTAACCGTTCTTTCAAAACTCGGTTTATAATCGATCATCATGCCAAAATAAGAAAGAAATCCAACTATAACCGGCACTAATGACCAGAGTGCCAGCCTCCAGTCTGTCATGAAGAAATAAATTAGGATAATGATCGGCGCCAGCAGATTAGAAGTAAATTCTGGTACAATATGTGCCAGTGTTGTCTCAATGCTGTCAATTCTTTCCACCATGATATTTTTGAATGTTCCTGATGGTGTATCCTTCACATATCCAAGCGGCACTCGCGCCAGCTTTTCACAGCAGGATTTTCGTATATTGGCAAGTACAGTAAACGTTGCTTTATGAGAAAGCGATGTAGAAAGTGAATGAAAAAGCTCTGCTATGATAAACGACAGCGCAATCCATATTGCCTTAATCAGATATTCTTTAAATTCCTTACTGCCATCCAAAAACATTGTTACGACATTGGCGATAATAAAATATGGAATTATTTTGAAGATAACATTTCCTACCGCAAGCACTACACTCCATACATAGGCACTTCTTTTTTGTCCTGCCCACTCCAGTATCCAACTGGCAGCAGACTTCTTCTTTTCTTTCATGCAAACACACTCCTTACTATGATTTTGCTCAGGCAATCTAAATTAGTTTTAGCTAACCTATCTATAATAAATAAGATGGCTCACCGGCATAAGCCACCTTATTTTATTATTCCGAAAAGCTTATTTATCTTCAGCTGGAAATTTGATATTCCACAATCGCTCCCAGCCACCAGTTTGAAATTCTCTTAACTGGTATACATTTTTCTTTGCCGTTTCCCTATCCATGTCATGTTCAATAATCTGCAGTACTGATGAGAAAAATCCTGTATAAATCATATGCATAAGACTTTCACTAACATCTGGGAACTCTATTCCTGCATCACACATTGTCTTCATATATTTCTGACTTGCTTCCACCTCTCGCTCTACCATGTTATGGATAAAATTCTCGAACTTTCCGCTGTCTCCACATTTTAAGAGCAATCTAAAATTATCATAGTGATCATAAATATAATCGATCATCTGATCCATTCCATCGCTTGAAGTTCCAGACATATTCTTTGTCTGCTCTTCGGCAGAAAGCTCTGCAAATTCAGCTAATATTCCATCATATATTTCGTAAATGTGCTCCACATAAGGATCTGTCAGTGCATCAAAAAGCATTTCCTTCGTCGGATAGTATTTATAAAATGCTCCGGTTGTGAGTCCGGCATCTTTCACAATATTCCTCAAAGATGCTCCACTGAATCCGTATTTTAAAAAATGTCTGAGTGCTGTGTCCAATATTTTTTCCTTGGTTTTCTCTGCCTTTACTGACATATGATTCATCCTCCAATGCTGCAAAATATAACAGTGTTATATCACACTGTTATATTAATTTTATCTATCGATATTGTCAAGAATACACATGCTGTCTTATTGGACTTTTTTTCTCACTTGACAACCTATAATGTTTCTATTTTTTATGACAAACACTTGTCAAAATATCACCCTCGTGATATTCTCATAATAGAAAGGAATACTTTAAGGTACAAAAGAAGTCGAAACTTTTGAGCTTTCTGGCTTAAATGCAAGAGATCAATGGGCACTATTTATTAACTCTGGTCAACAGGAGGTGTATGAAAAATTGATTGAAGAAAACAAAACATTTGAGGAAGCATATGAGCGTTTAAAAAAAGCTAGCAGCGATGAAACATTAATGGCTATGTATCGAAACCGCGAAAAAGCAATCCGCGACTGGAATGATTCCATAAACTCAGCCAGAAAGGACGGAGTACAACAGGGGGTACATTTAGGTGAGCAGCGTGTTAATGCGCTCTATGAGAGATTATTACAAGAAAATAGAGGTTCTGAAATTCCAAAAGCAATTGCTGATCCAACATTTCGGACAAAATTATTTAACGAATACGGAATTTAAGCCAGAGTGACAGGGGCAATGGCTCTTTTATTGTCCCTGATGGCTCCGTTACAATTCACGGGTGCACCCTTTCGGATGCACCCCTACATAACTATATTTATTCAATTGTAATGTGCTTCTTCTCTTCTACAACTGGCTTTGCTTCCATTCTTCAACGGCATTTCTCACCCGTTTGTCAATATCCAAACGTGCTCTCTGGCATTCTTTCGGATATCTTCTTGCCGCCTGAAATGCCATTTTCATAAAGAATCCAGAACCGACTGGCAACATCATTTTTAACATACTCTCCGGAAAAACGAAATGGGTTCCATGCTCATAGATAACAGACTCTAATCTGCATGTGTGTGGGCTTTCTTTCATCCGCTGTCTCATGCGGCGGATATATTTTGCAGTATCCCACAACACATCATCTTCAGCACCAATCAGTAACAATATTCCATGTATTTTTTCAATCTTGATCATCTCTTCTTCTGTGATTGGGTGAGCCTTTTCCGAATCATCAAACAGTTTTCTTGAATTAACCATATCACCAGTCCGCTTTGTTTCCTTCTCAATCACTTTCCAGTAGTCTGGATGTTTATAGCAAAAAGGCATATACGGAAGTGGTTCTCCTTTATAGGAAAAAAGAGATTCTCCTTCAATCGGCCATTCCTTACAGCCATCTTTTTTACCCTGCATAAATCCCTGCCAGATAAAATCACTCGGTGTCAGACCTATCGTCAATGTGATGTCTTCAAAATAAGAAGCGGCAATTAAAGCAAGTGTTCCTGTAGTGGATGCCCCGACAATTCCTATCTTCTTATTACCATGTGTTTTTAACCAGTCGATTGCTTTTTCTATGCGTTCCAGAGGATAATTATGATGTCCGTAATCCTTTTTTCCAGGTGACATCGTCATCACATTCACACCAAGTTTATGTAACCATTTCACGGATGTACGCGCCAGATAATCCTCTGAGTCATCTCCAATCATTGCAATCATTGCACAGTTTGAGTCGGTTTTACATTCCCAATATGCTCCATAAAATCCATCTGATTCCACATTAAAATGTCTTTTCTTCATATATATCATCTCCTTAATATCAGCCACGCTTCTCCAAAACAATTATTTTGTTTGAGATATTCCGAACGATTGGAATCTTTCCTATCACATGATAAATCGACATAAGCTCTTTCATTCCTTCAACAAGACTGACTTCCTGACAAACAGAAAATATCGGTATGATTCTTTGCAGCTCCTTTCCGTTTTTAACTCCCCATGTGAATTTTGCATTGCTTCCCTCTATGGATTTCTCTTTCACATGCTTTACAACAAACGGCGACATGGTTTCAACCATTACTGTAACCTTTTGGAATGATTTTTCAATAATAGAAAACATCTTTCTGATATCTTTTTCACACAAATACATGGTAAGTCCTTCGATTATTACCAGAACATTCTCACCGTGATAATCAATATCATCTATATAGGAATCATCCATTGCAGACTTTGCGATCTGATACACTGGACCAATTTCGTTAAGGAACCGGCTCCTTATCTTCATCGTTTCCGGCAAATCCACATTGTACCAGCGCAGATATTTTCCTTTCATACGATAACATCTGGTATCTAGTCCGCATGCAATATTTATAACAACTGTATTTGCATGCTTCTCCAAATATTGCTTAACCATACGGTCTAATACAATTGTTCTCGCAATCACACCATAAGTCATAGCGTTATCTTTATCCGCTTTTGAAAAGTCATAATCAAGCTTTTCCACAATCTCTGCTGCAATCTCATCCTTGATTTTAGCATTTTGCTTTTTTGTTTCTTTTGCTCTTGCATACAGTGTCTGCACCATCGTTTCCGGCACACCTGTCACCTTAACTTTTTCTTTCATTGTCTATCGCCTTTTCCCATAGGTTTTCTTACAACGCAATGCAGCCTCATACCCTTGCGGATTTCAAATTTTTCCACTTTTAATCCTGCTTTTCTGCAGCACTTCATGACCATATCTCTTGTTGGAACATGAACATCTCCATGTCCGCATATATTTGCCAACGGCATTTCCAATGTATTCATCAGCCATACCAATATTTTATTATCGCTGGTCACATCTCTCAGAATCAATCTTCCATTTGGGCGAAGACATCTTTTTACACTGTCAAAAAATGCCTGTGGATTTGGATAATGATGAAAACTCATAGAACAAATAATTGCATCAAATGAATCTTTTTCAAAAGGAAAGTTCTCACAGTCTCCCACAACAAATGTTGCATTTGGAATATTTTTCTTTTTTGCCTGTTCAATCATGGCTGGAGTCAGATCCAGTCCTGTATAATGTCGGTCTGGATATTTTTCTGATAACAAAGAAATCATTGGTGCTGGTCCACAGCCTGCATCCAATAAATTTCTGAACGGCTCTTTCTCTAGCTCTGCCAGAATATCAGGATAATCCTTCTTACACATTTCGTAAATGCCAGCATGGTTACTTTCATATCTTCCAGCTGCTTTTGTAAACTCGTTGATTGACAATTTTTTGTATTCTTCGTTTTTCATGCCCTTCCTCCAATCACTGCATTTTTTCGCCTTGAATCCATATTCATCACTATCATATGTTAGTTTTAGCTAACCCCATCTTTCAAAAAAAACGTGTGAAAACAAAACTGTAATTTCACACGGTTTCTTTTCTTATGCTTTCAGTATATCACTTTTATCCTGTTTTGCAACTAATTTTTTCTCAGGGAGACAGGTACAATGGTTCTTTTATTATCCCTGATGGCTCATTGTAAGTGATAAAAATAGGGCGCACCCTTTCGGATGCGCCCTGCATAACTATATTTATTCAATTGTAATGTGCTTCTTCTCTTCTACAACTGGCTTTGCTTCTTTCTTCGGAACAAACAGTGTCAGCATACCATGCTGGAACTGTGCCTTGATATCCTCTTCAGTAATATCCTTGCCAACATAGAAGCTTCTCTGGCATGATCCTGCATAACGCTCTCTTCTTAAATACTTGCCAGTCTTCTTATCCTGCTCGTCCTCGTCAAGACCTTTCTCAGCACTGACTACCAGATAACCATCCTTTAACTCTGCACGTACTTCATCTTTCTTGAAGCCCGGAAGATCAATCTCTAACTGATAGCCGTCATCATATTCCTGAATATCAGTCTTCATCAGGTTTGCTGCGTTGTGACCATACAGCTTTCTCTCTGCCTTCTTGTCATCAACATATGGAAAATCAAAGAAATCATCAAATAAACTATTTGTAAAAATGCTCGGTACTAACATAATCAAAATCTCCTTTCAGTGCTCCAAACTGGATTTTATACTTTAACATCTGCAGCTCCAGCTGCAATCTATTTTGACACTCCGGACGCTGCCGATGTGGTATTTATTTTAGCAGCTTTCGCTGCAGAACTAAGGTTTTTTTAAGAGGCTTCCTTGTTGTTCCCCTTCCTTTGTTCTATGTGTACTATAGCACTTATTATTAGCACTGTCAAGAGGTGAGTGCTAATTTTTTTGTGAAGAATTTGTGAACGTTGGAATTAGAGCCACTGGGGACATACGGTAGCTCATTTACTGTATTCAATAAATCAAAACATCAACCTTATTTTTTCTAATTCTTTTCAAAAATACATATCCCAGCAAACACGAGATCACTTCTGTAATCGGAAATGCCCACCCGAATTACTATTTTCATAGTACATTGAACAATTTTGTTATCTTGTTTTTTTTCCACAGAAATGATATGATACTCAAATATAGAGGAATACAATATTCTACTAAGAGAAAGGGATAATGATATGAAAATCAAACCAGATCAAAATGCAGTTACTATGATTCAGGAGCTGTCTGATGCAAAAGCACCATCCGGATTTGAGGATGAGGCTGTTGCTGTAGCAAAAAAATATGGTGCAGAATTTGCCGATGTTGAGGAGGATTGCCTGCGCAATCTCTATCTGCGTTCCAAGAACAATACAGGTAATAAGCCTGTTTTTATGCTTGATGCCCACAGTGATGAGGTTGGACTGATGGTTCATTCAATTAAGCCAAATGGAACACTTCGCTTTGTCTCCCTCGGTGGCTGGAGCGATAATTCTCTCCCGGCATCAAAGGTTCTTGTACGCAACAAATATGGCAATTTTATTCCTGGTGTAATTGCAGCTAAACCACCTCATTTCATGACACCTGCTGAGCGTCAGAATGCTGGTTCCACATCAATTCAGTCTCTTGTAATTGATATCGGTGCAACAAGCAAGGAAGATGCTGTTGAAAACTTTGGTATCCGCATTGGTGAGCCTATTATTTCTGACGTACATTTCTCCTATGACGAGGAACATGATGTCATGATCGGAAAGGGCTTTGACTGTAGAATTGGCTGTGCTGCTCTTCTTGAGACTATGCGCCGTCTCTCAAACGAGAACTTAAATGTTGATCTGGTAGGTGTGTTATCTACACAAGAGGAGCTTGGCGAGCGTGGTGTTAAGGTTGCAGTCGGAAAGGTTGCTCCTCAGATTGCACTGTGTTTCGAGGGCTGCCCTGCTGATGATACCTTTACTGAGCCGTATGCCATTCAGACAGCTCTGAAAAAGGGTCCAATGCTTCGTTTTATGGACAAATCAATTGTATGCTCCCCAAGATATCAGCGCTACGTATTAGATCTCGCTGAAGAAAAGGGACTGGCTGTACAGTCTTCTGTCCGTGAAGGCGGCGGAAACAATGGTGCAATCATTAACACTTCTCTTGATGGCATCCCGGTAATCGTTGTTGGTGTTCCTGTTCGTTACATCCATTCTCATTACGGAATCACTTCCTATTATGATTTCGAAGCAACAGTACAGTTAGCAACTGAAGTAGTTCGTTCTATGACAGAGGAAATCATCCGTTCCTTCTGATCAAACTTTTAACTCGCAGAAGACAAAAGCTAATGGGGCCGGCTCTTAAACCGACCCCACTAGCTTATTTTTTATCAAGAAATTCTGCCGTTTTCCATTTCGTACACTACGTCTGCCAGATATGTCTGTCTCAATATTTATTATTTCTTTTAGTCCAGATAAGCACCTTTCATTGGGCTTACTGCATGACGAGTGAAAAGTCCCATAACGCCCTTATTGTACTTTGGTGTTCTCGGCTTCCAGTTTTTGCGGCGCTCCTTTAAAATCTCATCAATTTCCTCTGGTGTCTTATGAACACCATTTACTCCGATGATATTAAGCTTTCTCTCTTTCACGTCGATCTCAATCAAATCACCCTCTTCTACAAGCGCAATCGGACCGCCGTCTACTGCCTCTGGGCTGCAATGACCAATAACTGGTCCTGTGGATGCACCTGAGAAACGTCCGTCTGTGATCAGTGCAATACTCTTTCCAAGCTCCTTGTCACTGCTGATTGCCTCTGAGGTATAAAACATCTCCGGCATTCCGCTTCCCTTCGGACCCTCATAGCGAATAAAGACTGCATCACCCTTTTGTACCTTATGCTTTAATACAGCATCCAGACACTCTTCCTCGCTGTCAAACGGTCTTGCGCGAAGTACTGCCTTAAACATCTCCTTAGGGCAGGCAGTATGTTTGATAACTGCGCCTTCCGGTGCCAGATTTCCACGCAGAATTGCGATGCTTCCATCTGTACCAATTGCCTTATCGTATGGACGAATAATATCTTCTCTTGTCAGATTAAGCTGATAGCGCTTATTGAACTCATCAAGCCAGTGATTACACTTTTCATAAAATCCATTTGCTCGCAGCTCCTCAAGATTCTCACCAAGCGTCTTTCCAGTTACTGTCATAACGTTCAGATGAAGATGTTCCTTGATCTCTTCCATGATGGCCGGAACACCGCCTGCATAATAGAAACACTCAGCTGGCCAACGTCCTGCCGGGCGCACGTCTAATAAGTAACGTGCACTTCTGTGGAGACGGTCAAAAGTATCACCTGTAATCTCAATACCAAATTCGTGTGCAATTGCAGGCAGATGCAGTAAGCAGTTTGTACTTCCAGAGATTGCCGCATGTATTAAAATTGCATTCTCAAAGCTCTCCATAGTAACAATATCAGATGGACGCATATTCTCCATTGTAGCAAGACGAACTGACTGTCTTCCTGCTTCACGCGCAAATGCAAGCAAATCTGGGCTTGTCGCTGGCATCAGTGCACTTCCCGGCAAAGCCAGACCAAGTGCCTCTGCCATGATCTGCATAGTAGATGCTGTTCCGATAAATGAGCAGGCACCACAGCTTGGACAAGCATTGCACTTTGCCCAGTCAAGCTTCTCCTCGCCTATCTCTCCGCGCTCAAACTTTGCGCTGTACATTCCAAGCTGCTCTAATGTAAGCATTTCAGGACCGGCATTCATAGTTCCGCCCGGGACAAATACAGCCGGAATATTTACTCTTGCCATACCGATCAAATTTCCCGGAACACCCTTATCACAGCTAGACAGATATACACCTGCATCAAATGGTGTAGCATTTGCGTGAATCTCAATCATATTTGCAATCATCTCACGGCTTGCAAGGCTGTAGTTGATACCGTCTGTTCCCTGGCTCTCACCATCACAGATATCTGTACAGAAATAGCGTGCACCAAAGCCGCCCTCTTCTTCGATTCCTTTTCGCACTTCCTCCACCAGAATATTCAAATGACCGCTTCCCGGATGGCTGTCTCCATATGTGCTCTCAATCATGACCTGTACCTTGTCCAGATCTTCCTTCTTCCAACCAGTTCCAATACGCAGCGGATCCAGCTCCGGTGCCAGCTTTCTCATTTTCTGACTTGTTAATTCCATGTCTTTTTCCTCCATATTTTTCAATTACTCAGTCATTGAATGGCCGAAGATTCCAACACCTGTTTTCTAAAATTGATCAGGCAACAATTGAAATTATCATACTTACAATCAATGCACTAATGCCAATCAGCGTCTCCATCACAGTCCATGATTTCAATGTTGTTTTCTCATCAATGTGCAAAAATGTTCCTACCAGCCAGAAACCAGCATCATTTACATGGCTTAATGCTGTCGCGCCGCCACATATTGCGCAGCACATCGCTGCACGATACAGCATGCTTGTTTCCATCACAGCCGGCATAGATGCCATAATACCTGATGCCATTGTCATCGCAACGATTGAGCTTCCAACAGATGCGCGCACAAGAAGTGCAATTAAAAATGCAACAAGAATCAATGGCATTGAGCTGCTCTCCAAAATCGGTCCAATGATATTGCCAAGACCAGAATCCTGAAGCATCCATCGAATTACGCCTCCGCTGGCAATAACAAGCAAAATCATACCTGTAGGCTTTAAGGACTTATCAAAAATTGCCTTGATCTGTGCTCCTGTAAAGCCTCTTCTGATTCCCAGAAAATACATAGCTGCAAGCGTAGCAATTGTCAGTGCGAAAAATGGTTTTCCAACAAATCCAAGTACATCTGCAACTGACTGAGGAATAGCTACATATTTGGATATTGTTCCAAGAAGAATCAGTACTAATGGAATCAATACTACACTCAAAACAAGGCCAAATGGCGGAAGCTCTTTCTCGCTGTGTACAGTTTCATTTCCATCTTCTGGAAGGGCTGCAAAAATTTTATTTCCTATAAAGCCACCCCATATGATACCTGCAATCAACATGCTAATAATGGCAGTCGGAACACCAACCATAATCATCATTCCAAGATTGACATCAAGCGCATTTGCTGTAAGAACTGATCCTGCTGACGGCGGTACAAATGCATATCCACTTGCGAGACCTGCCAACAATGGAATCGCATAATATAAGGTAGATTTCTTTGTTGTTCTTACTACGCTAAACACAAGCGGAATTAAAACAACAACACCTGCTTCAAAAAAGACTGTTGTTCCAATCACCAAACCGGTAATACCCAGTGCCCATCCTGCCTTTTTTTGTCCAAATTTATCAATCAGTGTCTCTGCAATTTTCTGTGCACCACCGCTTGCCTCAAGAATACCGCCAAACATGGAGCCCAAACCAACAAGCAGTGCGATTCCCTGCAGCGTTTTTCCTACTCCTTTTTCTACGGTTTCCGAGATCATAGACAGCGGCATTCCTGCTCCTACTCCGATTATTACAGCTGAAAGCATCATCGAAATTATCGGATGGAGCTTGAAACGAATAATCAAAATCAGCAGTACGGCAATTCCCACAACTGCCGCAGCAATCAATCTTACAGGATCTGCCGCAAAAACCATCTCTTCCATTTTCTTTCTCCTTTCAATTCATCAGATGCTTTTCTCAGCAGCAATACATCTGACCTTTTATCGTCATTTCATGACGTGCTGCCCTTTTTATTCCGTTTTTGTTCTTAATTCATCTGATGTTTTTATATTACACGTTTTTATTTCAAAAGGCAATACCGTAATATTGCTTAAATTATCAACTATTTTTTGTGCACTTTTCCTTTTCAATAACTCATATTGACTTTTCCATTCAAAAAAGATATGATGTTAATAACATTTTGCTTACGAAAAGGAGTCCAAATCATATGATGAATTTAAAAGAAGAAAAAAATCTTCCCTCCAAAATCTCAGAGGATATCATTGCGCTGATTCTGGAAGAGAAATTACAGCCTGGCGACCGTCTTCCTAATGAATCTATTCTCTGTGACCGATTGAATGCCGGACGCAGTTCCATACGAGAAGCCATGAAGCTTCTTGCCTCCCGCAATATTGTCACCATTCGTCAGGGATCAGGAACATATGTTGCCTCCACACCAGGAATGGTCGAGGATCCGCTTGGTTTTACCTTTATTGTTGATAAAAAAAAGCTCGTTCAAGATTTATTGGAGGTACGTATTCTTCTTGAACCATCTATCGCGTCAATGGCTGCCGTCCATGCAGATGATGAAGACATAAAAAAAATCACCGCACTATGCGATGAAGTTGAAAACCTGCTCAATGAAAAAAAGGATCACACACAAAAGGATATTGAATTTCATAATGCCATAGCTATGAGCAGCAAAAATGTCGTCATTCCACGTTTGATTCCAGTAATTAACAGTTCCATTCCACTGTTTGTTGAATCAACCGGGAACCGTCTCCATGCAGAAACAATTGAAACTCACCGTGAAGTTGCAGATGCCATTGCGTGCCATGATCCGATTCGCGCCCAGGATGCTATGTATCTTCATTTAATTTACAATCGCAAGCTGATTCATAATCTTTTTAAAGCGTAAAATAAAAAACGACAAGCTGCACGTTATTCCATGCAATTTGTCGTTTTTATTTTAAAATTTTGGTTTCCACTTTCCTCGCGCAAAGTATACAGCAAAGAGTACAAATAATAAAACATTATGTGCTATCATACATGCCCATGCAGCAATAAGTCCCATGCCTAGAAGCTGCGTACATATGAAGGTTCCTATAATACGAACACCCCACATGCCAATTACACTAAAGATAAATGGTGCAACTGTTTTTCCAACTCCCTGCATCATACCTTCAAGTACGATCGGGATACCATAGAAAGGTTCTGATATTGCGACCATGCGAAGTACTGTAGAACCTAGTCTAATTACCTCTGTGTCACGTGAGAACAAAGTCATAAGCTGCGGTGCAAATGCAAACAGGAGGGCACCGCACACAGTCATCAGTCCGGTTTCAAGAGGAATAATGGCACGCTCTAAATCGCGAAGCTTTTTTCCATCTTTTGCACCAAGCGCATTACCAGCTAGTGTAGCCGCTGCCGTCTGCATACCCCATCCTGGAATATAAAATCCAGACTCTACTGTATTTGCGATTGTGTGTGCTGCCGCAGATGTCTCGCCAAGAGAATTGATCATGGAAGCAAATACAACGTATCCAAGCGATGTTGCAAAACGCTGGCACATATTTGGAAATGCTACTTTAACGCACGGAATAAGAATTGTCTTATCTGGCTTAAAGCTCTGTCCCTTCGGTGAAATATCAGCATGTTTCCACAGCTTTATAGTAATGGCAATTCCTCCATATGTATATGCAATCGCACTTGCAAGAGCTGCACCTTCAATTCCAAAACCTGCACCTGGCAGCGTAATAGAAATACCTGCAATCACTGCCACACGTGTCGGGTAAATGAGCAGGAAATTGAGCACGGTATTAATAATATTCATCACAACACCAACTCTCATCGGCGTTTTTGTATCTCCTACTGATCTTAATACCGTACCAAAAATAATATTCGCTGTTCTAAACAACATCGGTGCATACAATATAAGAAAATAACGGGCTGCCATATCGCGGATGCCCTCATCTACCTGCATCCAAACTGGCACCTGCTTGTTGATTGCTGCAATCACGATAGTAAAACTGATTCCTACCGCAAGCACTACTAAAACAGCCTGTCCTGACGCCCTTTTTGCGCGTTCCCGATTTCCAGCACCAAATGACTGCGATATAAACGCAAGCAATCCTACACCAATCGCTGATACTGTACTTCCTATCAGCCAGTTTACCGTGCTGGTTGATCCGACTGCTGCAGTTGCCTGTGTGCCAAGTGAACCAACCATTGCAGTATCAATGTACTGCACTGCTGTCTGCAGAAACTGCTCCAGCATAGTTGGCCATGCCAAAGCGAAGATCACTGGCAGCATCTTGTTCTTTCGAATGTTCCACTTCTCCATCTTTTTTCTCCCTGTATTCCATTTTCGCTCAATTTCTAAAGCGCATGTTTTTTTATTATAGCATACTTTCAAAATAAAACAAGCATAGCACTAAAAGAATGGTTTCGTGGAAGTGACGTTTTATCAGCGATTTACGAACATATCAAGTTCACTTCTGCTTGAAATATGAAGCTTCGAAAAAATATTTTCCAAATATGACTTTACTGTATTTAAGGAAATTCCTAGACTTTTTCCAATCTCCTTATTTGAACGCCCCTTTGCGGCAAGCATGGCTATGGAAAACTCATATGGTGTAAGTGCATCTGTAACCTGAAGTGTGGATACTGGATTGTGAATTTTCATCCATCCTCTGCTGAATGCATATACAGATTCGATGATCTCATTATATTCATCTGGATACTGTTCACGCAGCGACCTCTCGATCTGCCCCTGAAGCAAGCCATGATGCTCAATAAATGGATGTATATAATGCTCAGGAAGTGCAATGTTCCACGCCCTCATAAACGCTGCATCAGCATGTTCATCATCTTTTAAATTCATACAAATCATGCAAAGGACAAGATTTAAGTAAATACTTGCAATTGGAAAATTATTTCCTGCCATCATAAGTGCGGCCTCTGCCATGCCCATTGCACGCTGATATTCACGCCTAAGATAAAGCTCATGTGCTGCGGCATAGATCACATAATATTGGATTCCAGCCTGACACAAACTAATTTTATCACGCAGCGCACTTAAATCTGCTGATTCTGAATGGAAAAAGACACTTACAAAACCTTCTGTGACAAGCGTATAGAGCTTCGCTGAAGGATCTGATGTCTTTTTATTTTCTAAGGAAATGGCTTTAAAATCAGCTAAAACCGCTGCTGGATCTCCTTCCTGAACAGTTGCCATGGCATGCACCAAGCGCGCCGCCAAACGTATCTGTACACTTTCGCTGTTGAAACATTGCTCACTCACTGTGCAGCATTCTTTCTCTTCGTTGCGAAAATAATGCCAAAGCGCCCTTGTTATCTGTCGCTCTTCCTCATCTGCAAGTGAATGCTCAAACTCCTGAAAGCTTCCCGGACATGGACTTGCAATCAATGGCATATAGCATTTATTTACATTCCGCTTCCTTTTTGTGCTTTTCTTCGTATCAGCTTTTTTTCTGGTATCTAAAGGACTCTTTGCTGTGTATGGAATAAGCCATTCACTTTTTTTGCGGACAGCTCCCTCAATTCGTCCTGTATTCAAATAATAATTGACCATTCTAATGGACATTCCCCATTTTTCAGATGTTTCTCTCACTGTCAAATATTCCATGATTTATTCCTTCTCTTGTTATCAATTCCATTGATGTTGCTATTGACAGTTTACCATAGCAAACTGTTCTTTACAAGGAAAAACCGGGGATATTTCCCCGGTTTTCTGTTGCAAAGTTACTGTTCATGTGTCATGTTACGAAAGCCCTTCGGTGCAATGGTTTCGTCGTCGGACCAAACTCCGCAGGTTCCTTTTATGTTCTTTCTTATCATACATTACTTTGAAAGACCTGCTTCAAGTGTCCGCCTCGTGAAATCCATTCACCTTCGGGCTTTGCTGTAAACATTGGCTTATCCGTGAACTGTAATATTGCAAAGGTTACTGTTCATGGAATACCTATTCCAAAACTGTAATTACCAAAGTTGCATTACTGCTTTTAAAAGCATCTGAATCATCAGCCAAAATGATATTCTAAAGTTCTTTGCTGCAAAATCAGTTACATTTAAAAATACACTCGTCACGGTTCCTATGAAATCTTTTTCGTTGCCATTATTAGCTGGCTCAATTTGATTTGTCTGGTCAGCTTGATTAGTTTGACTTGGCAGCTTTGCAAGCTCCTCCGTATAAGAGTGTCCACACTTCGTACAGGTATATATTCTGATTCCTGTGTAAGTTGTGGTCGCTTCTCTTGCTATTTTGCTTTCATAACTATGATCACTAATTTTCGTGCTGCAAACATCGCAGAGATGATCGTTGTTGCTGTCTTCATGACCTAATGCTGGCAACTCCTTGTAAGTAGTGTAATCGCAGCCTTCTCGCTTACAGGTATCATAAGCTTCCCAGCCGATTTCTGTACAGGTTGCGGCTTTCGCTTCATGATGCTCTAAGTCATGATCTAATGCTGCAATCTCCTTGTAAGTGCTGTAGGTACAGCCTTCTCGCTTACAGGTATCATAAGCTTCCCAGCCGATTTCTGTACAGGTTGCGGCTTTCGCTTCGTGATGCTCTAAGTCATGATTCAATGCCGCAATCTCCTTGTAAGTGCTGTAGGTACAGCCTTCTCGCTTACAGGTATCATAAGCTTCCCAACCAATTTCTGTACAGGTTGCGGCCTGTGCTTCATGATGCTCTAAGTCATGATTCAATGCTGGCAGTTCCTTGTAGGTAGTGTAACCACAGCCTTCGCGTTTACAGATATCGTAGGCTTCCCAACCAATTTCTGTGCAAGTAGCTGCTTTTGCTTCATGATGCTCTAAGTCATGATTCAATTTTGGCAGTTCCACATATGTGGTATAGTTGCAGTGAGAACAGGTATCATATGCCTCCCAACCGATTTCTGTACAGGTCGGTGCTTTCTTTTCTACCTTTTTAAGGTCATGACCGTTTGCATTTATCTTTACTGGGTTAATGATTTTATGTGTTCCGGCTTCATCTGAAAACAGCTTCGCACAGTTTTTGCACTTCCAGTATGCTTCATGTCCAGTTTCTGTACAGCCGGCTTCTTTCTTTTCTACCTTTTCTAGTTTGTGGCCGTTTGCATTTATCTTTACTGGGTTA
>CAKQXY010000028.1 GCA_934292725.1 uncultured Lachnospiraceae bacterium
GCCGATGTGGCTCAATTGGCAGAGCAGCTGATTTGTAATCAGCAGGTTATCGGTTCGAGTCCGATCATCGGCTTTTTTCCTATGGACCCTTAGCTCAGTTGGTTAGAGCAACCGGCTCATAACCGGTCGGTCCCGGGTTCAAGTCCCTGAGGGTCCACTGCCAACCAATTTGTCAGATGTCCATAGCGAAAAAAGTTAAAAAAGTTGTTGACAAACAGCTAAAGATGTGGTAGCATATCACATGTTGTTGAGAAAGTTAACAACATAAGTTAGGCCCGGTGGCTCAGTTGGTTAGAGCGCCGCCCTGTCACGGCGGAGGTCAAGGGTTCGAACCCCTTTCGGGTCGCTAGCTGATTAGATCAGCTACAATTAAATAAAATTTGGGGTCTTAGCTCAGCTGGGAGAGCATCTGCCTTACAAGCAGAGGGTCATAGGTTCGAGCCCTATAGGCCCCATATGTACGCGTAGCTCAGCTGGATAGAGCGTCTGACTACGGATCAGAAGGCCGGGAGTTCGAATCTTCTCGCGTACATTATTGATAAGCGGTTTCTGCGAAAGCAGGAGCCGCTTTTGTAATATACTCAGTTATAAGGTTTTAACTTTGAAAAACCGAGATATCAGTTTACTTATCTCCATATTGATGATATAATAAAAAGACAAACATTATTTTTTGAAAACGGAGGAAGTTTCAATGAGAATTTATTCTACCAAGGACTATAAGGAAATGAGCCGCAAGGCTGCAAATCTGATTTCTGCCCAGGTAATCATCAAGCCAGACTGTGTATTAGGTCTTGCAACCGGTTCAACACCAATCGGAATTTATGATCAGCTGGTAGAGTGGTATCATAAGAATGATATCGATTTTTCCGAGGTAACAACTGTTAATCTTGATGAGTATCGCGGACTGACAAAAGAGAACGACCAGAGCTACTATTACTTTATGCATACTCATTTATTTGATCGTGTGAATATTCGCCCGGGTCACTCCTTTATTCCGGACGGAACCTGTGAGGACAGCGAGTTTGAGTGCCGTCGCTATGAGAATCAGATTCGTTCTCTTGGCGGAATCGATATGCAGCTTCTTGGACTTGGACGTAATGGACATATCGGATTTAATGAGCCAGCTGACAGCTTTGCACAGGTAACACATTGCGTAGATCTGACACAGAGCACAATCGATGCTAACAAGCGTTTCTTCGCGTCAGAGGCAGATGTACCGCGTCAGGCATACACCATGGGTATCGGAACCATCCTTCAGGCAAAGAAGATTCTTCTTGTGGCAAGCGGTGAGGATAAGGCAGAAGCAGTTAAGAACACATTATTTGGACCAATTACTCCAGCTGTTCCGGCATCTATTCTTCAGATTCATCCGGATGTTACTATCGTTGCAGATGAGGCAGCTTTGTCTCTTTGCAAGCTGTAAGCAAAAGAAAGGCAAACAGTATGAAAATTTTAAATGCAAAGATCTGCAGCAATGGCCAGATTTTTGATGGAGAGGTTACAGTAGACGGCGAGCGCATTGCGTCTGTTACGCCTAAGGAAACGTCATCAAGCTTAGATGAGACCATCATTGATGCAAAAGGTATGTATGTGATTCCAGGCCTTCTCGATGTTCATTTCCATGGCTGTGTGGGATATGATACCTGTGATGCCTCAAAGGAAGCTTTTGATAAAATAGCAGCATACGAGGGCAGTGAAGGTGTTCTTGCGATCTGTCCTGCAACGATGACATATCCAGAAGATAAGCTCTCTGAGATTATGGACATTGCAGCAGATTATGAAAGTCCTGAGGGCGCAGATTTTGTTGGTCTTCATTTAGAAGGACCATTTATCAATCCTAACCGTGTTGGTGCACAGAACTCTGACTATGTACAAAAGCCAGATGCAGATATGCTTCTTCGTCTGCAGGAGCGCGCAAAGGGACGTATTCGCATCTGTGATGTTGCACCAGAGACGGAGAATGCAATTGACTTTGTAGAAAAAATCAAAGATCATGTTGCATCCGTATCTATTGCACACACTTGTACCGACTACGATACAGCAATGCAGGCATTTAAGCATGGTGCCAATCATCTGACACATGGTTTTAATGCAATGCCAGGCATTCATCATCGTAAGCCAGGTCCGCTTTCAGCAGCAGCAGATGCTGGCGCTGACGTAGAGCTGATCTGCGATAATGTTCATATTCATCCGGCAGTAGTACGCCTTGCGTTTAAACTGTTTACAGATGAGCATGTTATTTTAATCAGTGATACTATGAGAGCCTGTGGTCTTGAGGATGGCTGCTACGATTTAGGCGGTCAGCAGGTAGAGGTAAAGGGAAATCTTGCTACACTTGCATCAGATTCAGCTACAATCGCAGGAAGCGTTACTAACCTGATGAATTGTCTTCGCTGCGCAGTTAAGACAATGAAAATTCCATTTGCGAGTGCAGTAAAAGCTGCTACTCACAATCCAGCAAGAAGCATTGGCGTATTAGATGATTATGGCGATGTAGAAGCAGGAAAGTATGCAAACCTGTTGATTCTTGATGAAGAACTGAATATTGTTCACATGATTAAGCGTGGAAAATTAGTGCGCTAATCAAAGTAACTATAATTAAAAATGGACTGGCTGCAGATTATTTATCTGTTAGCCAGTCCATTTTATTTATTTAGTTTTCTTCTTTCTCCAACTCATCAGTCAAACGGCAGATCTCATCAATCATGCTGCCAATTGTCTCAATAGTATCAAGAAGAGGTGCATCTGTTGTGATATCCACTTTTGCAAGTGCGGCAAGCTCAACAGGGGTCAGTGTACTTCCCGCTGCAAGTACCTTCTTCCAGTCATCAACAGCAGTCTGACCTTCCTTTTCAATTCGCTTGCAGACTTGTGTGGCAACAGTCAGTCCGGCGCTGTATGTGTAGGAGTAAAGCCCCATATAGTAGTGTGGCTGGCGCATCCATGTAAGTTCGGCTCCATCACAGATTTCCACATCCTCGCCCCAGAAATCCTGAAGAGTCTTTTTCATGATACTGCTTAATGTATCAGCCTGAACGCTGCCGCCGTTGTCGATAATACGGTATACCTCACGCTGATAAGCAGCCTCCATCAAATGTGTAACAAAGTTGTGATAATAGGTGTTGCTGATCTGGCAGGAGAGTACCCAGCGGCGGAAACGTTTGTCATCATTTGACTGTAGCAGATAATGTGCCATCAAAAGCTCGTTCATAGTGGATGGTGCTTCAACGAAGTATGAAGATACATCAGTGTCAAAGATGGACTGTGCGCTGTTGCAGGCACGGAAATGTCCAGCATGACCAAGCTCGTGAGCCAGTGTAAAGACATCAGCCATGCGGTCATTCCAACTAAGCAAAATAAAGGAATTAGTTCCGTATGGGCTTGCGCAGAAACCACCAGTTGACTTTCCTTGATTTTTTGCAAAATCAACCCAACGGTCGCGATATGCTTCTCGTATCATATCTACGTACTCTGGTCCAAGGATAGAAAGACCCTTTTCAATATATTCCTTAGAGCCCTCAATAGTTACCTTTGGATCATATTCAGGATCAACAGAAATCTTTAAATCAGCAAATGTCATACGATCCAGTTTGTGAATTTTCTTTAACAGACGTGCATACTTGCGCATATGAACAGAGAGCTTTGTTGTAATTAAATCAATCTGACGGTCATAAAGCTCACGGCTCACCTTCTGATCAAACAAAAGACTGTCAAATACGCTGTCAAAGCCGCGCAGTGTAGCCAGTGTCTTTTCAGTCTGAACCTGTGAATTATAAGCGGCAGCAGTTGTGTTCTCATACTGAGCCAGCTTCTTGCTGAAAGCATCAAAAGCACTGCGGCGGATTTGAGTGTCAGATTCATACTCATAGTCATCTTCAAACAGAGAATAGCCAAGCGGATAATCCTTGTTATTAGCACGGAAGGAATCAAACTTCATGTCTGCAAGCTTAGTCATGTTGTAAATTTGATAAGGTGTGTTCAAGGTTTGAGAAAGTGCAGATAAGGCGCGTTCTGTCTCAGGATGCAGCTGGTGCGGCTTACGGCGAAGTATGTCCTCAAGATAGATGCGGCTGCCGCCGGCAATTGCAATAGAAGCCTTAAGCGTTTCTTCGCTCTGCTCGGTAATTTCACTATTGATAAAACTCAAACGACTGTTGATGTCAGAAATTATATTCATCACACGGTCATTTCTCTCCTGATTGTGGCTGTCATAATAATCAACCGAAACAGCCAGATCAGTATAATTGCCAGTCAGTGTCATCAGGCGAGTCATCTCTTGAAGATCATTTAAGCAGTCACAAATAGCTTCAGGCGTTGTCAGCTTTCCCTTAAAGCGTTCCTCCATAGAAGCACATAGAGCCTTCATTTTTTCAACATCCCTGTACATTGCTTCCTCAGTCGGATAAATCAGGGAAAGATCCCATGTCAGTTCAACAGGGACTTCATTTCTCATTGCTAAACTCATAAAATTTCACCTTTCTCTCAAACTATTGGCTAGTGCCGTATTGAGCATAGTATATAGTTAACGGGGGATTTTACGAAAGCCCTTCGGTGCAATGGTTTCGTCGCCGGACCAAACTCCGCAGGTTCCTTCTACATTTTCTATTATCAAACATTACTTTGAAAGACCTGCTCCAAGTGTCCGGCTCGTGAAAGCCATTCACCTTCGGGCTTTGTCGTAACATTGGCTTATCCGTGAACTATAACATTTTAAGTATATACATTTTTTAATAAAGAAGCAATCTCTTGACAGAAAATAAAAAGTATGATAATATTTTGTCAAGCAAATAAAGGGGAGTAGCGAAACGCCCAGTATTCTTGTATTTGGGGTGGGTTTGAAACCGTCAGTCGATGCATTTTGCATCCGTATCAAATGAGAAAGCGAGACTTTTATTGCGGTGTGTGCCGCGGTGGAGGTCTCTTTTTTATTATCCTAACCGTGGCACACGGAAAGGAGAGACATGAGTGATTTCATGATGGAAAGAGAGATTCAAGAAGCTCTCACAGCAGGGGAAAATGCCCTACAAAGCCTGTATGCAGCGAGTGAGCAGCTAGACAGTGCAAGAAACTGGGGAATTGTCGATTTATTGGGAGGCGGATTTTTTACCGATTTAATTAAGCATTCCAAAATGGGAAAAGCAGAGGAGTATCTTTCACAGGCAAGATATTATCTTCAACAGTTCCAAAAAGAATTGCGTGATGTCGCAGCAGATGGTACAATACAGTTACAGACGGGTGATTTTTTAAGCTTTGCAGATTTCTTTTTTGACGGAGTGGTAGCCGACTATCTGGTCCAGTCAAGGATCAATGAGACAAGAAGAAAAGTAGCCGAGGCAATCAGAAGAGTCGAAGAACTTACAGCAAAGTTGCGTGCAAAATATAGTTACTTCAACTAAGACAAAAATCACCAGATCAGACACATCAGTTGGGCATAGCAGCAAAGAGGATTCTAGAAAGAGAGGACAACAGTATGAAAACAGCATTGGCAGCAGCACAGCAATCATCATTTTTAGACACGGCGGCATTTCCCATTATTATCGCCGTGATCGCAATCATAGCCATTCTTGCAATATTAGCGAGCGGCTACGTTAAGGCACCGCCGGATCAGGCATACATAATTTCCGGTTTGAAAAAGGAAAGCAAGATCCTTATTGGACGTGCCGGCATTAAGATTCCATTTTTAGAACGAATGGATAAGCTGTATCTTGGACAGATGACAGTTGATATCAAGACAGAGCAGTCTGTTCCGACAAACGATTTCATCAATGTAAATGTGGATGCAGTTGCAAAGGTAAGAATCAATCCAACAACAGATGGAATTAAGCTGGCAGCAAAGAACTTCTTAAATAAAAAGCCAGGTGATATCGCACTTGATCTTCAGGATTCCCTTCAGGGTAATATGCGTGAGATTATCGGCACATTGTCATTAAAAGTAATTAATACTGACAGAGACTCATTCTCCGATCAGGTTATGATGAAGGCATCAAAGGATATGGATAAGCTTGGAATTGAGATCCTTTCATGCAACATCCAGAATGTAACAGATGAAAATGGTTTGATCAAGGATCTTGGTGCTGACAACACATCACTTATTAAGAAAAATGCAGCTATAGCTAAGGCACAGGCCGACAGAGATATAGCTATCGCTCAGGCTGAGGCAGATAAGGCGGCAAATGAGGCGAGAGTTCTTTCAGATACGCAGATTGCACAGAAAAACAACGAGCTGGAGATTCGCAGGGCAGAACTTAAGATCATATCCGATAATAAAAAGGCTGAGGCAGATGCCGCTTACAAGATTCAGGCACAGTCACAGCAAAAGAGTATTGAGACAGAGACTGTGAACGCGCAGATTGCAAGAGCAGAGCGTGATGCCGAGTTAAAGAAGCAAGAGGTTGAGATTGCAAGACAGCGCCTTGATGCAGAAATACGTGCAAAGGCAGATGCAGATCGTTACCGTGAAGAGCAGCAGGCACAGGCAGAGCTGTTCAAGCGCCAGAAAGAGGCAGAAGCAAAGAAATTTGAGCAACAGCAGGATGCAGAGGCAAAGAAAGCCATGGCAGAGGCAGTTCGCTTTGCCAGAGAGCAGGAAGCAGAAGGTATCCGTGCAACTGGTCTTGCAGAGGCAGAAGCCATTCGCGCAAAGGCAACAGCAGAGGCCGAAGGTATAGATAAGAAGGCAGAGGCAATGAAAAAATATGGAGAGGCCGCAATTATCGAGATGATCATGCAGGCACTTCCAGAAATTGCAAAGAACGTTGCAGAGCCGCTGTCCAAGGTAGATAAGATCACCATGTACGGCGAAGGAAACAGTGCAAAGATGCTCCAGGATATCATAAACAGTACCACGCAGGTAACAGAAGGACTGGCACAGGGAATGGGAATCGATGTAAAGGCATTATTATCAAGCATTGTCGGTGCAAAGATAGCATCAAATACACCAGAAGATACGCAAAAATCTGATTCAGACGAATACGAACAGTAAAAAATTAAGGGCAGACAATATTTAAAGCAAAGCCCGAAGGTGAATGGCTTTCACGAGGCGGACACTTGAAGCAGGTCTTTCAAAGTAATGTATGATAAGAAAGAACATAACAGGAACCTGCTGAGTTTGGTCCGACGACGAAACCATTCACCTTCGGGCTTTCGTAACATGATAACCTGCCCTTAATTTGCAACCTTTTTCATGTTGCCTTGACGGTTGAAAGATGCTGTGCTATTATGAGACTAGTCAAAAAAGAACAATAAAAAGAAAGGAATTGTGAAAGGAATTTTGTATGAAAGATCGTTTTGAAGCGAAGCTTATGCTGTTTATCATACCGGCACTTGCCATTTGGGAAGTATTGTATCAGCTTGTCATAATCAGGTTAATTCCAGCGGCAAAAAATGATACCATTCATGGTGTAGGATTTGTCGTTTTAGTAGCAGCTGCCTGGCTGATATACCGCAAAAAAGCAGGAACAGAGTATGAGGAGGAAGATCAGGATGCATAGTATTTTATTTTCCATAGGGCCGTTTCACGTTTATGGATATGGCTTTATGATTGCAATAGGAATTATCTGTGCATTTACGATAGGCTGCTTCCTTGCAAAGCGCTCCGGTCTTGATGATGATGCACTTTTTTCCATGGGACTAGTAGGAATCGTGGGAGGTATTATAGGCGCAAAGCTGCTTTACTATATTGTAGAGTTTCCGTCAATTATTGCAGACCCTTCTATTCTTCTTGATTTTGGAGAAGGCTTTGTTGTGTACGGAGGTCTGATTGCAGGCTTTTTAAGCCCGTTAATTTACACCAAAATAAAGAAGCTTCCCTTCTTGCCATATCTTGACTGTGCAGTGCCAGGAGTCGCATTTGCACAAGGATGCGGACGCATCGGCTGCTTTCTTGCAGGCTGCTGCTATGGAAAAGAGACATCCGCATGGTATGGTGTCACGTTTCCGGCAGATTGTCTTGCACCGGCAGGTGTATCACTTATTCCAACACAGCTGTTTTCGGCAGCAGGAGACTTTATATTTGCACTAATTCTTTTTATTTTGCAGAGAACGCTTTACAAAAAGAAGAAAAAAACATCAGGAATTGTTACAGCAGTATATTTGATGCTGTATGCAGTGGGCCGTTTTCTTATTGAATTTCTGAGAAACGATCCAAGAGGAGCTGTTGGTGTATTGTCAACATCACAGTTTATCGCGATCTTTATGTTTGCAGCAGGAGCTGTTATGTTAAGCAGATTTGTAAAAAACAGCAACTGATAAAAAATATTTTGCCTACGGGACTACGACAGAAATATATAAGCAGAAAGGAATACAACAATGGCAAAAGAAAAGACACCAAAAACGAACGCAATGCGCATACTTGACCGCCTCAAGATTTCTTATGAGGTGCTGTCATATCAGTGCGATGAATTTATAGATGGAATCCACACAGCAGATACGCTTGGGATTCCGCATGAGAACTGCTTTAAGACACTCGTTCTTCAGGGAAAGAGCAAGGGATACAGTGTATTTGTGCTTCCAATCGATGAAGAACTAAACTTAAAGGAGTGTGCAAAGGCAGTTAATGAAAAGTCAGTTGAGATGATCCATGTGAAGGACATCAATGCCGTCACAGGCTATATTCGCGGCTGCTGTACTGCTCTTGGCATGAAAAAGGAATATCCGACCATTATCCACGAGAGTGCGCTTGACTGCCCATATATCTGCGTCAGTGCCGGAAAGCTTGGAGTTCAGCTAAAGCTTTCACCGCAGGATTTTATCAAGGCGACAGGTGCAAAAGCACTGAATATTATTCACGGGTAGGAAATTTAATAATACGCCCACTCGGTGAAGTGACTTTGTCGACGGGCCCAACTCCGCGGGTCCCCACTACATGTTTTCAACGTAAGTGTATTTTGACAACGGGCCCGCTACAACGTCCCGTCTCGTAAAGCACATTCACCTCGGGGCTTCATTGTATGGAATCTAGCATAGAAAGGACATGAAATTCACATGGGAGAACGTTTAACGCAGGGAGATATCGATAAAATCAAAAAAGAGATAGAGTACCGCACACTCGTTGTAAGAAAAGAGGCGATTGAAGCTGTTTCAGAGGCAAGAGCGCAGGGCGATCTCAGTGAGAATTTTGAGTATTATGCGGCAAAAAAGGATAAAAACAAAAATGAGAGCCGCATCCGTTATTTAGAGAGAATGTTAAAAAACGCTACCGTTATTTCTGATGAATCTCAGGAAGGCGTCGTAGGTTTAAATAAAACAATTGAGCTTTACATCGAAGAAATGGAAGAAGTACAGAAGTTTAAACTTGTGACTTCTGTGCGCTGCGATTCTATTGAGGGAAAAATCAGCATTGAATCACCGCTTGGAAAAGCAATTAACGGTCATAAAGAGGGTGATCGTGTCTATGTAAAGGTCAATGAAAAGATGGGTTACTACGCAGTGATACGTTCAATCACTGACGGGGATGACAGCGAGGATGAAATCCGCCCATATTAAATTACTATTAAGTATGAAAGGGGTATATGAAGATGAACGATTTAGTACACAATGAGGAACGTCTTAAGCAGCTTCGCGAACGCGCGAAAGAACTGATTGGGCAAATGACACTTGAGGAGAAGGTATATCAGACACTTTATAACGCACCGGCAATTGAGCGTCTTGGAATTGCTTCCTACAACTGGTGGAATGAGGCTCTGCACGGTGTTGCAAGAGCCGGCACAGCAACAGTTTTTCCACAGGCAATTGGCTTGGCAGCAACGTTTGATGAAGATTTCATGGAGCAGATTGGTGATGCCGTATCTACAGAGGCACGTGCAAAATTTAACATGCAGCAGGAGTTTGGAGATCATGATATTTACAAGGGCCTGACCTTCTGGGCACCAAACGTAAATATTTTCCGTGATCCAAGATGGGGCAGAGGCCATGAAACATTCGGTGAGGATCCGTATTTGACATCACGTCTTGGAGTGCGTTACATCGAGGGAATGCAGGGCCATGACGAAAAATATTTAAAGACAGCAGCATGTGCAAAGCATTTTGCTGTTCACAGCGGACCAGAGGGAATGCGTCATTATTTTAATGCAGAGGTTTCTAAGAAAGATCTCTATGAGACATATCTTCCAGCCTTCAAAGCATGTGTACAAGAGGGTAAAGTCGAGGCTGTCATGGGTGCTTATAACCGTACAAATGGCGAGCCATGCTGTGGAAGTAAGACTTTATTAAAAGATATTTTGCGTGATGAGTGGGGCTTTGAGGGTCACGTTACATCAGACTGCTGGGCAATTAAAGATTTCTATGAAGGTCATAAGGTAACAAAGGATGCAGAGGAATCTGTTGCACTGGCAATGAATAATGGCTGTGATTTAAACTGCGGTACATTGTTTGTTTATCTTCTTGATGCTGTTCGTGACGGTCTTGTAAAGGAAGAACGTCTTGACGAGGCACTTGTCAATCTTTTTGCAACACGCATGAAGCTTGGCGTATTTGATAAGGCAGACGACAATCCATACAATAAGATTTCATATTCCGTTGTTGATTCACCGAAGATGCAGGAATTAAATCTCACAGCAGCAAAAAGATGTCTGACGCTGTTAAAAAATGATCAAATGCTTCCGCTTGATAAAGAAAAGATCCATACAATCGGTGTCATTGGACCGAATGCCGACAATCGCATGGCATTAGTAGGAAATTATGAGGGAACTGCATCACGCTATGTGACAGTTTTGGAAGGTCTTGAGGATTACGCAAAGGAGCATCCAAGAGAAGACGGTGAAAAGATGCGCATTGTTTATTCAGAAGGATGCCATCTTTTCAAGGACAGAAGCAGCAATCTGACTCAGAGTCGTGACCGTTTGGCAGAGGTGAAGGGCGTTTGCAAGGAAAGTGATGTAGTGGTTGTCTGCCTTGGTCTTGATGCCAGTCTTGAGGGCGAGGAAGGCGATACAGGAAATGAGTTTTCGAGCGGCGATAAGCTTGATCTTCGTTTCCCAGGTCTTCAAAACGAAGTGCTTGAAGTGGCATACGAGAGCGGCAAGCCGGTAATCCTTCTTGTTCTGACAGGAAGTGCAATGGATCTGACATGGGCAGATGAGCATGTAAATGCCATTATGCAGTGTTGGTATCCTGGTGCACAGGGCGGAAATGCAATCGCACAGGTACTCTTTGGCGACGCATGCCCAGAAGGACGTCTTCCAGTTACTTTCTACCGCACAAGCGAAGAACTGCCGGAATTTACAGATTACAGCATGGAAGGCCGCACATACCGTTACATGAAAAACAAGCCGCTTTATCCGTTTGGATATGGTTTATCATATACAGAGTTTTCACTTGACAATGTGAAGCTTAGCACACAAAAGGTTACACCAGATGGTGTTGAAGTCACAGCAGATGTAACTAATATCGGACAGATGGATGGTACTCAGACCGTCTTAGTATATGTAAAGGCAGAACGCGAAGGAACACCAAATCCGCAGTTAAAGGGAATCGCAAAGGCAGCTCTTAAAAAAGGTGAGACAAAGACAGTTCACATTGCGCTGCCAGAGGAAGCATTTGGGCTTTGTGATGATGATGGCGTAAAGCGCGTTCACCAAGGCAGCTACACGATTTATATCGGTGAAAAGGCAGCAGGCACTGTTGTCAAAGATTAAAATAAAAAGGGAACAAAGTATTTGGAGGAAACGATTATGTATTATATTGGAATTGATCTTGGAACATCAGCTATCAAGCTTCTTTTGATGGAAGGAAACGGCAAAATCTGCAATATCGTATCAAAGGAGTATCCGCTCTCATTCCCAAATCCGGGATGGTCTGAGCAAAATCCATATGATTGGTACGATCAGATGATCGCAGGAATCAAGGAACTTGTAAACGGCTTCGACACAACAAAGGTTGCAGGAATCAGCTTTGGCGGACAGATGCACGGCCTTGTTATTCTTGATGAAAACGACAATGTTATCCGTCCGGCTATTCTTTGGAATGATGGACGTACAACAGAAGAAACCGATTATTTAAATAATGTAATCGGAAAGGATAAGCTTTCTGAGTACACAGCAAATATTGCATTCGCAGGCTTTACAGCACCAAAGATTCTGTGGGTAAAGAAGCATGAGCCAGAAAATTTTGCACGCATCAAAAAGATTATGCTGCCAAAAGATTACCTGGCATATCGCCTGACAGGCGTATTCTGCACAGATGTATCAGATGCATCAGGTATGCTTTTATTTGATGTAAAGAATCGCTGTTGGTCAAAAGAAATGTGCGAAATCTGCGGAATTACAGAGGACATGTTAGCTGGAATCTACGAGAGCTATGAGAAGGTAGGCTGCGTGAAGGAAGATCTGGCGAAGGAGCTTGGCCTTACAGATCATGTAGCAGTTGCAGCAGGAGCAGGAGACAATGCGGCAGCAGCAGTTGGAACAGGAACAGTAGGAGAGGGCAGATGCAATATTTCCCTTGGAACAAGCGGAACTATCTTTATCTCATCCAAAAACTTCCGTGTAGACAGCAACAATGCGCTTCACGCATTTGCACACGCAGACGGCACATATCATCTGATGGGCTGCATGTTAAGTGCAGCATCATGCAACAAGTGGTGGATGGAAGAGATTCTTCAGACAAAAGAATTTGCAAAAGAGCAGGCTGATATCACAAAGCTTGGAGAAAACCATGTATACTTTTTGCCATATCTGATGGGTGAGCGCTCACCGCACAACAATCCAAAGGCAAGAGGAACATTTATCGGCATGACAATGGACACTACAAGAGCCGATATGACACAGGCAGTTTTAGAGGGTGTTGCATTTGCACTTAGAGATTCCTTTGAGGTAGCAAAATCACTTGGAATCGACATTAAGCGCACAAAGATCTGCGGAGGCGGAGCAAAGAGCCCACTGTGGAAGAAGATGATTGCTAATATTTTAAATATCAGTGTAGATGTTATCGAGAGCGAGGAAGGCCCGGGCCTTGGTGGTGCAATGCTTGCAGCAGTTGCATGCGGTGAGTATGCATCTGTAGAGGAAGCAGCAGGAAAGATCGTAAAGGTAATCGATACTGTAGAGCCAGATCCGGTACTTGCAGCAAAATACGAGGAGCGTTATCAGCAGTTTAAGCAGATCTATCCGGCATGCAAACCGCTCTTTGATATCATTGCATAAATGAAGGGAAAATAAGTATGGACGAGAATGACTTCTCAAAGTTTGGACAAAGTATATGTGATACCGTCACAGATGCCGTGAACTCGGCTATGGAATCAATGGATTTTTCAGGATTAAGCGAGAAAATTTCATCGACAGCCGATCATATCATGCAGGAGACGGTAGGAGCATTTACGGGAAAAAATGGTCAGGGAAATAAAAAGGGAAATGTTTATGAAAAGACCGACAAAGAAAAGCTAGAGCTAAGGTTTACAAAAAAGGCGCCTGGAAAGGTATCAGGCATACTGATGTGCACCTTTGGTGGAATTGGCACAGCAGGCTTCGGCCTGCCGGCATTTATACTGCTTGTACTTGGACTGATCGGAAGACAGCCGCTTGTGACAAGCTGTGGCTTTTTAGGTTTCCTGCCGTTTGCCATTGCCTTTGGCGTATTGTTAAAAAATGGCTGCGACCGCTTGGGACGTATAAGTCGCTTTGAGCGCTATAAAAGGTGCATTGGCACAAAGGCACTTTGCGCCGTGCGAAGCTTAAGCGGTGCTGTTGGTCTTCCTGAGAAAAAGGTGCAGAGGGAACTAGAGCGCATGATTTCACAGGGATATTTTCTGCAGGGCCATATGGATGATGAGAAGTCTTGTCTGATTCTTGATGATGAGACTTATGAACTGTATTTGCACTCAAAGCAGCAGATGGAAAATGCCAGACGCGAGGAAGAGCAGCAGGCAGGCAATAAAGAGGTGAAAGAAGCAGTTCGCGAGGGAATGGAATATATAAAGCAGATTCGCCAGATAAACGATGAACTGCCGCAGCCAGTGATAAGTGAAAAGCTAAGTCACTTAGAGGAGGTTATCGGGCTGATTTATCTGAGTGTTCAAAAGACACCAGAGAAGATTGGTTCCATAAAGAGATTTACCGAATATTACCTACCAAATACGATGAGCCTTGTAACAAGATATCGTGATCTTGACAGGATTGATACAGACAAAGCAAGAGAGTCCAAGGCGCAGATAGAGAATGCGCTAGACACAATCAACGACGCGTTTGACAAGCTTCTCGACAGCCTTTACGAAGATGACCGCATGAAGATTCAGACAGATATTGCTGTGCTGAAGACGCTGCTGTCACAAGAAGGGTTAGTCGATGACGGGCTTCATATGTAATCAGATGGGAGGATACTTATGGAAGAAGAGTTAAAATTAGATCAGGCAGTGCCAACGCTGACATTTGAACCATTTACAGAGACAAAAAAAGAAGCGCCGGCGCCACAGCAGGAAATGCCAAAGCCAGAGCCAATTTACGAAGAAGAAGCATTGTTAAGCGAGCAGGAAAAAAAGCAGGTAGAGGCATTTGCAGAGAAAATAGATTTGAATAATTCAACGCTTGTACTTCAGTACGGTGCAGGTGCACAAAAAAAAATCGCAGATTTTTCTGACAAAACGCTTGAAAATGTCCGCTCAAAGGATCTTGGCGAGACAGGAACCATGCTGGCAAGCTTAGTAAGCGAGTTAAAGCAGACAGGAGAGCCAGAGGAAGAAAAAGGCTTTTTGGCAAGTTTTTTCAAGAAATCAACTGGAAAGTTAGAGGCGCTTAAGGCACGCTACGAGAAGGCAGAGGGAAAGGTTGATGAGATTGTTGATATCCTCACAAAGCATCAGGTACAGCTTATTCAGGATGCTGCGATGCTTGATCAGATGTATCAGCTAAACCAGACCTACTTCAAGGAGCTTTCAATGTACATCCTTGCCGGAAAAAAGAAGGTCGATAAGGCAAGACAGACAGAGTTAGAGGCTCTGCGCCAAAAGGCAATTGCAAGCGGCACACAGGAGGATGCACAGGCAGTAAGTGACTATTCATCTATGATCGAGCGCTTTGAAAAGAAAGTTCATGACCTTGAGCTGACTCGCATGGTTGCGCTGCAGATGGCACCTCAGATTCGTATGGTGCAGAGCAACGACACCGTCATGGCGGAAAAGATTCAGTCCACTATTGTAAATACAATTCCACTCTGGAAAAACCAGATGGTCATTGCAATGGGAGAGAATCATTCCGCACAGGCGGCAAAGGCACAAAAAGAAGTAACGGACATGACAAACCAGCTGCTGCTTTCTAATGCGCAAAAGCTAAAGCAGACAACAGTTGATATCCGAAGAGAATCAGAGCGCGGCATCGTTGATATCGAGACGCTTAGACAGACAAATGGCATCTTAATCGACACGATGAACGAGATCTTAAAGATTCAGCAGGAAGGCCGCGAACAGCGCAGACAGGCACAGGCACAGCTTGCGCAGATGGAGCAGCAGATGAAAGAAAAGCTGTTAGAGATCAGTAAGTAACTGCCTTTTTAAGTGCGCGCGTAATCGCATCTATAAGAAGCGAAGCCGTGTACTGTGAGGAGTCAGAGTATGTTATGCCCTGCAAGCTTTGCGAAGAAAGAATCTGTGATTCAAGACTTTGCAGCACGGAAGGGACGAGCGGATACAGCGTTGCGACTGATTGAGCGAGGTTGTGGGCACGAACCGAATTAATGTGGTTTTTGTCCACACACACGACAATATCAACAGTATCACCGCCAAGAACAACAGATGCAGCATATCTTCCCGGTATGTAAGAACCAGAAAGTGCGAAGCTTTCTGAATCCGAAAACGACTGATTTGATACTATTGCAGAAGAAGCAGCAGATTCAGTCATGTCTTTCGGGAGAGAACGGCTCTGGTTTTTATCCAGATGCAGGGCGCTTGCGAGCAAAACAGCAAGAAGAATAATAATAACAACGATCACGGCAGTCCAGATTAAATTTCTGGATTTCAGGACAAGGATTTTTGTCTTAGAACTCATGGAAGGCTCCTGAAACTGATTGTTACAATTTATGAGGCCACCGACTGGTTTATACATGAATACATCAGCAAACAGGAGTTCAACAAAGAGAAATGCAAAATCAGACAGGAGTAGAAAACTATGAAAATAGCTATTGTTACAGACAGTAACAGCGGAATTACACAAAAACAGGCACAGGAGTTAGGCGTATTTGTACTTGCAATGCCATTTCAGATTGATGGTGAGACTTATTATGAGGACATTACGCTGACACAGGAAGAATTTTACAAGAAACTGCGTGAGGGCGGAAATATTTCTACCTCTCAGCCATCACCGGGCAGTGTAACAGATCTGTGGGATAAAGTTTTACAAGAATATGACCAGATCGTTCATATTCCGATGTCAAGTGGACTTTCCGGCTCCTGCCAGACTGCAATTATGCTGGCGCAGGAAGAAGAGTACGAGGGAAAGGTCTATGTAGTCAACAATCAGCGTATCTCCGTTACACAGCGTCAGTCAGTTCTTGATGCAAAGAAAATGGCAGAGGCCGGATACGATGCAGCAGCAATTCAGAAACGCTTAGAGGAGACAAAATTTGACTCAACAATCTACATCACGCTTGATACGCTGCATTACCTTAAAAAAGGCGGAAGAATCACACCGGCAGCGGCAGCATTAGGAACAATTCTTCGCTTAAAGCCAGTTTTGCAGATTCAGGGTGAAAAGCTTGATGCCTACTCAAAGGCACGTACCTACAAGATTGCAAAGAACACGATGCTTGATGCAATTGCAAAGGATATTGAAGAGCGCTTCGATGGAAAGTCATCACCAGAAGATATATATATCGCCATTGCTCATACCGATAATTTAGCAGCAGCAGAGGAATTTCGTGATGAAGTAAAGGCAATCTACCCAGGACATGATATTTATATCGACCATCTGTCATTAAGCGTAGCATGCCATATTGGACCAGGAGCACTTGCCATCACAGCAACAAAAGTATTAAAATACTGAATATCTTAAAACACAGTAAAAAACTCAGGAACAGATCATCTTGTGATCTCTCCTGAGTTTTTTTATGCAAAGCTTATAACAAAAACTTATAGTGGCAGCATTATAGGCTTGCGGTTATGAAATACTGTGTAGTAGCGGATACCGCATGATTCTAAAAGCGCAGGAACCTTATCAAAAGCATACGCCGTGTGCTCAGGCTTGTGACCATCAGAGCCGATAGTAAGAATCTCACCGCCAAGCTCATGATAGCGCTTTAACACATAATTTTCTGGATTTGGAACGCCAAGTCCATATTTAAAGCCAGCCGTATTGCATTCAATTCCCTTTCCATTTTGAATCAAAAGCTTCAAAATCTCATCAATGATATCCTTATAATCAAGAATCGAATAATTCTCGCGCTGATTAGGCGCATAGCGCACAATATAATCAATATGACCATATACATCAAAGCAGTCAAGCTTGCGGATATTGGCAAGAGTAGCCTCATAATATTCCATAATGCCTTGCTGCTTTGTTTTGCCCTCCCAGTACTGTGGATAATAAGGGTCAATTCCATTTACCACATGCGTAGACCCAATAATAAAATCCCATGCACAAACCTCAGCAAAATCCTCAATACTGTGGTGATAATCAGTGCGAAGACCAAGCTCCACGCCAATTGAGATGCGGGCACGGTCAGCATACTCAGGAATCAGACCAAGAATCGCCTCATAATAAGCAAAAGGGTTAATACGAAACAGACGAGACTCAGCATTCGTACTTTCAGATGTATTCACATCAGCCTCCTCCATCGCAGTGTAGCCAATATCCTCGTGATCAGTAATACAAATCTCAGTAATCCCCTTATTAATAAGAGCCTCAATTTGCTCCCTAGCAGGCGTATCCGAGTCAGTAGAAAAAGATGTATGAACATGAAAATCAGATTTAATCATAGTAAGTGCTCCTTTAATTTTGCGCCTGACAACACAAAAAGTTGGCAGGCTGATATTTTTATCCCCTAAAAAGAATACGCTGTCTACATATAAAAGTCAATCCAAATTCATTGTAATTTAAATTAGCAGTGAGTCAGCCGGTGCAATTGCTGGTAAGCCAATATTTACAGCATAGCCCTAAGGTGAATGGATTTCACGAGCCGGACACTTGGAGCAGGTCTTTCAAAGTAATGTTTGATAATAAAGAATGTAAAAGGAACCTGCGGAGTTTGGTCCGGCGACGAAACCATTACACCGCAGGTCTTTCATAAACCTACCGGGTAGCACTTATAAGCCAAAAACCAACTAATTTAAAAAAAAACAAGAAAAAGAAAGAAAAACACTTGATATATTTGTCGGGATAAGGTAAAATATCAGTAATTGATTATATTTTAACAAAGCAATTATGCGATAATATAATCTAATAAATTTCTTTAGGAGGAATTAAAAATCATGGCAGTAAAAGTTGCAATTAATGGTTTTGGCCGTATTGGCCGTCTTGCTTTCAGACAGATGTTCAACGCTGAAGGTTATGAGGTAGTAGCAATCAACGATTTAACAAGCCCGGCTATGCTGGCTCACCTGTTAAAGTATGATACAGCACAGGGAAAGTATCAGTACGCTGATTCTGTAGTAGCAGGAGACGATTACATCGAAGTTTGCGGAAAGAAGATCACTATCTACAAGATGGCAAACGCAGCTGAGCTTCCGTGGGGAGAGATCGGTGTAGATGTAGTTCTTGAGTGTACTGGATTCTATACTTCCAAGGCTAAGGCACAGGCTCATATCGACGCTGGTGCAAAGAAGGTTGTTATCTCCGCTCCGGCTGGAAACGATCTGAAGACTATCGTTTACTCTGTAAATGAGAAGACTCTGACCGCTGAGGATAACATCATCTCCGCAGCTTCCTGTACAACAAACTGCTTAGCACCAATGGCTAAGGCTCTGAACGATTACGCTCCAATCCAGAGCGGTATCATGTCCACCATCCATGCTTACACCGGAGATCAGATGATCCTCGATGGACCGCACAGAAAGGGTGACTTAAGAAGAGCACGTGCTGGTGCAGCTAACATCGTTCCAAACTCTACTGGTGCAGCTAAGGCAATCGGCCTGGTTATCCCAGAGTTAAACGGCAAGCTGATCGGTTCCGCACAGCGTGTTCCGGTTCCGACAGGTTCCACCACTATCCTTGTTGCAGTTGTTAAGGGCAGCGACGTTACCGTTGAGGGTATCAACGCAGCTATGAAGGCAGCAGCTTCCGAGTCCTTCGGTTACAACACTGATCCGATCGTATCTTCCGATGTTATCGGTATGAGATTTGGTTCTCTGTTCGATGCTACCCAGACTATGGTTTCCAAGCTTGGTGATGATCTGTATCAGGTACAGGTTGTTTCTTGGTATGACAACGAGAACTCCTATACTAGCCAGATGGTTCGTACAATCAAGTACTTCGCTGAGTTAGCATAAGTTTCGCTTAAGCGCAAAGACCTACGGGGTCCGGTCTGAAAGGGCCGGGCCTCTTTTTGATCTTACAGTTCACACGTCACAGTAGGCTCGGATAAATCGCATGCTTGCATAGCGATTTGACGAGTCAATGTGACGATGGGGACGCCCGTTCATGAGTAAAGAGGAGCTGTGAAACAGCGAACGCCCGTAAGGGCGCTTTACGAATGGGCGTCTGTGAACTGTATAAAAGTAATAATCAGAAGGGAGAAAATTCCATGTTAAAGAAGACTGTTGACGATCTTAAGAACCTGCAGGGAAGAAGAGTTCTTGTTCGTTGTGATTTCAATGTACCGTTAAAGGACGGCAAGATTACTGATGATACTCGTATTAAGGCTGCACTGCCGACCATCCAGAAGCTGATCGACGGCGGCGCAAAGGTAATCCTTTGCTCTCACTTAGGCAAGGTAAAGAATGGCCCGAATGAGAAGGAGTCCTTAGCTCCAGTAGCAGAGAGACTGTCCGAGAAGTTAGGAAAGCCTGTTGTATTCGTATCCGATTACCACGTAACTGGCGAGGCTGCAACAAAGGCTGTAGCTGAAATGAAGGATGGAGATGTAGTTCTTCTTCAGAATACCCGTTTCCGCGGTGCTGAGGAGACAAAGAACGGTGAGGAGTTCTCCAAGGAGTTAGCAGATTTAGCAGATGATTACGTATGTGACGCATTTGGTTCCGCACACAGAGCACACGCATCTGTAGCAGGCGTTACCAAGTTCATCAGCGCTAAGGGCGGCACAAACGCAGTTGGTTATCTGATGGAGAAGGAAATCGCATTCTTAGGAAATGCTGTAGAGAATCCGGTTCGTCCGTTTGTAGCAATTCTTGGTGGAGCAAAGGTAGCAGATAAGTTAAACGTTATCTCCAACCTGCTTGAGAAGTGCGATACCTTAATCATCGGTGGTGGTATGGCATTCACCTTCTTAAAGGCTCAGGGCAAGGAAATTGGTAAGTCCTTAGTAGACGATACCAAGCTTGAGTACTGCAAGGAGATGATGGAGAAGGCAGAGAAGCTTGGCAAGAAGCTGCTTCTTCCGGTAGACAGCACTGTAGCTGACAACTTCCCGGATCCAATCGATGGACCAATCGATGTAACTGTAGTACCGTCTAATCAGATTCCGGCTGACAAGGAAGGTCTTGATATCGGAACTAAGACAGCAGAGCTTTACGCAGAGGCTGTTAAGTCCGCAAAGACTGTTGTTTGGAACGGACCGATGGGCGTATTCGAGAACCCGACTCTTGCAAAGGGTACCATTGCAGTAGCAAAGGCTCTGGCAGAGACAGATGCAATCACCATCATCGGCGGCGGAGATTCCGCAGCAGCAGTAAATCAGTTAGGATTTGCTGATAAGATGAGCCACATTTCTACCGGCGGCGGCGCTTCCCTTGAGTACCTTGAGGGTAAGGAGCTTCCAGGCGTAGCAGCAGCTGACGATAAGGATTGATAACTTAAGAAAATCAAAGAAAAGAAATGTGAGGAACAAAAAATGGCAAGAAAGAAGATTATTGCCGGCAATTGGAAGATGAACATGACACCTTCTCAGGCAGTAGAGCTAGTAAACACATTAAAGCCTTTAGTAGTAAATGATGAAGTAGATGTTGTATTCTGCGTACCGGCTATCGATTTAGTACCGGTTATGGAAGCAGCAAAGGGAACCAACATTCAGGTTGGTGCTGAGAACATGTACTTTGAGGATAAGGGTGCATACACAGGAGAGATCGCTCCGGCTATGCTTACCGATATCGGTGTAAAGTATGTCATCATCGGACATTCCGAGAGAAGAGAGTACTTTGCAGAGACAGATGAGACTGTAAACAAGAAGGTTTTAAAGGCTTTCGAGTACGGTCTTACACCAATCATCTGCTGTGGAGAGACTCTGACTCAGAGAGAGCAGGGTATCACCATCGACTGGATCCGTCAGCAGATCAAGATCGCTTTCCAGAACGTAACCGCAGAGCAGGCAGCAAGCGCAGTAATCGCTTACGAGCCAATCTGGGCAATCGGAACTGGTAAGGTTGCAACAACCGAGCAGGCACAGGAAGTTTGTGGCGCAATCCGCGCATGCATCGCAGAGGTGTATGATGAGGCAACTGCAGCAGCAATCCGTATCCAGTACGGCGGCAGCGTAAGCGCAGCAAGCGCACCAGAGCTGTTCGCACAGCCGGATATCGATGGCGGTCTTGTAGGCGGCGCATCCTTAAAGCCGGATTTTGGAAAGATTGTAAATTACAACAAGTAATTAATAAGTAAATATTTCCGGCTCTGGCTCTGCTTTTTGTAAGGCAGAGCCAGCGCTTTCTAAGGCTTTTTTCTAAATTCGTAAAAGCTTTTTGAAAGAGAATGCCGGTACGAAAGGAATATTATGAGCAAGAAGAAACCAACCGTATTAATGATTCTTGACGGCTATGGCCTGAATGACAAAGTAGAAGGCAATGCTGTAAAGCAGGCAAATACACCTGTTATGGATGAGCTGATGGCAAACTGCCCATTCGTAGAGGGCCAGGCAAGTGGAATGGCAGTAGGTCTTCCAGAAGGCCAGATGGGTAACTCCGAGGTAGGCCATTTAAATATGGGTGCAGGCCGTATCGTATATCAGGAGCTGACCCGCATCACCAAGTCCATTCAGGACGGAGATTTCTTTGAAAACGAGGCATTCATCGCAGCAGCAAAGAACTGCAAGGAGAATGGTTCCGCACTTCATCTGATGGGTCTTGTATCAGATGGCGGTGTTCACAGCCACATCACCCACATCTACGGTCTGCTTGAGTTTGCAAAGCGTCAGGGCTTAGACAAGGTATTCATTCACTGCTTCTTAGACGGCCGTGACACACCGCCGGCATCAGGCAAGGAATATGTAACTGCACTTATGGACAAGTGCGAAGAGCTTGGCGTAGGTCAGGTAGCATCCGTTATGGGTCGTTACTACGCAATGGATAGAGATAACCGTTGGGATCGTGTCGAGAAGGCTTACCGTGCACTTCGTTTCGGCGAGGGCAAGCAGGCAAAGTGCGGCGCATGCGCAATTCAGGCATCCTACGATGAGGGTGTTACAGACGAGTTCGTTGTACCGACAGTAGTAGCAAAAGACGGCGAGGCAGTAGGCAAGATTCAGGATAAGGATTCCGTAATCTTCTTCAACTTCCGCCCAGACCGTGCAAGAGAGATGACACACGTATTCTGCGACAACGAGTTTACAGGATTTGATCGCGGACCGGCAAGACCAGACGTAACCTACGTTTGCTTCACCGATTACGATACAACAATCCCGAACAAGCTTGTAGCATTCAACAAGGAAGAAATCACCCATACCTTCGGTGAGTTTTTAGCAGAGAATGGCTTAAAGCAGGCAAGAATCGCAGAGACAGAGAAGTATGCACATGTTACCTTCTTCTTCAATGGCGGTGTAGAGCAGCCAAACGAGGGCGAGGATCGCATCCTTGTAAAGTCCCCGAAGGTTGCAACATACGATTTACAGCCAGAGATGAGCGCATATCAGGTATGCGATAAGCTTGTAGAGGCAATCAAGTCAGAGAAATATGACGTGATCATCATCAACTTCGCAAACCCAGATATGGTAGGTCATACTGGTGTACAGGCTGCAGCAATCAAGGCAGTAGAGACAGTAGACGAGTGCGTAGGAAAGGCAGTAGCAGCAATCAAGGAAGTAAACGGACAGCTCTTCATCTGTGCAGACCACGGAAACGCAGAGCAGTTAATCGACTATGAGACAGGCGAGCCATTCACCGCTCATACAACAAACCCAGTACCGTTCATCCTGGTAAATGCAGATCCAGAGTATACCTTACGCGAAGGCGGCTGCTTAGCAGATATCGCACCGACACTGATCGAGCTGATGGGAATGACCAAGCCGAAGGAAATGACAGGAAAGAGCTTGTTAATCAAGAAGTAATTCTATTTATAAGGCCCTTCTGTGCAATGGTTTCGTCGACGGACCAAACTCCGCAGGTTCCTTTTACGTATCTTTTTATTATACATTACATTGAAAGACCTGCTCCAAGTGTCCGTCTCGTGAAATCCATTCACCTCAGGGCCTTCATAAAATGGTTTTGTAATACAAAAAAAAGACCTCCGTCAGGAGGTCTTTTTTTAAACAACATACACGAAGCAATTACGCCTTCTTCTTGAACAGTGTCTGGCAGCCTTCTTTTGCAAGAACGAGTGACAGAAGAACAAGTAAGCTTCCGATTATTGCACGGATCCAGCTCCACATATCGACTGCGTTTGTGACATTTGCGTAGATGGTCTGAAGAAGTGAGATTACTGTTACGATAAGCATAAATGCCATTGGGATGATGAGCATCTTATTGTTTTTGCCGACTTTACCAAGCCATGCAGCTACAGCTAAAAGACCAAGTGCAGCGAGCAGCTGGTTGGATGCACCAAACAATGCCCAGATCTTTGCATAACCTGTCATACCAAGTGCAATGCCAAGAACTACTGTAATAATTGTAGCAAAATATGGATCTGTTAAAACTCTCTTAACGCCTGTAGCGTCCTTGTATGTTTCGCCAGGTGCTAACCAGAACTCCTGGAACATATATCTTGCAAGACGAGTTGCAGTATCAAGTGAAGTCAGACAGAATGCAGAAACAGCAAGGATTAACAGTGAGTAGATTACACTCTCAGCACCAGCTAAAAATGGAATCTTTGCGCACATACGTGAGATACCAGTAGCAAATACAGCGGTAGGAGTTACGATTCCGCCTGGAACATACTCACTCCAGATATAACCAACAGCACATACAGAAATGATTGCAAGTACACACTCAATTAACATGCCGCCGTATGCAATCGGAAGAGCATCCTTTTCCTTATCCAGCTGCTTAGAAGTAGTACCAGAAGCAACTAATGAATGGAAACCAGAGATTGCACCACATGCAATAGTAACGAACAGTGCCGGGAACATAGTTCCAAGAGAAACACCAGAACCAACAGTACCTTTATCAACGAAGCTAGTAAATGCCGGAATATCAATTGTCGGATGAGCACCGAAAATTCCAACAATAGCAACGATCATCATGCCGTAAAGTAAGAAAGAGCTTAAATAATCTCTTGGCTGAAGTAAAATCCATACAGGTGTAACAGATGCGATAGCAATATAGATACCAACAATGATCATCCATGTATCACCACTTAAATAAAGCGGATGCCAGTTCAGACCAATTGCCATACAGGCAATAATAACAGCAACACCGATTACAGTAGCGATTGCGATATGTACATTCTTTCTATAAACAAAGAAACCAAAAGCAATAGCAACTACGATAAACAGAATAGAAATCATAGCAGTAGAAGCATTTGCAGAGCTTGCTGCAACATCAACTGCACCATCAGCGGTGTAGGTAGCCTTAAAAGTATTTGCAACGATAGAAGCAAATGCAGCTACAACAAGAATAAGTGTCAGATAAGCAAATGTTAAGAAAAGTCTCTTTGCACGCTTGCCAATAGAAGTTTCGATGATCTCACCGATTGACTGGCCCTTATTTCTTAAAGATGCAAACAATGCACCAAAGTCATGAGTAGCACCGAAGAAGATACCGCCGATTAAAACCCACAGCATAACAGGAACCCAACCAAAAACAGCGGCCTGAATAGGTCCGTTTATAGGTCCTGCACCAGCGATAGATGAAAAGTGATGTCCCATAAGGACAGGAGCCTTAGCCGGAACATAATCCTGGCCATCCTCCATTGTGTGAGCAGGAGTCTCTTCCTTATTCTCACCAAGTCCCCACTGCTTTGCCAGCCATCCGCCATAGAAGATGTAACCGGCAACTAAAATGGCAACGCCTACTACGAGAAGTACAACTGCGTTCATTTGTGTTTCCTCCTTTTTTTCGTGACAGAGAGGAGGGTCTGCTTTAGCGGTCGTCCCGCCCAGTTTGTGTAAATCTTTTTCGAAGTACAGTCATATGCTGCAATACGGTAATCCATCCAACCGTAAAGCGACATGCGATAGTCTCTGTGACAGCGTGTCTTTTTAATAAGCTTAGGCACCTCAGGGGCTATAGACTCTGCCAGAAAAACGACAGACACATAGGTGTACATGTGATCCTTTTTAGGTTCCACACGCGACAAGCCTTCCTCAAGCAATGCATCGTTGTAAGTGCGAAAAGTCTCTTCATCCAAATGGCCAGTTCGTACAAAGAAGACATATTCGTGAGCTTCAGCGGCCCATAGCTGAGCTTTTTTGACCAAGACATATTTTTCAGAAAAAGAATGAAAAGAAGCCTCAGCCGCAACTGAAAGATCCTTGTAAGAGGTATCACGGATGATGTCAAAGTAGTCGCTGTAAGACAACAGCAGCCTCTCAAAAAATTCATCTGAAGTCAATTCCATAATAACCTCCCAGCCTCTGTCAATAATAAATGATAAAAATTTTTATCTTGATAAGCGTATCACAAAAAAAATCAAACGACAAGGTACGAATTTAATCTAAACTTAACATATTTTAATCTGTTTTACAGTTCACTCGTCATGCACCGAAGAGCTTTGCCGCAATATTGGCTTATCCATGAACTGTAAAAATTTCTTTTCCTTGCGAAAGAAAATAGTATATGATATCATTGACGCGTAAAACAAAGCTTCCGAGGAGCAGATATGTTAAAAAAATGGATCCAACAAAGAATACAAAAAAATAAAAAGATACCGGTAGCTAAAAATGAAAAAGAAGTCTGCCTAAAAGAGAGCACGCGTGCCCTTAAAAATCCAGGCTGTGGCTGGTATCATATTTACACCTTTGATCTTTCAAAAAAAAGCTCAAATGAAAGCTTCTATATAGACTGCGAGGAAGAAGAGCTTGTTCTTCTTCTCATTGATATTCATGCGTTTCGTTGCTGTGAGCAAATTCCAAAGGAAGCACTTGAATGGTTTTCTAGTATTCTCACCTTCTTTGAGCAGCATGACAAAGGAATAATACTTCGCATAGTCTACGATACAAAAGGACGAGGAATGGAAAACGAGCCATCATCAATCAAGATCGTTAAAAGTCATATGAAGCAGTTAGGATGCATCATATGTGAGCACATGAGCAAAAAGAAGAGTCTGCCTGGAAAGATTCTAGTTCATCAGGGACTCTTTGTCGGAAGTTGGGGCGAGATGCATGGCTCCAAATTTCTTACCGAAGCACGCATGAAAGAACTATCTGATACATTTTTAGATGCCACTAAAGGCAGCTGCCCTATAGCAGTCAGAAAGCCGGTACAATTAAGGCAGCTTAGCTGCCAAAAGAATGAATCCAATACAAACTTCACACTCTTTAATGACGCAATATTTGGCTCAGAGACAGATCTAGGCACATACGGCACAATACGGAAAAGTGCATTGCCTGAAAACAGCGACAAGGGAAAGACTCCTTGGGCGCGAGAAGATGAGCTTACCTGGCAGAAGACAAAGCTGCAGCAAAACTTTTGCGGAGGAGAGGTGCTTGGCGGGATGAACACGTTATCAGAAAGCTCAGGCAATACAGATCACCCAACAAAGACACTTGACTGGCACCAGGTAGTGGCAGAACTTGCAAAGATGCATGTCAGCTATCTAAACAGTATCTACAGTAAAGAAGTGCTAGACGACTGGAAGGCACAGCGCATTATGTGGAATGGCGAAGAGATAAGTGAATATGACTATATTGGACGTCATCTAGGCTACCGCTTTACTGTCACACATATTAAGATATCATGTGACAGTCCAGAAAAGAAAAAGCAGGCACAAAGCGATACAAACAGCCAGATTTCTGAAAGCGTCATCACACTTACAATTAAAAACACCGGCTTCGCCAATCTGTGCGAAGAAGCAGTCTGCAGACTAATCCTTACAGAAAACAACGAAAACATCAAAGCCTTCGAAATCAAAAGCGATCCGCGCACATGGAACAGCATCACAGATACTGTTATAGAGTGCCGCATTCCACAAGAAATATGGCCGCAGCAATCACAGCAGACAAAGATATTTCTTCAGCTCATACGAAAAAGAGACGGCCGCATAATCGAATGGGCAAACGAAGAATATGATCACAAAGTAGGGGGAGTACCTCTCTTGACAAAACTTCGAACCTATGATAAACTTTAATACTTGAAAGCGCCAACGCGTAAAAGCAAAAAAACAAGCAAGACAAGAAAAAGGAGAAAACACTATGAATATGGAATTTTACAGAAAGCTTCCAACTCCAAAGGAGTTAAAGGAAGAATTTCCTGCCAGCGATAAAATTCAGAAAATCAAAGCAGAAAGAGACGCAGAGATCCGCGCCATCTTCGAAGGCAAAAACGATAAGCTGCTGCTTGTCATCGGACCATGCTCCGCCGACAGAGAAGATGCCGTATTAGAATATATTGGACGTTTAGTAAAAGTACAGGAAAAGGTAAAGGATAAGATATTTATTATCCCGCGTATCTACACAAACAAGCCGCGTACAGTGGGTACAGGTTATAAGGGTATGCTTCATCAGCCAGATCCGGAGAAAAAGGAAGATATGCTAAAGGGCATCATCTCAATCCGCGAGCTGCATAAGCGTGCAATCGAAGAGACAGGCTTTACATGTGCAGACGAAATGCTCTACCCGGAAAACCATCGTTATCTGTCAGATCTTCTTTCATATGTTGCAGTCGGTGCACGTTCAGTAGAAAACCAGCAGCATCGTCTTACAGCATCAGGACTTGAGATTCCTGTCGGCATGAAAAACCCGACAGGCGGTGACATCAGCGTCATGTTAAATTCCATCGTGGCAGCACAAAACAGCCACACATTCCTCTACAGAGGCTGGGAAGTAAAAAGCCACGGTAATCCATACACCCACGCAATCCTTCGCGGCTACGTAGACAAATTTGGAAACAACATGCCAAATTATCACTATGAAGATATCAGAAATCTCTACGAGCAGTATCAAAAGAGAAATCTGCCAAACATGGGCGTAATCATCGATACAAATCATTCAAACTCCGGCAAGCAGTACGAAGAGCAGATTCGTATCAGCAAAGACGTTATGCATAGCTGCCACGTATCACCAGATCTCCATAAGTTTGTAAAGGGACTCATGATCGAAAGCTATTTAGAGGACGGCAGCCAGAAGGTAGAAGAGCACTGCTATGGAAAATCCATCACCGATCCATGCCTTGGATGGGACAAAACAGAAAAGCTGATTTATGATTTGGCCGATCTGTGGTAAATGAGGAAAACGAAAAGAGTTGGCGAGGACAGGATTCCCACCAACTCTTTTTGTGACAAAGACTGTCAGAAATTGTTGATATCAGCAAAATTTCCCCCCTAATTCTGTCATTTGATGTTGACAGAATTTTGCGAAAGTAGCATAATAGTAAAAGAATGTGTAAGTCTGCCTATATGCATGAAAGAAAACGCATTAAAACAGGAAAACAGGAGGAGAAAGATGTTAGAGCAGCTGAAAAAAGAAGTGTACGAAGCAAACATGGACCTTGTTGCTAAGGGTATGGTTATTTATACCTGGGGCAATGTCAGCGGTATTGACCGTGAAAAAGGTCTTGTTGTAATTAAGCCAAGCGGTGTTGACTATGCAACTATGACATGGGAAGATATGGTTGTAGTGGACATGGAAGGAAATGTAGTTGAGGGCAAGTATAAGCCGTCATCAGACACACCGACACATCTCGTCATCTACAAGGCGTTTCCAGAGACAGGCGGTGTTGTACATACCCACTCCACCTATGGCGTTACATTTGCACAGGCAGGACTTGACATTCCGGCTTTTGGTACGACTCATGCAGATTACTTTTATGGTGACATTCCGTGCACAAGAGACCTTACGGCACAGGAGATCGAGGAAGCATACGAGCTAAATACTGGTAATGTTATCGTTGAGACCTTTGCAGGAAAGGATCCGATGGCAGTTCCAGGTGTAGTAGTAAAGAATCATGGACCATTTGCATGGGGACGCACACCGGCAGGCGCTGTATATAATGCAGTTGTTCTCGATAAGGTTGCTGAGATGGCTTACAATACTATGACATTAAATCCAAGAACACAGCGCGTTCATCAGTATCTGCTCGACAAGCACTATTTCCGTAAGCATGGTGCAAATGCATATTACGGACAGGGCAGCGAAGATCATTGATCTTTTGCTGCCATCACTACGTGACAAAGTCCATTTGTTGCGATTTATTAAGAATTTAGCAAGAAGGAGAACTTTCATCTATGGAGATGGAAAAAAGAATCAACTCGCAGGAACAGGAAGAAGACGTAATTGATCTTACGGAGATCGCACGTCTCTTGCTTCACAAGTGGAAGCTTTTGTTCATTGCACTTTTGGCAGGAGCAGTAGTAGGCGGCGCATACTGTGCATTTTTGCTTGAGACAACATACCGCGCAGAAGCCAGTCTTTACATTACAAGCAATGAGTCGCTCTTGTCTTTCTCAGATCTGCAGTTAAGCTCCGCATTGACAGAGGACTACGCGTATATTATCAAGAGCCGTACTGTTCTTGAGCGTGTCATTGATGAGCTGCAGTTAGATATGGATTACAAAGATCTTGATAATATCGTTACTGTAACAAATCCAGATTCCAGCCATGTAATTCGTATCGGTGTCACAACAAGTGACCCACAGATGAGCCGCAACATTGCAAACTCTCTGTTAAATATCAGTGCAGAACAGATCAATCAGATCGTTGGAAACGGCATGCCGTCTGTCATTGATGAATCTGTAATTCATGCTGTTCAGGAAATCAAGCCAAGCATGAAAAAATATTGCGCATTAGGCGGAATATTAGCATTTGTTCTTATGGCAGGTGTGTTCATTGTTCGTATGCTCATGGATACCACAATCAAATCAGAGGATGACATTCAGCGTTATCTGGGTGTTCCGCTTCTGTCAAGCGTTCCGTATGCGAAGAACTTCGGAAAGGAGAAAAAGAAATGATGGAATCCATACCGAATTTAAATGAAGCGAGACTAAAAATTGTATATCCTCAGATTGCGGATCTTTCATATGCAGCACAGGAGGCTGTGAATATCCTTCGAGGAAATCTTCAGTTGAGTGGAAAAGGTATTCAGGCCATTGCAGTTACCAGTGCTCATAAGGAGGAGGGAAAATCCTCAATCGCAATGCAGCTTGCAAAGAGCTTTGCTGCATTGAATAAGGCTGTTGTCTACGTAGACTGTGACATTCGTAAGTCAAAGACGCTGCGCCGTTATCAGATTAACGAGCAGGTGGTTGGTCTTACCGAGTATCTGAGTGGAAACTGCCGTCTTGAGAATATAGTATACCGCACCGATAATCCAAATATGGATATGGTATTTACAGGAGCAGCTGCTCCGAATCCGAGTGAACTGTTGTCTGATACGATGTTTGAACAGCTTTTGGAAATTTTGAAGGCAAATTATGATTATGTCATTGTCGATACGCCGCCAATCAATGCGGTTATCGATGGCGCGATTGTGGCAAAGAGCTGTGATGGAACCGTTATGGTGCTTGAGCAGGGAGTGACCGAGCGCGCAGAGGCGATCCGTATGAAGCGTCAGCTGACATATGCCGGTGTAAAGATTATTGGAGCCGTTCTGAATAAGGTTGGTGCTGATCCAAACGGTTATGGTTACGGCTACGGTTACGGATATGGCTATGGTTACGGATATGGCTATGGTCAAGAGGATGACAAAAACAAGAAAAAGAGTAAGAAATAGTGATGGACAGCAAAGAAAACAGCAGAAGAGGACATAAGCGTCATCATCACAGAAAAAGCAGACAGCAAAGAAAACAGCAAAAGATGCTTATATTGGGACTGGCAGCAGCAGTGGTCTTCGTCGGACTGGCAGCAGCAGTGGTAGTAAATAAGCTAAAAGAGCAGAAAAATTATCATGTCACAGGTGCAAATTCAGTTGACGTAGGTGCCGGATATCGTTATACTGAGTACAACGGTAAAAAATATCAGTATAATAACCGTGTAACTACACTTCTCTATGCCGGTCTAGACTCATTTGATGAGTTAAAACAGACGGCCACCTATGGTGATAAAGCCAGGGCAGACAGCATTATGCTCATCGTTCTTGACGAGGCTAGTAAAAAGATGTCAGTAGTTGCGATCAACCGTGATACTATGACAGAGGTTCATCGTTTCAGCCGAAATGGCGGAGATCTTGGTACTTATGTGACACATCTGGGTTATGCTTATGCTAATGGAGACGGCGGTACAGCCAGCTGTGAGAATTTAAAGACGGCCGTCAGCACTTTATTTAACAATCTTCCGATTGATGGATATATGGTATCAAACCAGACATCAATTGTGATGATAAATGATCTGGTAGGCGGTGTTACTGTTACAGTTCCAAACAATGACTTAGCCACAAAGTATCCAGAACTTACAGAAGGTAATATCGTAACGTTAGATGAATCCAATGTCCGCGCCTATGTGCAGCAGCGAGATACGGCTGTTGACTTTAGCAATGAGGGACGTATTGAAAGACAAAAAAGCTTTGTATTGTCTTTCATGGATGAGTTTGGTACACTTGTGAAGGACAATTCAATGCAAGTGTGGGACGAACTTGAAGAATGCAGCGATTGGATGCAGACCGATATTACTAAAAACAGATATCTATCCCTGGCAGATGCATTCAGCCAGACAAATCTTGCACCAGACAGCTACTATATACTAGAAGGTGAAGATCAGCTTGGAGAATTTCATGATGAGTTTTACTATGATGAAGATGCGCTGCAGGAATTGATAATAAAACTTTTTTACCGGGAAGTATAAAACCGGAGACTTAAATTTAGACCCACCATAGTGGGCGCTGCCACTATTTTTTATATAGTGAGGAAGGAGAAAACTATGAAAAAACTGACTGCAGGCTTCTGCGCAATCGCATTGGCTGCTGTTCCAACCGCACAGGCTATGGCTGCCCCGAGTATCGGAACATCTGGCCCAAAGGATCCGGTAGTGGAAGAGGGTACACTTGACCTGAAGGATGGCGCAAAGCTCGTTATTAAGGAAGTTACCCCAGATCTGTATGAGGATAATGAGGTAGCAGATGTTGTCAAGAATTTCAATGATGAAGAGAAGCTGACTTCTGTTCTGGAGGTAAACAACAGCGTACAGCTGAAGATTTCAGGCGTACAGGCAGACGCACCGGATTTAGCAGAGGGAGAGACCATTGTTGTTAAAGATCAGGGCCGCGTTGAGTATGAGAATAAAGATGTTGAGACTGCTGTAAAGGCATTCAACGAGAAGTTTGGTACATTTGAGATTCACATTAGCAAAGATGGCGAAGAGAAGACATACGTATCTACAGCTAAGTCACTTGCTGATTTTGTAAAGGACTTAAAGGAAGCACTGGCAGATGCAGGTGTAGAGTCTGAGACAGAAGCTGAGTCTGAGAGTGAAGTTGAGACAGAAACAGAAACTGAGACAGAGGCAGTAAGCGAAGCAGAGAGTGAAAGCGAAACTGAAGCAGTAAGCGAAGCTGAGACTGACGCAGAAGATGCAGAGGAAGAGACTGCTGTAACAAACAAGGGTACCGAGATCAACTTAAATGATTACAAGGCAATGTTTGCAATGGCAGATATGCTTGTTGATGATTCTAAGGCACTTCAGATCAAGGAGACTGGTGAGTTTAAGCTGACTATGACCATTGATGCACTGAAGGATATGAATGCAGAAGATCTTTTATTTGTTACCACAAATCCAGATGACGGAACCATTTCCTTTATCGAGCCGGATGAGTTTGACGCTGAGACTGGAACAATCACTGGTACATTCAACCATGTAGGACCATTCACAATCGCTACAAAGGGTGAGTTTGAGGTACAGCCGCAGGTTACAAATAAGGACAACGTAATTCTGCCGCAGCAGTACGAGGCACTTACTTCCTTTGTTGATCTTGCAATCGAGGATCTGGATGCTATTTCTTACGATATGGATGGACACGTACAGGTTAAGTTTACTTGTGAGCTGACTGTTGGTATGGACGAGGAAGACCTTGCTCTTATGACCATCGATCAGGAGACCAAGGAAATGAAGTATCTTGAGCTGGATAAGTTCGACGAGAAGACTGGTGAGATCACTGTTACCTTCGAGAACCTTGGACCGTTTGTTGTTATGACAAAGGTTATCCCGGATGAGGATATCACTGTTGTAGACGAGGAAGAGGAAACTTCTGAGGAGGCTACCGAGGCTGAGACATCTGAGGCTGCAACTGAGGAAGCAACCGAAGAAGAGACATCCGCAGCAGCTGAGGAGAGCAAATAATTTGACTGACAAAGGAGTTTTGTGATGGCAGGCAACAGACGACGTAAGCAGGATAATTCAGGTGTGCATGCGTTTTTGTATGTACTGGTTGTACTGGTACTGCTTTGCGGTATGGGCTACCTGTTTTACTACTCCCGTTCACAGGCAAATGAACGTCAGGAGTACATAAGAGAGTTAGAAAGTAAGGAAGCGGCAACGAAGGATGTGGTGCAGGTAACTGTGCCAGAGGAGCCAGAGAGCGAGACAATAAGCGAGGCAGAAAGCAGTACTCCAGAGGCTCAGACAGAAACTCAGACTGAAACTCAGGAAGAAACTCAGACCGAAGTTGAATCTGAATCTGAGACTGAAAGTCTGCTAGAAAGCGAGTCAGAGACTGCGAGCGAGACAGAGTCAGCTAAAAGTACAGATGCAGATTTATTTTCTGCAGAGAACCCACGGATTATTGTGTTAAATGGAACCGGGAAAGCTGGCGTTGCTGCTTACTGGAAGCGTTTCCTTCAGGGAAAGGGCTTCACAAACGTTGTAATGGCAGATTATAAGGGAGAGATTAGTGATCACACTGTTGTCTACGTGACAGCAGGTGGAAATGCACCGGAAGGTGTATATGATCTTTTCCCAAATGCGGAGTACCGCGAGGAAGGACTTGATAGTGCCGACCCTAATGCCGATACAAACGTGAAGATACCAGACAGCCAGAAGAAATTTGATTTCTATGATGTGTGGATTTTAGTCGGAAAAGACGACGCACTGCATGATTAAGACAAGATAAGAGAAAGACCGCAGAAGCTGTGTGAAAGCATGGTGGACGCGGTCTTTTTGTTTATAGATAGCTAGATGAAATAAATTGAGAATAAAATTGAGAAAAAAACGTAATAATATATTGAAAAACTTAAAAATATGCTTTATCATACAATTAAAAGTGGTAAAGGAGGAAAATGAAATGTTATTACGTTTTAAAGTAAAAAACTATCGGTCACTAAGAGATGAAGTAGTACTTGATATGGAAGCAGCAGGACTAGGAGACCATAAAGAATGTTTGATGAAATATAAAGGAAATGAATATCTTCCAGTTGTTTCAATTAATGGTAAAAATGGCGGGGGAAAAAGTAATGTAATTCGTGCTATGTGGCTAGCAACGCAGTTTATTAAAAATGCGCAGCGCACTCAGCATGAATCAGCAGAAGTTCCAGTTCGACCATTTGAATTAAACAATTATTCAAGAAATGAGCCAACATCTTTTGAGTTTGAATATGAGTATGAAGGTATCGAGTATTGCTACGGATTTTCAGCAACGAGAAAATGTATTTGTGAAGAACATTTATATTGGGCTCCGAAAGGGCAGAGAGCTGTGGTTTTTAACAGAAAGTATCAGGACTTTTCTTTTCCAATAAACACAGAAAAAAAGATAAAAGAGTTGATAAGCAGAGCAGTGGCGCCAAATCAACTGTTTTTTTCAATGTCCTGTACAATGAATTATGAACCTTGTATTAGGGCAATGAAGTGGTTTAGAACAAAACTTTTCTTTTCAAGAGATTACTCTGATCTTGGTAAGAATTTATTAGATTATAGTGACGATTCTGAAATGTTGAAGTCAATAGTTTCAATTGCAAAGGTGGCAGATCTTGGCATTTCAGATATGAAGTTTGAAATTAATAATAAAATCTTTACAAGCCTAGAAGAATTGCCAGAAGATATACCTTTTGAAAGTAAGCAACAAATAGAGAAAGCACTGGCTCAATTTAAAGAAAGTCTATCTGGAGACGCAGATAATGTGGATGGTGCAATTCAGTATAATGAATTGAAGGCAACATCATTTCATGTTGGAGTAGATTCCGAACAAAACAAAAGAGAATATCCGTTAAGTTTATCGGATGAGTCGGATGGTACCATTCGACTTATGGCAAGAGCTACGGCAATGGAAGCTGCAATTAAGAATGGTGGAGTTTTGATTATTGATGAAATTGAAGATCGATTACATCCAATGCTTGTGGAGTATATTATTAAAAGATTTCAATATAAAAATACTACGAATGCACAATTGATTTTTACAACACACAGCATAGACATTATGAATCGTGAGATGCTTAGAAGAGATCAATATTATTTGGTTGATAAAAATGGGGAAACTGGAGTTTCAGAGCTTTATTCGGTATCTGATTTTTCTGTTAGAAACGATGAAAAAGTTGGAAAAGCCTATCTACTTGGTAAATATGGTGCTGTTCCTTATATTCGAGAAGAATAGGAAAAAGAACGAAGAGAGGAGCAGATAAATAGGTATGGCTAGAAAAAGTAAAAATAAATCCAGAAATCCTTATATTATCGTATTTTGGGAGGGCGAAAGCGAAGAACAGTATTTCAAATTTTTAAAGGATCGGTTTCACGAGAAGGCAAATTTAAATGTTCATAATAAAAAAGGATTGTTTACGATGGCTGAAAAGGCATTTAGCAGCAAAGGCGTTTATTGTGATGATGCATCTGATGTTGATGAAATATGGATTATATTTGACACAGAAGTAGACTTGAGACCAAGCTGGGATAAAAATTGGGATATTGTTAAAAAGCTTAGAAAAAAGTGTAAAAATGCAACGGTAAATCTATATATGACTAAGGGCTGTATTGAGTATTACTTCCTTTTGCACTATGAAAAGACGCAGCCATTAATTGTCTCAGTGAAAGATAAAGAAAAGGTTCTGAAATTGTTATCCACAAAATATTGTCCGGGATATGAAAAGGGGGACAAGGACACAACGTGGGAAATTGCAGAGCATTATGAGACAGCAGTTGAAAATGGCGAGTGGAGTTTGAAACGAATAGCGGATGAGTTAGAAGGAACAGCAGATGAAAATGAACGGATAAGAAGGTTGTATTTTACGGATAGTACATTTACAAATGTACATGAGGCGGTTAAACATTTAATGGAGATGAGTAGAAGCTAAGATAGAAAAGGCAAAAGCGTTGGAAGTGTGGAAAGATAGCGAACAGTTGCTTATCTTATTCATAGAAGAGAGCTAATAAAAGGTAGCTCTCTTCTGTGTTGCATGTTAATTTAGTTATAATTTATGTAATCACGTATAGTCTTTTAAGGTTCTTCAAAAAAGAATGGCACTGCACCGTATTTACCTAACAAATATTCTTTATCAATTTTTTTATCATATCTTTCTTTGTAATCAGTTAAAGAATAAATTTTTGAACTATGATTATCTAAACGTTGAATGAACCAAATTTCATCTTGACGAACTAAATCTAAATCTAATAAATTAGAATCATGCGTTGTTGCGATTATTTGACAATCAGAACCTTCTGTGAAAGTGTAAAATAATTCTAAAAATTTTCTGATGAGATTTGGATGAAGGCTTCTGTCAATCTCATCTATGAAAATGGCTCTATTGTTCTTGTGTTCATAAAATAGCGGAATTAAATCAAATAACCGTTGCGTTCCGTCGGATTCGTCTGAATATTCAAATAATTCAGACGAATTACCATGATTTTGCATTAATTTTGTTGCTACAATATTACCCTCATCATCCTTTTTTAAAGAGTATATGTGATTATTCATTTTAAACATAACTGAATCGCTTTTAATATCATTGGAAATTCTAATTTTTAATTTTTCTGCCTCTTCTTTTGGAATACCTTCAAAAATTTTATCGAAATTCATGTCTCCCTGTTTTGCTTCAATAGATTCTATACCTGTATCAAAATATTTCAATATATCTGAAAAAAACCTTCTTATGCTTTCTTTTTCAACTAATTGATTTAGGCCACCATACTGACTAGTGGGAAACAAGATAATTATATTCTGAAACCATTGATAAATATCTATGATTTCCCTGAGTATGCCTGATTTTTCATTGCTTCTCTCTGCAACATCACTTAAAATACTTTTTTTCTTCATGGTAGGTGAAACATTTTTTCCAAAGACATCTAAAAATATTTCCCATTTTATTCTTTCTAATTCATTTTTGAATTTTACGTTGCTAGAGGTAAAATTGATTCCATTTTTATCAATATCTCTATTAAAGATACAAGTTTCTGTGCCATTTTTCTCTTGGCGTATTAAGCGTTCTGAGGTGAATTCTTTTGTTATATATGAAATCGTAATTCTATAAGAATATTCTTTATTCGAGTTTGTAATTAGTTTATATTCAAATATACCTGGCTGCTTATAGTTATCTTTGCTAATCCTAAAATATTTTCTATCTAAATTTACTTCTTCAAGACCATCCAGAATGATATTTCTTGAGAAATCAATTGCTTTAATAAAATTGCTTTTACCACCTGCATTGGCTCCATAAATAAGCCCTGTTTTTAAAATCTTTTTACCATTTCCATTTAATATATGTTCTTTATGTCTAGCAACTTTTGATCCTATCATGGACATAGTTTGTGAATCCTTGAAAGACAAAAAATTACCTACAGAAAATTCTATAAACATATTTGTATTTCCATTCCTTTCCGTTGTTATAATTATAATATAAGGGAATTATTCTCGTATGTCAATTGCTTTTTGAAAAATAGACCTGTGTTTTACAAAGGATTATGTGATTTTTTCTCGTATTTATATTGACTTTATTTCCAGTTTGTGCTATGCTGTTAATACAGGATTGGCACTCTATAATAATGAGTGCTGATAATTAAAAGGTAAAAAAAAGATGGTACTAAGACCACCTTTCATTCTGAGTCTGCAATATGCAAATTCAACATAAGCACTTGAATCATAACATATATCAGCAGATAATTCAACAGAAATGTGCGAATTTTTATGGCATTTTACCTTTCCGAGTTTTTAGAAAGGACTGAAACGAACTATGGCAAATCAGCATGTAACACCTCATGGTGGACAATGGCAAGTAAAGCGTGAAAATGCAGCCCGTGCCACTAAAACATTTGGTACTCAAAAGGAAGCAATTGTATATGGCAGAAATATTGCAATGCATCAGGAATCAGAATTAGTCATTCATGATCGTCATGGTCGCATTCGCGATAAGGACAGCTATGGAAATGATCCGTGTCCGCCTAGAGATACTCGATTTTAATGAAACAGTAGGGGCTGTGAAAAGCCCCTACTGTTTCAGATGATAAGTACTGAATAACACTGGAGTCATGCAAGGCAGACTCCTTGTAATTTAAGAGGAGAACTAATATATGTATATATATAAAGAATTAAGTTTTTGTGGAGATAAAACAGAGTTAGATAGATTAGCAAAAGATATTTATAACGTGTTTCCTAAAGGGTGGATTAAACCTCAAGGTAACTCAATGCTGAGAGATTATATTTGTGCTGATTATGTTGGGGAGCAAGCTCCGCATGCACGAGTTGCAATTTATTATGGTAGAGATACTTGGCGTGAAGGTTATATGAAGGTTTGTAATATTGTTCCGTTGGAAAAAAATGAGTTAACAATTAAGGAGTATAATAAGCTACTTGATCTGTTTTACAACGATATAGCTAGAGTGTATGGTAAAGTGCATGAAAATATAAAAGTTGTTGGTCCGTCATCCGCTCAGTTCAATCCACTTGATTATATTTCTGAAGAAGCACTAGAAAAGTTAACCTATTTTTGCAATGCAGCAAATAAGTCTACTGGTTCATCGCATTCTAGTGATGAGGAACGTTGGTTTGATTTTATTTGTCAAACTGTTGATGACAGAAGAACATTTGATTATGATACCTTGTTTCGGTTTTTACAGGATGAGGAATATTGGGGGAAAAAAGAAGATGAATTTTTGGGCGTAATTGGGCATTTTGCGTGGAGTGAAGAAAACGCAAAAGAACTTGCACTGGAGTATGAAAATTATGTTAGGCTTCTTCAGCATTATAAAGAGATAAGAAGGGTGGAATAACGTTTTGGTAAGTCACTGATAGTACGGTTGTCAAGGACTTGGCATTACTAGCAACAGATCTGGTAGTCGGCTTCCCAAATGCAGAGTACCGTGAAGGCAGTCTGGAAGAAAGCAAGAACAACATAAAAGCAGCAAATGATCGGACAGAGTATGAGACATATGATATGTGGATCGTAGTTGGAAAAGACGACGCACTGCATGATTAAGACAAGATAAAAGAAAGACCGCAGAAGCTGTGTGAAAGCATGGTGGACGCGGTCTTTATTCTTATTTAAAATTTTTTAAAATGATCAGAATAGCATGTCGTGCTGCCAGAAGCCTCCCCTGAAAGGGGAGGTGGCTGTGCCGAAGGCGCAGACGTAAGGGTTTCCCCCACTAGTGACAATGACTGACACCAAACAGTAAAAAAAGTTTACTTTTGACAAATATGGCACTTGACTTGATCTTGTAAATGTAGGATAATATTGTATAAACCGATATAGTAAATATGACGGACTTTCGATGAAGACAGCCGCAGAATCTCCCTAAAGAAAATTTTTCGGGGGGTGCTGCGGCTGTATAAGGGAGGGCAAAAAGAAGAAATGTACAGAAAAGAATCTGAAGGTTGGTTTAAACATACCGATTTTATCCTGATCGACATGATCTGCCTGCAGATAGCGTTTTACCTCGCATATCTGATTAAGGGATTGGGTATAAATCCCTACAATGATCTTGTTTACCGCAATATGGCAATTGTGTTAGAGCTTGCCGATCTTGTCACGATGTTCATGCTTGATATGCTGCATCATGTAACACAGAGAGGTCGCTATAGGGAACTGATTGCAACAGTTGGAAATGTGGTTGCCGTTGGTCTTTTGGGAAGTGCTTACCTGTTTGTCATGCAGGAAGGCGAAGCTTACTCAAGAATGACATTTGGTATTACTCTTGTATTATATTTTATATTATCCTACACTACAAGATTAGCCTGGAAACGCGTATTAGCAAGCGGCAAATGGGATAAAAATCGCAGATCACTGCTGATTGTGACAACAAAGGCAGAGGCAAAAAAGGTTGTTGAGACAGTTCAGGCTAATAATTACGGAAAGTTCTTAATTAGCGGCTTAGTTATTGTTGACAAAGATTTGACTGGTCAGAGCATTGCCGGTGTGAATGTGATTGCAAACAGCAAAGACGCTCCGATGTATGTGTGCCAACAGTGGATTGATGAGGTGCTTATCGTTGTTCCAGATGATAAGCCATATCCAGAGGAGCTTATTAAGAAGCTTGAAGAAACTGGTGTGACGATGCATCTTAGACTGTCAAAGATCGCAGCAGTAGAGGATCGTCCTCAATTTGTGGAAAAGATTGGTTCCTACACAGTGCTTACGACCAGTTTAAACTATGCATCACCAAAACAGCTTTTATTTAAGCGTGTAATGGATATTGCAGGCGGACTTGTTGGATGTTTGCTTACAGTTATCATTTTCATATTTGTAGCTCCGATTATTTATATCAGCTCTCCGGGACCGATATTCTTCTCTCAGGAGCGTATCGGAAAGAATGGAAAGAAGTTTAAGATTTATAAATTCCGCAGTATGTACATGGATGCAGAAGCAAGAAAAGCTGAGCTGATGAAGCAAAACCGTGTAGCAGATGGAAAGATGTTTAAGCTTGACTTTGATCCGCGAGTTATCGGAAATAAGATCTTGCCGGATGGAACAAAGAAAACTGGTGTTGGTAATTTCATTAGAGTAACGAGTCTTGATGAGTTTCCACAGTTCTTCAATGTACTTAAAGGTGATATGAGTCTTGTGGGAACACGACCACCGCTTCCGGGAGAGGTTTCTGAGTATGAGATTCATCATCGTGCTAGACTTGCAATCAAGCCAGGTATCACCGGCATGTGGCAGGTCAGCGGCAGAAGTGATATCACAGACTTTGAGGAAGTCGTAAGACTTGATACAAAGTATATAAAGGAATGGACACCTGCACTTGATATTAAGATCTTGTTTAAGACAGTAAAGACTGTTCTTGGCAAGGAAGGATCAATGTAAGGTAAAATAAAAAGACTTGGTGAAAGGAAAATCGTCGCGTTGTCGCGTTTTCCGTAGCCAATGACAGAGCAGCGCTTCGACAGCCCACATGAATGAAGGTGGGATGGCGAAGCGCTAGGTTGTGAGAGGGGAGTACTATTATATATATAATAGTTTGACGGGCTCGACATGAGCCTTAACATATAAAGATGAAAGAATTCAGGAGAATATAGGATTATGAAAAAGAATTACAAGATCGCAGTTGCTGGCACTGGCTATGTTGGCTTGTCAATTGCAACATTGCTTTCTCAGCACCACCAGGTAACTGCTGTGGATATTATTCCAGAGAAGGTGGATTTGATTAATAATCGCAAGTCTCCGATTCAGGATGAGTATATTGAGAAATACTTAAGTGAGAAAAAGCTAGATTTAACCGCAACATTGGACGCAAAGGCTGCATACAGTGATGCGGATTTTGTTGTTATAGCGGCACCGACGAATTATGATAGTAAGACACAGCATTTTGATACAAGTGCAGTTGAGGCTGTAATTAAGCTAGTAATGGAGTATAACCCGAATGCGATTATGGTTATCAAGTCAACAATCCCAGTAGGATATACAGCAAGCGTAAGAGAGAAGTTTGGCAGCAAGAACATTATTTTTAGCCCAGAGTTTTTACGTGAAAGCAAGGCTCTGTATGATAACCTGTATCCGTCTCGTATTATAGTGGGTACAGATTTGAACGATGAGCGTCTGGTAGAGGCGGCTCATGAGTTTGCAGGTTTGTTGCAGGAAGGCGCTATTAAAGAGAATATTGATACTTTATTCATGGGATTTACTGAGGCAGAGGCTGTAAAGTTGTTTGCCAATACATATCTGGCATTGAGAGTTGCTTATTTTAATGAGCTTGATACTTATGCAGAGAGCAAGGGATTAAATACGCAGCAGATTATTGATGGTGTGTGTCTGGATCCAAGAATTGGAAGTCATTATAATAACCCAAGCTTTGGATATGGTGGATATTGCTTACCGAAGGATACAAAGCAGTTACTTGCAAACTATGCGGATGTGCCGGAGAATTTGATTGAGGCAATTGTTGAGAGTAATAGAACAAGAAAAGATTTTATCGCTGACCGAGTTCTGAAACTGGCAGGTTATTATGGTTATGATGAGGATAATGAGTATGATGAGAAGCAGGAGAAGGCTGTAACCATTGGTGTGTATCGTCTGACCATGAAGAGTAATAGTGACAATTTCCGCCAGAGTTCAATTCAGGGTGTTATGAAGAGAATTAAGGCAAAGGGTGCAACAGTTGTGATTTATGAGCCGACTCTGAAAGATGGCGAGACTTTCTTTGGAAGTGTTGTAGTGAATGATCTGGAGAAGTTCAAGCAGATGTCACAGGCGATTATTGCGAACAGATATGATAAGTGTCTGGATGATGTGAAAGAGAAGGTTTATACACGTGACATTTTCCAGCGTGACTAAAGCATAAGAGAGAGGAAACAGAGTTATGAAGGGTATTATTTTAGCAGGAGGATCGGGTACTCGTCTGTATCCTCTCACAAAGGTAACTAGCAAACAAGGTTGCGCGTCCGTTCAACAGCCGCTTGGATAAGAACAAGCTGGTGGAAGCTGGATTTACTCCACTTCCGACCTGGCAGAATGCACTGAGTCGTTATCTAAAAGAAATCGAGCAGTAAGGGGATATAGAGAAAATGGGACAGATTAAAGTTGACGGTACGGCACTGAACTTAAGTGATAAGGACCAGAAGTGGTTGGGACTGAAGGATACTTTTAAATTTTAGGAACACAGGGGTAGTAAGAATGCAGTGGAAAAATGAAGTGCAACACGTATTTTTGGTAGGAGCTAAGAGCTTAGGCGCTTATGGCGGATACGAGACTTTTGTTTATAAGCTCACAGAGTACCACCAGAATAAGACAAATATTAAATATCATGTGGCGTGTAAGGCTAACGGCGACGGCTGCATGGACGAAACAAAAGTGGATGGTGTGACCAGAATCAATGATCACGAGTTTGAATTCCATAATGCACATTGTTTCAAAATAGATATTCCTCAGATTGGACCTGCACAGGCAATTTATTATGATGTTGCGGCATTGAAGGTTTGCTGTAAGTACATAAAGGAACATCGGATTAAGCATCCAATCGTTTATATCATGGCTTGCCGTATCGGACCCTTTGCTGGTCATTTCTATAAAGAAATCCATAAGCTGGGTGGTACTGTGTACTTGAATCCGGACGGACATGAATGGATGAGAGCAAAATGGTCTGCGCCGATCCGGAAATACTGGAAGATTTCTGAGCAGATGATGGTTAAATACTGTGACCTTGCTATCTGTGACTCAGTGAATATCGAGAAGTACATCCACGAGTGTTATGACGGAAAAGGCATCAAGGGCAGAAATCCGAAGACCACATTTATTGCGTATGGCGCAGATCTGACCCTCAGTAAGTTAGCTGATGACGATGAGAAGCTGGTGAACTGGTATAAAGAAAAAGGACTGACGAAAAAGGACTATTACCTTGTTGTCGGTCGTTTTGTACCGGAGAACTCTTTTGAGGTTATGATTCGAGAGTTCATGAAGAGCAAGAGCAAAAAGGATTTTGCCATTATTACAAATGTGAACGAGAAGTTCTTGAATGAGCTTGAGGAAAAACTTCATTTCAAGAGCGATAAAAGAATCAAATTTGTCGGTACTGTTTATGACCAGGAACTGCTGAAGAAGATTCGTGAGAATGCATATGCTTATTTCCACGGTCATACGGTCGGTGGCACGAATCCGTCTCTGATTGAGGCTCTTGGCAGTACAGATTTAAACCTGTTGGTTGATGTTGGTTTTAATAAAGAAGTCGCAGAAGATTGTGCTTTGTATTGGAGCCGCAAGCCGGGGAGTCTCGCAAAGCTGATTAATAAAGCGGATCAGATGAGTGCAGACCAAATCGCTGAGATGGGTCGGAGAGCAAAGAAGCGTGTTGCTGAAGAGTACACGTGGGAGAAAATCTGCGGGGAGTATGAGGCTGTTTATACAAGAAATAATGGAGGTTACTGAATGGAGGTTCATATGGAAAAGGAAGACATGAGGGCAACGTTTCTTCCAATGATTCAATTAAATTGCATTGAAATAGCGAAAGAAATAGATAAAATTTGCAGAAAAAATGGTATCCACTATTCATTATGTGGAGGTTCCGTTATTGGCGCACATTTATACCAAGGTTTTATTCCGTGGGATGATGATATTGATCTGATGATGTCGCGGAAAGATTATGATAAGTTTGTTTCAGTATTTCCCAAACAGGCTCAGAGACGCTATAAATTGCTGAACTATAAATACAGCAAAACTGCTGCGGTACCGACGTTGTTTTCGAGAGTAGAGGATATGAATACAGAAGTAACTGAGGAAATAGCAGGACACGTTAGAAAGGGACACGTGTTTGTTGATATAACTGTTATGGATAATGTGCCATCAAAATTATCACACAAAGTAGCTTGTATTTATGGTAGCTATGTTTATACAAAATTATATCGACATAATGGTATGACGCCTGGGACGGTATGGAAGAAAGCACTTTTCAATGTTATGACAGGAAAAGTAAATGATGAGGGATCATTGAAGGCATATGAAAAATACGAAGATTTCTGCAGAAAAAATGCAAACAAAAATACTGAATACTGTGCTGAATTGATGTCAGCAGCATATTCGGGATATCTATATAAACGTAAGTTCTTTGATAATTATATTGATGTTTCATTTGAAAATATAAAACTAATGGTAATACATGATTATATGGATTATTTGCATATGAGATATGGTGATCGAGAGTTTACAAAGGAAGTGCCGAAAGATCAGCGCTTTAATTCACATATTATCGATTTCAAAATGAATGAGTGAACGAGCGAAAAAAGGAAGGATATGGGACAATGGGAGAGGCGAAAAAACTTTTTGATAAATTTGGAGGCGTAAATCTTATTAAACAGTATGCCAGGGCTGGAGTTTTACCATTTGCACTTGCAATCGCTCCACTCCTCGGGTTTTCAAGAAAAGGATTGGAATTGTTTAGGATGGCAGTTCAAATGAAAACCTATCAGAAAATAGAAAAAAGATACGCGAATACATTAGTAAATTACGATAAAAATACAGACTGGGACAAGATGATGCATATCCATGAAAGGAAAGTGTGGATCTGTTGGCTTCAAGGAATGGAAAATGCACCATCAGTAGTTCAGAAATGCTATAAATCAGTTTGCAAGCATTTAACGGAATACGAAAT
>CAKQXY010000029.1 GCA_934292725.1 uncultured Lachnospiraceae bacterium
TACGGATTATTGGATAAAGAATATGTTGCGCAGATTACACCAGAGTGGATGAAAGACAGCGGTATTAAACTGTTTCGCGATGGATTCAATGAGCGGGTATATTTAACTTGGAAGAATCAACTTATGACACTTCCTCAGCTTGCAATTGGAAAAGTTATTATGACATCTGATGTAGATATGCTAAGCAGTGCACTTGCAGATTTGGATGATGATGGAGTTTATGAGGTATATTTTACTGCGAGAGCTAATGTTGGTGGTGATAATTTTTACGCAAATATGATTGGTGTTGCAAGACTTACAGATATGTCGTTTTATTGGGATTTCGATGCACAAGAACAAATGAACCAAAAATCAAAGGTGATGATGCTGACACAAAATGAGAATAATGAGTTAATTTGGAGTGAGGCATCTTATAATAAAGCAGATGATGAAAACAAGAGGACATATTATAATAAGCCTAGTGAGTATGTGTTAACGCCAGTAGATGAAAAAAATGAACATCCAGTTACATTGTCTGAAGAAAATTTTGTTGTAAGTCCAATTGACTTTGCAGTAACTGGGTCACAAACAGTAAATTCAACTGAAGCGTCAGCAAACTTTAACACATCTGGCTGGTTAATTCCGCCGGGAGGTCCGCGTTGGAGCTGGACAGTAGATGATTTAAAGAAATGGTATGGCGATGCAGCTGAAATTATTTCTGAAGATGAGAGTAAAACTATTGTAGAGATTTCAGATGTCTATATCTGGCAAATTAAGACATCTGTTGTTGCAACAGTAGATGTAGAGGTTGGTGTAACAAGACTGGATTATAAGATTGCTGATAATGACCGTGATGCTATCTTCAACAAAATGAACAGCACTAATAAAACACATCAGATTTTGGGTGGAACAAAAGAAGAAAATGAAAATATTTCTTACATATGGGCTGGCAAGCAGGCTGCAACATTAGAGGCAGCAATGCAGAGACGTTATCGAGAGATTTGTATGGAGCGTGGTACATGGTTAGATATAGAAGAAAAGCGCTATGCAAATCAGATAAAAGCTCAAATGACAATTACAAGTGATGCATGTGAATTATCATTTGAGGGCGAACCAGAAATGGTGATTTTGTATCGTGAACTGTTAGACCAATCAAGTGCCGAAACAGAAAAAGTAATAGAGAGTTTCAATCAATTATATAAGGAAGATGGAGATTTTTGGCTGCTTCAATGGAACTCTGGTCTGACAACAATGAGCGATTATCAATCAATAAATCTTGAAGAAAATAGCGAGGATAAACCGCTTCATGAGATGGCACATTCAATTATCGAAAATGCACAGCCATATCCAGCAGGCGGATTTGGAGAAGGTTTGTATGACATGGGATTTAGCTTTTTGACACTAAGCTTAAAACAAAGTGATAAAGATTTGACACTGAATCTTTATAAAGATGCAAATACAGGTGCAGGCTTTATTCTTAGAGAAGATGGAAGCGGATACATTATGATTGCATTGCAGAGTGAAAATGCTGCGCAGGTTGGGCTATTCTCATTTACACCATGTGACACTGGAAAAGAATTATATAATAAGACACTGGAGGAAATCAATAAGTACGATAAAATTGTAGTACAATAACGTTACGTAAATGGGGGCGCCGACAAAGTCACTTCGCCGAGTCCCCCTTCGTGAAACTACCGGGTTGCACCAACTAACAGTTCACGGGCCGCCCATTCGCAAAACCGCACGTTCCGTGCGTCGTTGCTAACCGCAAACAAGTTTGCGCGCAACTTTGTTTTGTTCATGAATGGGCGTCCACTTCGTCCTGCTGATCTGTCAAATTTCTATGCAAGCATGAAATTTGTCCAGATCTAGCATGACGCGTGAACTGTTCACAAATTTTTCACAAAAAAACTCTTGCATTTTTGAGTTTGTGGTGTTATATTACATACCGAACAAAGGAAATGACCAGACAGGTCAGTTTCTTAACAAAACCTCTTGTCGAAGGCTGCTAAGGAATCAGATTTTTGGAGGAAAAGACAAAATGAATACTTTAAAAGCTGAAAAACGAAGCATGGACATCAAAGCAAAGAAGCTCAGAAGAGAGGGATACGTTGTAGGCAACGTGTTCGGAAAGAAAATTGAAGGTTCTATCCCAGTAAAGTTTCAGACACTGGAGTTAGAGAAATTCTTAAAGAAAGCACATAAAGGAAGTCAGATCATGCTTGATGTTGAGGGAACTCAGTATGATGCACTGATCAAGGACGTCGCATATAACCCTGTTGCAGGAAGAATTGATGAGATTGATTTTCAGGCACTTGTAAGCACAGAAAAAGTTCATTCTGTTGTTGAGGTTATCTTAGAGAATCATGACAAGATTGCAGAAGGTGTACTTCAGGAGAGCCTTGAAGAGATTGCCTATAAAGCATTGCCGGCAGATCTGGTTGATGAGGTCAGAGTTGATGTTGGTGGCATGAAGATTGGCGATATTATTCGTGTAAAGGATCTTCCAATTTATGCAGATAAGAAGATTACTATTATGACAGATCCAGATGCGATTGTAGTAGCATTAAATGCAGCACACAATGCAGCAGTACCTGAGCCAGAGACAGCAGAAGCTGAAGAAGAGCCAAAGAAGGACGAATAATCCAGAGAAAATCATAAGTGAACAATTAAATGATAAAAAAAGGAATGGTCACGAAAATGACCGTTCCTTTTTTGCTACAAAAAATATGAAAATTTATTACGAAGCATTTTTTGTTTCAATTTGTGCCGGCTGCTGAACCATAAATCCAGCCAGAATTTGGCGTATTACAGTATGGAGATAAGGAAGATATTCTTCAACTGATACTGGCTGACCATACAAAATACAGCTGTAACATGTAGAACCAACGAGTTCAATAATCGTAAAGAGCATCAGTTCAGGCTCTGGACAGACATATGAATTTTTTTTCATCTGTTCAAATATATAATCATAAAACTGTAAAGACTCATCTGGCAGCGTATTTTCAAAAGCTGTTTTAAAAATTCCCCATGATAAATTCTTGGAAATAAAGGTTAAAAGACCGTGATCATCATTCAGGCGGCCAATGATGTAGTCAGCAACTGCGATAATTTGATCCTCAAAGCTGTTAAACTTTTGATCCAGCAGTGCATGGTGAGCATCTGCAAATAGCTGACCTGCTTTGTGAGCAATCAGCTTATCCCTCAAATCATATTTATCCTTAAAATATAAATAGAAAGTTCCCTTTGCAAGGCCGGCATCTGAAACAATATCAGAGATAGTCGTCTTTGCAAAGCCCTTATCGCGAAACAAATCAAAGGCCGTCTGCAGCAAAGCGTTTTTCTTTTGTTTCTTATTGACATCCACTTTTCCCATACGAGAACCCCTCCTGTAATACTTGTAATTTATCCTAAGCTATCATTATATCAAGATATTATATAATAGTAAAGGTGTAAATGTTTAAAAACTTGAATCTCAAAATGTTACAGTTCACGGATACCAATATTTACAGCAAAGCCCGAAGGTGAATGGCTTTCACGAGGCGGACACTTGGAGCAGGTCTTTCAAAGTAATGTATAATAAGAAGGAACATAACAGGAGCCTGCGGAATTTGGTCCGACGACGAAACCATTACACCGAAGGGCTTTCGTAGCATGACGAGTGAACTGTAACCTCAAAACCATTATCATACGAAACTGACCAAAAGTCAATTATTAAAAACTGACCAAAATTCATTTTATTACCATTTATTTTTCGGATATTTTTAATATTGACCAAAAGTCAGTTTTTACATATAATGCGTAGTGTGAAAAAAAGATAGGAGATGGTTGCTATGGTTAAAGTAGGAAAATGGATTGCAAAACATAAATATCTGATTATATTGATCAGTATTTTGCTTATGATTCCTTCCGTAATCGGTATGGCAAAGACAAGAGTCAACTATGATATCTTAAGTTATCTGCCAGATACGCTTGAGACAATTAAGGGTCAGGATATTATGGTTGATGAATACGGAATGGGCGCGTTTTCCATGGTTGTCGTGGAAAATATGGAACTAAAGGATGTACAAAAGCTAGAAGATGCGTACAGCGAGATTGATCATGTTAAGGATGTTCTTTGGTATGATGATGTTGCTGATTTAAGCCTTCCGGTCGAGATGATTCCAAAGGATCTAAGAGAGGCGTTTTTCAAAGGTGACGCGACCATGATGCTTGTGTTGTTTGACAACACGACCTCATCTGATGAAGCTATGGAAGCACTTACCGAAATGAGAAAGATCAGTAATGATCAGTGTTTCTTAAGCGGTATGACTGGTATTGTTACCGATATTAAGAACCTGGCATTAAGCGAGATGCCGGCATACGTTGTGATTGCCGCAATTCTTTGCTTCATCGTATTACAGCTATTTACTGATTCGTTTTTGGTTCCGCTGTTTTTCTTATTAAGTATCGGAATATCTATTCTCTACAACATGGGAACGAATGTATTCCTTGGAGAGATTTCCTATATTACACAGGCACTTGTAGCTGTTCTTCAGCTCGGTGTTACAATGGATTATTCCATTTTCCTTCTTAGCAGCTATGAGGAAAATAAAGAACGTTTCCCAGATGATAGGGAGCGCGCGATGGGTCATGCAATCGCCAATACCTTTAAGTCTATCGTAGGAAGCTCTGTTACGACAATTGCTGGTTTTGCCGCACTTTGTTTTATGACATTCGCACTTGGCCGCGATCTTGGTATTGTCAGTGCAAAGGGAGTTGTAATCGGTGTTATCTGCTGTGTAACTGTTCTTCCGGCTATGATTCTTATTTTCGATAAGCCGATTGAAAAAACAAAGCATAAGCCGCTCATTAAGAGCATGGATAGATTGTCTGGCTTCATTACAAAGCATTACAAGATTTGGCTTGTTATCTTCCTTGTTCTTTTAGCTCCGGCAATTTATGGAAACAGCAATACAAAGATTTATTACAACATTGCAAAATCTCTTCCGTCCACACTTGAGAGTAATGTGGCAAATGAAAAACTCGAAGAAGACTTTGATATGAGTGTTCTTCATATGGTTATGATGGATAAGAACATGGATGCAAAGGATAAGCGCGATATGTTAAATGCCATTGACGAAGTGGATGGTGTAAAGTGGACGATCAGCTTAAATTCCTTAGTTGGTGCAACTATTCCTGATTCTATGATTCCAAAAGATATCAAGAGTATGCTGCAAAGTGATAACTGGGAGCTTGCGTTTGTATGCTCACAATATCAGTCAGCGACAGAGGAAGTTAACAGTCAGATTGCCCAGATCAATGACATTGTAAAGGTTTATGATGAAAATGCAATGGTAATCGGTGAAGCTCCTATGATGAAGGACCTTGAGGATGTAACAAACATCGACCTTCAAAGTGTTAACACTGTATCAATGGCAGCGATTTTCATCATTATCATGATTATCTTCAAGTCGATTTCACTGCCAATTATTCTGGTAGCAGTAATCGAATTTGCGATAGCAGTCAACATGGCAGTGCCGTTCTATCAAAACATTAGTCTTCCATTTGTTGCCTCTATCGTTGTCGGAACTATTCAGTTAGGTGCGACAGTAGATTATGCAATTCTGATGACGAGCCGTTATCAGAAAGAGAGAAGCAGAGGAAAGAATAAAAAGGAAGCTGTCAGTGCAGCACACAAGGCAAGCCTTGAATCCATTATAACGAGTGGTCTGAGCTTCTTCGCAGCAACATTCGGTGTATCAGCTTATTCAAAGGTTGATATGATTGGTTCCATCTGTACACTTCTTTCAAGAGGTGCATTAATCAGTGTTGTCGTTGTAGCACTTGTTTTGCCGGCAATGTTCCTGATTTTTGATAAAGTAATTTGTAAGACATCAATTAACTTTCTTGGAAAGAAATAAAAAGTAAAGTAACTGGCGTGCACAATCGTGCAATTCTGATTTAGAAAAATGAGGGTGTTATATTATGAATAGAAATCATATGCTGAAAAGAAAAATGACAGCCGGACTTGCAGTCGGCATGGCAGTAGCAGTAGGAAGTGTTCAAATGGTAATGGCCGCTAACACAGCAAATACAAAGGATTCATCAAGCAGTGTATCAAAAGAGGAAACCGTCTATGTAAATGCAGATGCATCTGGAAATCCACAGCAGATCACAGTATCTAACTGGTTAAAGAATGCAGGCAGTGAAAGCAGCGTTGAGGATCAGTCTGATCTGACAAATATAAAGAATGTAAAAGGTGATGAGACCTTTAGTGAGAATGGTGACAGCCTGACATGGAATACAGATGGCAGCGATATTTATTATCAGGGTCAGAGCAATAAGGATCTTCCTGTATCTGTAAAGTTTACATACTTCTTAGATGGGCAGGAAATGCAGCCGCAGGATCTTGTCGGCAAGAGCGGTCATCTTCAGATCAAGATTCAGTATACTAACAATGAGAAGAAGAGTGCAAAGGTAGACGGAAAGAATGAGACTATCTACAGTCCATTTGTAATGCTGACTGCAATGATCCTTCCAGATGATACATTCTCTAATGTCACCATTGACAATGGAAAGGTGATTTCCGATGGAAGCAGAAATATTGTTGTGGGTGTCGGAATGCCTGGTCTTAAGGATAGCTTAAAGCTAGACACGATTGATCTTTCAGCAGATGATGACGATAAGAACAGCGAAGACAAAACACTCGATATTGATATTCCGGACAGCGTATCGATTGAAGCTGATGTAACAGATTTCTCAATGAGTTCTTCTCTTACAGTTGCATTGTCTGATATATTAAAGGATATTGATTTTGATGATGACAGCGCATTAGATGACATCAAGGATGCACTCAATGATCTTACAGATGCAGCTACACAGCTTGTTGATGGAACCTCCGATCTGTATGATGGTGTGGAAGAACTTGACGAGAAGTATGGCGAGTTTGATGATGGTGTTAAGGAATTAAGAGATGGCACACATGATCTTTCAGATGGCGTTGGTGATCTGAAAGATGGTGTAAATACACTTGCAGATGGAGCAAAGCAGTTACAAAGTGGAGCAGGTGATCTTGCAAGCGGAGCAAAGACGCTTGACGATGGAGCTGGAAAGCTTCAGAGTGGTTCTAAGGATCTTGTAAGTGGTGTGAGTCAGCTTGCAAGTGGTGCAACTGTACTTCAAAGTGGAGCAGGACAGTTACAGAGTGGAGCAGGTCAGTTACAAAGCGGAGCAGCACAGTTACAGAGTGGAGCAGGTACATTACAGAGTGGAATCAATGATTACACAGCTGGTGTCGATCTGTTAAATGCAGGTATTCAGGCAAATCTGTCAAGTGACAGTGAGTTAAACACGAAGGTTTCTCAGTTTGCTCAAGGAATCAATACACTGGCAGCTGGTGTTAACAGCTATACAGCAGGAACAGATTCATTAGCAGATGGCGTAACAGCATATGTTGAAGGTGAAAAACAACTTTCACAGGGTGCACAGGCACTGACTCAGATTCAGGGTGCATTAAGCACACTTACTGCAGCACTTGATGGAGAGGGTGAGACTACAGAGGATCTTGTCGCAGCATCAAATGCACTGGCACAGGGAACAGCATCATTAAAGGCTTCTTTAGGAACTGATGAGACTAAACAGTTAATGACTCTGTTAGACAGCATGCTGACAACTGGAAATGAGCTGATCACAGAAGCAAGTGGATTATCTAGTGTTATGAAAGAGCAAATCGTAACCCCAGTTCAGGGTATGATGGCAGATGCTGAGTATTTGATGAATCAGATCACGGCAGTACAGAGCTTCACTGCTGAGTTAGCAAAAACAGCAGCAACGGCAAAGGATACGATTAATGCACAGATCGCCAACGCAAATACAGAGTTATCAAGTGCTGCACAGGGACTGGCTGACAGTGTAAATAATGCAGCAAACGCGCAGATCAACAATGCAAATGCGCAGATCGCCAACGCAAATGCACAGATTGACAGCGCAAGAGCAGTTCTTCAGCAGCAGCTTGAAGCAGCAAATGCAGCAGGAAATACTGAGCTGGCAGCATCGTTACAGGCAGCAATTAATAGCCTTGGAAATGTAAGTGGAGTAGATGCGGTAAAGGTTGATGCACCAGCATATACCCCAGTACAAGGAATTGATGGAATAACACTTCCGACATTGAATGCAGATTTGGAAGGTATGGCAGCGAAGGTAGAGAGTATTAAGAATACTTTTAATACTCTTCAGACAACTGTTACAGGTTTAATGACCTCACTTACAGATGTACAGACAAAGATAGGCAGTATTACTTCTATGAAAGATCAGATTCCGGCAGCAGATGTCACTGCGCTTAACACAGGTGTTGATTTACTTGATTCTAATATGAAGAAATTCAATGCAAAAATGGGTGAGTTTTCAACACAAGTTGGTACCTTAAACACTCAGGCTTCGGCTGGTATCCAGCAGTTGTTAGGTGGTTTTGCACAGCTTGATGCAAACAACGACACCCTTACAGGTGGTGCAGCACAGTTGAAGGCAAACAGTGCTTCTCTTACAAGCGGCGCAGCAGCACTCCAGACTGGAGCAGGACAGCTGATCGAGGGATTAAATCAGTTAAGCACACAGATGACAGCAGGAGCAGGACAGCTTGCAGCAAACAGTCAGACACTGCGTGATGGTGCAGCAACCTTAAAGGGCGGCATCGACAGTGCAAAGAGCGGAATTGATACCTTAAAGAGCGGAACTGATACATTAAAGGGTGGAACTGATACCTTAAAGACAGGTGCAGATACCTTAAAGAGTGGTGCAGGTACATTACAAAGTGGAATTAACACATTAAAGTCTGGTACAAGTGCACTTAGCAGTGGTGCAGATACATTGAAGTCTGGAACTAATGATTTGAGAAAGGGAACACTTGACTTAAAGAGTGGTGCACAGACGTTAGCAGATGGCGTTAGTGATCTTAAGGATGGTGCAGATACATTATCAGATGCAAGTGATGATGTAGTAGATGGAATCAGTGAGCTTAAGGATGGCGCAGAGGATTTAAAGGACGGTATGCAGGAATTTTATGATGAAGGAATCAGCAAGATCAAGGATCTGGCTGATGAGAACCTGACAGTAATTCTTGACCGCTTAAAGGCTCTGACCTCAGATGAGATTTCATATGATACCTACAGCGGCAGAAGTGACAATATGAATGGTTCTGTTAAGTTCATCATTGAGACTGACGAGATCGAATAATTAAAAAACACCATGTACTGCAATGAGCACATGGTGTCTGAAAAAATACTATATTTGGATCAGTGAAGACTTTCTAATACATTTTCGTGAATCCGTTCTGAGAGCTGTCTATAAAGGCAGCTCTCTTCTTTTGTAAAGTCGCGCATACAGGTGCATTCAAAATCATTAATTGCGGCTTTCAGATCGTCAAGCACTGGCGTTGCTGTATCAAGTAAGCGAACTGAAAAATGCTGTATCGGAAGCGGCTGAATGAAACCGCGCACCGAAAGATGAGAGAGTGACAAAGAAAGAATATGGAGTGGGAGCTGTGCATAATTGGCCAGCTCTTTTTTTGTTGTAAACGGAATTGGATTTTCCAAAGCAAGTAAAAGGCAGGCATCATTGAGTGTCAAATCATGCTTAATAGCAGCAGATTCAAGATAACGATGCAAAAGCATTTTGCTGCGGTAGGCATCAATAATAATGCCATGTCCGTTTAATGCCTGTGGAGATACACTTGTGCGTTCACTGCCTAATTTTTTTGATCCAGGAAGGATTGAAGGCATGACAAATCCATCCTTTGCTGAGTCAATCAAAAAATGGTAGATTCTCAGTCGGTTTTTCTCATAATATGCTTCATCAAATGTGTGTTTATAAAAATTGTTATAATATTCAAAAATTTCAAGCTTCATCTTAACAGTATTGGAGATCGTTACACTCTGACTCACAAGAGAACCTTTTGTTTTGACATAGTAATAGATCGGAACCTTCAATGCAATAAAACGCTCAGCATATCTTATATACTCCAGATTAAACATAAAATCCTCACACCAGTTAATCTGTGCGTTCATACGAAGCTCATGCTTTTCAATAATGTCGCGGCGATACAGCTTATTCCAAATCACACCATAATAAAAGTCAGCAGGATTTTCCATCATATGGTGGGAAAATTCTTCTTTTGAAAGTACGGCATCCTCATCAATATCGCCTTTTTGAGAAACACGCTCCCCATTGACACGATAAAAATCTGCGATTACAAGATCGCAGTTATTTTTCTCAGCAGTGCGTACAAGAAGCTTTGTAGCATCTGGTGTAATCCAGTCGTCACTGTCTAAAAATTGTATGTATGTTCCATGAGCCAGATCAAGAGCTGTATTTCTTGTATCAGATACACCGCTGTTATTTTTGTGAATGACATGGACACGATTATTAAGGGCGGCATATTCATCGCAGATCGCACCAGAATCATCGGTGCTTCCATCGTCAACAAGAAAAAGTTCATAATCAGTAAAATCTTGATTTAAAATGCTGTCTGCGCAGCGTCGAAGTGTCTTTGCAGAATTGTATACAGGCACAATAATACTAACTTTAACAGACATAAATATTCTATTCCTTTCTATTTCCTGAAAAATAAGTATTTGGTTTGCGTGTACAAATCAACTTTTCATATTTTCATTTTACCAGAACTGTTTTTGAAATGCTATGATGATTTTATTAAATTTCTTACATTTTGCGCTTTTTTGTAAATTGTAATTAACCGGCAATTTGGTAAACTGTTAACAGCTCATGAGTGAAAAGCATCTGCTTTGAGATATTCTTGCAGAAAGCTTAACTTGTGAACTGCAATGGAAAGAAAGAGCAGAGGATGGATATGACAGGAACAATCATAGGAACAGGTGCCTGCGCCGCATCGCATGTAATGGAAAATGATGATCTGGCGCAGCTTGTTGATACAAGCGATGCGTGGATCACAGAGCGCACCGGAATAAAAAGACGTCATATTGCAGAAAATGAGACGGTTTCCTCTTTAGCAGTTTGTGCAGCAAAAAAGGCACTTTTGGATGCAGAAATTTTAGCTGATGAGATTGGTCTGATCATTGTGTCCACTATGACACCAGAGAGCATCATGCCAAGTACAGCATGTCTTGTGCAGGCAGCAATAGGTGCTTCTAATGCATTATGTTTTGATCTGAACGCAGCATGCAGCGGTTTTGTGAGTGCATTTGTCACGGCGCGTACATATCTTGAAAGCAAAATTGTACGTTATGCACTTGTCATCGGAAGCGAGGTGCTTTCCAATGTAGTGGATTGGCAAGACAGGGGAAGCTGTATATTGTTCGGCGATGGCGCCGGGGCAGTTATATTAGAAGCATCAAAAAATGATTCATGGGTTCCTGTTCTTCATGCTGATGGCAGACAGTCACAGGCACTTACCTTAAAGAGTCGCCATGATGCAAATTGGTTGTTTGAAAAGAAGCAACCAGACTTGTTTAAGAGCGACTATTTTATAAGCATGGATGGCAGAGCTATTTTTCAGTTTGCCGTGCGCAAGGTGCCAGAGGTGATTGGCGAACTTCTAGAGAAGAACAATCTGAAAAAAGAAGAGATTGCATATTATCTTCTTCATCAGGCAAACCGCCGAATTGTAGAGGCAGCGGCAAAGCGTATGGATCAGCCGATTGAAAAATTCCCAATGAATTTGGATGAATATGGAAATACCTCATCAGCATCAATCCCGATTCTTCTTGATGAAATGAATCAAAAAAAGCTGCTTCATGATGGTGATAAAATTGTCATTGCAGGCTTTGGCGGAGGCTTAACCTGGGGAGCAGATGTGATTACTTGGACAAAAAAGTAAGAACGATCAAAGCAGAAACCGCAAAAAACGGTAAAACAATAATTTATTATTATAAAGGAGAAATGAAAATGTTTGAAGAAATTAAGACTATCGTAGCAGAAAACTTAGGTGTAGAGGAAGACAGCATTACAATGGAGTCCTCTTTCAAGGATGATTTAAAGGCAGATTCTCTTGATTTATTTGAGATGGTAATGGCACTTGAGGAAAATTATGGAATTGAAATTCCAACTGATGATCTGGGTCAGCTTGAGACTGTTGCTGATGTAATCGATTATATTCAGAGTCATAAAGAGTAACATACGATCATGAAACACAAGCATGTTCATGATTATAAATGAGAAACGAGAAAAGGCAGGAAAAAAGGATGCAGACAGAATTAACCAGATTGCTTGGAATCCAGGCACCAATCATTCAAGGCGGAATGGCATGGGTGGCGGAACATACGCTTGCAGCAGCCGTATCAAATGCAGGCGGACTTGGCATTATCGGTGCCGCAAATGCACCGGCTGAGTGGGTCAGAGAACAGATTCGCCTGACAAAGCAGCTGACAGATAAGCCATTTGGCGTCAATGTCATGCTGATGAGTCCGTATGCGCCAGAGATTGCACAGGTAGTTGCAGAGGAAGGCGTAAGTGTTGTTACGACAGGTGCAGGAAATCCAGAGAGCTATATGGCACTCTGGAAATCAAAGGGCATTAAGGTGATTCCAGTCGTTGCATCCGTTGCTTTAGCAAAAAGAATGGAGCGCGCAGGAGCTGATGCTGTTGTTGCAGAAGGCTGTGAATCAGGTGGTCATATTGGTGAGAGTACGACAATGACACTTGTTCCGCAGGTAGTTGACGCATTGAATATTCCAGTTATTGCGGCAGGCGGAATAGCAGATGGCAGAGGTCTTGCAGCAGCTTTTATGCTTGGTGCATGCGGTGTACAGATGGGAACTCGTTTTGTTGCGACAAAGGAGTGCTGGGCACATCAAAATTATAAGGATAAGATTTTAAAGGCAAAGGATATTGATACGAAGGTAACAGGCAGAAGTACCGGTCATCCAGTCAGAGCACTTAGAAATGAAATGACAAAGCAGTATCTTGATCTGGAAAAGAAGGGTGCAACATTAGAGGAACTTGAATATCTGACGTTAGGCGGTCTTAGAAAGGCTGTTGTAGAAGGCGATGTGAAAAATGGAAGTGTAATGTCTGGTCAGATTGCAGGAATGATCAAAGAGGAGTTAACTTGCAAGGAGGTCATTGAAAACATTGTGGCTGAGGCAGCAAAGCTTCTTGAGAAAGGAGTATGCTATGAGTAAGCTTGCATTTATTTTTCCTGGACAGGGTGCGCAGAAGGCTGGAATGGGAAAAGATTTCTATGACAACAGTGAAGCAGCAAGATCCTTTTTTGACAATGCACAAAAAATTCTTGACTTTGATCTGAAGGAAATGTGTTTTGGTGAGCACGAAGAGCTTAACTTGACAGAGTATACACAGCCATGTATGGTAAGCGTTTGCCTTGCAATTGTGCAGGAACTAAAAAAACGCGGCATTAATCCTGACATCACAGCAGGCTTAAGCCTTGGAGAGTATGCAGCAGTCGCAGCAGCAGGCGGCATGAACGAGATGGATGCTATAAAGTTAGTGCGCCGCAGAGGAATTTTGATGCAGAGCACTGTTCCAGCTGGTGAAGGCGCAATGGCAGCTGTTTTAGGATTAGATGCAAAAAAAATAGAAGAAATTCTGGAAAGCTTTGAAAATGTATGGATCGCAAATTATAACTGTCCTGGTCAGATAGTAATAACTGGTCTGACTAATGAGGTGCAGCAGGCATCATTAGCTTTAAAAGAGGCAGGTGCAAAGCGTGTTGTGGAGCTTAAAGTCAGCGGACCATTTCATTCCCTGCTTTTAAAACCGGCGGGAGAAGCGCTGCTACAGGAGATGGAATCAATGTCATTTTCACCGCTGCAGGTTCCTTATGTTGCAAATGCGACTGCTGAAATAGTGGAAGATAGTAAAAAAATAAGTACATTTTTTGCAAAAGGAATTTATTCCTCTGTTCGCTGGCAGCAAAGTATCGAGACAATGCTTGAAAATGGTGTGGATACTTTTGTTGAGATAGGACCTGGAAAGACACTTGCAGGTTTTATGAGAAAGATTGCACCAAAGGCAACTGTATATAACGTATCCTCTTTCGAGGATGCCACAGCACTTGAAAAATGTTTGTCAAAGGCGTGAGGTGAAGTATGTTAGAAGAAAAAATTGCAGTCGTAACAGGGGCATCCCGCGGAATTGGAAGAGCCATTGCAAAGGAGCTTGCGCTTAAAGGAGCATTTGTAATTGTTAATTACAATGGCTCAAAACAGGCAGCTGATGAGACGGTAAATGAGATTACACAGGCAGGCGGCAAGGCTGTAGGTGTGCAGTGTAATGTGGCAGATGCAGCCGAGTGCGAAGCTTTTATAAATAATATCATTAGCGAATATGGCAGAATCGATATTTTAGTCAACAACGCAGGAATTGTGCGCGACAATCTTTTAATGCGCATATCAGAAAAAGATTTTGACGCAGTCATTGATACAAACTTAAAGGGAACTTTCCATACGATGCGTCTTGTTGCACGTCCAATGCTTCGCCAAAGAAGCGGAAGAATCATCAATATTTCTTCTGTAGTTGGTATTTTTGGAAATGCAGGACAGGCAAATTATGCGGCATCAAAGGCTGGTGTTATTGGTCTTACAAAATCAGCAGCGAAGGAACTTGCATCGCGCGGCATCACCGTAAATGCTGTAGCACCAGGTTTTATTGAAACTGATATGACGCAGAAATTAAGCGAGCAGGTAAGAGATCAGGTTCTTAGACAGATTCCGGCAGGCGCATTTGGAAAACCAGAGCATGTGGCAAAAACAGTGGCCTTTCTGGCATCAGATGATGCGTCATACATTACCGGTCAGGTCATTCAGGTCGATGGCGGAATGTAATCTATAATAACATAGCAGAAAGGCAAGGAGAATTGATGAAAAGAAGAGTAGTTGTGACAGGCTTGGGCGCTGTGACTCCGATTGGAAATACAGTAGAGGAGTTCTGGAAGGGAATCCGCGAGGGAAAGGTAGGAATCGGACCGATAACTCGTTTTGACACGACTGGTTATAAAGTTACACTTGCTGCCGAGGTAAAGGATTTTAAGGCAGCAGATCGTATGGATTTTAAGGCAGCAAAGAGAATGGATCGCTTTTCACACTATGCTGTGGCAGCATCAAAAGAAGCGCTTGAGGATTCAGGCCTTGATCTGTCAAAAGAGGATGCATTTCGCGCAGGCGTTGTGATAGGTTCAGGAATTGGTTCTCTTGAGATGATGGAATCAGAGCATGAAAAGATTTTAAAGGGACAGGTGAACCGTGTTAATCCGCTTATGGTTCCTAGAATGATTTCAAACATGGCGGCAGGAAATGTTTCAATTCAGCTTGGACTTCGCGGAAAGTGCACAAATGTCGTAACAGCTTGTGCATCTGGCACACACTGCATTGGAGATGCATTTCGTGCAATTCAGTATGATGATGCTGATATTATGTTTGCAGGCGGTGCAGAGAGCAGTATCTGTCCGACAGGAATTGCAGGATTTCAGTCACTTACTGCTCTTTCAACATCAGATGATCCGCTGTACGCATCAATTCCGTTTGATAAAAACAGAAAAGGCTTTGTTTTAGGAGAGGGTGCAGGTGTAGTTGTTCTTGAGGAGCTTGAACATGCTAAAGCGCGCGGCGCTCATATCTATGCAGAGGTAGTAGGCTATGGAGCTACAGCAGATGCATTCCATATCACTTCACCGTGCGAAGATGGAAGCGGTGCAGCTAAGGCAATGGAGCTTGCTATGACAGAAGCAAAGGCTGCTCCAGAAGAAATTACATATATCAATGCACATGGAACTGGAACGCATCACAATGATCTGTTTGAGACGCGTGCAATTAAGTTAGCATTTGGAGAGGCAGCAAAAAATGTCTGCATCAATTCAACAAAATCCATGACAGGTCATTTGCTTGGAGCAGCAGGAGGCGTAGAGTTTGTTGTATGTGCAAAGTCTGTTGAGGAAGGCTACATTCATCAGACGATGGGAACAAAAGAGACTGACGAGGAATGTGATCTTGACTACACGATTGGAGCGCCTAAGGAAAAAGATGTTGTCTATGCGATGAGCAATTCACTTGGATTTGGCGGTCATAATGCTTCAATTTTAATAAAGAAATATGAAAATGCGTAAAGGTGGTAAAAGCCATATGGAATTGGACGATCTTTTAAAGCTGATCGATCATGTATCAAAGTCAAAGCTGGATGATTTTTGCTATGAGACAGGAGAGTTAAAGCTTCGCCTAAAGAAAAATGCAGCAAAGGAAATCGTTGTGCAGCAGAAAGCAGCAAAAAATGCAGCGCCGGAATTTGCCATTGTTCAAAATTGTGAAGATACTTTGAGCGAAGATACATCAAAAAAGACAGATGAAGCATCATCTGACAAATATATTAATTCTCCTCTTGTTGGTATCTTTTATACGGCACCGGGAGAAGGAGAAGCACCGTTTGTATCAGTAGGTGACCGCGTAAAGAAAGGTCAGACACTTGGCATTGTAGAGGCAATGAAGCTGATGCACGAGATTACCTGCGAACAAAATGGTATTGTAAAAGAAATCTGTGCACAAAACGGTGATGCTGTCGAGTACGGCCAGAAGCTGTTTATGATTGAAGAAGCTTAAGGCAAAAATGGGAGAATCAGAATATGAATCATTTAGACATTAACCAGATTAAAGATATTATTCCGCATCGCCATCCGTTCTTATTGATTGATTACATAGAGGATTATGTACCGGGCGAGTATGCGGTTGGATATAAATGTGTATCATACCGTGAGGAGTTTTTTGCCGGTCATTTTCCGCAGGAACCAGTTATGCCAGGTGTTTTGACTATCGAGGCACTGGCGCAGACAGGTGCAGTTGCGATTCTTTCACTTCCGGAAAATAAGGGAAAAACAGCTTACTTTGGCGGAATTGACAAGTGCCGTTTTCGCGGAAAAATAGTGCCTGGTGATAAGGTACGTCTTGAGACAAAGATCATCAAGACAAAAGGACCTGTCGGTATTGGAGAGGCAGTTGCAAGTGTGGATGGCAAGGTAGTTGTCCGTGCTGAGTTAACATTTATGATAGGATAGGAGATAACATGATCAGGAAAGTTCTTGTAGCAAACCGGGGAGAGATTGCAGTGCGCATTATTCGTGCCTGCCGAGAGATGGGGATTGAAACGGTAGCAGTCTATTCAGAGGCTGATAAGGATGCGCTTCATGCGAAGCTCGCAGACGAGGCAATCTGCATCGGACCGGCAAAGCTTAGCGAGAGCTACCTGTCAATGGAGCGTATCATAAGTGCAACGATTGTGTCAGGAGCAGAGGCTATTCACCCAGGTTTTGGATTATTGTCGGAAAATAGCCGCTTTGCAAAACTGTGTGAAGAATGCAACATTATTTTTATCGGGCCAGATTCTAATGTGATTTCTAAACTTGGTGACAAGCAGGCTGCCAGAGAGACTATGATTAATGCTGGCGTGCCAGTTATACCTGGCGGTGATCATGCAGTGTACGATGAAAAGGATGCGAAAGAGACTGCAAAAAAGGTTGGATATCCTGTTATGATTAAGGCAGTCCTTGGCGGAGGCGGCAAGGGAATGCGCACGGCAAAGGATGAAGAAGAGTTTGTAAAAAATTTTGCTATAGCGCAGGCAGAAGCAAAGCAGTCATTTGGCGATGATGCTATGTATATCGAGCATTTTATTACAAGACCGCGCCATATTGAATTTCAGATTCTTGCAGATTCTTATGGAAATGTAATTCACCTCGGTGAGCGTGACTGTTCTATTCAAAGAAATCATCAGAAGATGATCGAGGAGGCGCCAAGTGCAGCATTATCGCCAGAGCTTCGTCAAAAAATGGGAGAGACAGCAGTGCGTGCAGCCAAAGCAGCAGGCTATGTTAATGCTGGAACAATTGAATTTTTGCTTGAGCAAAATGGCAGCTTCTATTTTATGGAGATGAACACAAGAATCCAGGTGGAGCATCCAATTACAGAGTGGATCACAGGAATAGATCTGATAAAAGAGCAGATTCGAATCGCTGATGGAAAAAAGCTTTCCTATACACAGGATCAGGTAAAGATTAGTGGTCATGCAATTGAGGTGCGAATAAATGCAGAGCGTCCGGAGGAGAATTTTTTGCCATGTCCGGGAACTATTACAGGACTTCATCTGCCAGGCGGCAAGGGAGTACGCATTGATTCTGCAATTTACAGTGGCTATACGATTCCTCCATATTATGACTCAATGATAGCAAAGATAAGTGTGTGGGCAAAAAACAGACGTGAAGCAATCCAAAAAATGCAAAGTGCGCTCGGTGAGGTAATCATAGAGGGCGTTGATACCAATGTCAATTATCAGTATGCGCTGCTTAATCATCCTGATTTTCTGGCAGGAAATATTGACATTGAATTTATTGACCGTATTCAGCAGGAGGCATAAATTATGAATCTCGATCATGTATTTAAAAAGACATTGGTGCGGCCATTTGCCGGAATCCGCAAGAAACCAGAGGTGCCAGAAGGTCTTCTTTGCAAATGCAGCATGTGCAAAAAGGCGATAGTTGCAGAGGATGTCAGAAAAAATTTCTATGTCTGCCCAAGCTGCAATGGCTATTTTCGTGTCCGTGCACAGGAGCGTATTGTACGAATTGCAGATGAAGGAAGCTTCCTTGAATGGGATCAGGATCTTGTGGGCAAAAATCCTATGGAGTTTGAAGGGTACGAGGAAAAAATTGCTGCTGCGAGGTTAAAGACACGATTAAAAGAAGCTGTTGTAACAGGACAATGCACAATAGGCGGTGAGCCGTGTGTGCTTTGCGTGATGGATGGCCGCTTTATGATGGCAAGCATGGGAGAGGCAGTAGGCGAAAAAATTACGCGTGCAGCAGAAGAGGCAACAAAAAAGAAGCTGCCTATTATCATTTTTACATGTTCTGGCGGCGCAAGAATGCAAGAGGGAATTATATCTCTTATGCAGATGGCAAAGACATCAGCTGCGCTTAAGCGTCACAGCGATGAAGGACTTTTATATATAAGTGTGCTTACTGACCCAACAACAGGCGGTGTGACGGCAAGCTTTGCTATGGAGGCTGATATTATTTTGGCAGAGCCAAAGGCACTTATTGGTTTTGCGGGACCTCGTGTAATAGAGCAGACGACAGGACAGCGCCTCCCGGCAGGCTTTCAGCGAGCAGAATTTTTGCTTGAGCATGGCTTTGTGGATCGCATTGTTGAGCGTCATGAGCAAAAGAAAGTGCTGACAGATCTTTTGCATCTTCATAGTGTATCAGCTGATTTGAAGGTAGGTTCTTTTGCAGAGAAAACTGAAATTGAAAATGATAAAGCTGCTGAAGAAAATATTCAGAAAAAATATTCGGCATGGGATCGCGTTTGCTTTTCACGCGATAAAAAGCGCCCTATAGGTTATGATTATATTAATGCACTGATTGATCAGTTTTATGAATTTCATGGTGATCGAATGATGACAGATGATAAAGCTGTTACGGCAGGAATTGGCTTTTTTAATGGCCAGCCTGTAACGGTGATTGCGCAGGAGAAAAATGAAAATTTTGGCATGTGTTCTCCACAAGGCTATCGAAAGGCACTTCGTTTGATGAGGCAGGCTGAAAAGTTTCATCGTCCAATTCTTTGCTTTGTCGATACGCCAGGCGCTGCTTGTGGAATTGAAGCAGAGGAGCATGGCCAGGGAGAGGCAATCGCAAGAAATCTTTTTGAAATGTCATCTTTAAATACACCAATTCTTTCCATTTTGATTGGAGAGGGCGGAAGCGGCGGTGCACTCGCGCTTGCAGTAGCAGATGAGGTATGGATGATGGAAAATGCAGTATATTCCATCCTCTCTCCAGAAGGATTTTCAAGTATTCTTTGGAAAGACAGCAAGCGTGCAAAGGAGGCTGCTGATAGTATGAAGCTTACAGCTGCCGACTTGAAAAAGGCAGGAATTGTCGAGCGCGTATTTGAGGAGCCGGCACATTTTTCAAAGGATCAGATGGAAGATGTGGCAGAGGCACTTCGCAGCCAGATTGATCAGTTTTTATCAAAATATGGCAGCATGGACAGCAGAGAGCTGTGCGAACACCGCTATCAGAGATTTCGTAAATATTGATTTTGGCAGGGAATAAAATATGATAAAAATAAAAAATAAAGAGCTGAAAAAGCCGATCTTTCAGGGCGGTATGGGTGTCGGTGTAAGTCTTTCTGGACTGGCTGGTGCAGTCGCAAAAGCAGGAGGAGCCGGCACGATATCAGCAGCGCAGATTGGATTTTTAGATCCTGAATTTGACAAAGATCCATTTGAGGCAAATCTTCGCGCAATCAAAAGTGAATTTGAGAAAGCAAGAAAAATCAGTCCAGATGGCATAATCGGTTTTAATATTATGGTTGCCATGCAGCATTACGAAGAGTATGTTAGGGCTGCTGTTAAGGCGGGAACAGATTTTCTTGTATGCGGAGCAGGTCTTCCAGTTGATCTTCCTAAAATTGTTGCAAACGCCATGGAAGAGATGGATCAATCTGTTGAGGCACCAGCACTTGCACCAGTCGTTTCAACTGAAAAATCGGCGCGTGTAATCTTTCGTTATTGGGAGAAAAAGCATCACTGTGCACCAGATTTTGTGATTATTGAAGGACCGCTTGCTGGTGGTCATCTTGGCTTTGCAAAAGATCAGCTCTCCTATTATACCTTTGATGTCTATGAAAAAGAGGTACGTAATATTATTGAAGTCTGCCGTGAGTATGCGGCGCGTTTTAACAAAGAAATCCCAGTCGTTTTGGCAGGAGGCATCAGCACAAAAGAAGCAGCAGATCATGCTTTTTCGTTAGGTGCAGACGCGATTCAGGCAGCTACTAGATTTGTTACAACATATGAATGTGATGCGTCAGATGCTTTTAAAAAGGCTTATCTTGATGCATCAAAGGAAGATATTATTTTGATTGACAGTCCGGTTGGTCTTCCGGGACGAGCTGTCAGAAATAAATTTAGTGATACAATTATGTCTGGAGGACGCATAGCGCCAGTGCGCTGCAGAGGTTGTCTGAAAAATTGCCGTCCAGATAAGATTCCATATTGTATTACAGATGCGCTGATTACATCAGTCACGGGAGATGCAAAAAATGGTCTTGTTTTCTGCGGAGCAGATGCATGGAGATGTGATCATCTTGAATATGCAGAAGATGTAATAGAATCTTTACTTTCATGATTAAAAAAAATGTGCTATACTGAAATAAAAATAGGGTGAACAGAGGGAATACTTATTTTGGAGGTATAGTATAGTGGTCAATTTATTTTCTAGAGAACATAATAAACGAACACGGTTTACCCGGATGTGTATCGGGGAAGCCGTGTTCGTTTTGATGGATAAAAAAGAATATGAGAAAATTAAAATCTCAGATATTGTAAAGACAGCTGGCGTATCAAGAATGACATTTTATCATTATTATGAGACAAAGGAAGACGCGCTGTCTGATTATTTTCACGAGATAGTTGCTGGATATATACGTGAGTGCAGAACAGAAAAGATAGGACGCTTTCATGATAGAAGCAGCATCGTTCATGCATTGAAATATTTTGATCAGTATGAGATGTTTATTGGAAAGCTGGTAGATGCAAAACTGCAGTATATTCTATGGGATGCGATGAATGATTACATGAGCAAGCGAATTATGCCAAAGTATAAAATTCCAGAGTATGAGCTTTATTTTTATGGCGGTGCATTGCTAAATGTCTTTTTAAAGTGGCAGAAGGATCAAAAAAAGGAGTCCGCAGAACAAATTGCAGACTCCATTATAAAAAGTATGGGATTACCAGTCACTTCCCATCCTGCTAAATGCGAGGATGACGGAATCAATGCCTAGTAAAATTAAATCAATTCCGATTAGATAGCTCAATGATATGAGTGCAGCAACAGGGCGAATCAGCATGAAAATGCCAAGACAAAGACCAATGATGTTTGCAATCATTATAAAGTAATAGTGCCATTTTACTGTCCAAATGCGTATCATTGGCAGTTGTGACAGTCGTGAAATGCAGTGGGCGATAAACCACATAGGGAAGAAAAGTGAAAAAGCCCATTTCACGGCACCAGGATATACAAGAAGCATCAGACCTGCAAGAACGCTTAAGCATCCGGAGACAAGGGAAATAGTTGGCGCAAAGCCGATATGTTCCTCTGTGCGGACATAAAATATAATGTCAAGGATTCCGATGCAAAGAGCAATAAGTCCAAAGAACATAACAAAGCCGGATAACATACTGTCTGGACGAAGAAAAGAGAAAATTCCAAGAATAATCAGAAGGATTCCTTCGATCAGCTCAATCCAGCCGAAACGGGAACGATTTCTCATTTTAATTCACCTCCTGAAGCAGTATTTGAATCTCTATTTAAAATTTCCATAAATTCTTCTCCTGTAATCGTTTCTTTTTCATACAGATAATTTGATAATTCATCCAATTTGTCGCGATTATCAAGAAGAAGCTTCTTTGCTTTTTGATGCTGTTTCTTAACAAGCTCAGTTACTTGACGGTCAATTTCCTTTTGTGTATCAGCAGAGCATGCAAGGGAAGCGTCACCGCCAAGATATTGATTTGTTACAGTCTCAAGGGCAACCATGTCAAATTCATCGCTCATACCATATCGTGTAATCATGGCGCGTGCAAGCTTTGTTGCCTGCTCAATATCATTAGAAGCACCAGTAGTGATTTGATTGAAAACTACTTCCTCAGCGGCACGTCCGCCTGTAAAGGTTGCAATTTTATTTTCAATTTCTTCTTTTGTCATCAAATATTTGTCACCCTGCTCAACTTGCATAGTGTAGCCAAGAGCACCAGAGGTACGTGGGATGATCGTGATTTTTTGAACTGGTGCAGAGTGAGACTGCAGTGCAGCCACAAGTGCATGACCGATTTCATGGTAAGCAACTACCTTTTTCTCTTGATCAGAAAGAACGGCATTTTTCTTTTGATAACCAGCAATAACAACCTCAACACTTTCCTCAAGGTCAGCTTCATGGACAATAGTTCGTCCCTGACGTACAGCGCGAAGAGCAGCTTCATTTACGATATTGGCAAGCTCAGCACCGGAAGCACCTGATGCCATTCTTGCAATTGTATGAAAGTCAACATCATCTGCTGGCTTGATTTTCTTTGCATGAACCTTAAGGATTGCTTCACGTCCCTTTAAATCGGGAAGCTCTACAGGAACACGGCGGTCAAAACGTCCAGGACGTGTCAGAGCCGGGTCAAGAGATTCAGGGCGGTTTGTGGCAGCCAGAATGATAACACCATTATTTCCTTCAAAACCATCCATCTCTGTCAGCAGCTGATTCAATGTCTGCTCGCGTTCATCATTTCCGCCTACTTGACCATCACGCTTTTTACCAATAGCATCAATCTCATCAATAAAGACGATACAAGGCGCTTTTTCCTTTGCCTGTTTAAAAAGATCGCGGACTTTAGAAGCACCCATACCAACGAACATTTCAACAAATTCCGAACCAGAAATTGAGAAGAAAGGAACACCAGATTCACCGGCAACAGCCTTTGCAAGCATTGTTTTACCAGTTCCAGGAGGGCCTACAAGCAAAAGACCTTTAGGCATAGAGGCACCGGCATCAGTATATTTCTTTGGATTGTGAAGATAATCAACAATCTCAGCAAGATTTTCCTTTGCCTCATCTTCACCGGCAACATCATCAAAATGGATGCCTTCAGTAGACTGAACATAAACTCTGGCGTTGCTCTTTCCCATGCCAAATGCCATGGAATTTTTTCCGCCAGCCTGTTCTAAAAGCTTTTTTCCAAGGTATTGTCCAAGAACAACGAAGATAACCATCGGAAGAATAAAGGTTAATAGAAAGCTCATAATAGGTGACATTGTCTGCTCGATGTCTTTTGAGAAGGTTGCACCAGACTGATAAAGTCGTTCTGTAAGATTTGGATCATCCATGACACCTGTTTTGTATATGTTGTCATTATTTTTATCAGTAAAGATGATCTGAGAATCCTCAACTTCAACGCGTCCGATATTTTTCTTTTCAGTCATACTCATAAATGTTCCGTAGTCAACCTCAGTCACCTGACGCGATAATAAAAGCGGGGAGATGAAGAAGTTGAATGCGGCAAGTACAAGCAGGACAATCACGTAATAATAAATCAATGGTTTCTTTGGTGATTTGACCTCTTTCATGATAGTACCCCTTTCTTAGTTTTCAGCCAGATTATTTTGCTGGAGTTCAATTTTGCTGGCCTCTTTCTGCTCCTGAATGGCCTTTAAGGAGAGAAGCAGCGCGCGGTCAGCAGCGAGAATTGCAAAATCAAGCGCGTATTCCGCAAGCAGCGCAGTGTTTTCAGCATTTTCATTCCACGTAGCTTCGGGGTCGCTCTCGGCGGCATTGTGCATTCGTTCCTGGACGTCATTGTACATGGAAATCAGTGCCTGAATTTTGGGTACTTTACATTCATTTAGACGATAGCGGATTGCATCCTGCTCCAGATTATATTCTTCTGTCAGAGCATTTAATTCACCCATCAGTGCGGTGATATCTTCGTGTTCACCATCGTCAATTCGTTCATGGAGATGACGGAGTTTCTCGTCAAGTTCAATCATTTTTGCAGCAAACATAGCATCGTGCCTCCTTTTCTTTGCTACTTTTATTATAGAAAGAAAGGCACGTCAAAACAATAGTCACAATTTGGATTGTGTATGGACAGAATTTAAAAAGTGTAAAAAGAATTTATTAATGTATTTTATTTGTAAAGAATTGTGCCAGATTACGTACGATTTCGTCCATGTGAGCAGAATCATCCTTAGACCAAGTGCGGACAAGACCTAGAAAAGCCAGACTGTGATAGCGAAGAAGAAGCTTTCTTTGTGATGCTGTCAGGCTGTCTGAAACAAGAGAGGAAGAAGCAGATTCGTTAGTCAGCTGATCGAAAAAAGAATAAAATTGTTCAAGTAAAAGTGGCTCAAGCTCACTTTGATAGCTGGTAGAAATGGTGCGCTGAATCAGTGGGCGGGCATTAAGTGCAATGCTTAACAGGTAACGAATTTTATCTTCAAGCGTAGGCTGAGCAAGACAATTTTTCAAAAGTTCCTTAGAGTCCTGCTCCATCATATAGCAGATAAGATCCGGAATATCCTGAAAATGATAGTAAAAGGTTTGGCGTGTGATGCCGCACTCCTCAACGATATCCTTAACTGTCAGTTTTTTAGTGCCTTTTCTTGTTAAAATAGATGATGCAGAACGGCAAATCGCCGCTTTCATATCAATTGGCATAATAACCTCCTTGGTAAATGACGGTTTAATAGAATGAGCAAATTTGTAGTATTTTTTTCCTGTTTCTGCTATTATAAGGGAGAAAAGAGGACGTTTGCAAGAAGAAAAATGAAGTATAAAAAAAGAAAAGGAGAAAAGAAAATGGAAACAAAAAAAGAAAGCAGTTATTGGCTTTGGTATCCGGGTGATTTTGAAATTTATCATGCCCTTTTGCAGAATTTTGATCGTATTGAGCGTGGTTTTGAGTGGCCAGCGTTTTGGTATCAGGATGATTGCCGCAAACAGGTACGCTTTGTACGAAACTATCATCTTGAAAGTGAAACAACTTTTACCGTATTCACTGATGCAAAGGGCTATGTGGCAATAAACGGCAAAAAGCATCCGTTTCGAACAGAACTTATCTGTGGCCCGGGCAATGTAAAAATTGAAATTTATGCGGGAAAGATAACCGGTGTACCATCTGTCTATATTGAAGGAGAACAGATTGTTTCAGACAAGGATTGGATGGTGGATGATTTGACTTCGCTGGTTGTTCCAGTGGGATATTCTTCTTATTATGAAAGAAGAAATCAAAATCCTTCTGTCTGGGAGTATACGTCAAAAAATTGTAGAGCCACAGACAATTATCGAAAAAGAAAACGGCACTCTCTATGATTTTGGAAGAGAGCTGACAGCGGTTGTACTGCCAGTCTATCCAAACAGATTCCATCCGTATCTGCTTGCCTATGGCGAGTCTGAGACAGAGGCACTTGATTATGAAAATTGCTATTACAGCGAGAAAATCGAGTCTGAAAATCAGTCAATTCCAAAGCACGCCTTTCGCTATCTGTTCCTTGTAAATGTTAAGGCAGCTGACGTACAGTTGACAGCACGTCATGAATTTGTGGATATACCAGTGCATGCATCATTCTCGTGTGAGGATGAACAGCTCAACCGTATCTGGCAGGTTTGCTGTGAGACGTATCGTCTTTGCAGTGGAATTTTCTTCTTAGACGGTGTGAAGCGTGACCGCTGGATCTGGTCGGGAGATGCCTATCAGAGCTATCTGATCAATCCATACCTGTTTTTTGACAATGAGATCACAAAGCGTACGATCTGGGGACTGCGCGGCAACGATCCTGTGCGCCAGCAGATCAATACAATTTTGGATTACTCTATGTATTGGATTATGAGCATTGAAAATTATTATAAAATCAGTGGAGATGAAGAATTTGTTCGCATGATCTGGCCAAAGATGGTAACCATGATGGAATTTTTAGACAGCCAATTGGATGAGCATGGATTTATACTTGGTCGTCAGGGTGACTGGATATTTATCGACTGGTCTGAGATGGACAAGGAAGGTGCGCTCTGCGCAGAACAGATGCTTCTTGTGATGTGTTATCGCACAATGGCAACGGTTCAGAAGTTAATAGAGGGAGCGAATACATCAGACAAGAAAAACAAGCCTGATTATGAACAGAAGGAAAAATTACTGAGGGAACAGATTGAAAAATTCTTCTGGGATGAAGAAAAGAAAGCATATATTGACAGTTTTTCTTCAGGAAAACGCCATGTGACACGTCATGCCAATTTGTTTGCGATTCTGTTTGATATTGCAGATGAGGCGCGCTGTGCGCAGATTTACGACTCGGTTATTGCAAACGATGCGGTTACACAAATCACAACACCATATTTTAAGTTTTATGAGCTGGAGGCACTTTGTAAGCTAGGCAAAAAAGCAGAGGTACTGCAGCGCATGAAATCCTATTGGGGTGCAATTCTTGATGAAGGCGCTGCAACCATCTGGGAGACTTATGATCCAAATGAGACAGGCAAAGAGAAATATGCGATGTATGATGATCCATATGGAAAAAGCCTTTGTCATGCATGGGGTGCCAGCCCAATCTATCTGCTTGGCAGATATTTTCTAGGTGTGGAATCAACCGATACCGGCTATAAAACATTTCGTGTAAGTCCAGATACTAAGCTGCTTGGAACATTTGACTGCGTCGTTCCAGTGGCGCAGGGAGCGGTTCATCTTTGCTTTGATGGACAAACACTTTCAGTTAGCGCAGATTGTGACGGTGGTATACTTATTTATGGAGGCGAGGAGTATAAGCTTATTGCTGGAGAGACTGTAAAAGTAGGAAAGAATAATTAAAAATGGTTTATTTGAGCAAAGCAAAATTAAAGTAAGTAAAGAATTATCCGTATGTGTTCATAAAAAGATTGATTTTTTGAACATATACGGATATACTATTTTTAAGGGAAAGGAGACCGCAAATGGAGATGGAAAATGAACAGAAAAATCAGAATATATGGAAAACACAAAATGAGCAGGAAATCGAGCGTCTTAATCGCAAATTAAAGCGAGTGATGGATGAATATGCGAAGTGTGCAAAAGAAAGAGATGAACTAAGGGCTGCGATTGCTGCTGATGCAAAAAGAAAGAAAGGAAGACCAGGACTAAGTACCGAGAAAAAAGCACAAATTTGCACATTTTATCAGCAGGGAAATTCCATGCGTCAGACAGCGCAAAAGGCAGGAGTGTCGCTTGGTGCAGTAAGCAATGTTATTGATGAGGCAAAAAAGTCTTCACGAATTGTCTATGTATATATGGATCGTAAGAAACCAGCAACATTGTTGGACATTTATCCAGCAATAAACAGACTGGAAATCTGGAACTTCACAGATGATCTGATCAGTCGGGCATTTGGCAGCCGCGAAAAACCTTCGTGGCAAGAATATGAGCAATTTTTAGAGGATCGCTGTATGCCAAGAACACGATACGGAATAAAAAAGGAGTTGGAGCATATGGGTCTAGACAGCTACGACCCATTTCAGATTGTGGAAATAACAAAAGGGCGCGTATATGGCGACGGGCAATGGTTAGCGCGAATGGATCAAAAAGGAATAGATCAAATTGATTGCATTCTGAAAAAAACATCTGGAAAAACAAAGGAAGAGCAGGCAAAAGCGCTTCTGGAGTTTATTGATTTGTGGAAGGAGGAACAAGAATGACAAGCAGTGCAAGAATTACATCCTCCAAAGGGAATCAGAACAAATGGTGTAAAAATGGAAAATGGTATAAAGTGGATGGTTTAGGATACGAAGCATTGTCGGAAGTTGTGGTATCACATTTATTAAGAAAATCAACAATAACTTCATTTGTTTTATATGAATATGAGCAAGTGGAAATTGATGGAAAAATCTATCACGCATGTGTATCAAAGGATTTTATGCAGAATGATGATGACAAAGTGATTTCTGTCGAACGCCTATTTCAAGCAAAATTTGGACAGAGTGCAGCAAAAGAAATAATAAAATATCCAGATGTGATTGATCAGATGAAATATGTAAACGAGATCGTGCAATCTATTACGGGTTTAACAGATTTTGATGGATATCTCAAGGAACTTATTACAGCGGATGCTTTATTTTTAAATGAGGACAGGCATTTCCACAATATAGCAGTTATCCAGAAAAAAGATGGCACATATAGAAAATGTCCGATCTTTGACAATGGTGCAGCACTTTTGTCAGATGTAGTAGGTGATTATCCGTATTATCTTTCGATTGACCAATGTATCGAGAAAATTTGCGCCAAACCGTTTGTACAGGACTTCGATGAACAATTGGACGCGTGTGAAATTGCATTTCCAGAAAAAAATGTATCATTTTATTTTTCAAAGAAAGATATAGAGAATGAAATAGATCAGTTTAAAGGAATTTATAATGAAGAAACATTGACACGTGTAAAAGAACTTTTATATAGACAAATGAGAAAATACGAGTATTTGTTTTGAAGTTGGGTGTTTATCGAACAGTAACCTTCAAACTAAACAAGAACTGAAATTGCTAAAAAAACAATTGCATTTTTGAAACAAACGTGTTATATTACAAATAGCGTGTTTTATTGCGCATGCCTATCCGCATCTAATGATGAGGATTAAGCCCATACGGACAGGCGGGGCAGCTGCCGATTGCGGTTTTTAAACCGCGTTATTGATTGAGTTAGAAGCTCAAATTTTATAAGTTGACGGGACATGGTACAGTAGTGTGCTCATCCGGTCGAAATATCACTTGTGAAACGGTCAATAATAATCGGATGCACACCTGGGCAAAAGCATGCGTGCGAAAAAACGATACATAGGACTTTAGGGAACAGGTGATAATGCCTGTTCCTTTTTATTTCATAAAAGAAACGGGTTATCAAATTGAGAGGACTGTAGGCAAATGGAAAAAGGACAAATGCGCGCGCCAGTTTATGAGGCGCTTGAAAAGCTAAAGAAGCGAAGAGTGGTTCCGTTTGATGTGCCAGGACATAAAAGAGGACGTGGAAACCCGGAATTAGTTGAGCTTTTGGGAGAAAAATGCGTCAGCCTTGATGTGAATTCCATGAAGCCGCTTGATAATCTGTGTCATCCGGTTTCAGTAATTAAGGAGGCAGAAGAGTTAGCGGCAGAGGCATTTCGTGCCGATCATGCATTTTTTATGGTTGGAGGAACAACGTCCTCTGTTCAGGGTATGGTGCTTTCTGTCTGCAAGGCAGGCGATGAAATCATTTTGCCGAGAAACGTTCATAAGAGTGTAATAAATGCACTTGTGCTTTGCGGTGCAATTCCAGTATATGTAAATCCGGAGATGGATAATCGTCTGGGAATTTCACTTGGTATGCAGGTCAGTGAGGTAGAAAAGGCGATTCTTGAACATCCAAAGGCAGTAGCTGTCCTTGTCAATAATCCGACATACTATGGAATTTGTTCTGATCTTCGATCTATTGTAAAGGTGGCACATGCACATGGCATGAAGGTGCTTGTAGATGAGGCACATGGAACGCATCTTTATTTTGGAGAAAATCTTCCAGTCTGTGCGATGGATGCAGGAGCAGATATGGCATCGGTTTCAATGCACAAATCTGGCGGAAGCCTGACGCAAAGTTCCATTCTTTTAACAGGAAAGAATGTAAATTGGGAGTATGTCAGTCAGATCATTAACCTGACACAGACAACAAGTGCATCGTATCTGTTGATGTCAAGTCTTGACATTTCCAGAAGAAATCTGGCACTTCGTGGAAAGGAATCCTTTGCAAAGGTTGCAAAAATGGCAGAATATGCCCGTGATGAAATAAATGCGATTGGCGGTTATTATGCCTACGGCAAGGATTTGATCAATGGAGGAAGCGTTTACGATTTTGATGTCACAAAGCTTTCTGTTTACACAAGAGATATTGGTCTTGCAGGAATCGAAGTCTATGATTTGCTTCGTGACGAGTATGATATTCAGATCGAGCTTGGTGATATAGCAAATATTTTAGCGTATATTTCTATCGGAGACCGCATTCAGGATATAGAGCGTCTTGTTGGTGCACTTGCCGATATAAAGCGTTTGTATTCAAAGGATCCGGCTAGTATGTTAAATACAGAGTACATTAATCCGAAGGTACTTGTATCACCGCAGACAGCATTTTATTCAGAAAAGACACGACTGCCAATTAGAGAGACATCTGGCCGCATTTGCGCCGAATTTGTTATGTGTTATCCGCCGGGAATCCCGATTTTGGCACCAGGCGAGCTTATTACAGACGAAATTATTGAATATGTGCTTTATGCAAAGGAAAAGGGCTGTTCAATGCAGGGAACGGAAGATCCGGCAGTAGAGTATTTAAATGTATTATAAGGCTGCATAATAAAATATTGCAGCTGAAAGGATAAAAAATGGAGCTTTGGTTTTCAGATTATCATACTGACAAGGTAAAAATGTCAGTGAAAGTGGAAAAGCAGCTGTTCGGTGAGCAGACCGATTTCCAGCGAATAGACGTGTTTGATTCAAAGGAATTTGGACGATTTATCAGCTCCGATGGAAGCATTGTATTTTCCGAGAAGGATGAGTTTGTATATGATGAGATGATCGTTCATGTGCCTATGGCAGTTCATCCAAATGTGCGCCGTGTGCTTGTAATTGGAGGCGGAGATGGCGGCGTAGCAAGAGAGCTTTCTTATTATAAAGAGATTGAAGAGATTGATGTTGTTGAGCCAGATGAGGTATTTGTAGATGTCTGCAAGAAGTTTTTCCCAGACAATGCAAGAGGTCTGGATGATCCGCGTGTGCGTGTTTTTTACGCAGATGGTCTTCGTTTTCTTCGTTCAAAGAATGATCAATATGATCTGATCATAAATGATGCGATTGATCCGCTAGGTCATACGGCAGGATTATTTACAAAGGAATTTTATGGAAATTGTTATCGCGCTTTAAAAGAGGATGGCATCATGGTTTATCAGCATGGAAGTCCATTCTATGATGAAGATGAGGATACATGCCGCGCCATGCACCGAAAAGCAAGCCACAGCTTTCCAATAAGCAGAGTATATCAGGCACATATTCCAACATGTGCATCAGGTTATTGGCTGTTCGGATTTACGTCAAAAAAATATCATCCGCTTACAGATTTAAATGTGGAACGCTGGAAGGAGCGCAATATAAAAACGTGGTATTACACCACGAATCTGCACAAGGGTGCATTTATGCTGCCTCGATATGTTGAGGATATGCTGGAAGAAGAGGAAAATTAATACAAAACAGGAGGACAAAACGATGGGAAGACTTTTAATTATTGGATGTGGTGGAGTAGCAGGTGTAGCAATTCATAAGTGCTGCCAGAATAGCGATACCTTTACAGAAATCTGCATTGCAAGCCGTACAAAATCAAAGTGCGATGCATTAAAGGAAAAGCTTGAGGGTACCACAAAGACTGTAATCACAACAGCACAGGTAGACGCAGACAACGTAGAGGAGTTAAAGGCATTAATCAATTCCTATAAGCCACAGGCTGTTTTAAATGTTGCACTTCCTTATCAGGATCTTACAATTATGGATGCATGTCTTGCATGTGGTGTAGACTATATTGATACTGCAAACTATGAGCCAGAGGATACAGATGATCCGGAGTGGAGAGCTATTTATGAAAAGCGCTGCAAGGACGAAGGTTTCACTGCTTACTTTGATTATTCATGGCAGTGGGCATATAAGGAGCGTTTTGAAAAGGCAGGTCTGACGGCACTTCTTGGAACAGGCTTTGATCCAGGCGTAACAAGCGTTTTCAGTGCATATGCATTAAAGCACTATTTTGATGAGATCGAGACAATTGATATCTTAGACTGCAACGGCGGTGATCATGGCTATCCGTTTGCAACAAACTTCAATCCAGAAATCAACTTAAGAGAGGTTTCTGCAAATGGATCTTACTGGGAGAATGGCCACTGGGTAGAGACAAAGCCGATGGAGATCAAGCGTGTATACGATTTCCCACAGGTAGGTGAGAAGGATATGTATCTGCTTCATCATGAGGAAATCGAATCTCTTGCAAAGAACATTCCAGGCGTAAAGCGCATTCGCTTCTTTATGACATTTGGTCAGAGCTATCTGACTCATATGAAGTGTCTTGAAAATGTTGGTATGCTTTCCACATCACCGATTAACTTTGAAGGAAAAGAGATCGTTCCGATTCAGTTCTTAAAGGCATTGCTGCCAGATCCGGCTTCCTTAGGACCAAGAACAGTAGGAAAGACAAATATTGGCTGTATTTATACAGGAACTAAGGATGGAAAGAAGAAGACCATCTATATCTACAATGTATGTGATCATCAGGAGTGCTACCGCGAGGTAGGTTCCCAGGCAATCTCTTATACAACAGGTGTTCCGGCAATGATTGGAACAGCACTTGTCATGGATAAGGTATGGAAAAAGCCAGGTGTATTCAATGTAGAAGAGTTTGATCCAGATCCATACATGGATATGTTAAACCGCTATGGTCTGCCGTGGGTAGTAGATGAAAATCCGCAGATCGTGGAGTAATGAAGCTATGTGGGAAACAATCAAGACACCAGCCTATGTGGTTGATGAAAAAAAGCTAAGAGAAAATCTGGAATGTCTGCATCGTGTCGAAGAAGAGACGGGCTGCCATATCCTTTTGGCACAGAAAGCTTTTTCAATGTTTCGCGTATATCCGCTGATCGGGTCGTACTTAAGTGGTACGACCGCCAGCGGTCTTTATGAGGCAAGGCTTGGATATGAGGAGATGAAAAAAGAAAACCATGTCTTTGCACCCGCTTACAAGACAGAGGATATGAAGGAGCTTGTAACGATCTGTGATCATATCATTTTCAATTCCTTTGCGCAGTTTGAAAAGCACAAAGAAATCATTTCTGCATATAATAACAGTCAGAGAGAAAACGGGAATCGTGTAAGTATCGGAATGCGTGTCAATCCAGAGTTTTCCACACAGGAGGGTCATGCAATATATGATCCGTGTGCACCAGGTTCACGTCTTGGTGTAGTGCGCGCAAAATTTCCAGAAACACTTCCAGAAGAAATAGAAGGACTTCATGTGCATACGCTATGTGAGCAGGATTCTGATGATTTGGAGGCAACCTTCAACGCTTTTGAAAAGTCTTTTGAACCATATTTAAAGAAGATCAAATGGCTTAATCTTGGAGGCGGTCATCATATCACAAGACCAGGCTATGATATTGAACGTTTGATTCGCCTTATAAAGCGAATAAAGGATACCTATCATCTGGAAGTATATTTGGAGCCGGGTGAAGCAATTGCATTAAACGCAGGTTATCTGATAACAGAGGTTCAGGATATTGTGGATAATGACATCTCGATTCTGATATTGGATGCATCTGCAGCATGTCATATGCCAGATGTATTAGAGATGCCGTATCGCCCGCCGCTTAAAGGCGGCGATGAAGCTAGTAAGAAGCCTTATACATATCGCCTGTCATCTATGACATGTCTGGCCGGAGATGTGATTGGTGATTATAGCTTTGATCATGAAATTCATGTGGGAGACCGCCTTGTATTTGAAGATATGGCGATTTATTCTATGGTAAAAAACAATACATTTAATGGAATTGGTTTGCCAGATATCTGCTTGCTTCATGAAGATGGCGGCATCGAGACAGTAAAGCGCTTTGGATATGAAGATTTCAAAAATAGACTTTCTTAGTGGAGGTTACGAAACGCCCATCGGTGAAATGGTTTCGTCGGCGCCCCTTGTTCCCGCGGCGCCTTTTACGTTGTTTCACCGGAAGTGTGTTGCGTAAGCCCGCTCCCACACGGGAATCGCCTTGTGAAAGCCATTCACCTCGGGGCGTTGCCTAATACAAGCAGAAAGGAACTGGATATATGAAACTTACAAATAAAACCCCGCGCGAAGATGGCTTCTACATGCCGGGTGAGTTTGAGCCGCATCAGGGATGCATTCTGATCTGGCCGGAGCGCCCCGGCTCATGGGGCTATGGGGCAGAGGCTGCTGGAAATGCATTTGCATCGGTGATCAAAGCGATTGCGCAGAGCGAAAAGGTTTACGTCGCGGTCACGAAAAAGACCCTTCCGATTGCTCAGAAAAAGCTATTTGGAGAAATTGAAAAAATAGATGCGGATGATTTGCAACAGAAAATGACACAGGGCAATATTGAACTGTTTTTTGCCGAGACGGATGATGCATGGGCAAGAGATGTGGCTCCCACCTTTGTCAAATTAAAAGCACACAATCCTGCAAATGCAAATTCTGCAAGTTCAAATCCTACAAGTTTAGATCATAATACAAGCTCCGTTCATATTTCTACTATTCGCGCCGTAAATTGGGAATTTAATGCGTGGGGCGGAAATGTAGATGGTTTGTATGCTTCTTGGGAAAAGGATAATGCATTTGCCAGTGCATTTGCAGATCAGTTTGGCTTTGACTGGTACGATGCTGCGCCATTTGTATTAGAAGGCGGCTCAATTCACAGCGATGGAGAGGGCACACTTTTGACGACAGAAAGCTGCCTGTTAAGTGCAGGACGAAATCCAAATCTTTCAAGAGAACAGATCGAAGAACAGCTGTCACGTTTTCTTGGAATTAAGAAGGTATTATGGCTTTCGCGAGGAATTTATCAGGATGAGACAAATGAGCATGTAGACAACGTGTGTGCCTTTCTTCGCCCAGGTGAGGTAGTGCTTGCATGGACAGACAATAAAGATGATCCTCAGTATGAGCTGTCACATCAAAGCTTATCGTATCTTGAAAACGTGCGAGATGCAAAAGGCCGCAAGCTTGTTATTCATAAGCTTCCGATTCCGGATCATCCGATATGCATCACAAAAGAGGATCTTGACGGCTATACATTTGAGGAAGGCGAGGATATGCGAGAAGTTGGAGAGCGTCTTGCAGCATCCTATGTCAATTTTTATTTTTCAAATGATGCGATCATTTTGCCAGTGTTTGGCGGGGAAAATAAGGAAAGTGATGAGCGAGCTGTGCAGCTTATGCAGCAGTGGAATCCAGACCGAAAAGTAGTACCTGTTTTTGCGAGAGATATTTTGACTGGAGGCGGAAATATTCACTGCATAACACAGCAGATTCCAAAATGATTGAAACGAAATAGCAGCGCATGATATCATTATAGCGAAATCGGACGCTGTACGCGATATTTGTGGAGAAGAGAGGAAAATTCATGAGTAAAATAAAAGTAGCAGCAATTCAGATGAAATGCAGCACAAATCCCAAAGAGAGTCTTTCGCATGCAGAAGAAATGGTCAGAGAAGCCGCAGCAAACGGCGCCAATGTCATTCTCTTGCCAGAGCTGTTTGAGCGCGAATATTTCTGTCAGCAGCGCCGCTACGATTTCTATCAGTATGCCGAGACAGTAGAAGAAAATAAGGCAGTTCAGATGGGCAAGCGCCTTGCAAAAGAGCTTCAGGTTGTTCTTCCAATCAGTTTTTATGAGAAGGACGTCAACAATCTGTATAATTCCGTAGCATGTATAGACGCAGACGGAACACTGCTTGGCGTATATCGAAAGACGCACATCCCGGATGATCATTATTATCAGGAAAAATTTTATTTCACACCGGGCGATACAGGTTTCAAGGCATTTAAAACACGCTATGGAACAATCGGAATTGGCATCTGCTGGGATCAGTGGTTTCCAGAGACAGCACGCAGCATGGCACTCTTAGGTGCAGAAATTTTGCTCTATCCGACAGCCATCGGCTCCGAGCCAATCTTAGAGTGCGACAGCATGCCGCACTGGAGACGCGTCATGCAGGGTCATGCGGCAGCAAATCTGATGCCAGTCATAGCAGCAAACCGAATTGGAACAGAAACAGTAGAGCCATGCGAAGGAAATGGTGGCCAGACATCTGCATTAAATTTTTATGGTTCATCATTCATCGCAGACGAAACAGGAGAGCTTATAAGCGAAGCATCACGCGATCAGGAAGAAATTCTTTACAGCGAATTTGATTTGGCAGAGCTAGCACAAAAGCGCCTCGAGTGGGGACTATTCCGCGACAGAAGACCAGAGATGTATGGAATTATCGCGGGGGAAAAGTGATATTATAGTTCACTGATAAGCCAATATTTACAGCAAAGCCCGAACCATTACACCGAAGGGCTTTCGTAGCATGACGCGTGAACTGTAGGTATCACAAAAGATTCACAGAAGAATTTGCATTTCTTGTTGACAGATAGAATAATAAGTGTTATAGTACATGTAGAGCAGAACAACAATATCATTCTGCCATTTGGAAACAGTTAAGCACGAAGCTCTTTATTTGGAGCGTTTCATAAAAAAGGAGTGAGAACTGTGATGAAAAGAGATTACTATGAAGTATTAGGCGTCAGCCGCAGTGCAGACGCATCTGCAATAAAGAAAGCATATAGAAAATTAGCCAAGAAGTATCATCCAGACAGCAATGTCGGTGATGCATCAGCGGCAGAGCATTTTAAGGAAGTAAATGAGGCTTACGATGTCCTCGGTGACGAGAAGAAGCGTAAGCTTTATGATCAGTATGGCCATGCCGCATTTGAGGAAGGCTTTGGTCAGGGTGCGAATGGTTACTCAGGCAGCTACTCCGGTGGAGCAGGCGGCTTTGGTGGTTTTGGCGGATTTAAGAATGCCGGTCAAAACGGAGGTTATCAGGAGTATCATTTTAATGGAAATGAAGCCGACATGGATGATATATTAAAAAATTTGTTCGGCGGCGGTCATTTTAAGGGTGGTTTTGGCGGTGCTGGAAGCTCAGGCAGAAGAAGCTATTCGTCTAGTGGCTTTGGTTCTGGTTTTGGCAAGGGTGCTGATGGCTACAGTAGTTATTCAGACTTTGGATCTGATTATGGTTCAGGCTTTGGAACTGGTGCAGACGAGGCAAATTCCCTTGATGTCAAAGCAGAAGTTACAGTTAGCTTTGATGAAGCAGCCTTTGGTGCAAATAAGAGAGTTCGTCTGCAGGGTTCTGATGGAAAAGTTCAGACACTTGAAATTAAGATTCCGGCAGGTATAGATACAGGAAAGACAATTCGTCTTAAAGGAAAAGGCAATGTCGGAAGAAACGGCCGTACAGGCGATCTGTTACTTAAAGTAACTGTACAGGATAAGCCAGGATTTCGCCGTGAAGGAATGGATGTATACACAACAGTGCAGATTCCATTTACAACAGCTGTATTTGGCGGCGAGGCTCGTATTCAGACTATTCACGGTGACGTTATCTGCAAGATCAAACCAGGTACTCAGTCAGGCAGCAAGATCCGTTTAAGAGGCAAAGGTATTGTCTCAATGAAGGATTCCAAAGTCTTCGGCGATCAGTATGCAGTTGTCGAGATCCAGGTACCAACGACACTTACACCACAGGCAGCAAGAAAGCTGCGTGAATTTGAAGCAGAGTGCGCAAAGACCTCAACGAGCACATCAAACGGTTCACATGCAGCATAATTGCCTGCAAAAGAATTGTCAAAAAGTTAAGAAAAGACAGAAAAAGAGGCTCTCATCACCCGAAAGGAATGGTGGGAGTTTTTTTGTTGCGCTGTGGGAAACCTTTCTGTATAATGGATTTGTAAAAAAACAAGGGGGACTATTTTATGTCAATGCAAATTGTGTTTGAGCAGATTCTTGTAATCTTCGGCTATGTAATCGTTGGCTATGTGGCTGGAAAGAAAAATCTGATCACAAAAGAGCAGCAGCGCTATCTTTCAAAACTTGTTTCATCACTCATTCTGCCGTTTACCGTGCTGGCGGCAAGCAGCATGGAGGCGAGTGGACAAGATATAGTAAATGTTGCCATTGCCGTGGCACTTCTTTTTTCCTGTATGGCACTTACATCAGCCGGGTGTATGCTGTATGCAAAAATAAAACAGGTGCCGGAAAAAAAACGCGCAGCCTATACGGGACTGTGCACATATCCTAATTGTACCTTTATTGGAATGCCTTTATGTATTGCATTAATGGGAGAATGGGGAACACTTTATGGTGCAGCAGGAATTATTGCATTTAATTTGTTATTTTTCACGCTTCAGATTTCTCTTTTTACAAGGCAGAAATTTCATCCGAAGATTTTCTTAACACCGCTTAATATAAGCACGTTCGTACTCATTTTGATGCTGATTTTTCATGTGCATTTTCCACGACCAATTCAGACAGTCTGCTCCAATATCGGCGGCATTACAACACCGCTTGCACTGATCATCGTCGGCGTTATGCTTGCAGATGGAAATCTTATTCAGATTGTGACAGAAAAAAGAGCGTATGTGATCTCACTAATCAGAAATCTGATTTGCCCACTTATAATGTTAGCAGTGATGGCACTTCTTCCGTTAGATCCGAATCTAAGAATGGCAGTGTTGATTTATGTTGCGTGTCCTGTAGCAAATCTTACAAGCGTATATGCAATTCAGCACGATATGGAACCAGCTCTTTGTGCGAGGGCAACGCTTCTGTCTACGATTTTATTTGTTGCAACAATCCCATTTATCATCTGGCTTGGACAGCTTGTATATGGCGTTTAAACACAATGTTAATTTTTTAACAAAAAAGCCTAAAAACTGGCAAAAAGATGTGTCCAATTGGTAAAAAAAGCAATTGACTTTTAACGAAAATTCTGGAATAATATAGATAGATTGGGATGCTTTTTGGTTTGCCCCAAAGACACCAATTATATACAGATATTTAAGAAAAGAGAGGTTAATGTAAAATGGCAAAAGTGGATTTAAGCCAGTATGGTATTACTGGAACTACAGAAGTTGTATACAATCCTTCTTATGAAGATCTGTTTGCAGAGGAGACAAAGCCGGAACTGGAAGGCTATGAGAAGGGAAAGGTTACCGAGCTGGGAGCTGTTAATGTCATGACTGGTATCTACACCGGACGTTCTCCTAAGGATAAGTTCATCGTTATGGATGAGAACTCTAAGGACACAGTATGGTGGACCTCTGACGAGTATAAGAACGATAATCATCCGGCAAGCGAAGAAGCATGGGCAGCAGTAAAGAAGATCGCTCAGGAAGAGCTTTCTAACAAGAAGCTGTACGTTGTAGATGCATTCTGTGGTGCAAACAAGGACACCAGAATGGCAGTTCGTTTCATCGTAGAGGTTGCTTGGCAGGCTCACTTTGTAACTAACATGTTTATCCGCCCAACAGCTGAGGAGCTGGAGAACTTCAAGCCAGATTTCGTTGTTTACAATGCATCTAAGGCTAAGGTTGAGAACTACAAGGAATTAGGTCTGAACTCTGAGACTGCAGTAGTATTCAACATCACCAGCCATGAGCAGGTTATCATCAATACTTGGTACGGCGGCGAGATGAAGAAGGGTATGTTCTCTATGATGAACTACTTCCTTCCATTAAAGGGTATGGCTTCCATGCACTGCTCCGCTAACACAGATATGAACGGTGAGAACACCGCTATCTTCTTTGGTCTGTCTGGAACAGGTAAGACCACTCTGTCTACTGACCCGAAGCGTCTCCTGATTGGTGATGACGAGCACGGCTGGGATGACAACGGCGTATTCAACTTCGAGGGTGGATGCTATGCAAAGGTTATCAACCTTGATAAGGATTCTGAGCCGGATATCTACAATGCAATCAAGAGAAACGCTCTTCTTGAGAACGTTACTGTTGATGAGAATGGCAAGATCGATTTCACAGATAAGAGCGTAACCGAGAATACTCGTGTATCTTATCCGATCGAGCACATCGAGAAGATCGTTCGTCCGATCTCTGCTGCTCCGGCTGCAAAGAACGTAATCTTCCTGTCTGCAGATGCTTTCGGCGTACTTCCGCCAGTATCTATTCTGACTCCAGAGCAGACTAAGTACTACTTCCTGTCTGGTTTCACAGCTAAGTTAGCAGGTACCGAGCGTGGTATCACTGAGCCGACTCCAACCTTCTCCGCTTGCTTCGGACAGGCATTCCTTGAGCTGCATCCGACCAAGTACGCAGAAGAGCTGGTTAAGAAGATGGAGAAGAGCGGTGCAAAGGCATATCTGGTAAATACCGGATGGAATGGTACCGGAAAGCGTATCTCCATTAAGGATACTCGTGGTATCATCGATGCAATTCTGGATGGTTCCATCACAACTGCACCTACCAAGAAGATCCCGATGTTCGACTTCGAGGTTCCGACTGAGCTTCCAGGTGTAGATCCGAAGATCCTTGATCCTCGCGATACCTACGCTGATGCTTCTGAGTGGGAGGCAAAGGCAAAGGATCTTGCTAGCCGTTTCGTAAAGAACTTCAAGAAGTACGAGGGCAACGAGACTGGTAAGGCTTTAGTAGCTGCAGGTCCGAAGGCTGAGTAATTCAAGCAAATCAAATATGTAGGTTAATTAGGCAACTGATTGACTAAGTGAGAGCGGGTCATGCGTATGCATGGCCTGCTTTTTTAAAGATTTCAAGGATGAGTCCCACATTATTTATGTCAATTCAAGTAGACGAGATAATACAGAATTAGGGCGGTTGATGAGAGATTTGCATTGCAAAGACTCCAAAGATATTAAAAGTAGTGTGTTGGCACAGCGAGTTTTTGAACTAAAAGAAACTCAGAAGGGAGTTGAGACTATGTGTCGTGAGATGGATCAGATTTATGCCGCAGGCGCTGAATTTGGAGAAACCAAGGGCTTAGCAAAGGGAGTGACAGTAGGCGAATTAAAGAAAGCTAAGGAAATAGCTTTGAAAATGTATATTCAAAAAAAGCCTGTGGAAGAAATTGCATCACTGCTGGAAGTTCCTGTTGATACGGTGAGAGAATGGGTTCAATCTAATAGTTAAAGCGGCATGGAAATAGAAGCAATAAGGATTAGCAATAGATGGATTTTAAAATGATTATGTTGAAATTATAAAATCCGGTGTCAGACATTATAAAGGCGGGTCATACGAAAGCATGGCCTGTTTTTTTTGTCAAAAAGAGTCTTGTCGTGGAAAATGACTGTAAAGCCGCATTAAAGCAGATTGAGGAGAAAAATTATTTGAGAATAAAAAAGTATTGACAGATTTGAAAAAGAATGTTATAGTCAAACTGTTCTCATCGTTATATGATGAGCAGAATGGATGAATGAATGTTTGGTAAGAAGTTGGCGCTTGCGAATATACGGGCGTATTGTGACTTTTTACGCAAACAATTATATTCTGCTTAGGAGGTATCACGATGGGATTTTTTAGTTTATCTAAGAAACAGTATAACAAGCAGCAGGCTGTTGGCTATGTCGTTTACATGATGGTAGGAAGTTACTTTCATGCAGAGGATTTGCCAAGAAAATTTCATAATTTCCATCTGCATTACGCAGAACTACCTGAGGTGCAAAAAGGAAAGATTGCAGATCAGGTTATCTGCCAGATGGACAAACTTGATACGAAGTTTTTGCAAGAGATTGCATTGCTTCGATGCGAGGTGGTAAGCTTCTATGAAGGCGAGAAGCTGTGTCTGGTATTTTCAACTTGTGGTTTTGGCGAGATTCGTTGTTGGATTACCAAAGATGGATGGTTTGAGTTAAGTAGCAGAGATGCTACTTAATCACAGAAAAAGAAGCAACTTCGGATTATGCCATTAATTGAAATAAGTTTACAAGTAAAATAGCTTGCTTACAAACTTAATAAATGAGGCGCTTCTTGTATAATAAAAAATATGGATGTTGAAAATTGAATATATCCTAGAATACAGTAAGACTACTGACTGGCAGGTTAATAGTCTTATTGTATTCATTACAGAAAAAATTTTGGTATTCGGAATCAAACTGTTACTTATGGGAGAAATGTAAAAATAACGGATGACAAACTGCAGGATGAGTGTTATACTGAAAATGATCCAAGTAGTGCTAGTGACAATTAAATATGTCCAAATTGTTAACATGCACGAAAAATGGTCATTGTCAGAATATTCTGATAAATACCTGCAAAAACAGGCTCCAGAAACCGCATAAAACCTAGGTTTTTGAAGGGGTACCGTAGAAATGGAGCCCTAGCCCGAAAGGGCATTGATACGCCATACTCATGCGCTAACTGAATACATGTCTCGTAATATCGTAGAAATGAAGCACCAGCCCGAAAGGGCATTGATACTGCTCTCTTCTTTTAAGAAAGAACAACAGAATCTCAGAGTAGAAATGGAGTTTTAGCCCGAAAGGGCATTGATACAAAACTGAATTTGTGATTAGATGCTGCCTGTGCCCCTAGTAGAAATGGAGCTTTAGCCCGAAAGGGCATTGATACAAAAAAACGTCTGAATCTATACTTCCGGTTTAAATTTGGTAGAAATGGAGCCTCAGCCCGAAAGGGAATTAAAGAACATTAAATTTTAAGTTGAAGGGAGATTATGATGAGTTTCTTTAGTAGATTATTTGGAAAAGGAAAGCAAGAGAAGCAGAAAGAGCTAGATCCACTACCGAAGCAGGAAGAGTTGATAGAGGAAGATATAAATTATGCAGAAGAAAATGAAAAGCGGCTTCAGGCAGGAGGGATTAGTCCAGAATATTTTTATCGCATTTTTAAAGAAAATTTTCCTCAATATCAGATTGAGAGAACTGTTTCTGCAAGACGTTTGGATGCTTCATGTCATGAAAAATGTCATCCAATCGATTTCTTGTTTTCCCAAAATGGTGTACCTGTGCTAGCAGTAGTATTAACTACACAGAATCAATACAGATCAATGCCATTCAGAGGAACGGAAGCAGTCTGCGATGCAAATGATGTGTCATATATGAGGTTTTTTATTGAAATGAGAAATGAACGAAACTATGTGCGAGAACGCGTAGCAGAAGAATTAGAAGAATAAGATACGATATAAAGCAGAAAGGAAACGCCGAAAGGTACCTGCGATGGGCAAAGCACCAGCTTAGATAAAAATCGTGCAGGTGATGAGTTGGTGTACGGTCTGGTATGCGTAACACGCATGTTAAATGCATTTTCTTTTCTGATTTATATAAAAGTCAGGTGAATAGTGAAAAGTTCACCTGACCTTTTTTATACAAAGGTTTGTGAAGGGAAGAAGAAAGATATGGAGATATTACAGGAATTGGAGCAGGAGACTGTTTGGCAGCAGTACCTAGAAAATGTTTTACACGAAAATCCAGTGGAGTGGAAGAAGTTACAGGAATACATTGCTCAAAAGAAATATGTGCCGATTGTAAATAATATGAAACAAGTAGGGAAAAGCGGTGAAGAATTTATATTTATTCCTAGAAAAGTGCTGCTGAGCAAGAAGGGAACAGATCGTAAGAGAGCTGTTTATGTATATCCTTATGATGTACAGGTAGTTTTAAAGGTAATAGCTTGGAAACTTCATAAATATGATAATTGCTTTGCTAATAATCTGTTTTCGTTTAGAAAATTTGTAAACGCGCAGACAGCGGTTCGATATCTGAGAGAAAAACAAAAAGAGGGAGATTGGTACACATACAAATTGGATATTCACAATTATTTTAATTCAGTTAGTGTAGATAAGATACTTCCAATGGTCAAGGAAGTATTAGTGGAAGAACCGATTCTTTATAACGTCATATGTGCAATACTTAAGAATCCCTATGTGGAATACAATAAACAAGTAATTCAAGAAGAAAAAGGAATTATGGCAGGCATGCCACTGTCAGCCTTTTTGGCAAATCTTTATCTTATGAAAATTGACGTCTGGTTTCAAGAAAATGATGTTCTGTATGCAAGATATTCCGATGATATTATTATCTTTGCGCAGGAAGAAAAGAAGATAGAACAATACAGTGAAAGGCTTACAGAAATGATACACGAGGCAGGACTTGTGTTAAATGAGAAAAAAACAAGGAAAACGAATCCAAAAGAGGCATGGACTTTTCTTGGATTTCAATGCAGTGGAAACTGTATAGATGTGTCAGATGAGGCTTTAGATAAAATAAAGAAAAAGCTTAAAAGGAAAGCGAGGGCATTATATAGATGGAAATGTAAAAAGAAGACAACAGACGAACAGGCAGTGAGGGGATATATACGGCGTGTAAATAAAAAGTTTTATGAGGATAATGGAGAAAATGAATTGACGTGGAGTCGCTGGTATTTTCCTGTTATCAATACAGAGAAGAGTCTGAGAATAATAGATCATTATGTGCAGGAATGTATTCGCTATGTGGTAACTGGACAATACAACAAGAAAAATTACCATTTTAAGTACGAGAAAATGAAACAATGCGGATATCGTAGTTTGGTGAATGAATTTTATAAAATGAAAGGTGTGAAACGTCTAAGTGAGACAGTCAATGAAAAATAACGTTATATTACAGACAGCGGCACAATAGAATGACTTGAGAAATAGATGTTACTGTTCATGGGGCTATGTTACGAAAGCCCTTCGGTGCAATGGTTTCGTCGACGGACCAAACTCAGCAGGTTCCTTTTATGTTCTTTCTTATTATACATTACTTTGAAAGACCTGCTTCAAGTGTCCGGCTCGTGAAATCCATTCACCTTCGGGCTTTGCCGCAATATTGGCTTATCCATGAACTGTAACATCAAACTGTTACTTATGGGAGAAATGTAAAAATAACGGATGACAAACTGCAGGAAGAGTGTTATACTGAAAAAGATCCAAGTAGTGCTAGTGACAATTAAATATGTCCAAATTGTTAACATGCACGAAAAGTGGTTATTGTCAGAATATTCTGATAAATACCTGCAAAAATAGGCTCCAGAAACCGCATAAAACCTAGGTTTTCGAAGGGGTACCGTAGAAATGGAGCACTAGCCCGAGAGGGCATTGATACAATGTTGTGTTATTGCCATGAAACATAAGTTACTATGTAGAAATGGAGCACTAGCCCGAGAGGGCATTGATACGCCTTATATAACATTCATCACGTGCCTGTCCTGTAATGTAGAAATGGAGCACTAGCCCGAGAGGGCATTGATACGTATATACATCTTTAACATGCTTATTAATACATGTGATAAGTAGAAATGAAGCATCAGCCCGAAAGGGCATTGATACAATTATCGAATTCCCTCGCCGAAAATAACTGCTTGGGCGTAGTAGAAATGGAGTCCTAGCCCGAAGGATATTGATACAAAGAAGAACTGTCCGGATATGCATATCATTGGCAACGTAGAAATGGAGTTTCATTTATTGAGTATCAAAATAAAATGATTGGAGATTTTATGTTTACAGAAAATGTGAATTTAAATGGATATAGCATTACGTCGTTTGTATGGCCTTTTGTAAGTAAACGCTCAATAGTGGGTATACCC
>CAKQXY010000030.1 GCA_934292725.1 uncultured Lachnospiraceae bacterium
AAATTAGATAGCGAAAGCCAATGCACATGTTTCATGACACATTGGTGTCTTTCGCAGAAAGACGGGTAATAAGCATGGATAAATGGAAAACGACATGCTCACAAGAGCTGCTTGATACTAAGTGGGTGAAGGTGAGAAAAGATGCTGTGGAGCTTCCAAATGGGCAACATATTGATGATTTTTATGCCATTACGATTAACGAGGCGGCGGCAATTGTAGCATTAGATGATGATGGAAATATCATATTGAAAAAAGAATATCGGCATTGTTATGGTCGAGACCTGATTGAGATCCCAGCAGGTGGTTTTGAAAGGGGAGAGGAAGGTCTAGAGGTTGCAAAGAGAGAGTTGTTGGAAGAGACAGGTTATGTCTCAGATGACTGGCAGTTTATTGGAAGAACAGTAGAAAGTTCCGCGAAGCTTACAAACTATATGCACATATACTTTGCAGATCATTGCCGTAAGGTCAGTGGGCAGCATTTGGACGCGACAGAAGAAATCGAGGTATTAGTCATGCCGTTAGAACAGGCGGTCAGTATGGTGATGGATAACGAGATTTGCTGCAATAGCTCTGCGCATGGGATTCTATGGGCAGCAAGGAAGTATGGCGTATAAGGTATAGTAGGCAATTACGTGACAGACAGTGCGTCAAACAACGCGTCCGCACCCACGATCTAAGAAAAAACTCTTGCAAAAGCCTATCATACATGATATAATAACACAAAACAGACAAAGGAAGAATGTGCATTATATGCAGGAAAAAACAAAAGAGATGGACAGTGCTCTGAATAATAATATGGAAGAGTATCAGACACAAAAAAAGGCACGAGAAAAACGGCTTATGGCTTATGCAGAAGAAATTCAGAAAAATACGCTGCAAATGTCATCTGCATTGATTGCAGAATTAGTGGCAGAAAGAAAATACCAGAAGAAAACGCAGCAGGATATAGCAGATATTACAGGAATATTGCCAGCCAATATTGCGCGTTTTGAAAACGGTTCAAGAGTACCGACATTAGTTGTACTGCAAAAATATGCTAACGCTCTTGGAAAAAGGATAAAGGTTGAGCTTTGTGATCAGGAAGCAAAGTGACCAGATTAAAAGTAAATTAGATAAAAGCTCAGTGCTTTTATCTATATTTACACATAATCATCAATGATAATATTGTATATGATAAAACGCAAGAGAGAGGGTGATATTATTCGTCAAAAAAGAATTTGGTATCCTGGTGCAACTTATCATGCAATGGCTAGGGGAATACGCAGAATGGTTATTTTTCAGGATGACACGGATTATCAGATGTTTTTGCTGTTGTTAAAGAAAATGATGGAAAAACATGAGTGTAGTCTGCATGCATATTGTTTGATGAGTAACCATTTTCATGTTCTTATTGAAACAGGACCACATGAAATAGGAAAAACTTTTAAGGAAATTATGAGCTGCTATGCATCCTATTATAATCAGAGGTATGGATACCATGGTCATGTGTTTGAAGGGCGTTTTAAGTCATGTATAGTTAAGGATGACAGCTATTTTTTGCAGACAAGTCGATACATACATATGAATCCAGTGAAGGCAAAGATAACTGCACATCCTGAAGATTATCCATGGAGTAGCTACAGGACGATACTTCGAATGACGGATGATCGGATAACACAGCCAGAAAAAACACTTGCATTTTTTAAACAAAGCATTTTTTATTATAGAGAATTTGTAGAGGATGCCACTCACAAGTATAAAATTAATGAAAATATGATTCAAAAAGAAATAGGGGAGGATGAAACATGGCTACCGTGGTAAAAAGCTTTGCAATACAGGGAGTAGACGGCTATACAGTAGATATTGAGTCGAAAGTGCTTGATGGACAGCCAATGATATCCATCATCGGAATGGGAGATGTGGCTGTTAAGGAAGCAGGAGATCGTATTCAGTCAGCGATTGACGAGAGTGGTTATGTATTTCCAAAAAAACGCGTGATTATCAGCCTGGCACCTGGTGACAAGAAAAAAAGAGGTTCTCATTTTGACTTAGCAATGGCTATTGGTGTTTTGCAGGAAGGGGAAAATATTGCAGCAAAAGAATTGAATCAGTATGGTTTTATCGGAGAACTGTCATTAGATGGAAGTCTGCGAGCATGTTGTGGAATCTTGCCGATGATATTAGCAGCAAAGAAGAATGGGATCAAGAAGGTGATTATCCCTCAGGCAAACATCGGAGAGGCGAAGCTTGTTCATGGAATTGAAACGCTAGGGTTTACTGATTTGACGGAAGTGATCAGATATCTTGAAGGAAAACAGGCTTTTTTGGAAAAGCCAGAGATTATTGCTGAAGATTCTCTTTTTGCGGAGCGTACATTAGATTTTTCAGATGTAAAAGGTCAGGAAGATGTAATTGAAGCTGCTTTATTAGCAGCAGCTGGCGGTCACAATATGCTAATGATCGGTGAACCAGGTTGTGGAAAAACAATGATTGCACAGCGAATATCAACGATTCTCCCAGAAATGTCAGAGGAAGAATGCCTGGAGGTAACGAAGATTTACAGTATATCAGGATTATTGTCAAATGGCCATTCGCTAGTCAAAAACAGACCATTTCGTGCACCACATCACAATGCATCATTAAACGCATTAATTGGGGGCGGAGTAAATGCGATGCCGGGAGAGGTTTCGCTTGCCCATAATGGTGTTTTGTTTCTTGATGAGCTGGCAGAGTTTTCCAGAAAAACATTGGATGCACTTCGTCAGCCTGTTGAGGATAAGAAAGTATCTGTTGCCAGAGTAAACGGCGCACATACATATCCAGCTAATTTTATGTTTGTAACTGCAATGAATCCATGTCCATGTGGATATTATCCAAGCTCAAAGTGTCGATGTACTGATTATGAGATTATTAAATATCGCGGTAAAATTTCAGGTCCGATTATGGACCGTATTGACATTCAAAAAGAGGTACATCCTGTCAATTTTTTTGAGATGGAAAATAAAACAATGTCATATTCTTCTTTGGAACTTCGAAAAAGGGTAGAGGCAGCAAGAAAGATTCAGCAGGAGCGCTATTCTTTGGAGGAGGGAATCAACTGTAATGCACAGATGACAACGTCTCTTATAAAAAAATATTGCGAGATGGAGGCAGATTCGCTGGATTTGTTAAAGGAGACAAGTGAAAAGTATGGATATAGTGCGCGAGTGATCCATAAGCTTCTGAGACTGGCAAGAACAAGTGCCGATTTGGATGGAGCAGAGAAGATTCGTTTTCAGGATACGAAGAAGGTGATTTCGTGTCGTGATCTGGACGAAAGCAATAGCAAGATGATGGTGGTGAAATAGTGGAGGAAAAGGATTTTATAAAATATTGGATTTGGCTTACACAGATTCCTTATGTGGGTTCAGTTATGGAAGGACGCTTACTTGCAAAATTTAAAAGTCCACAGGATATATATGATGCGGATGAAAAATGTTTGAGGGAAATTTCGGGTATCACAAAGAGACAGATTGCTAGTATTTTACAATCACGCTCATTTGACCGGGCAGAAAAAATTTTGGAAGATTGTGAGAAAAAGAAAATTTATGTTCTCACAAAAGCCGATATCAGGTATCCAAAGAAAGCAAAGCAGGTAAAGGATGCACCATCTGTCTTATATTACCAGGGGTCATTTACCTCAGAAGAAGGTATTTTAAAGCCCACGGTTGGAATTGTTGGTGCAAGGCGATGCACACAGGCTGCAAAACAATGCTGCATTGAATTGACAAGACAATGCATAAAAGAGCAGGAAATTGTGATCAGCGGTATGGCAAAAGGAATTGATGCATGTGCTGGAACAGTCTGTGTTAATTCCGGTTCATATACAGTTGCTATTGTAGGAAATGGGCTTGATATTTGTTATCCAGCGGAGCATGAGCGTCTGATGGAGAGAATACGTGAAACGGGATTACTGTTATCAGAGTATCCACCTGGAACAGAACCGTCCAGTTACACATTTCCGCAGCGAAATAGACTAATTGCTTCATGGTCAGACAGATTAATCGTGATAGCAGCAGGCAGAGGTAGTGGCGCGATGATAACAGCAAATTGTGCTGATAAATATGGGAGAAAGGTGAGTTTTTACTAGCTTAATTCGATGAGCCAGTAGAGATCAATAGGTGTTGTAGCTGTTTTATTATGTTTCTAAAATTGGAAAATAATTTGATGCCAGGTGTATAATATGCTATACTGAGAAAAAGGGGAACCAGTGGTGACAGGTGTGATGGCTGTTTTATTGTGCATCCGGCTTAATTACTGTCCCCTTGGCTTAGCCAGAAAAGTTACATGCCAGCCATATGGTATTAAACAAAGAAGAACAAAAGTAAGAGAAATGGAGTGTAAGAAAAATGAATTTATCAAAAATACATCATATTGCAATAATCGTATCCAACTACGAAGCCGCAAAGGATTTTTATGTGAACAAGCTGGGATTCTCTGTCATCAGAGAAAACTACCGCCCAGAGCGTAAAGACTGGAAGCTAGATCTTCGTGTCAATGAGCTTACGGAATTGGAGATTTTCGTAGAGGAAAATCCTCCGAAGCGTGTGAATCGCCCGGAGGCATGTGGTTTGCGTCACCTTGCGTTTGGCGTTGATAGCGTTGAGCAGACGGTGAAAGAACTGACAGCGGCAGGAATCGAATGTGAGCCGATTAGGTTTGACGATTATACTGGAAAGAAGATGACTTTCTTCCATGACCCGGACGGACTGCCGCTGGAACTGCATGAGTAAAGCTTTACCCATATATTTTTCCAACGATTTTTTCTCGGACTGCAGCTGGGAGGATCTTGCACAAAAGACTTAAGAATTTATATTGTGCGCTGGCAACATAAACAATTGCTGGTCTCTTTTTCTTCACAATATTCGCAATGTATTTTCCGATGACTTCTGGGTTCATACCGTTTTGCTCATCATGCTCCATCTGGCTGACACTCCGAGAGATGCGTCCACCGTACTCATCATCACCGAGAATACTTTTCTGGCGCATCTGTGTAAAACCTGTGCAGATGTCACCCAACTCTACGATGGTAACATGGATGCCATAGGGTTTAACTTCATTTTCCAAAGCGTAAGAGTAAGAAGAAATAGCGGCCTTGCTTGCCGAGTAGAAGGTCTGGAATGGAATGTGGGCTACAGCGGCTACTGAGCTGATATTAATAATATGACCATTACCCTGATGACGCATGAAGGGGAGAACAGCTTTATTTACATTGACTGTTCCAAAGAAGTTTACATCAAACTGAGCTTTTGCCTGATCGGTTGATGTAAACTCGACTGCACCAGAAATACCAAAGCCTGCGCAGTTGATAACCGCATCAATTTTTGTTTCTTTTTGAATGATTTGTTTCACAGCTGAGTTGACAGCGTTTTCATCGGTCACATCTACTGACAGATGGATAACTCCATCCATCGGTATATTTCTGCGACTAAACTCATAGACAATACAACCGCTGTCTCTCAGAGCAGATGCCGTGCAGCGCCCAATGCCAGAACTTCCGCCAGTAACAATTACAATTTTCTTATATTTTTCTGCCATGATTTATCCCCCTAAAAAGTTGAATTGACTTGAATTGATTAAATTCCTTATTAAGCTATATTAGCATCAATTTTATTAATTTGCAAATATGCTTTCCTTTGAAGAAGGATTATCTTGCATGTCTTGAAATTGTCTTGTATACTGTAAGTATTAGAAAATGAGGCTAAAGAAAAATAGGCGGAGTAAAATTTTATGCAGGAATTATTTTTAAATAGTGAAGCATCAGTTCAGTCTGATCGTATTTTATATACACCATCTTTATTTGCGCGCAGTGCTCTTCTTAATTTGCAGGAAGTAGGGTCGCTGAAGGCACGCAGTCCACATACATCTACCAGATCGGGGCTGACATCATATTTATATTTCCTTGTTTTGGATGGAGAGGGAAGCTTAACGTATGAAGGACGTCAATATCAGCTAAAACAGGGAGATTGTGTCTTTATTGATTGTCAAAAACCATACAGCCACAGTACATCAGAAAATTTATGGTCACTTGCATGGTGCCATTTTTATGGAACAAGTATGACGGCAATTTATGAAAAATATAAAGAACGAGGTGGATTGCCAATATTTCACCCGGAGAATAGTAAAGTATTTGAAGAGATTTTGAAGCAGCTGTATAAGCTTGCAGGATCATCTGATTATATACGTGATATGCGAATTAATGAAAGTTTGAGCACACTTTTAACACTTCTTATGCAGGAATCTTGGAACCCTGATAATTCAGCAATTTCAAAGAAACGTATGGAACTGGTTTCTGTAAAAAATTATATGGACGAGCATTATGTTGAAAAAATTACGTTAGATGATTTAGAGGCGCAATTTTTTATTAATAAATATTACCTTTTAAAAATTTTTAAGGAAACGTATGGAATGACGATCAGTAGTTATCTTATTTCAAAACGTATTACAAGGGCAAAACAGCTGCTTCGTTTTACACAAATGACGATAGATGAGGTTGGATGTGCTGTTGGAATGGATGGAGCTGGATATTTTAGCAGAATGTTTAAAAAGTCAGAGGGGATCAGTCCCAAAGAATACCGCAAGCAGTGGCAGTAATGATAAAAACCAATATAGTGCAAAAATAATGCAAGATAAGCTCTGTTTTTTTATTTTAAAAAGGATAAAATAAAGAGGAAGCTGAAAACAAGAATAATCAAAAGAGGAGTTATATCTATGGCAAAGGTTGCATTGATTACAGGAATTACAGGACAGGACGGTTCTTATCTGGCAGAGTTTTTGCTGGAGAAGGGATATGAGGTTCATGGAATTACACGCCGTGCATCTATTTCAAATACAGCACGTATTGATCATTTAATGGGAAAAATTACACTTCATGACGGAGATCTGTCAGACTCCTCATCATTAATTCGTATTATCAGTCTTGTTAATCCAGATGAGATTTACAATTTGGCAGCACAGTCACATGTGCAGGTATCATTTGACGTACCAGAGTATTCTGGCGATGTAGATGCACTTGGCGTTCTGCGTATTTTAGAGGCATGCCGTATACTTGGTCTGACAAAGAAGACAAAGGTATATCAGGCATCCACATCTGAGCTTTATGGAAAGGTTGAGGAAGTTCCGCAGAAGGAGACAACACCATTTCATCCATATTCTCCATATGCAGTTGCAAAGCAGTATGGCTTTTGGATTGTAAAGGAATACCGTGAGGCATATGGCATGTTTGCTGTAAATGGCATTTTGTTTAACCATGAGTCTGAGAGACGTGGTGAAAACTTTGTTACTAGAAAGATTACGTTGGCAGCAGGCCGTATCGCAGAGGGACTGCAGGATCATTTGGAGCTTGGAAATATGGATTCTTTGCGTGACTGGGGTTATGCAAAGGATTATGTAGAGTGCATGTGGATGATTATGCAGCATGAGACACCAGAAGATTTTGTTATTGCAACAGGTGAGCAGCATACAGTACGTGATTTTACAGAAAAGGCATTTGCAGCAAATGGCATCACGATCCGTTGGGAGGGAACTGGTCTTGATGAAAAGGGCTATGATGCACAGACTGGAAAGATGCTTGTATGTGTAAACCCGGCGTGGTTCCGTCCGACTGACGTTGATAATCTGTGGGGTGATCCGACAAAGGCAAAGACTGTTCTTGGCTGGAATCCGCAGAAGACAACATATGCACAGTTAGTTGAGATCATGGCAAAGCATGACAGACAGCTTGCAAAGCAGGAGAAAGCAATGAAGGAGGCTGCTCTGTAATTTAGAAAGAGCGAGAAACAGGTGACGATTATGATGGACAAGAATGCAAAAATATATGTAGCAGGTCATCGCGGAATGGTAGGTTCTGCGATTGTTAGAGAATTACAGCGTCAGGGATATACAAATATTGTGACTCGTACACATGCTGAGCTGGATTTATGCCGTCAGGATGCAGTTGAGGCATTTTTTGCAGAAGAAAAGCCAGAATACGTATTTTTAGCAGCAGCAAAGGTTGGCGGTATTGTGGCAAATCAGAATGCATTAGCTGATTTTATGTATGATAACATGATTCTTGAGATGAATGTGATTCATTCTGCATGGAAGAATGGCTGCAAGAAACTTGAATTTTTAGGTTCTTCTTGTATTTATCCGCGTATGGCACCACAGCCTATGAAGGAAAGCTGTCTGCTGACATCTGAACTTGAAAAGACAAATGAGGCATATGCGCTTGCTAAAATTTCTGGCTTAAAGTATTGTGAATTTTTAAATCGCCAGTATAACACTGATTATATCAGCGTTATGCCGACAAATCTTTATGGTCCTAATGATAATTATCATCCTACTCACAGCCATGTGCTTCCGGCACTTATTCGCCGTTTCCATGAGGCAAAGGTAAATGGTCTTGAGGAAGTTACCTGCTGGGGAGATGGTTCACCGCTTCGTGAATTTTTGTATGTAGATGATCTGGCAAACTTATGTGTATTCTTGATGAATAACTATAGCGGAGATGAGACTGTCAATGCCGGAACTGGAAAAGAGCTGACAATTAAGGAGCTGACCGAGCTAGTGGCAAAGGTAATCGGCTATACTGGAAAGATCAATTGGGATACAACAAAGCCAAATGGTACTCCTAGAAAGCTGCTTGACGTATCTAAGGCTAAGAATCTTGGCTGGACATATAAGACAGAGCTTGAAGAAGGAATTCGTCTGTCCTATGAAGACTTTTTAAATAACCCGATGAGGGCTGAACGATAACGATTAAATGAAAGGCGGCCGTTACCCAATTTGGGCAGCGGCCTTTCGCGTATAAGAAAGGATAAAAAAATGAATATTGTATTGTTATCTGGTGGTTCTGGACAGCGTTTATGGCCGCTTTCAAATGATATTAGATCAAAACAGTTTATTAAGATTTTTCATAAAGAGGATGGAACGCTTGAATCTATGGTGCAGAGAGTGTATCGTCAGATTAGAAGTATTGATCCTGATGCTAATGTGACAATTGCAACATCAAAGTCTCAGGTATCAGCAATTCATAATCAGCTTGGAGAAAATGTTGGAATTAGTGTTGAGCCTTGCAGAAGAGATACGTTTCCGGCAATTGCACTGGCAGCAGCTTATTTGAAGGATAAAAAGCATCTGCCGTTAGATGAAGCTATTGTAATTTGTCCAGTTGATCCTTATGTCGATAGTGATTATTTTGAAGCTCTTGATGCGCTTGGAAAACGTGCAGCAGAAAGTTCGGCTAATCTTGTTCTAATGGGAATTGAGCCTACATATCCAAGTGCAAAGTATGGTTATATTATTCCAAAGTCACTGGACAATATCAGCTCAGTTTCTATGTTCAAGGAGAAACCAACAGAAGAGGTTGCTCAAACTTATATTACACAGGGAGCTCTTTGGAATGGCGGTGTGTTTGCACTTCGACTTGGCTATGTATTGGAAAGAGCACATCAGCTGATTGATTTTACTGATTATCAGGATTTGTTTGATAAATATGAGACATTAGAGAAAATCAGCTTTGACTATGCAGTTGTTGAGCATGAGGAAAAAATCGAAGTAATGCGTTTTTCTGGAATGTGGAAAGATTTGGGAACATGGAATACTCTTACAGAGGCGATGGACAGCCGCAATGTTGGTCAGGCGCTTTTTAGTGAAAGTTGTCAGAATGTGCATGTCGTAAATGAACTTAATCTTCCAGTGCTTTGTATGGGATTAAAGGATGTTGTTGTATCAGCCAGTCCGGATGGCATTCTTGTATCAGATAAAAAGCAGTCGAGCTATATTAAGCCATTCGTCAATACACTGGATCATCGAGTTATGTTTGCCGAGAAGTCATGGGGAAGCTTTCGTGTTTTGGACGTTGAGAAAGAGAGTCTTACGATCAAGGTAACTTTAAATCCTGGTCATAAAATGAATTATCACAGCCATGAGTTTCGCGATGAAGTATGGACCATTATTTCTGGAACAGGCCGCGTAATTTTAAATGAGAAAGAACGTGATGTAAAGCCAGGTGATGTTATTGAGATGAAGGCAGGCTGCCGCCACACCATTATTGCAGATACAGAGCTAAAAGTAATTGAGGTCCAGATGGGAAAAGATGTTAATGTTCATGATAAGATTAAGTATGAAATCTAGTGGACGTTAAAAAAGAAGTACGATATAATAGGGAATATATAAGGTGAAAGGAAAAGATAACATGTCACACAAAACATTATTTCTTCAGCAGTCTTATGAGGATTGCACCAGGCAATATATGGAATTGCTTGAAAAACAAAAAATGCCGCTTTGGGATTATGTGATTTTGACTGCGTCAAATGAATCACAGGCGCAGTCATATCGTATGCAGATCCAGTATCGTCTTGATCATGGAATGTTGCCAAAATCTATCCATTATGCAGTTCTTCCAGATCCAGATGGAAAAAGAGTGGGAAGCGGCGGCGCTACATTAAATGTGCTGCGTTACATACATCAGGATGCAGGAAGTTTTGATGATAAGCGTATTCTCGTGATTCATTCTGGTGGAGACAGTAAGCGTGTGCCTCAGTATTCGGCATGTGGCAAGCTGTTCTCGCCTGTTCCGCGTCTGCTTCCAAATGGCAGAAGATCTACACTTTTTGATGAGTTTATGATTTCCATGTGCGGAGTAGCAGCGCGTATTCGTGCTGGTATGCTTGTATGTTCAGGTGATGTTCTTTTGTTGTTTAATCCACTTCAGATTGATTTTTACGGAAGCGGAGCAGCGGCACTGTCAATTAAGGAACCTGCTGAGATTGGAAAAAATCATGGTGTATACCGTGTTGATGAGCAGGGAAATGTAGGTGGATTTTTACATAAGAAAACAGTAGATCAGCTTCATGAGCTGCAGGCTGCAGATGAAAACGGAAATGTTGATATTGATACAGGTGCTGTTATCATGGATACAGATCTGTTAAAGGCATTATATAAATTGGTAGATACGCCAGAGCAGTTTGATGCTTATGTAAATGAAAATACAAGACTGTCTTTTTATGCAGACTTTTTATATCCGCTGGCATCCCAGTCCTCGCTGGAGCAGTATTATAAGGAAACACCGGAAGGTGATTTTACGCCAGAGCTTCATGAGTGCCGCACGAAACTTTGGGAGGTGCTTCATACATTTCATATGAAGCTGATTCGCATGTCACCGGCTGCATTTATCCATTTCGGAACGACAAAAGAGCTGCGCCATTTAATGACAGAGGGAATGGAGCAGTTTGTATATCTTGGATGGAACAGTTTTGTAAATACTAATAGTACAAGCATCCGCAGTGGCTATGCATCTGGAAACAGTTATATCAGCAAGCGTGCAAAGATTGGAAAGGGCACTTATGTAGAGGACAGCTATGTTCACCATGGAACAGTGATTGGAACGAATTGTGTGGTATCAGGTGTTACGCTTGATGGACAGAATATTCCAGATGGTGCCGTGATTCATGGTTTAAAGCTTGGTGAGGAGCAGTTTGTTGCTCGTATGTATGGGGTAAATGATAATCCAAAGGAATGCAGCCTGTTTGGAAGGAAGCTTTCAGAGCCGCTTTGGACAGCAAAAATTTATCCTATTTGTCGCACCATGCGTGAGGCAGTAGATGCCACGCTGCAGGCATATGAGCAGGGTTTTCCTATTAAAGACTCTTTTGTTTCATTAAAAGATAGTTTTAATATGGCTGATGTGACGGCAATTCTTCCGTGGCAGGATAAATTAGATGATAAGGTCCGTGTGGAATCACTTTTAGAAGCTATTGACAATAAAGTTGATTTAAAGCAGGCATTTATATCTTGCGGAGGAAATGTTTCACCACGTGTTGAACGTTTGCTTTTGAGAGAAGCAGAACGTTTGGATAGCCGTAACCTTGAACAGTTTAGCCGTAAGATTCGTATTTATTACATGCTGTCACTTGTAAAAGAAACATATATGGACAATTGTTTTGATACGATTGGAAAAGCAGTTTTGGATACAGCTGTTGCAGGGCTTGAATGCAGCAGGGAAACGAAGCTTTTAAAGGAAGAGTCAATTGTTCGTCTGCCAGTTCGTGTAAACTGGGGAGGTGGTTGGAGTGATACTCCTCCATATTGCATGGAGCATGGCGGAACTGTTTTGAATGCTGCAGTATTATTAGATGGAAATTACCCGATTGAGGCAATTGCACGTCGCATTGAAGGAAACAGGATAGTTTTGGCTAGTGCAGACAGTGGAGCAGAGCAGGAATTTACTGATATTAAGCAGCTGCAGGATTCAAGTAATCCATATGATCCATTTGCACTTCATAAGGCAGCATTAATTGCATGTGGTTTGATTCCGTATAGTGAAAATCGTTCAATTGAGGAGATTACAAATCAGTTGGGCAGTGGATTATATTTATCTACACGGGTAATCAATATTCCTCGTGGCTCTGGTCTTGGAACATCCTCTATCCTTGCTGGCGCATGTGTGAAAGCATTATATGAAATTACAGGACGTAAGCTGGAAGAGGATGAGTTATATAACCGTGTGCTTTGCATGGAACAGATCATGTCAACAGGAGGAGGCTGGCAGGATCAGGTAGGCGGTCTTGCACCTGGAATTAAGATGGTAACATCTCATGCAGAAGTCAGACAGCAAATCAGCTGTATGCCATGTGTTGTAAGTGAAAAGACAATGAAAGAACTTGATGAGCGTTTCTGTCTTATTTATTCAGGACAGCGCCGTCTGGCAAGAAATCTGCTGCGCGATGTAGTAGGACGATATGTGGGTGGCAATTCAGATGCAGTCGAGGTGCTGTATGAGATTCAGCGAAGTGCAGTTTTGATGCGTTTTGAGCTGGAGAAAGGTGATGTCGATGCATTTGCAAGACTTTTAAATGAACACTGGGAATTAAGCAAGCGTCTTGACAGCGGATGTACAAATGTTTGTATTGATATGATTTTTAAGGCAGTAGAGGATCTTATTGATGCAAAGATGATCTGTGGCGCAGGAGGCGGTGGTTTCCTTCAGGTTGTATTGAAAAAGGGTATTACGGCCAAACAGCTGCAGGAGCGTTTACATGATGTGTTCCAAGACAGCGGTGTGTCTGTATGGCAGTGTCAGTTTGTATAAATACTTAATAAATGAAAGGTCTGCATGCATTATGCATGCAGACTGTTTTGCAGGAGGAGAAGATTATGTTAAAAGGAATTTCACCGTTAATTAGCCCAGAGCTGTTAAAGGTTTTGTGTGAGATGGGACATGGAGATGAGATTGTTCTTGCAGATGCAAATTTTCCGTCTGAGACAACAGGAAAACGTGTAATTCGTGCAGACGGAATAGGAGCAGCAGATTTACTTAAGGCAATTTTGCCGCTTTTTCCGCTTGATACGTATGAAAAAGATCGTTTTATTTTGATGGAGGTGGTTCCGGGAGATCCAGTAGTTCCAGTAATTTGGGATAAATATAAAGAAATTTTAAATGAGCAGGAACCAGGCACGCCAGTTGAATTTATGGAACGTTTTTCGTACTACGAGAGAGCGAAAAATGCATACTGTGTTGTTGCAACAGGAGAAACCGCTCAGTATGCAAATATTATTCTGAAAAAAGGGGTTGTGTATAAATGAGCCAGATGAAAGCAAGGCGATTACAGGGAAAGAACTATTTCCTTTTCAGGACGAAAGCTAGGAGTTTCATTGGCTAACATTACAATACTCGCAATGTATCTTCCAATGATTTCATCACTGAGAATACTTTTCTGACGCATCTATATCACCTAAAAATTACGCTTGCTTTATCGCATTCCGTGATGGTATAGTTAAAGTTAACGGACAGGTATTATGTCAAAAAATTGAGAAAGAATGGCTAGGAGAATATGTAGAATAGTCAGATGTGTTTAAAACATCTAAAAAGTCTGAAAAACACAACAAATAAAATGTGAAAAGTCACCAAAATCATTGACTTTTGTACTTGCCATGCTTATAATTAGGATATTAACAGTTTCAAATTGTTCAAAGGAAGTAAATTATGCAGAATACATATCGGTTGGCAGGTCATGCAATTGAAATAAAGTCTATTTATAAAGATGTGCACACATTATGTGCACCTTATCGGGTGGATGATGAAGCCGAATATCACATTTCAATTACGTCTGTTGACATTGATTTTGAGCGGAAGCGTTCAATGCAGACAGAAGCATTGGAACATGTTTCAATTCAAAGCTATACAAACTCATATCTGGAAACGCTGGCGGTTTATCGTAAGCTGGCGCAGCTTTTGGTGCAGGAAGATATTTTGCTGATGCATGGTTCAGTGGTGGCAGTGGATGGACAGGCATATTTGTTTACCGCCAAAAGCGGCACAGGCAAAAGCACTCATACCAGTTTGTGGATGCAGCAGTTTGGCTCACGTGCCGTGATGGTGAATGGTGATAAGCCGTTGCTGCATGTTGCAAACGAGGGTGTGACTGTCTACGGAACGCCGTGGGATGGCAAGGAACGCTTGAGCACAAATATTGCCTGTCCGCTTAAGGCAGTGTGCATTCTGACTCGCAGCGAAAAGAATCACATCAAACGTATTTCTAAAAAGGATGCCCTGCCAATGCTCTGCCAGCAGATTCATCGACCAGAAGCTCCGGATGCACTTGTAAAAGTGCTGGCGCTTGTGAATCAGCTGGGCAGCAGTGTGCCGCTGTATCGATTGGAATGCAATATGAACCCGGAGGCTGCATTGGTAGCTTATCGTGGAATGAATCAGGAATAGGGGAAAAGTATATGAAAACTATTTTGCAGCCATCAGGCAATATCATGAAAATATTGGGCAAAGCAAAACCGGCAGAGTACGGTCTGCGCTGGATGACATATGTTCTTGCCCAGCCGGTTGAGGGTGGAGTATTGGTGTTTAATACCCTCACATGGGCCCTGCTTCTGCTCACGCAGGAGGAGTATACCACACCAGATGCTCTGCCTGAGCTGTGGGATGGCTGGTTTAGAGTACCGCAGGAGATGGATGATCAGAAATATGCTGACCAGGTGCGTTTTATCCGCCGGACGATGCAGAAGGAACCAGAGCATATAACCACTTATACCATCTTTACCACCACGGACTGCAACGCCCGGTGCTTTTACTGCTATGAGATGGGGCGTTCACGCATTCCAATGAGCGATGAAACTGCACACAAGGCGGCGGCTTATATTGCAGCGCATTGCGACGGAGAAAAGGTTCATCTGCACTGGTTTGGCGGTGAACCGCTTTTTAATAAGCAGGTCATTGACATCATCTGCACCGACCTTACTGAAAAGGGCATTACATACGATTCCATGATGACCTCCAACGGGTACCTGTTTGACAAAGATACCGTAGAACAAGCGGTTTCTCATTGGAAGCTGAAGAGCGTGCAGATCACGCTTGATGGCACGGAAGAAATTTATAACCGCAGCAAGGCATTTATTTATAAGGATGGCGAAAGTCCTTATAAAATCGTCATAGGCAACATACAGCGTTTGATGGACGCTGGAGTTACCATCATTATCCGCCTGAATATGAATAACCAAAATGCGGAGAACCTCATGCAGTTGGCGGATGAACTGCATGAGCGGTTTGGTGGGCAGAAAAAATTTTATGTATATAGCCATACTCTTTTTGAGTTTTCGGGTAATCGGTCGGCGCACATCAGCAACGCAGACGACCGTTGCCAGATCTATGAAAAGCAGCTGCTGCTTCGCCAGAAGCTGGCACAATATGGCATTGGACAGAAGCAATATCTACGGAAGAATATACGATTCAACCAGTGCATGGCAGACAGCGGTAATGCCGTCACCATTCTGCCGGATGGGAATATCGGCCTGTGTGAGCACTATACCGAGGACAATTTTGTTGGGCATCTTGACCAGGGAGGGTTGGATACCAAGGTGGTGCAGCGTTTTCGAGAATGCTGGGAGCAGACGGAGAGCTGTAAGGTATGCTTCTATTACCCACAATGCATCCGACTGAAAAAGTGTCGTGAGGAAAACGAGTGCTTCCCAGAGGTGCGAGAAGCACACCGTCAGAATCTTCTGGACGGGATGCGCAACACTTATGCGGCATGGCTGAAAAAAGAGCAGACCTATGAGGAAGCCCCCCACTCTGACTGCTGACCCTTTGCGTGACACGGTGTAACAGCCGTTTCACATAGAGATTTTCTGCGAAAGGAGGTATGTAAAAATGGAAAAGTATACAAAGGCTCAGATGGAAGTCATTGAGTTTGAAGCCGAAGATGTTATTACGACATCGGGAACTAGTATCCCTATCGGAAAATGCCCATTTGACCAGGCGACTGGTTGTCCGTTTAACAATCCTGGCTGTACGGATTATACTATTTGGGGCGACTGATGACACATCAGAAGAAGGCAGGCCGCATCGGCAGCCTGCCTTCTTCTTTAAAAAACACCGTTCCAAGAAAGGACAATTTAAAATATGAAACTGAAAGATACTTTTGTTACACAGGAAATGGATGGCGAGCAGGTGATGGTAGAAGCCGGCGGCGGATTTGCTGGCATGGTGCGCAGCAATCAAACGGCGGCATTCATCATTGATCAGCTCAAGACGGAGACCACAAAAGATGCCATTCTGGATGCCATGGAGAAAAAATACGATGCACCACGCGCCGTGATGGCAGAGGATGTGGACATGGTGCTGGCAAACCTGGAAAAGATCGGTGCGCTGGATGCGTAAATCGACATTTGAGGAGGAGATCGCGCGCAATGGCTTTTTGCTTTACCGCAATGTAGGCGACAGTATGCTGCCGCTGATCCGGCAGGGTAAAGACCTGCTGCTTATCGTTAGTAAACCGGAAGGACGGCTGAGAAAATACGATGTGCCGCTCTACCGTCGGGACAGCGGACAATATGTGCTCCACCGTATTCTAAAAGTGCGTGAAAACGATTATGTAATCTGCGGAGACAACCGCTGGCGGCGGGAGACCGGGATTACCGATCGGCATATCATCGGCGTGCTGACGGCAGTGATAAGGGATGGACAGAAGCTCCCGGTCACGGATAAGCGTTACCAGCTGTATGTGCATCTTTGGTGTGATCTGTTTTATCTGCGCGCAGCGGTGCTTTGGTGCCGTGATCTGCCAGGAAGAATAAAAAGGAAGCTATGTCAATGAAACAAAAAAATACCTTACAATGGATCAGCAACGTAGCGGGAAAAGCCAAGCTTCTGGTAGGCGTTCTGGTTGCAGTACAGGCGGTGCTGAGTGTTTCCAGTATCGCCTTTGCCTTTATTTTGCGGCGTATTATCAATATGGCCGTGCAGGGAGCATCCACCGGGTTTAGGTCGGCGTTTGTGCTGCTGGCAGGCGTGATCGCGGCGCAGATCGTACTTGGCGCTGTGAGCCATTTTCTGAGCGAGTACACCACGACCACCGTAGAAAACCGCTTTAAGCAGCGGCTTTTTACGGCACTGCTCACTGGAAATTATGCGTCAGTCACGGCGGTACATTCCGGTGAATGGATGAATCGCCTTACATCAGACACCACTATCATTGCAGGCGGTGTTACGCAGATCGTGCCTGGTCTGATTGGAATGCTGGTGCGGCTGTTCGGCGCATTGGCAGCCATCTTATGGCTGGAGCCGCGCTTTTTTTTGGTGCTGGTGCCAGGCGGTGCAGCGATGCTTGCATTGACATATGGATTTCGGAAAATTATGAAACGCCTGCACAAAAACATTCGGGAAGCAGACGGCACCCTTCGGGTCTTTCTGCAGGAGCGGTTGGAAAGCCTGCTCATAGTGAGAACTTTTGCAAAGGAGCAGCAGACTGCAACGCAGGCGGCAAGCCTGATGGAAAAGCACAAGGACGCACGGATGAAGCGCAGTAACTTTTCCAACCTGTGCAACATCGGGTTTGCTGGTGCGATGAACGGCGCGTATCTGCTGGGCATCGGCTTTTGCGGATATGGTATTCTGACCGGAACGATGAGCTACGGAAATTTGATGGCGATCATGCAGCTTGTGGGGCAGGTGCAAAACCCGTTTGCCAACATTACGGGGTATCTGCCGCGTTATTACGCCATGCTTGCCAGCGCGGAGCGTCTGATGGAAGCTGAAGCGTTTGCACCGGACAGCGAGCACCCGCTTGCAGAGGAAAAAGCGTTGGAGTTTTATCGCACTAAACTGACGGCACTTCGGCTTGAACACGCCAGCTTTACCTACCAACCGCCTGTCTGCGCAGAGGAAGAACAGCCGCCAATGCCGGTGGTACTGAAGGACATTGATCTGACCATCCGCAAGGGCGAGTACATCGCGTTCACCGGGCCGTCAGGCTGCGGCAAAAGCACGGTGCTGAAATTGCTGATGTGCCTTTACCCACTGGATGCCGGTTCACGCACGCTGGAAACCACCTGCGGCACACAGCCGCTTACAGCGGCGTGGCGCAGTCTGTTCGCTTATGTACCGCAGGGCAATCAACTGCTTTCTGGTACGATCCGGGACATTGTTTCCTTTGGCGACACGCACAAAGCACAGGATGATGTTGGCATTCTCCGCGCCCTGCGCATTGCCTGCGCAGAGGATTTTGTGCAGAAGCTGGAAAAAGGGCTGGATACTACGCTGGGCGAACATGGACAGGGGCTTTCTGAAGGGCAGATGCAGCGCATCGCCATTGCTCGTGCCGTGTTCTCAGAGCATCCTATCCTGATGCTGGATGAGGCTACCAGTGCCTTGGACGAAGTTACTGCGCAGCAGTTACTGGAAAATCTGCGCCGCATGACCGACAAAACGGTTCTGATGGTTACGCACCGAGCAGATCAGACCGAATTTTTTGACAGGGAGCTGTCTTTTTCCAAAGATGGCATCCAAAACCGGGTGCCAGACCACTGGTACTAAACTCAGCTATTATTAAAGGAGCATGAAATGGAGAATATTTCAAAAATTTTGCTTTATCTTATGGCCTGTTCCATACAAAGCGTAAAGCCAGAAGAGAAATTCCTTGTTGGAGCAGATTTGGAAAAATTGCTCCAGACCGCAAAGGCGCATTCGGTTTCTGCAATGGTTTGTATGGCTTTGGAACAAACGGATATATTTCGCAATGCGGAGGGAAGTACACAGCTGAAATGGATTGATGCTAAAAATAAAGCAGTAAGGAAAAATCTCCTGTTGGATACTGAACGTCATCAATTGGAGAAAGAGTTTGCAAAGAATGGCATCTGGTATATGCCGCTGAAGGGTAGTATCTTAAAAGACTGGTATCCTAAATTTGGCATGCGTGAAATGGCTGATAACGATATACTTTTCGATGAGAAAAAACGCAATGATGTAAAACAAATTTTCCAAAATCGTGGTTACACTGTGGAATCATACGGCAAAATTAACCATGATGCATATGAAAAGCCACCGATCTATAACTTTGAGATGCATGTGGAACTTTATCTTGAGCTATATGAGAAGTTTCATGAAAAGTATATCAATGTAAAGCAGCTATTGATTCAGGATGAGTATAATCCGTATCGTTTTAACTTTACGCAGGAGGATTTTTATGTGTTTGCCATAACTCACGCGTATAAGCATTACCACAGTAGGGGAACAGGGGTTCGCACTTTGGCGGACATTTATGTCATGGAGCAAAAATTGGGAAAAAATTTGAATTGGGAGTATGTGGAGTCTGAGCTGCGCGGCCTTGACATCTTTGATTATGAGAAAGAGAGTCGTCAGCTCGCCAAGAAACTATTTGGTGCGGCAGTATGGCCACAGGAAGATCTTCTGACTGAAGCCGAGCAGAAGATGCTTGCTTATTATGTTGGTTCATCTACGTATGGAACGATTCAAAATAAAATGCAAAATTTGCAGTCAGATGGTAAAGCTATCACAGTTTACACAAAACTAAGGTATATTTTCTCACGTATTTTCCCTGATCTGAAATGGTGCAAATTTTATGCGCCAACCGTATATAAGTATCCTGTATTGCTGCCGTTTTTCTGGGTTTGGAGATTGCTGGTAAAAGGTTTTAAAAAGCGGAATATAGTAAGGCGTGAGTTAGAAAGTATAAAGAACGCAAAGTAGGAATTATATTTCGATACTTCCTAACTCGTATCCATATTCTGTAAGCGTCTGTGTATTTGCAAATAGTATTGTGCGGTTAAGGGCGGTATCACTGCATTTTAAATAAAGCGTATAGGTATTATTTTCCTTATTATTCAGACTGCGCACATCAATTGGAACTGTAAATGAGGAAGACTCTTTGCTGTTCCATAGGCGTGGATCAGTATCAATAGGTACTTTAGCGACACAATCCCCAGTTAGATCTGAAACTACATATACGCTTGCCTCAAGAGGACGGTAATAATTCGAGAAGCCTACATTTCGAATTGTTACTGTCAGCATTCCGGTGTCATCAAATAGCGGATGAAATTTTAACGATGAACTGTCAAGAACATATCTGTAGCCTAGATGACGTTCAATATAATCATATCCACTCATTCCATTCCAAACATCGTCAGTTCCATTTACTATAGTTTCTTTCCATTTATTCAGTACAGTACTATCATATTCACTGTTTAGATAAGATACATGCATTTGCGTAAGATCCTTTACAGCGTTATCAAAGTCATTATATATATTATCAATAATCACCTCGCCTCCATTTGGCACATAACGGCAGAGGTCATTCTGAAAGACAAGCTCATCCTCGCGTGTCCACGCATCGCTATAATTTGTATTCAAATCCGCGGCCGACTTATCACCGTAAGTGCCTGTATCATTTGTAGAGCCAAGCATTCCATCATTATACAAACTGAGACGTGAAGCCAAGGAAGATAAAAAATTTGGCTGTGGACAATGCGGTACTTTGGTGTCATGATACTCGCCTACAATGGTTCTCCACTGCGCAGGAGTGCGAACTGAAAGAAAAATAGAAGGATCAATAACATTGTCCAACTTTTGAATTAGCGTTTCCATCTCACCATTTCCCATATGTGTGGTATTGTTCATCTCGCCCCAGTTTCCGACGAAAATTCCCTGCATAATGTAGACAGATGAGGCATACTTATTTACGATTGGTCCAACCTGTTCCATATGCGTTAAAATCTGAGACAACTCATTTGGTTCACTTTCTAAATTTTGACCATCCCAATCATATAAGAAGCGCAAAATCAGCTGACGGCCTGTCTTAGTCCACGCAGACAAAATCGAATCAATTTGGTCAAGGGCATTATCAGAAAGATTACAATTTGCATAATTTTTCAGATTGATTTCAATCAGGGATAGTTCAAGTGAAGAATTGTTTGAATCAAGAGCAGCATTTGTCTCAGGCAGTGAAAAAGTGGCATCCTCTGCCAACATATAGCCGCGAATCGAGTACAAGCCAACATATGGATTTTTGATTGAATCATTAGATTCAGAATAGCTATATGGTGTATAATCGACAAAGCATAGACGGCTATTTAACCAAAATAAAAAAACAGCAATCGGTACAATAAGAATGACTATGATGCTAACAATAAAAGAACAAAGACGATGAGAATGTGTTCGCTTCAAAATGAGACTCCTTTTCAATCAACCCAATCAAGTTAGGTGTATATCAGCTATATTAGCATCAAATTTATTAATTTGCAAATGAGTTGAAGTTGAAGTTGTGTATACCGACCAAACAAAAAAGTCTTGCTGAAATCCTAAAAACAATGTATACTGTTTTCGTTGAGGAGGTATGTTTTATGGAGACAATCAAGAATGTATTAGTTGGACAGTCAGGTGGACCGACGGCAGTAATTAATGCAAGCCTTGCGGGTGTTTACGAGACAGCAAGGGCGATGGGCGCAGAGCATGTATATGGTATGCGCTATGGAATACAGGGACTGCTCCAGGAGCAGATCGTTGATTTAAATGAGTGTCTTAGCGATAAGATGGATATTGAGCTGTTAAAGCGTACACCGGCAAGCTATTTAGGCAGCTGTCGTTTTCGTTTGCCAAATCCGGATGTGGATGAGGAACCATATCAGCAGCTGTTTCACTTATTTGAAAAATACGAGATTGGCGCTGTATTCTATATCGGCGGCAATGATTCGATGGATACGATTGCGAGACTGGCAGCGTATGGTGCTAAAGTAAAAAGCAGCATTCGCTTTATCGGTGTTCCAAAGACAATTGATAATGATTTAATGTTTACTGATCACACACCGGGTTATGGAAGTGCAGCAAAGTATATTGCAGCAACGATCAAGGGAATTATATGTGATTCAAGTGTCTATAACCTGAACAGTGTAACAGTAGTTGAGATTATGGGCCGTCATACAGGATGGCTGGCAGGTGCAGCAAGTCTGGCAGCAGGTGCAGACTGTAATGGACCAGATATGATTCTTCTGCCGGAGCGTGCATTTGACGAGGAAGCATTTCTTGCAAAAGTGGCACAGCTTGAAAAAGAGCGTCATACGCTTGTGATTGCAGTGAGCGAGGGTGTGAAGAACAAGGCTGGTGAGTTCTTGTGTGATCTTGTATCTGGACCTGGTGCAGTGGACGCGTTTGGTCATAAGGCTGCACTTTCTGGTACGGCTCGTTACCTTGCAGATTTGATTAAGGCTCATCTTGGATGTAAGACAAGAGCAGTTGAGCTGTCAGTTTTGCAGCGCTGTGCATCTCCGCTTGCAAGCCGTACTGATGTGACAGAGGCATATCAGGTAGGCGGTGCTGCTGTGGAAGCTGCTTTTCGCGGTGAAACTGGAAAGATGTGCACGATTTATCGTGTATCAGATATTCCGTACCGCACAGAGACGGGCCTGACTGATGTAAGCCGTGTGGCAAACAAGGAAAAATGTGTGCCAGATGAGTGGATTAGCGAGGATGGCATGCATGTAACACCAGAGTTTGCACGTTATGCAAGACCGTTAATTCAGGCAGAGCTGCATCCATTCTATGTAGATGGTGTGCCGCGTCATCTGCATCTGTAAAATTTCAGAGCAGTCTGTACGGTTAAGTGATGTAAAGGAGAAAACATATGGCAGATACTGTAGTTCGCAAGCATATCATTTTTTACGGCAGAGTGCAGGATGTAGGTTTTCGTTATTTCTCAGTTTATAAGGCAAGGCTTCTTGGTCTTGCCGGCTGGGTAAAAAATTTAGATGATGGAAGCGTAGAGATGGAGGTGCAGGGAAAAGAAGCCGAAATCGATACGCTGATTCAGTTTTTGGACGGTCACCGCTGGATTCGCATTGATGCTATGAATGTAGAAAATATTGCGGTGATACCGGATCACGATTTTGTTGAGAGATAAGCGTGCACGCAAGGAACCATTCAGACGTATCTGCTGCCGTTTTTAATTGGAGGTTTTATGTGGTATGTCATTCAGACGAGCACTGGAAGGGAAGAAAAGATAAAGCAGGAGTGTGAGCAGCGCATAAGTAAGGATGTGCTTTCACATTGTGTTCTTCCATTGTATGAGGAGAAGATAAAGTATAAGGGACAGTGGCATATTCAGAAGAAAAAGCTGTTTCCGGGCTATCTGTTTCTTATATCAGAAAATTTGGATGAGCTGCATGAGCAGTTAAAAAGAGTAGAAGCTATGACAAAGCTTTTGGGGGCTGGAGATGATATCATTGCGCTGACGCAAAATGAAATTGATTTTTTACTTCGTTTTGCGGGTGATGAGGAGCTTGTAAAGATGTCACAGGGAATGATTATCGGTGATAAGGTTGTCATTTTGTCTGGTCCGCTTAAAGGGATGGAGTCCACTATCCAAAGGATTGATCGCCACAAACGAAAGGCATGGCTGAATCTGGAAATGTTTGGACGACAGCAGTTAGTTGAAGTTGGTGTGGAAATTGTAAAAAAAGTTGCATGTGAAACGTAAGCGTTAGAGGAGAGAGACATCATGTGTGGAATTGTTGGTTATACTGGACATCTTCAGGCCGCTCCTATTCTTTTGGACGGTCTGTCAAAACTGGAGTATCGAGGCTACGATTCAGCAGGACTTGCTGTTCGCAACGGAGAAAAGAAAACTGAGATTGTTAAGGCGAAGGGGCGATTAAAATCTCTGGCAGAAAAAACAGATAACGGTAATGCGCTTATTGGTACATGCGGCATTGGTCATACCAGATGGGCAACGCACGGTGAGCCGAGCGAGACTAATGCGCATCCACATATGTCAGATGATGGCAATGTGGTTGGCGTTCACAATGGTATTATTGAAAATTATCAGGAGTTAAAGGAAAAGCTTGTTCGCAAGGGCTACAGCTTTTATTCATCTACTGATACTGAGGTTGCAGTTAAGCTTATTGATTATTATTATAAGAAGTATGAGCACACACCAGTTGACGCGATCAATCACGCACTCGTGCGTATTCGCGGTTCATACGCACTTGCTATGATGTTTGAAGATTATCCAGGCGAGATTTATGTGGCAAGAAAAGACAGCCCGATGATTCTTGGTGTGACAGATGGCGACTGTTTTGTGGCATCTGATGTTCCGGCAATTCTTAAATACACACGTACTGTCTATTATATTGGCAATCTGGAAATGGCACGTATGGCAGATGGTGCGATCACCTTTTACAATTTGGACGGTGATGAGATTGAGAAGAAGCCAACACAGATCGAGTGGGACGCAGAGGCAGCTGAGAAAGCTGGCTTTGAGCACTTTATGATTAAGGAGATCCATGAGCAGCCAAAGGCAGTTCATGATACTATCAATTCAGTTGTAAAGGATGGCGCTATTGATTTGTCTGATGTTGGACTGACAGAGGAGCTGATTAAAAACATCAGCCAGATTTATATTGTTGCGTGTGGCTCTGCTTATCACGTGGGAGTAGCATGTCAGTATGTCTTTGAAGATCTGGCAGAGATTCCAGTTCGCGTGGAGCTTGCATCTGAGTTTCGTTACCGCAAAATGGTGCTTGATCCAAATGGCCTTGTTATAATTGTTAGCCAGTCAGGAGAGACGGCAGATAGTCTTGCTGCACTTCGTCTGGCAAAGAAAAAGGGCGTAAAGACGCTTGGTATTGTCAACGTGGTGGGAAGCTCTATTGCTAGAGAGGCAGACAATGTTTTCTATACGCTTGCAGGACCTGAGATTGCAGTAGCAACTACAAAGGCATACAGCACGCAGCTTATTGCAGGATATTGTCTGGCCATTCAGTTTGCAAAGGTTAGAGGAAGCATCGATGATACACAGTATGCGCACTTAATTGATGAGATGCAGCAGCTTCCTGATAAGATCGCAAAGATCTTAGAGGATAAGGAACGCATTCAGTGGTTTGCGGCAAAGCAGGCAAATGCAGGTGATATTTTCTTTATCGGCAGAGGAATTGATTATGCAATCAGCCTTGAGGGCAGCCTTAAGATGAAGGAGATAAGCTACATTCACTCTGAGGCTTATGCGGCAGGCGAATTAAAGCATGGAACTATAAGTCTTATTGAGGATGGAACTCTTGTAATTGGCGTTTTAACTCAGTCAGAGCTTTATGAGAAAACAGTTTCCAATATGGTAGAGTGCAAGAGCCGCGGTGCCTATTTGATGGGACTGACAACATATGGAAATTATAGCATTGAGGATACTGTATCCTTTACTGTATATATTCCAAAGACGGACGAGCACTTTGCAACTAGTCTTGCAGTTATTCCTCTGCAGCTTATGGGCTACTATGTCAGTGTAGCAAAGGGACTTGATGTAGATAAGCCGAGAAACTTAGCAAAGAGTGTTACAGTTGAATAAATGTGATACCAGGGTCAAAAGCTCCAAAAGCCGTTCGTGCTTGCACGATTAGGTTTTGGAGCTTGGGACCCGCAAAAACATGAGGATGCAGCGATTTTCAAAGAAAATCAGCGAATCCGAATGTTTTTAGAATTGCGAAAGTTGCATCGCAACGGAGCAATTCGTGGGTATCATAAGAATACATAAGAAAATGGCGGCACGAAAAGGTGGATTTCGTGCCGCCATTTTGCATAAAAGGTGTTTGGAAAGGAGAGTTTTGTGAGCAGACAGAAAAAGGAATTTGAAGAATACGAAATAAATGAATCTTATAAAACAGAAGCAAGAGATAATCCGTATGGCTTTAAGAGAAAGTCGAAGGAGGAGCGGCCTGTACTAGCAATTTGCTATGATTTTGATAAGACATTATCACCGGACGATATGCAGGCACAGGGCTATATTCAGTCTGTGAATTATCATGTGGACCGTTTCTGGGCAGAGTCAAACGAGATGGCAAGAGCAAATGGCATGGATTCAAATCTTGCCTATATGTATAAGATGGTTCGTGAGGCGAAAGGTCATTTTGATTTAAGCCGCAAGGCACTTGAGGAATATGGTTCAAAGGTGGAATTGTTTCCGGGTGTAGATGAGTGGTTTGAGCGCGTGCGCCAGTATGGTGATGAAAATGGAGTGATTATAGAGCATTATATTATTTCCTCAGGTTTAAAGGAGATGATAGAGGGAACAGAGATTGCCAAGCGAGGCTCTTTTGAAGAGATTTATGCGAGTGCCTTTTATTATGATGAAAATGGCGTTGCAATTTGGCCGGCACAGGCAGTAAATTATACGAGCAAGACACAGTTTTTATTTCGCATAGAAAAGGGAATACTTGATGTAAATGATACTGCAGTAAATGACTATTTTCCGGCAGACAAGATGCGAGTACCATTTAGAAATATTGTCTATATTGGCGACAGCGATACAGATATTCCGAGCATGAAGCTTGTAAATACATATGGAGGCCATGCGATTGGCGTGTACAATCCTGTCACGGGCAATAAAGAAAAAGTCTATCGCATGATGCGCGATAATAGAATACGTTATTTCGCCCCGGCAGATTATAGAAAGGGTCAGCAGCTTGAGCAGCTGATTCAGACGATTATTGACAAGACAGCAGCCTATGAGAAGTTAGAGGCACTTCATATAGATGGGCTAAAGGAGATGAAAGACAAAAATAAGTCAAAATAGTGTATAAAATAAATAAAAATGGGAAAAATAACGATAAAACTGTTGACAAAGTAGGAATTAGTGGCTAAAATATATATAAATGCTGAGGAAAGAACGTGCGAAAATTATGCAAAATACCATTTAAATGGTAACTGCGAAACACAAACGTAAACATTTTTTGGCGAAAAGAAAAGGAGACATTATGTTCAAATTTTTTAAGGGAAAAGAAAAGGGAAATGTGCTTTATGCACCTTGCAAAGGAAAAGTAGTTCCTTTGACTGAGGTTCCAGATCCAACTTTTTCTGAAAAGTTATTGGGAGACGGCTTTGCAGTGATCCCAACTGAAGGAAAAGTGTATGCACCGGCAGATGCTGAAGTGACCATGGTATTTGATACACTTCATGCAATTACGCTGACTAGCAGCCAGGGAGCTGAAATCTTAATTCATATCGGATTGGATACTGTTACACTTAAGGGCGCACCGTTTACCGCGCATGTTGTAGCTGGTGATAAGGTGAAGAAGGGTGATCTTTTGATGGACGTGGATCTGGATAAGATTAAAGAGGCTGGATTAAATACAATTACGCCAGTTTTAATCTGTAACACAGATGATTATGAAAAGATCAGTCTTCAAAAGGAAGGCGATGTCTTACCAGACGAGGCAGTTCTAAAAATCTCATGAAACTGATTGGAGTGATTCAATTAAGTATAATTTAAAGGAGGAGAAATATATGAAATTTCTTCAAAAACTAGGTAAAGCATTAATGCTTCCAGTAGCAGTGCTGCCAATCTGTGGTATTCTCATGGGCATCGGTTATTATTTATGTCCGGCGACGATGCAGGGAGGAGAAATCGAGGGCGTAAAAAATTTGATCGGATTCTTCTTGGTAAAGTCAGGATCAGCCCTTATTGAAAACATGGCGATTCTTTTCGCAATCGGTGTTGGTGTCGGTATGTCAGAAAAGAACGACGGAACCGGCGGAATCGCCGCTCTGGCATCTTGGCTTATGATCACAACACTTCTTTCTACTGATGTTGTTACCACATTGATTCCGTCAATTGCAGACAATGCAACTAAGACACTTGCATTCAATAAGATTGCAAACCCATTTATCGGAATCCTTTCTGGTGTTATCGGATCTTCTTGCTATAACAAGTTCAAGAACACTAAGCTTCCAGACTGGCTGGCATTCTTCAGCGGCAAGCGTTGTGTTGCTATTATTGCTGGTTTAGTTTCTATTGTTGTATCTGCTGTTTTATTATTTGTATGGCCATTGCTGTTCGGAGCACTTGTTGCACTTGGCGATGCAGTTGCAGGTATGGGCGTTGTAGGTGCTGGTATCTACGCATTCTTAAACCGTCTGTTGATCCCAACTGGATTACATCACGCATTAAACAACGTATTCTGGTTTGATACTATTGGTCTTGGTGATTTGCAGCACTTCTGGGCAGGTGAGACATCTGCAGATGTAACATGGAGCCTTGGAATGTATATGTCAGGCTTCTTCCCATGTATGATGTTTGGTATTCCTGGTGCAGCACTTGCAATGATTCAGTGTGCAAAGCCGGCAAAGAAGAAGATCGCAATCGGACTTGTTGCGTCTGCAGCAGTTTGTTCCTTTGTCTGCGGCGTTACTGAGCCGTTTGAATTTGGATTTATGTTCCTTGCACCTGGTCTGTATGTAGTTTACGCATTACTTTATGGTATCTTCACAATTATTACTGTTGCTCTTGGCTTCCGTGCAGGATTTAGTTTCTCAGCAGGTGCTACCGACCTTCTGTTCTCATCTACACTTCCGGCAGCGCAGAAGACATTGCTGATTATTCCGCTTGGAATCGCAGCATTTGTTGTATTCTATTTTGTATTCCTCTTCGCAATCAAGAAGTTTGATTTAAAGACTCCTGGAAGAGAAGATGATGATGATCTTGAGGCAGAGAAGAAGGTTCAGTTAGCAAGTGATAATTATACAGAAATCGCAAAGAAGATCCTTGCAGGCTGCGGCGGTAAGGGAAATATCGTAAGCATCGATAACTGTGTAACAAGACTTAGACTTGAAGTAAGAGATATGACTGCAGTAAATGACAAGGCAATCAAGGCTGCAGGTGTTGCAGGAGTAATCAAACCTGGAAAGACTTCCGTACAGATAATTGTCGGAACAAAGGTTCAGTTTGTTGCTGATGCATTCTCAAAACTTTGCGAATAAGTTCTGAATAGTATTAAAGCAGGGCATGACTCTATTGGGGTCGTGCCCTTTTTAATGCGAAGGAAATTGACAAAACACCATGTGACCGAGTATACTTAGAACGAAAAAAGTATTAGATCATGAGGAAAGACTGATGAAAAAGATGACTATGAAAAAATATGTAGTTACTGTATGTCAAAAAGTCAGATATATGATTATATGTGCAGCCTTGCTGCTATCTTTTTTTACAACAGTAAATGCAGCTGAAAAAGAGGCAGCAGAAAAAACAATTCGCGTGGGCGCACTTGGTGATACGTTTAATTATGTAACTGAAAAAGGAATGAGAAAGGGATATAGTTATGAACTGCTTGAGACGCTGGCAGGCTATACCGGGTGGAAATTCGAGTATGTAGCCTGTAATTGGACAGATTGCTTTGAAAAACTCCAAAATGGTGAAATAGACATTTTGGGAGATATCTCCTATACAGATGAGCGTACAGATACGATGCTGTTTTCAGATGGACCTATGGGTGTAGAGAAATATTATCTGTATGCGAATTTTTCAAGTGACGATATTTCTTCCGCTGATTTTAAGAAATTGAATGGAAGGCGGATTGGCGTTCTTCTAGGTGCAAAGCCAGAAGCGATGCTGACAGAATGGGAGTTAAAAAATGAACTTAAAACAATACATGTAAATATAGAAAGTAGAGAAGATGCACTGGCAAAACTGGAAAATGGAGAAATTGACTGTTTTGTTTCGTTGGATGGACCATTTTGGGCTGATAAAGATGTCTCAACTATTACACGAATTGGCAAATCGAATGTTTATTTTGCAATTAATAAGGATCATCCAGAGATAAAAAAAGATCTTGAGCTTGCAATGCGTCAGTTAGAGGAGGATCGTCCATTTTATCTGTCAGATTTGTATAAGCAATATTTTTCGTCTGATTATACACCTGTTCTTTCATATGAGGAAAAATCATGGCTGGAAGAACACGGTGCAATTCGAATGGGATTTTTAGTCAATGATATCGGCGCGAGCATTATTGATCCGTCAAGCAAAGCAGTTACTGGTGCAATCACTGATTATATTCAGTATGCAGTAGAATGTCTTGGAAAACAAGATCTGGCATTTACGCTTATGGGATATGACAGCTATGAAGAAGAGATAGAGGCTCTAAAAGCTGATGAGATTGATATGATTTTTCATTTCCACCAGAATCTAAATGCGATGGAGAAATATCATTTCGCATGTACAAACACAGCGTGGACATATAATTTGGCAGCAGTCACGAATAAGCCTCATTTTAACGAAAATGATGAAAACCGTGTTGCAATTTCAAAAGACAATATGTCATTCAGGGAGCATATTGAATATTATTATCCTCAGTGGAATATTTTGGAATATGATACAGACAAAGAGATGGCAGAAGCAGTGAAGTCTGGAGAGGCTGATTTCTTTATAACTGGTGTCACCCTTGCATCAAAATACAGCAGGGATCCAAGTTTTTACAGTGTTCCGCTTTTATACTCTGAGAAAGCAGCCTTTGCAGTTAACAGCGGAAACAGAAATCTTCTGACAATACTTAATAAAACGCTTAAGGCTATGCCAAACAATATGCTTACGAGTTCAATTGCCATGTATGAGAATAATTCAAGAAAAATAACATTTGGAGATTATATAAAACACAATCTGTTAACAGTATCTATTGTAAGTATTGTTACTGTCTTAAGTGTTATGACTGCGATTCTTGTGCTTTTAAGAAAGGCAATAAAGGCCGAGGCTATTGCAACTAGGGCCGCAATACACACACAGGAGCTTAATGAAAAGCTGCAGGTGGCAGTAGAAAAGGCTGAAAGTGCAAATAATGCAAAATCGACGTTCCTTTTTAATATGTCGCATGATATCAGGACGCCAATGAATGCAATTATCGGATATGCAAATCTGGCATCTAGGCATATAGATGATACAGAAAGGCTTAAAAAATACATGAATAATATTCAGGCATGCGGTCAGAACTTGCTGTCTCTTCTTAATGATGTGCTGGATCTTGCAAGAATTGAAAATAATAAAACAGAAATGGAATATGTAATTTCAGATATCGGCGCAGATTTTGAAACATGGGTTATGATGTTTTTGAATCAGGCGGAAGAAAAGAAACAGACAATTACTAAGACAAAGCATTTGCTTTATCCGTATGTGTACGTGGATGTTTCTCATTTATCGGAGATTTTCATTAATATCATAAGCAATGCAATTAAGTACACTAATACTGGAGGTGTGATAAACTGTGATATTTCGCAGACACCTGGCAAAAAGAATGGCTGGTGCGATGTTATTATTACTGTAAAAGATAATGGAATTGGCATGTCAGAGCAGTTTTTAAAGCATATTTATGAACCATTTGAGCGAGAGCGCAATTCTACTATAAGTCGTATAGAAGGAAGCGGCATTGGAATGGGCATCGTGAAAAGGCTTGTTGAGCTGATGGATGGAAGCGTTGATGTGCGAAGCAAAATTGGCGAGGGATCTACATTTACTGTAACTATTCCATGCAAAATTGCATCAAAAGAGGAATCAATTGCAAAGCGGGATAAAGGAACTCATGATAAAGCTAGCTTAGTTGGTGCGAGAATCTTGGTGGTAGAGGACAATGATATTAATGCAGAAATTGCAACGGAGCTTCTAGAAGAGGAAGGCTGCATTATAGAGAGGGCATGCAATGGTGTGGAGTGTTTTGATATGCTTGAAAAGGCAGATGATTCGTATTATGCGATGATTCTTATGGATATTCAGATGCCTGTCATGAACGGCTATGATGCTGCTACGAAAATTCGCAGAATGAAAAATCAAAATAAGGCACAAATTCCTATCATTGCAATGACAGCAAATGCCTTTACAGAGGATCGGCAGATGGCGCTTGATGTAGGTATGAATGATCATGTCTCCAAGCCGATTGATATGAACATTCTTGTTCCGATCATGATGAGGTATGTGTAACTATTCAGAGCCATGCAAAATTGCATTCAGATAGAATAGCAATTTTATATGGCGAGGTAACCACATGAGCAAAATAGAAGCATCGAAGATGCGATTTTGCGAATGGGGTTCTGAATAGTTACAAGTATTTATAATATAAGAAGGGTGTCATATGGACGAGAAGCTTAAACAAAAATTAATTGAAGTTGTTAAGGCAGGTGATGAAAATCAGGCAAGTGAGCTTTTGTGGCAGCTTGTAATTGATTGCCAGAACTGTCCGTTTAAGACTGTGTCAGGTCTTCCATTTTCCTACACGATTAAGCGTGGGCGAAATGGGGAACTGACAAAGGAATTATGGATTGACAGACGGGAGAATAGTAAGTCATTGGCGTGGAGCAGTATCAGACTGGCATTTTCAAATGCAATGAAAATAAAGAGTGCAGATCGCCCTAAAGCGCTTGGCGATATTCGCGGTGTTTCTTATATTTACCCTATGCTGTGGCGCTTTGGTGTGATTGAGGTACCGCAAACAGCACAGCAGCGTATGAATACAGAACTGTAAAAATAATGTACGATGGAGGCGGGAATATGGATCATTTTAAACTAGTGTCTGAGTATGCGCCGACTGGCGATCAGCCAAGGGCGATTGAAGAGCTTGTAAAAGGATTTAAAGAGGGAAATCAGTTCGAGACACTTCTCGGCGTAACCGGTTCGGGAAAGACATTTACTATGGCAAATGTCATTCAGGCATTAAATAAGCCAACGCTGATTATTTCCCACAATAAGACGCTTGCCGGTCAGCTATATGGTGAGATGAAGGAATTTTTCCCAGAGAATGCAGTTGAATATTTTGTCTCATATTATGATTATTACCAGCCTGAGGCTTATGTGCCTTCATCTGATACGTATATTGAGAAGGACTCTGCGATCAATGAGGAGATTGATAAATTAAGGCTTTCTGCGACGGCAGCGCTTTCCGAGAGGCGTGATGTAATCGTGGTGGCATCTGTTTCATGTATATATGGTCTGGGAAGTCCTGTTGATTATAAGGATATGATTTTATCACTTCGTCCAGGCATGATAAAGGATCGCGATGAAGTAATCAAAAAGCTTGTTGAGATGCAGTACGAGCGAAATGATATGGATTTTCACCGAAGTACATTCCGTGTGCACGGTGATGTCGTAGAGATTTTTCCGGCAAATGAGGGTGAAACTGCAGTGCGCGTAGAGTTTTTCGGTGATGAAATTGATCAGATAAGTGAGTTTGATCCGCTGACATCACAGGTAAGAAGCCGTCTAAAGCATATCGCAATTTTCCCGGCCTCTCACTACGTTGTTGATCCAAAGGAGATGCTTCGCGCAACAACTGATATTGAAGAAGAGCTAAAGGAACGTGTAGATTTCTTTAAGCGAAATGACCGTTTGCTGGAGGCACAGCGAATTTCAGAACGCACTCATTATGATATTGAGATGATGAGAGAAACTGGCTTTTGCTCTGGAATAGAAAATTATTCGCGTCATCTGGCAGGACTGCCGGCCGGTTCACCTCCGTTTACGCTGATTGATTATTTTCCAGATGATTTCTTAATTATTGTGGATGAGTCTCATATTACACTTCCGCAGGTGCGAGGTATGTTTGCAGGAGACCGCTCACGAAAAACTACACTGGTAGATTACGGTTTTCGTCTTCCATCAGCACTTGATAATCGCCCCTTGAATTTTAGTGAATTTGAAAGCAAGATTGACCAGATGCTTTTTGTTTCGGCAACACCAGGCGATTATGAAGGTGAGCATGAGATGATGCGTGCAGAGCAGGTTATACGTCCGACAGGACTTTTAGATCCGCCGATTGAGGTGCGTCCAGTTGATGGTCAGATTGATGATCTGATTGCCGAGATTAGAAAAACGCTGCGGTCAAAAAATAAAGTGCTTGTCACGACTTTGACAAAAAGAATGGCAGAGGATCTGACGGAATATCTGCGTGATGCAGGTATTCGCGTGCGCTATCTGCATTCTGATATTGATACGCTTGAGCGTGCACAGATTATTCGCGATATGCGTCTTGATGTGTTTGACGTATTGGTGGGCATCAATTTGCTTAGAGAGGGTCTTGATATTCCAGAGATTGCGCTTGTGGCTATATTAGATGCTGATAAGGAAGGATTTCTGCGTTCAGAGACGTCACTTATTCAGACAATAGGACGAGCAGCGCGAAACAGTGAAGGTCATGTTGTGATGTATGCTGATACGATAACAGACTCTATGCGAAATGCAATTGAGGAGACAAAAAGAAGACGCGAGATTCAAAATGAGTATAATATAGAGCACAACATTACACCTACTACTATAAAGAAGGCTGTACGTGATCTGATTTCAATCTCAAAGGCAGCAGAGAAGGCTGATGAGAAGCTTGCAAAGGATCCAGAATCAATGAGCAGGCAGGAACTCGAAAAGCTGATTGCAAAGGTGGCAAAACAGATGAATAAGGCAGCTGCGGAGCTAAACTTCGAAGCAGCTGCAGAACTTCGCGATCAGATGAGAAATCTGAAGAAATATTTAGATGATTAAAAGAAAGGCATATAATAATAAATATGGAAAATAAGAAATTTATCCGAATCCGTGGTGCAGCGGAGAATAATCTAAAGCACATTGATTTGGATATTCCAAGAGATGAACTTGTTGTGCTGACTGGATTGTCTGGTTCAGGAAAATCCTCACTTGCATTTGACACAATATATGCAGAGGGTCAGAGGCGATATATGGAGTCGCTTTCATCTTATGCAAGACAATTTTTAGGCCAGATGGAAAAGCCAAATGTTGAAAGTATTGAAGGTTTGCCGCCGGCAATCTCCATTGATCAGAAATCTACTAATAGAAATCCGCGTTCTACTGTAGGTACAGTAACGGAAATCTACGATTACTTTCGTCTTTTATATGCGCGTATTGGTATTCCACATTGTCCTGTCTGTGGCCGTAAGATAAGCCGTCAGACTGTTGATCAGATGGTGGACAGTTTGATGGCACTTAAAGAGCGCACGAAGATTTTATTGCTGGCACCTGTTGTGCGCGGAAAGAAAGGCCGCCATGAGAAGGTTTTGGAGCAGGCGAGAAAGAGCGGCTATGTGCGTGTGCGCATTGATGGCAGTCAGTATGATCTTGAAGAGGAGATTAAGCTTGATAAGAATATAAAGCATAATATTGAGATTATTGTAGACCGTCTTGTCATCAAAGAGGGCATTGAAAAGCGTCTTGCCGATTCACTGGAAAATGTGTTAAAGTTGGCAGATGGTCTTGCTTTTGTGGATGTTGTGGATGGAACACCAATGACGTTTAGCCAAAACTTTTCCTGCCCTGACTGCGGCATAAGCATTGATGAGATTGAGCCGCGAAGCTTTTCATTTAATAATCCCTTCGGTGCGTGTCCGACTTGCTTTGGACTTGGCTATAAGATGGAGTTTGATGAGCAGCTTATGATTCCGGATCAGTCGCTTAGCATTGATCAGGGGGCAATTATTGTGCCTGGATGGCAGTCATGTACCGATGAAGGCAGCTTTACAAGAGCGATTTTAAATGCACTTGCAGAGGAGTTTCATTTTACACTGGATGTGCCATTTGAGTCATACAGCAAAGAAATTCATGATATTTTGATACATGGAACTAATAAGAGTGTAAAGGTGCGCTACAAGGGACAGCGCGGGGAAGGCGTATATGATATTGTATTCGAGGGCTTAATTAAAAATGTAGAGCGCCGTTACCGTGAGACAGGTTCGGAAACAATAAAAGCAGAGTACGAAACATTTATGCGCATCACACCATGTTCTACATGTAAGGGCATGCGTCTGAAAAGAGAGTCACTTGCCGTGACAGTGGCAGATAAAAATATTTATGAGGTGACAAATCTTTCTATTCGTGATCTGGCATCATTTTTATCTGATTTGGAGCTTACAAAGACGCAGCAGCTGATAGGCGAGCAGATTTTAAAGGAAATCCGTGCGCGTGTACAGTTTTTGATTGATGTAGGTCTTGATTATCTTTGCCTGTCACGTGCAACCGGTACGCTTTCAGGCGGTGAGGCACAGCGCATTCGTCTGGCAACACAGATTGGATCTGGTCTTGTCGGTGTGGCTTATATTTTAGATGAGCCAAGCATTGGTCTGCATCAAAGAGATAATGACAAGCTGCTTGGCACATTAAAGCATCTTCGTGATCTTGGCAATTCTGTTATTGTCGTTGAACATGATGAAGATACAATGCGTGCTGCTGATTATGTAGTTGACATTGGACCTGGTGCAGGTGAGCATGGCGGTCAGGTTGTTGCAGCAGGCACGGCAGAAGAACTTATGAAAAATCCGGCATCAATAACTGGAAAATATTTGAGCGGTGAGCTTAAGATTCCAGTTCCAAGTACAAGAAGAGAACCGCAGGGCTGGCTGACCGTAGTGGGAGCAAAAGAAAATAATTTAAAGAATATCACAGTGAATTTTCCTAAGGGAGTCTTTACATGCGTAACAGGTGTTTCTGGTTCAGGCAAGAGCAGCCTTGTCAATTCGATTTTGTATCAGGCGCTTGCAAAGCAGCTAAACCGTGCGAGAACAATTCCTGGTGCATATAAAGAGATTAAGGGCATAGAGCAGTTTGATAAGGTAATAAATATAGATCAAAGCCCGATTGGCCGTACACCGCGCTCTAATCCTGCAACTTATACTGGCGTGTTTGATATGATCCGTGATCTTTTTGCTTCAACAGTTGATGCAAAGACGAGAGGCTATAATAAGGGTCGTTTTAGCTTTAATGTAAAGGGTGGACGCTGTGAGGCATGTTCCGGTGATGGTATTGTAAAGATTGAGATGCATTTTTTGCCAGATGTGTATGTGCCATGTGAGGTCTGCAAGGGAAAACGCTATAACAGAGAAACGCTGGAAGTAAAATATAAGGGAAAGAGTATTTATGATGTGCTTAATATGACCGTAGAAGAGGCGCTTACATTTTTTGAAAATGTTCCGTCTATTTACCGCAAAATTGAGACATTATATCAGGTAGGTCTTTCATATATACGATTAGGTCAGCCATCCACAACGCTTTCAGGCGGCGAGGCACAACGTATTAAGCTGGCAACTGAGCTAAGCCGAAAGAGTACAGGAAAAACAATCTATATTTTAGATGAGCCGACAACAGGACTTCATTTTGCAGATGTTCACAAGCTTACAGAAATGCTGCAGAAGCTTGTAGAAAACGGCAATACGGTAATTGTAATCGAGCACAACTTAGACGTAATAAAGACAGCTGATTATATAATTGATATGGGACCAGAAGGCGGAGACGGCGGAGGAACAGTAGTAGCGCAGGGAACGCCGGAAGAAGTGGCAGAGTGCCCGCAGTCCTACACGGGATACTATGTAAAGCGCGTTATAGCTAATGGATAAGCCAATATTTACAGCAAAGCCCGAAGGTGAATGGATTTCACGAGACGGACACTTGGAGCAGGTCTTTCAAAGTAAAGTATAATAAGAAAGAACATAAAAGGAACCTGCGGAGTTTGGTCCGTCGACGAAACCATTACACCGAAGGGCTTTCGTAACATGAACATATCCCACACTTGCAATCTTTACACAGGTATGATAGACTAGATTGAATTAGTAACTAATAAAGTATAATCAGAAAGTTATATGAAAGGGTAAGGTAATGCGATTGAATAAGAAGAGCCTCCTTCTTGGCGTGATCGCTTTATTACTTTCCTGTATAGTTGGAAGCAGTGCAAAAAACAGCTCATTTCTTGAAAATGTGCAGGCTTCTATGGTACAGGAAAATGACAGCGGTCAGTCACAGGATCAGCCGGAGATTGGCGTATCAGCCTTAGGCTACTGCGTGATGAATGCAGATACAGGTGAAATTGTTTTACAAAAAAATGCTGACGAAAAGCTTCATCCGGCAAGCATTACAAAGATTATGACGCTGCTTGTGACGGTAGAACAATGCGATAATCTTGATTCTGTAACAACTGTGTCTGAAAATGCACTTAATCAGATTGCACCGCTTAGTTCAACACTTCATCCGATGCCAAAGCCGGGAGAGCAATTTACAATCAGGGATCTTTTATATGGTCTTACGATGTGCTCAGGCAATGAGTGTGCAAATATCTTAGCTGAAGCAGTTTGTGGTGATATCGACAGCTTTGTTGAACTGATGAATGAGAGAGCAAAAGAAGCTGGTGCAAAAAACACTCACTTTTCAAACCCTCACGGACTTGATGCTGATGATCATTTAACAACAGCTTATGATATGGCGCTTATTATGAAGGCAGCACTGGAAAATCCGGCGGCAAAGGAAATTCTTTCTGCAAAAACATACACGATTCCTGAAACAGAGTATACATCAGAAAGAAATATGACAAGCGGTCATAAGATGGTTTCGGGTGAGTTTGAATGTGAGGGCGTTTATGCCGGAAAGCCGGGCTATACACGTCTTGCCCAGTCCACGCTTGTGACAGCTGCAAAGAGAGGCGATGTTGATCTTATAGCAGTTGTTATGAAATCTGACTCAGGCATAAGCTATGAGGATACAAGTCTTTTGCTTGATAATGCCTATGCAAAGATTAATGACTGGGGCATGACTGGCGGCTTTAATGTGTATCATCCGCGTGTGACACAGATTGATGATGCTGGATTTACAGTGACATGGGATGTCGGACTTGATGCTGTGAGAGCTGAGTTTCCTGTCTGGATTGAGTATGACAGCACAGATGTGCTGACAAAGGGAACTTCTGAGGTGACATCTGACACAATTTCCTATTATGTCAGTCTTTCAGATCATGGCGGAAAAAACGGTGTGTATACAGTACAAGCTTATGTGTATAATGCGTCAGGAGAATCAAAAGTCTGCTCAATTAAGGTTTTGTCAGGTGTCGGTGATAAAAAGGGCTTTGTAAATTGGAATGGTGCCACATATTATGTCCATGAAAATGGTGCACTTGGCCTGCAGTGGCAGGAGCTTGAAGAAGGCTGCTATTACTTTGATTATACGACAGCGCAGATGGTTACAGGCTGGGTGGGCAGCGATACGAAATTTTATCTTGACCCAGATGGAAAGCTGCACACAGGCTGGCTTAAGCTTGATGGAAATCAATATTATTTTTATCAGGCAGGCGATATGGTAACTGGAAAGATGACCATTGGAAATGGTGAATATTATTTTGATGAAAATGGTGTTTTGCAGTCAGGTTTTGCGATTCCGCAGGCGCCATCATTGCATGAATAAAACATTAATAGAACATTAATAGAAGAGGATAACGTTATGAAGTGGAAGAAATTTACGATTCAGACAACAACAGCAGCAGAGGATTTCATCAGTGAGAAGTTAAGTGAGATTGGCATTGAGGGAATCGAGATTGAAGATAAGGTTGAGCTGACAGCAAATGATACAAAGGGCATGTTTATTGATGTACTGCCAGATTTAGGACCAGATGACGGAGAGGCGCTTGTAAGCTTTTATCTTGATGATACGTATGATGTGCCAAAGACACTTGCTGCCGTAAAGATGGCACTTGAGGAGGTTGCTTCTTTTGTAAATGCAGGATCATGCGAGATCACAGCATCTGAGACAGAGGACAAGGATTGGATGAATAACTGGAAGCAGTATTTTAAGCCATTCGTTGTTGATGATCTTTTAATTAAGCCAACATGGGAAGAAATTCCTGAGGGAATGGAAGGAAAGAAGCTTATTCAGATTGATCCTGGTATGGCATTTGGTACAGGAAAGCATGAGACTACTCAGCTTTGTATTGCAGGAATCCGCAAATATGTAAAGCCAGGTGATAATGTTCTTGATGTTGGAACAGGAAGCGGTATTTTGTCAATTTGTGCGCTGTTAAGCGGTGCTAGTCATGTAGTAGGAACAGATCTTGATGAGAATGCTATTGATGCTGCACATGAGAATGCACAGGTTAATGGCATTACGTCAGAGCAGTATAAGGTTCTGATTGGAAACTTAATTGATGATCAGGCAATCAAGGATGAGGTTGGCTATGAAGCATATGATGTTGTCGTTGCCAATATTCTGGCAGATGTTATTATCGCACTGCAGGAAGTTGTCGCAGTTCATGTAAAGCATGGCGGTATCTTTATCACATCTGGAATCATTGATATGAAGGAGCAGGCCGTTATGGATGCATTTGCAAAAAATCCAGAGTTTGAAGTGATTGATGTGCTGCATCAGGGCGAGTGGGTTTCAATTGTAACTAGAAGGAAGTAAATATATGTATCATTTTTTTATAAAGCCAGAGCAGGCAGCTGCACACGAGGTAGCAATCATTGGAAGTGATGTAAATCACATCAAAAATGTGCTTAGAATGAAGGTTGGTGAACAGATTTGCGTTAATGATGGCAGTCATGAGTATCTGTGCAGCATTGCACGGCTTGATGCAGAAGAAGTGACAGCAAAAATCGAGCAGGTCAGTGAAACTACAAGTGAGCTGCCTTCAAGAATAGTATTGTTTCAGGGGCTGCCAAAGGCCGATAAGATGGAGACAATTATTCAAAAGTGTGTGGAGCTTGGCGTGCATGAGATTGTTCCAGTACAGATGAAGCGATGTGTAGTCAAGCTTGATTGCAAAAAGGAAGAAGCAAAGAGAAAACGCTGGCAGGCGATTTCAGAGAGTGCAGCAAAGCAGGCTGGACGCGGACTTATTCCTGATATCCATCCTCTTATGACATATAAAGAGGCGCTTTCGTATGCTGCTGATAAGGAACATATCCTTGTCCCATTTGAGCATGCAGAAAATATGCAGGCAACACGCGATGCGCTTAATGCAGTAAAACCAGGTGAGCAGGTAGCAATCTTTATAGGACCAGAGGGCGGCTTTGAGGACGAGGAGATTGCACAGGCAGAAAATTGCGGTGCACAGGCGATTACGCTTGGAAGAAGAATTTTGAGGACGGAAACAGCCGGAATGGCAGTGCTTGCCATGCTTGGATACGTATTGGAGGAGTAAAAATGGAAGCATATCTGGATAATTCAGCAACGACCCGTGTAGATGCACAGGTGCAGGAGCTGATGAAAAAATTGATGGATGTTGATTTTGGAAATCCATCATCACGTCATCAAAAGGGTGTTGTGGCAGAGGGCTATATCAAGGAAGCAAGACAGAAAATTGCTGCTACGTTAAAGGTTGATCCAAAGGAGCTTATCATTACCTCTGGCGGTACGGAGTCCAACAATATGGCACTTATTGGAACTGCGCTTGCTGCAAAGAGAAAGGGAAACCATATCATTACAACAGCAGTTGAGCATCCAAGCGTCAAGGCAACGGCTTCTTTTTTGGAGGAGCAGGGCTTTCGCATTACATTTCTTTCAGTTGACAGCAGAGGACAGATCTCTTTAGAAGAGCTAAAGGAAGCGCTTACACCTGATACCATTCTTGTGTCAATCATGTATGTAAATAATGAGATTGGAACAATTCAGCCTGTAGAGGAGGCCGCAAAGCTGGTTCATGCGACTGTTCCAGGTGCTGTATTTCATGTGGATGCCATTCAGGCATATGGCAAGGTGGTGATTCGTCCAAAGCAGCAGGGAATTGATCTTTTGTCTGTAAGCTCACATAAATTCCATGGTCCAAAGGGAGCAGGCTTTTTGTACTGCAGCAGCAAGGTTAATCTTCATCCAATCATTTTTGGAGGAGGTCAGCAATCTGGCATGCGCTCTGGAACTGAAAATGTACCGGGTGCAGCAGGAATGGGGCTGGCAGCGCAGCTTGCCTATCAGAAGTTTGAGCAGAAGAAAGCACATTTAAATGAGCTTCGCCGCTATTTTTTGGAGGGCGTTCATAAGCTGGAGGATGTTTCAATAAATGGTTGGGATGAGACGGCAGATGGTGAGGAATGTATAGATAAGAGAGCACCGCATATTGTAAGCGTAAGCTTTATTGGTGTAAGAAGCGAGGTGCTTTTAAATGCGCTCAGTGACCGCGGCATTTATGTGTCATCTGGAAGTGCATGCTCATCTAACCATCCGGCACTTTCAAGTACTCTGCAGGCAATTGGGCTTGATAAAAAGCTTATTGAGGGAACGCTTCGTTTTTCCTTCTGTGAAAATACGACAAAGGAAGAGCTTGACCAGGCACTGAAGGCATTGCAGGAGCTTCTTCCTATGCTTCGCCGCTACACAAGACGATAAAATGATACCAGGGTCAAAAGCTCAAAAGCCGTTCGTGCTTGCACGATAAGGTTTTAAGCTTGGGTATCATTTCACATAAACATTAGATAGAATTGTGAGGAACAACATGAAATATCATGCATTTTTGATAAAGTATGCCGAGATTGGCATTAAGGGAAAAAACCGTTATTTGTTTGAGGATGCGCTTGTAAAGCATATCCGTCTTGCAATGGAGCGTGTTGAGGGTGAGTTTGAAGTAAAGAAGGAGTCTGGACGTATCTACGTGCAGGCACTTAGCGATTATGATTACGATGAGGCAGTAGATGCGTTAAAGCATGTATTTGGAATCGTATGGATCTGTCCTGTTGTACAGCTTAAAGATGAAGGCTATGATAAATTGGCAGAGCAGGTTGTGGAATATATGGGAAATGTATATCCGCAGGGTGATTATACATTTAAGGTACACAGCCGCCGCGCAAGAAAGAATTATCCAAAGGATTCTCAGCAGTTAAATGCAGATCTTGGCGAGGCTATCTTAAATGCATACGAAAATGTGCGTGTAGATGTACACAATCCGCAGGTTTTATTGTCTGTTGAGGTGCGTGACACTTGCATCAACGTATATTCTGTATCTATTCCGGGTGCAGGCGGAATGCCTGTTGGAACAGCTGGAAAGGCAATGCTTTTGCTGTCAGGCGGAATTGATTCACCAGTTGCAGGCTATATGATTGCAAAAAGAGGCGTTACACTTGAGGCTGTTTATTTCCATGCACCGCCGTATACTAGTGAGCGCGCAAAGCAAAAGGTTGTAGATCTGGCAAAGCTTGTGTCTAAATATGCAACACCGATCAAGCTTCATGTTATTAATTTTACTGATATCCAGCTTTATATTTACGATGCCTGCCCGCATGATGAGCTTACTATTATCATGCGCCGTTATATGATGCGTATCGCTGAGCGCATTGCCATAAAGGATGGCTGCCATGGCTTAATTACTGGAGAGAGCATTGGTCAGGTAGCGTCACAGACTATGCAGAGCTTAATGGCAACAAATGAGGTATGTACACTTCCTGTATATCGTCCAGTAATCGGTTTTGACAAGCAGGAAATTGTTGATGTAGCAGAAAAGATTGATACTTTTGAAACATCTATTCAGCCGTATGAGGACTGCTGTACAATTTTTGTGGCAAAGCATCCTGTTACAAAGCCAAATGTAAAGGTAATCAGAAGTTCCGAAAAGAAGCTTGAGGAAAAGATTGATGCGATGGTAGAAGAGGCAGTTAATAGCGCAGAGATTATCTGGTGTAAGGCTTAATATTACAGTTCACAGGACGTGTGAACTGCAGCAAAAAAAATAGGGCATCACGAATGTGATGCCCCGATTGGTCAGATAAACGATCTCTGAAAGTTAAGTTAAAAAAAATTACTGGATGATGTATGGTTCCAGAACCTTCATAACAGTATCAAGATTCTTTTCTTCATGAATGTTTAAATCGATTGGCTTGGAAAGATCCAGAGAAAAGATACCCATAATGGACTTTGCGTCGATAACGTATCTTCCGGAAACCAGGTCAAAATCAGAATCAAACTTGGTCAGGTCATTTACAAAAGACTTAACCTTATCGATAGAATTTAAAGAAATTTTTACTGTAACCATGATAATACCCTCCTGTGAAGATGATGTTTGTGAGTTTTTATGTTTGCTTCTTGCGGAATTATCTGTTCTTTAATTTTAGATATACCGAAAAAACGAACATTCATCTTTAAGTTTATAGTACTTGTTTTGAGTAGAAAAGTCAAGGGAAAGTTAGAGAAAGGAAATTGAAAACATGGGAAGACGGGCAGCATTTCACACATTAGGCTGCAAGGTTAATGCATATGAGACTGAAGCAATGGAGGAGCTTTTGCAGACAGCAGGCTACGATATTGTTCCATTTACAGAGCAGGCAGATGTTTATGTTGTTAATACCTGTTCAGTTACAAATATGGCGGAGCGAAAATCAAGACAGATGCTGCACCGCGCAAAAAAATTAAATCCAGAGGCTGTTGTGGTGGCGACAGGCTGCTATGTGCAGGTAAGTGAAGAAGAAGCCAAAGCAGATGCTGCTGTCGATCTTGTTCTTGGAAATAACCAGAAGCGTCAGATTGTTACGGCACTAGATGCTTATTTTGAAGGAAGAACATTTGATGATGTGCTGGCAGATGTAGAGAAGGAGCAGTATGAGGAGCTTGAAGTCAGCACAGTATTAGAGCACACAAGAGCATTTGTAAAAGTTCAGGATGGATGTAATCAGTTCTGCAGTTACTGTATTATTCCATATGCCAGAGGACGTGTGCGAAGCCGCCGCATGGAAAACGTTATAGCTGAGATTAAAAGACTTGCAGAAGCAGGCATCCAGGAGGTTGTGCTGACTGGCATTCATCTAAGCTCTTATGGAAGAGAAATTGATGGAGAAAGCCATTTAATCGAGCTTATTGAAGCCATTCATCCAATTGATGGCATAAGCAGAATACGTCTTGGTTCACTTGAGCCGCGTATTATTACAGAGGAATTTGTCGGCCGCTTAAAAAAGCTGCATAAAGTATGTCCTCATTTTCATTTGTCTCTGCAAAGCGGATGTGAGGAAACCTTAAAGCGTATGAATAGACATTACACGCCAGAGGAATACTATGAAAAGTGTAAACTTCTTCGAGCAGCTTTTGAAAATCCGGCAATCACAACAGATGTGATTGTAGGCTTTCCGGGAGAGACAGACGAGGAATTTGATAAGACACGTCAGTTTCTTGAGAAAGTGCATTTCTATGAGATGCATATTTTCCGCTATTCCAGAAGAAAAGGAACAAGAGCTGACAAGATGGAAAATCAGATCCCGGAAGAGATTAAGGCGCAGCGAAGCAGTGTGCTTTCGTCACTTGAGTCACAGATGACAAAAGAGTTTCGAACAAAGTGGACAGGAACGTGCGTCAAAGTTTTGTTGGAGGAGCGTCAGGAAATTAATGGTGTCTCCTACATGGTTGGCCATACGCCAGAGTACATAAAATGTGCGGTAGAGACGGATGCGCCAGACAATACGATCATCGATGTAATAATCGAAGGCGAACTGACTGCGGATGTGATGAAGGCAAG
>CAKQXY010000031.1 GCA_934292725.1 uncultured Lachnospiraceae bacterium
GACATCAAATAAGCGAGGAAGAAAATGAGAGTTTTTGATTTCAGTAACCAGACAGAAGAAAAGGTTAATCCGGAGTGTACATATACGACATTTCGTTCTGACGAAAAGATCTCTACACCAGAGCATCCAATTTTTGTTCTAGATAATAAAGAAAAAGAACATGCGCATCATTCCGCTGGATTTTTTACAAATCCGACAAAGAGAACAGCATTTGAATTTAAAGAGGAAGATTCAAAAGAATCCTATACCGCCGATATTTTGAAGGTGGATTCACGTTTTGTCGGACTTGTGCGCTGGCTTGGCGACAACCATATTAATGTGCGTTTGTCAGGAGAAAATACAGCAGAAGGATATGCAGTTTATAAGATTCGCGAGATCGCATTTGGCGGCGGCACAAAGCTTTCAGCAGAGGATGGTTTCTTACAGTTTATGATTGATCGTCTGCTTGCAAGTGATGCACCGGCAGAAGAGGCTGAAGATGAAGATAAAGAAGAGCTTGGCGATGATATGAAGATCACCAGCCTTCAGAGCATCACAGACTTTTTGACATGTGCTGGAAAGACACTTCCAGACAATATTCGTCTGTGGGCGAGACGAAATCTGGCTGTAGCGCGTTCTCATGAGGTTTCTCCAGAGGAGAAGCGTCATGCGCAGCGTGCGCTTTCCATTATGATGAATATCCAGTGGAAGAGCAATTATTTTGAGGCAATTGATCCAGAGTATGCCCGTCAGGTACTTGACGAAGAACTTTACGGCATGGAGCGCGTAAAGCAAAGAATTATAGAGACTATCATTCAGATTAACCGTACACACACACTTCCGGCATATGGTCTTTTACTTGTCGGACCGGCTGGTACTGGAAAATCTCAGATTGCCTATGCAGTTGCCAGAATCTTGAAGCTGCCGTGGACCACACTCGATATGAGTTCCATCAACGATCCAGAGCAGTTAACTGGAAGCTCACGTATCTACGCAAATGCAAAACCGGGTATTATAATGGAAGCTTTCTCAGCAGCGCGTGAATCAAATCTTGTATTCATCATCAACGAGCTTGATAAAGCAGCATCAAGTAAGGGCAGCGGCAACCCAGCCGATGTACTTTTAACACTTCTTGATAATCTTGGATTTACCGATAACTATATGGAGTGTATGGTTCCGACAGGCGGCGTTTACCCGATTGCAACTGCCAATAATAAGGATCAGATTAGTGCTCCACTTATGTCTCGTTTTGCCGTGATCGACATTCCAGACTACACAAAGGAAGAAAAGAAGATAATCTTCACACGCTTTGCACTTCCGAAGGTACTGCGCCGCATGGGTCTTCGTGAGGGTGAGTGCATCGTCACACCAGAAGCAGTTGAGACAGTCGTTGATCTTTACGCACATACAACAGGTATCCGTGATTTAGAGCAGGCAGCAGAGCATATCGCTGCAAATGCATTGTATCGCATTGAGGTTAATAAAGTGGAGAATGTTACTTTCGATGCAGCAATGGTGAAAGAATTGTTTGCGTAAGACTCACCTGGGCAATTTTGCAAATGGTATTTTGCTCCATTTTTTTTGAAAAATCAACAATTTTCATAGTAACAGAAAAATAAATATCATGTATAGTTTTTGACTGGTCTGGGTAAAGTAGCCTTAGAATAAAAAACTGCCGTTTACAGATTACTTGGAAATGGCAGCGTTAGACTAAGGAGCGATTATGCAGACAGGAACAGCAAGTATACGTTTTGAGAGGCCGCCCCGCATTCTGCAGGCGGCCTCTGTTGTTGGCCCGAAAGAGGCGGAGGGACCATTTGGAGCACTATTTGATGAAATTGATTCTGACGGAAAATGTGGACAGGATAATTGGGAGCAGGCAGAGAGTGAGCTTCAAAAGAGGGCCGTAAAGAAAGTAATTGAGAAGGCACATCTTTTGCCGAAGCAGATTCGCTATGTATTTGCAGGTGATTTGCTTGGCCAGTGTATCGCAAGCAGTTTTGGAATTAGTGAGCTGAACTGCCCGACAATTGGCATGTATGGTGCGTGTTCTACAATGGGGCTTACACTTTCAACGGGTGCTATGTTTGTGAATGCAGGATATGCAGATCATGTACTTTGCGTGACAAGCAGCCATTATGCCTCTGCCGAGAGGCAGTTTCGCTTCCCGTCTGATTATGGAAACCAGAGACCGCTCAGTGCAGAATGGACTGTAACAGGTTCAGGAGCTGTTGTACTTGAAAGTGTTCAGGCACACATTACAACCCAACTCGATATTCCACTTGCCAAAATCACAGGAGTCACAACAGGAAAAATCGTAGACTATGGAATAACAGATTCAATGAATATGGGCGCGGCGATGGCTCCTGCCGCATGTGATACTATTGTGCAGCATTTTGAAGATTTTAAGACAAAACCAAGCGATTATGACAAGATCATCACAGGCGATCTTAGCCAGATAGGAAGTAAACTATTAATCGACTTGCTTCGCGAAAAAAAGATTGACATTTCTGATCGTCATATGGACTGTGGACTGGAAATCTTTGAACGAAAAGAGCAGGATGTTCATGCAGGTGGAAGCGGATGTGGCTGCAGTGCTGTGATATTGGCTGCGTATATCTTGCCCCAAATTCAAAAAAAGATCTGGAAACGTGTGCTTTTTGTTCCGACAGGCGCGCTTCTGTCAAAGATTTCATTTAACGAAGGTGCAAGCATTCCAGGCATTGCACATGCAGTAGTCATTGAAGCGCTTGACTCATTCGATGAACGTTTTGAGAAGAAACAAAAGGCTATGTCATTAGCAGAAGGAGGCAAATCATGCAGGAATATCTAATTGCATTTGCAGTCGGTGGCACGATCTGTGCGCTTTCACAGCTTCTGATGGACAAGACAAAGCTGATGCCAGGCCGAATTATGGTTATTCTTGTGGTTACAGGTGTAGTTTTAGGTGCATTCGGCATCTACGAGCCATTTAAAGAGTGGGCAGGAGCAGGGGCAAGTGTGCCGCTTCTTGGTTTTGGCAATACGCTCTGGAAAGGTGTCAAAAAAGCAGTCGAAGAGGAAGGGCTGCTTGGCATCTTTAAGGGCGGACTGACCGCCAGCTCAGCGGGTATCTGTGCAGCGCTGGTATTTGGCTATCTTGCATCGTTGCTCAGCCATCCAAAACTAAAAAAATAAAATAGAAAGAGATTACCACATCGCATAAAGGTAATCTCTTTTTTATAAGCTTTGAAAATTGACTTGCTTCTATGAAAGAACTCATTTATAATAATGCTATACTATAATAGATAAAATATTTGTAAGAAAATATAAATGAGAAGAATATGGTTTTTGTGATGAGAGAGGAATAGAAAGGAGACGATTTGAATACGGAAGTAAAGAATGTAATAATAGCAACAGATGGAAAAGCACAGTATGATACGAGTGCAAAACGTTTGTTGGCGCAGAAAAATATATTGGCACATATATTAGTCAGGACAGTTGATGAGTTTAAGGAGATGAAGCCAGAAGAAGTTGTATCATATATAGAAGGAGAACCAAAGATAGGAACTGTTCCGATAGAGCCTGGAATGACAAATATGATGAAATCTAGTCAATCAGGTCAGAAAATAAAGGAAATGAATACAGAAGACGCTGAGATAAATGAAGGGATGATTCGATTTGATATTATTTTTTATGTACGCATGAAGGATGGAATTTCGCAAATCATTGTAAATGTAGAAGCTCAAAAAGCAGAACCTATTGCGTATAAAATAATAAATAGATCAGTTTTTTATGTAAGTCGTCTTATATCATCCCAAAAGGAAAGAGATTTTGTTAAGTCGAATTATGATGATATAAAAAGGGTTTTTAGTATTTGGATTTGCATGAATATGTCAGGTAATACCATGAGTCATATTCATCTTGTAAAAGATGATATGCTGGGAGAGTATAATTGGAAGGGAAATATTAATCTAATAAATATTATATTAATTGGAATAACAAATGAACTTCCAACGGTTGATAAAAAATACGAGTTACATCGATTGATTAGCACATTGCTGTCTAATCAGTTAAAACCAAATGAAAAATTTGAAATCATTGAAAAAGAATATGGAATTCCGCTTACGGAAGATTTAAGAAAGGATGTGAATGTTATGTGTAATCTGAGTCAGGGAATTGTAGACGATACTGAAATGAAGATTGTAATAAATATGTATAAAAATAATTTTACTTTAGAACAGATTTCATTGGCAACGAAAAAAAGTATTGCGGAAATTGAAAGAATAATTAATGAAAATAATATAGCATTACCACAAAAATAGACGGTAAATCTATGAAAGATGTAACTAGGAGGATATACAATGGCAATGGAAAAATACATGATGGCGCTGGATCAGGGAACAACTAGCTCTCGCTGCATTTTATTTGACCGAAAGGGAAATATCTGCAGTGTTGCTCAAAAGGAATTTGAACAGCATTATCCAAAGCCAGGCTGGGTAGAGCATGACCCGATGGAAATTTGGGCATCACAGGTGAGTGTATTATCAGAGGCAATGAATAAAATAGCAGCGCTTCCTGAGCAGATTCATGCAATCGGTATTACGAATCAGCGAGAGACTACGATCATTTGGGATAAAAAGACAGGCCGTCCAATTTATCCGGCAATCGTATGGCAGTGCCGCCGTACAAGTGAGCGAATTGATCGTCTAAGAGCAGATGGTATGACGCAAAAGGTTCGTGAAAAAACAGGATTAGTTCCAGATGCTTATTTTTCAGCAACAAAAATTGAATGGATCTTAGATCAGGTGCCAGGAGCCAGAAAGCGTGCACAGGATGGCGAGCTTCTTTTTGGAACAGTTGACTGCTGGCTTGTATGGAAACTGACAGGCGGCGCTGTCCATGCAACAGATTACACAAATGCATCAAGAACAATGTTGTTTAACATTCATACGCTGGAGTGGGATAAGGAACTTTTGGAATACTTTAATATTCCGCAGTCTATGCTTCCAAAGGTTCTTCCAAGCAGCTGTATTTACGGAAAAACAGATCCAGAGGTCACAGGCGGTGCTATTCCGATTGCAGGTATTGCGGGAGACCAGCAGGCAGCACTTTTTGGTCAGTGCTGTTTTGAGCCTGGTAATGTGAAAAATACATATGGAACAGGATGCTTTCTTTTGATGAATACAGGTGCAGAGCCTGTAAGCTCTGATCATGGACTTGTCACGACAATCGCAGCAGGTTCGCCAGGTGAAGTGCAGTATGCGCTTGAGGGAAGTGTGTTTGTTGCAGGAGCGACAATTCAGTGGCTTCGTGATGAGCTTTGGATGATTAGAAGTGCTTCTGAGACAGAAAGCTTATGTCAGTCTGTTGAGGATACGGCAGGTTCTTATCTGGTGCCGGCATTTACAGGACTTGGTGCACCATACTGGAATCAATATGCAAGAGGTACGTTTGTAGGACTGACAAGAGGTGTAAGCCGTGCTCATTTTGTGCGCGCAGCCGTTGAGTCACTTGCGTATCAGGTACATGATGTGCTTGAAGCAATGGAACAGGACAGCGGTTATACAATAGATATATTAAAGGCAGATGGAGGTGCAAGTGCAAACAATTTCCTTTTGCAGTTTCAGGCAGATATTCTTGATGCACAGGTAGATCGCCCAGGATGTATCGAGACAACAGCGCTAGGTGCAGCTTACCTGGCAGGTCTTGCAACAGGATATTGGAAAGATAAAGAGGAGATTCGTGCTAATTGGCAGCTGCAGCGTTCATTTATGCCGTCAATAGGAGAGACAAAGCGAAAGCAAAAGCTAAAGGGCTGGAAAAAAGCAGTTCGCTGTGCGCTTTTCTGGGCAAATGATGAGGAGGAATAAAAAAGAAGGCAGTCCCGATAAGGATTGCCTTCTTTTTGGTTAAGAATTAATTCTGTTCGCTTTGATTTTTCTGATACTCCAGTGCCGCACCGATGAAGCCTTTAAACAGTGGATGTGGGCGATTCGGTCTTGACTTTAATTCTGGATGAGCCTGAGTACCGATAAACCATGGGTGATTTGGAAGCTCAACCATCTCTACAATACGGCCGTCTGGTGAGATACCAGAAAGAGTCATGCCGTGAGCAGTGAGGGCAGCACGGTAATCGTTGTTGACTTCATAGCGGTGACGATGACGCTCTGCGATTTTCTCAGTGCCGTAAAGCTGATAAGCCTTAGTGTCCTTTCCTAAGATACATGGATAAGAGCCAAGGCGTAATGTACCGCCAATGTCAGTGACACCATTTTGATCTGGCATCAGATGGATAACTGGATGAGCGGTTTGCGGATCAAGCTCAATGCTGTGTGCATCGCGGATATCAAGCACGTGGCGTGCAAACTCAACGATTGCCATCTGCATGCCAAGGCACAGACCAAGGAATGGGATGTTATTTTCACGCGCATAGCGGATGGAGGTAATCATACCCTCAATACCACGATCACCAAAGCCGCCAGGAACGATAACACCAGAGACATCCTTTAATTGTTCAGCTACATTCTCAGGTGTTACCTGCTCAGAATCAACCCATTTGATTGTAACATTTGCGTGATGAGCAACACCGCCGTGCTTAAGTGCCTCAACAACACTGATATATGCATCGTGAAGTGCAGTATACTTTCCGACAAGAGCAACAGTTACAGAGCTTGTCGGATTCTTCCATGCATCTACCATAGCCGTCCACTCGTCAAGATCAGGTTTTGGACTATCAAGACCAAGGCATTCACAGGCAACATCTGCTAAATGCTCTTCCTCAAGCATAAGCGGAACCTCATATAATACGTCACAGTTCAAATTTTCCAATACGTGGCTGACTGGAACATTACAGAAAAGACCGATCTTAGCCTTCATCTGGTCGCCCATTGGGTAATCGCTTCGGCACATGATGACATCTGGCTGAAGTCCCATTCCCTGAAGCTCCTTAACACTTGCCTGTGTAGGCTTTGTTTTCAGCTCCTGAGAAGCAGACAGATACGGGATCAGGGTAACATGAATCAGCATGGAATTGTTGCGGCCAACCTCATGCTGGAACTGACGGATAGACTCTAAAAATGGCTGACTTTCGATGTCACCAACAGTGCCGCCAACCTCGATAATGGCGATTTCTGTCTTGTCTGTTGTAAAATTGCGGTAGAAGCGATCCTTAATTTCATTTGTGATGTGAGGGATTACCTGTACGGTACCGCCGCCGTAATCGCCACGGCGCTCGCGCTGCAGTACGCTCCAGTAAACCTTTCCAGTGGTAACATTGGAATTGCGGGTGAGGCTTTCATCGATAAAACGCTCATAGTGACCAAGATCAAGATCAGTCTCAGCACCATCATCGGTGACAAACACCTCTCCGTGCTGAACCGGGTTCATAGTTCCCGGGTCAATGTTGATATAAGGGTCAAATTTTTGCATGGTAACGGTGTAGCCGCGCGCCTTTAACAGACGGCCAAGTGATGCGGCAGTGATTCCTTTTCCAAGTCCGGATACAACGCCTCCGGTGACAAATACGTACTTAACAGGCATAATTACCTCCTCTGAAGAAAAATAAAAGTGTCAATAGTAAAATGCGTGTATGAACTATTCAGCCATATAAAATAAATGCATGTATTACAGAAAGCAATTTTACTGGCTCTGAATAGTCAACAAAATCAGAGTTATTATACAACCATTTTTTTTTTAGCGCCACTATTATTTCACAGAAATTTTATTGCAATATTGCATGTTCAATTATATAATAGTTACAGTTTACTTCTCATGTATGTTTTTTAGACTTTGCTAAAGCAGCTTTATAAGGCACGCATGATGGGTACTGAAAATGAAGAAAGGTGAGGAACGAATGGACGACAGGGAAAGAAAACCTGATAACAGGAATAACAAAAAACGAAATTATCAGTTGTATATAATCTTGGCGATTGTAGCAGCAGTTACTGTTGCACTGATAACGGGACTTGATTCTCTAGTCAAGAAAAGTACGACAAAAAAGGTAACATACGATGAATTTGTTGAAGCAGTAGAGGAAGGAAAGGTAGATTCAGTAAAGATTTCTAGCGCAAGAGTAACATTTACGCTGACAGATGATCTTCGTATGACCTACTATACGCCATATCTTCCAGATTCAAATTTACTTCCGATGTTGAATGAGGCAGGTGTAGAATATACGGGTACGGAGGATAGCTCAGGCTCGGCTATACTTGAATTTATTTTAGTGTATATTCTTCCATTTGCATTGATCTGGATTTTGATGGGATTTTTTATGCGCCGTATCGGAGGAGGTTCCGGCGGCATGATGGGTATTGGAAAGGCGAATACAGCAACTAATATGAGTCGTGCAACGGGTGTAACATTTGCTGATGTGGCTGGTGAGGATGAAGCAAAGGAGTCTTTGACAGAGATTGTTGATTTTCTTCACAATCCGCAGAAATATGTGCAGATTGGTGCGAAGCTGCCAAAGGGTGCACTTCTTGTAGGCCCTCCAGGAACAGGAAAGACTCTTTTAGCAAGAGCCGTTGCAGGCGAGGCGAAGGTTCCGTTCTTCTCATTGTCTGGTTCTGATTTTGTGGAGATGTTTGTCGGTGTTGGTGCATCAAGAGTGCGTGATTTATTTAAGACTGCACAGCAGAATGCACCGTGTATCATTTTTATTGATGAGATCGATGCTATCGGTAAGACAAGAGATACACGCTACGGTGGAAATGACGAGCGTGAGCAGACATTAAACCAGCTGCTCTCTGAGATGGATGGATTTGATGCATCTAAGGGTGTACTTGTCATGGCAGCTACTAATCGTCCTGAAATTCTTGATAAGGCACTTCTTCGTCCAGGTCGTTTTGACCGCCGTGTCATCGTAGACAAGCCTGATCTTAAAGGACGTATCGCAATTTTAAAGGTTCATGCAAAGGATGTGCGCATGGATGATTCAGTTGATTTAGAGGCAATTGCGCTTGCCACAAGCGGTGCTGTAGGTTCAGATCTTGCTAATATGATCAATGAGGCAGCGATCACTGCAGTAAAAAGAGGAAGTCAGGTGGTATCTCAGAAGGATCTTCTTGAAGCTGTTGAGGTTGTTCTTGTCGGTAAGGAAAAGAAGGACCGCGTCATGAATCAGAAAGAAAGACGTATCGTTTCCTATCATGAGGTGGGTCATGCACTCATCAGTGCACTTCAAAAGGATTCTGAACCTGTACAGAAAATCACAATTGTACCAAGAACAATGGGTGCGCTGGGTTATGTAATGCAGACACCGGCAGAGGAAAAATTCTTAAACTCCAAGGAAGAAATCTTAAACATGGTTGTCATGGCGCTCGGCGGACGTGCCGCAGAGGAACTTGTCTTTAACAGCGTGACAACTGGTGCATCAAATGATATTGAGCAAGCAACTGCCTATGTCAGAAATATGATCACAATGTATGGTATGTCAGAAGAATTTGGTTTGATGGCACTTGAGACAGTAGAGAACCAGTATTTGGACGGACGCAGAGTGCTAAATTGCGCTGATGCAACGGCCGCTCAGATTGATCAGGTAGTAAAGGAAACACTTAAGAAATGCTATGAGCAGGCAAAGCAGATGCTTTCTGAGAACAGAGAGGTCATGGATCATCTGGCAGAGTTCTTAATTAAAGAAGAGACAATTACTGGAAAAGAGTTCATGGAAATCTTCCATAAATATCGTCTGGAGCAGATGGAGCGCCAGGTTGGTATGGATGTATCAGACAACACAAACGAATAAAGAACAAAACATATTGATTTAATCTATTATGGACGCCCATTTATAAAAGAAGCACAATTTTTTTATGTTGATTTGCTTTGCTTATGAATGGGCGTTTTTTAAAGGAGCATGTATGAATCAAGATGATTTTTTGACTCGAAAAGAGCAGATATTAAATCGCAATTCTGCGAAGAATTTCAAGAAATTTAATATTGAAAATGAATTGAAAAAGCTGCCTGCAAAGCCGGGCGTCTATCTGATGCATGATGCCTCGGACGAGATTATTTATGTCGGAAAGGCGATTAAGCTTTGTAATCGTGTACGCCAGTATTTTCAGCGCAGCAAAAAGCCTTCTGCCAAAATCGAGCAGATGGTTTCTCATGTTTCATATTTCGAATATATTGTGACAGACTCTGAGATGGAGGCATTGATTTTAGAGTGTAACCTGATAAAGAAACATCGTCCACGCTATAATACGATGCTTATGGATGACAAGGCATATCCATATATTAGGATTACAGTCGATGAAGATTTTCCAAGAGTTATGCTGGCGCATAAGCAGGTGCGTGATAAGAGCCGTTATTTTGGACCATATCCGAGCGGGCTTGCTGTTAAGGACACACTAGAATTAGTGCATAAGCTCTTTGGCATTCGCACCTGCAATCGTGTGCTGCCGCGCGATCAGGGAAAGGAACGTCCTTGCTTAAATTATCATATCGGTCAGTGTATGGGACCATGTCAGGGGTATGTCACGAAAGAGGAATATGGAAAACAGATTGACCGCGTGATTTCGCTGCTTAATGGAAATTATGTGCAGCTTAGAAAAGAACTCGAGGAAAAAATGAAAGCTGCAGCGGCAGAACTTGAGTTTGAAACTGCGGCAAAATACAGAGATCTTGCAGAAAGCATTACAAAAATTGCCCAGCAGCAAAAGATTACAGACAGCAGCTCATTAAATGACCGTGATGTAATTGCCAGTGCAATAGAAGGCGCTGATGCAGTTGTCCAGGTATTTTTTGTCCGTGAAGGCAAGCTTATTGGCCGTGATCACTATCATGTCAGCGTAGCCGGCGGCGATACCGAGGCAGATGTTTTAAGCAGTTTTGTAAAACAATATTATGCAGGAACACCATTTCTTCCCGGTGAAATTTATATTCCATGTGAGCTAGAGGATATGGAAGTGATTGGAAGCTGGCTAACGAAAAAGCGTGGCAAAAAGGTTGAAATTCTAGTGCCAAAGCGAGGACGTAAGGAAAAGATGCTTGAACTTGCTGCGCAGAATGCAAAGATTGTTCTGCGCCAGGATAAGGATCGCATAAAGCGCGAAGAGGAACGCACAACAGGTGCGCTAAAGGAAATTGAAGGATGGCTAAACTTGACGCATATTGACCGTATAGAAGCATATGATATTTCTAATACAAGCGGTATGGAATCAGTGGGATCAATGGTTGTTTTTGAAGGCGGAAAGCCAAAAAGAAACGATTACAGAAAGTTCAGGATAAAAAGTGTGCAGGGTCCAAATGACTATGCTTCAATGTATGAGGTGCTGACAAGACGTTTCGAGCGTGCGAAAGCAGTTAGTGAAAACACATCCGACAGTTTCTTGCGCCTGCCAGACGTCATCATGATGGACGGAGGACGAGGTCAGGTCAATATGGCACTTGAAGTCTTGGAAAAATTGGAAATGTCCATTCCGGTATGCGGCATGGTAAAGGACGATCACCATCGCACAAGAGGCTTGTATTATAACAACGTAGAACTTCCAATCGACACACATTCAGAAGGTTTTCATTTAATTACACGCGTGCAGGACGAGGCACATCGCTTCGCCATTGAATATCATAAAAGTCTGCGCGGCAAAAAAGAAATTCATTCTATTTTAGATGATATTCCAGGCATAGGGCCAAAGCGCAGACTGGCACTAATGCGTCAGTTTGGAGATATCAATGCGATTCGCGAGGCCACAGTCGCACAATTAGCAGATGTAGAAGGGATGAACGAGCGCGCCGCCGAGTCGGTCTATGAGTTTTTTCATTCAGTAGTTTACAAAACGGACACAAATTGATACAATGAAGAAAAAAAGGAGATACATTTATGAGCGGAGTTACGATTTCAGCATTAATTAAAAAGATGAATTTGGAACTTTTGACAAAAGAGATCAATACAGATAAGATCAAACTATATCATCCGGATGTTAATCGTCCGGCATTGCAGCTGGCGGGCTACTACGAGCATTTTGACCGTGAGCGCGTTCAGTTGATTGGCGTTGTTGAATATACCTATATGCAGCGCATGACAGAACAGCAGCGTCTGGAAAATTATGAAAAGCTGCTTTCAAGTGAGATTCCATGTATCATCTTTTCCACAAATAATAGACCGGGTGAGACATTCTTAAAGATTGCAAGCAAATATAAGGTCCCTGTTATGCTTTCTGAGAAAAAGACCTCTCCTTTGATGGCAGAGATAATTCGTTGGTTAAATGTCGAACTGGCACCGACAATCTCAATTCATGGTGTGTTAGTCGATGTTTATGGTGAAGGTGTGCTTATTACTGGAGAGAGCGGCATTGGAAAGAGTGAGGCAGCGCTGGAGCTTATAAAGCGAGGCCATCGTCTTGTATCTGATGATGTCGTAGAAATTCGTAAGGTAAGTGACGAGACATTAGTTGGAAGTGCGCCAGATATCACAAGACATTTTATCGAGCTTCGAGGCATAGGAATTATTGATGTTAAGACATTGTTTGGTGTCGAGGCAGTTAAAAATACGCAGGCAATTGATATGGTTATTAATCTGGAGGATTGGGATAAGGATAAGGAATATGACCGTCTTGGTCTGGAGGATCATTATACCGAGTTTCTTGGAAACAAGATCGTCTGCCACAACATTCCGATTCGTCCGGGCAGAAACCTTGCGATTATTGTAGAGTCAGCGGCTGTCAACTACCGTCAGAAGAAGATGGGCTATAACGCAGCCAGAGAGCTGTATAATCGTGTACAGCAAAATCTTGCCAGGAGAGATGACGATTGATGGAATTTAAGGAAATGGAAAGACAATTACAGGATAATGTTACAAAGAGGCTTCAGGCATTTTTAGAGCCGGAGGATCTTCTTTTTGATGAGCCGATGAAGGACTATACGACTTTTCGAGTTGGAGGACCAGCCAAATGGATGGCAGCGCCGCAGGATGAGCAGCAGCTTCGCGTAATTTTAAAAATTTGCAGTGAAATGCAGTTTCCATGCTTTATTCTTGGACGCGGCAGCAATCTGCTTGTCAGCGACAATGGTTTTGATGGTGTGATTGTAAACTTGCGAAAACATTTCAATAAAATTGAAGTAGATAGTGAAAATAAAACAATCACAGCAGAGGCAGGCGCATCACTTCCAGCTGTGTCACAGGCGGCACTATCTGCAGGACTTACAGGTCTTGAATTTGCTGCTGGCATTCCGGGAACAATGGGCGGCGGTCTGTTTATGAATGCAGGCGCGTATGGCGGAGAGCTAAAACAGGTCGTAACAGAAGCAGCTGTAATGACAAAGGACGGAATGATTTTACATGTGCCGGCAGAGCAGATGGCGCTTGGTCATCGTCTTAGCAGCTTTATGCAGACTGGTGAGATTATTCTTTCTGTTAAGATGCAGTTAACACAGGGAAATCCAGTTGTAATTAAAGAAACTATGGATGATTTTAACAGCAGGCGAAGAGAGAAGCAGCCGCTTGAATATCCAAGTGCAGGAAGCACCTTTAAGCGTCCAACAGGTTATTTTGCTGGAAAGCTAATCGAGGATGCAGGCCTTAAGGGATTTTCAGTCGGCGGAGCACAGGTTTCAAAAAAGCATGCTGGCTTTGTAATCAATACAGGTTCTGCAACTGCATCTGATATTTGGAATCTTTGCAATGAGATACAAAACAGGGTTCAAAATGAGTTTGGTGTAACGCTGGAAATGGAAATTCAGAAGCTGGGCTCATTTGAGTAGCAAAAAACAAAGGGTTAAAAAATGAGAATTGTAATTGTAACAGGAATGAGCGGTGCAGGAAAAACAACTGCGCTCAAGATGCTTGAGGATATGGGCTTTTACTGCGTTGACAATTTGCCAATTCGTCTGATTGAAAAGTTTGTTGAGCTGATTAAGGGTGGCGGCACTGAGGCAAATGATATTGCGCTTGGTATTGATATTCGTAATCCTGAGTTTATTGGACTTATGAGCGAGGTCATTACGCAGCTAAAGCAGGAAGAGATTGACTGTAAGGTTTTATTTCTTGAGGCGTCAGATGAATGTCTTATTAAGCGTTATAAGGAAACACGCCGCAGCCATCCGCTGTCACAGGGACAGCGAATAGAGGTTGGAATTGCAAAAGAGCGAAAGTTAATGGCAGAATTGCTTTCTAAGTCCGATTATGTCATCAACACGTCGCAGCTTCTGACAAGAGAACTTAAGGCACAGCTAGAAGACATACTTTTAAAAGGCTTTGATTATAAAAATCTTTTTGTGACAGTACTTTCATTTGGCTTTAAGTATGGAATACCTACAGATGCTGATCTTGTCTTTGATGTGAGATTTTTGCCAAATCCGTATTATTTTGAAAGCATGAGATCGCTGACAGGAAATGATGCACCTGTTCGCGATTATGTTATGAGCTCGGACACGGCAAAAGAGTTTTTAGAAAAGCTCACCGATATGGTGACATTTCTGATTCCCCATTATATTGATGAGGGAAAATCCCAGCTAGTCATAGCAATCGGCTGTACGGGCGGCAAGCATCGCTCTGTGACTATTGCCAATGCACTTTATGAAAAATTAAAGGGCAAAGAGGGCTATGGGCTGAGACTTGACCACAAGGATATTGAGAAAGATGGAAGAAGAAAATAAGAAAGAAAAAGAAGGAGCCTCCTTTTCCATGCAGGTAAAGGAGGAGCTTTCCTATGTAGAAGGAGCGTCACGTCACTGTCAGTTGGCGGAGTTAGCAGCGTTAGTTCTTTGCTGTGGACGGCTGGTTGATAAGAAAATGGATGATGATGACAAAAATAGTTGCATTAATAAAACGTTACTTTTTGAGTCAGAAAATGAAACAGTTTTAAGAAAGTACTTTACTTTTGTACAAAAAACATTTAATATAGAGTTAATGCGTGTACACAAGGGAAACGGATATGCTTTAGAGCTGAATGAACAAGACACGAAAACGGTTTTGCAGGCAATAGAGCTTTCTGAAGGGGAGCCCCTGGAGAATTGCGTTGCAGACAGCAGACTTTTGCTTCGAAATTGCTGCCGCAGGGCTTTTGTCCGGGGTTGTTTTCTGGCGTCTGGCTCGATCAGTGCGCCGCAGAAAGGGTATCATTTTGAAATCGTTACCGTTTCAGAAAAGCGAGCGCAGCAACTGCAGCAGATCATCCGCACTTGCGGGATTGAGGCAAAGACAGTGGTACGAAAAAAGTATCATGTAGTCTATGCAAAAGAAGGAGAGCAAATCGGAGATCTGTTAAGTTTGATGGAAGCACCAAAAGCCAGAATGAATTTTGAAAACATTCGTATTCTAAAGGATGTCCGCAACAGTGTGAACCGCAAAGTAAATTGTGAGGCTGCCAATCTGAATAAAACGGCAAATGCCTCATTGGAACAAGTTAGAGATATTGAATATATCAGTGAATATTACGGTCTGGAAAGCTTACCTGAAAATTTAAGACAGGCCGCACGTCTGCGTCTTGAAAAACCAGACGCCTCTCTGACAGAACTGGGAAAAATGATGGACCCGCCAGTAAGTAAATCGGGTGTTAACCATCGTTTTAAGAAACTTAAGGCATTAGCGGATCAGATGAGAGAAAAAGGAGGAAGATTATGATAACAAAGACAATTACAGTAGAGATTCCAGCAGGACTAGAAGTACGCCCGGTGGCTGTGCTCGTTCAAGTGGCAAATCAGTACAACAGCAGCATTTACGTAGAGAGCGGAAACAAGAAGGTAAATGCAAAGAGCATTATGGGACTGATGACATTAGGACTTCGTGCAGGTGAATCTGTTACTGTACATGCAGATGGTTCTGATGAGGAAGACGCTGTAGCTAAGATCGAGGCATATCTGACAGGAAGAGCAGTTATCAATGCAAGAGCATAAATAAAGGATGATTCTTATAAAATAAAAAGAAAACCGTGTGAGCATCGCTGCCCACACGGTTTTCTTATTCATAATCAGCAGTATTTGTCAGGAGTTTAAAGCCGCCCCAATAGCGAAAGATTGCTTTTGCTAGAATTTTATCACGTGCAACATAAGTATTATTCCAGTATCGCGAGTCTTTTGAGTTATTTCTGTTATCACCCATCATAAAATAGCAGCCCTCGGGAACCTGAAACTGCATGCCATCATTTGCGATAACCCATTCCTCCTTCAAATAATCCTCTTTTAATGGAGTAGTGGAGTCATTGATATAGACCTTACTGTCTTTTATTGTGACAGTCTCACCTGGAAGTCCAATGATTCGCTTGATATAGTTTATAGATTCGTTGTCAGGATACTTAAAGATTACTATGTCACCACGCTTTGGATCCTCCATAAGATAGGAAAGACGAAAACCGAACAATCGATCACCAGTCATGATCGTGTTTTCCATTGAGCCAGATGGCACCTTTGCATTTAACAGAATAAAATTGTTAATCAAAAGTGCGGCAACAATGGCAATACCTATGCTGATCACATATTCAAGAATAGTTTTGGCTGTGGATTCTTTTTCATCGTTTTTTTTGCTGCCTTTTTTTTCATTCATTTGCAGGTCATTTTCCTGCTCAGAAATATTGTTTTGCTCCATATGAGTACCTGTACCTTTCTCTTTGCTGTAACGTTGCTGCAGCTGCAGATTTGCGTAAACGCTTTTGTACGAGTATAGCATAAAGAAAGGGAAAAGTCTATTGTCTATCTGGTGCTTTGCAACTAATGTTTGCTTTTCGCACGGAAAAATGATAAAATATGTTATAGTTCACGCGATCTGTAAAAGGAGAATCTCGTGAGCAGGAATTGTGATGAGAATTGACCACAAAAGAAGGAGGCTTCTATGGCATTTACACATCTTCATGTGCATACAGAGTATAGTCTGCTCGACGGCTCATGTAAGATAAAGGAATTAATTGACAGAGCAAAGGAGCTGGGGATGCAGTCCCTGGCGATTACAGATCACGGCGTCATGTACGGCGTGATTGATTTTTATAAAGCAGCAGTTGCAGCAGGCATAAAGCCCATTATAGGCTGTGAGGTTTATGTGGCACCTGAATCAAGATTTGACAGAGAAGCAGGCGGACAGGGAGATGATCGTTATTATCATCTGGTGCTGTTAGCGGAAAATGATACAGGCTACCATAACCTGATGAAGATTGTTTCAAGAGGTTTTACAGAAGGATATTATTATAAGCCGCGTGTAGATAAAGAACTGCTTGAAAAATATCATGAGGGCATAATTGCACTAAGTGCATGTCTGGCAGGTGAGGTGGCAAGAAATGTCACAAGAGGTCTTTATGAGGACGCAAAAAAAGCAGCGCTTTCCTATGAGAAAATTTTTGGAAAAGGAAATTTCTTTCTAGAGCTGCAGGATCATGGAATCAGCGCACAGGCAACAGTTAATCAGGCACTTCTTCGCATGAGTGAAGAGACGGGAATTGAGCTTGTAGCAACAAATGATATTCACTATATAAATGCAGAAGATGCAGAGCCTCATGATGTACTTTTATGTATACAGACTGGAAAAAAGGTAAACGATGAGAATCGTATGCGCTACACGGGAGGCCAGTATTATTTAAAATCTGAGCAGGAAATGCGTGATCTGTTTCGTTACGCACAGCAGGCAATTGATAATACGGCAAAAATTGCAGACAGATGTCATGTTGAGATTGAGTTTGGAAAGACAAAGCTTCCTAAATTTTCTGTGCCGGATGGCTACACATCAGAACAGTATCTTGAGAAGCTTTGTCGGGAAGGACTAGTGCGCCGCTATGGTGAGAAGGCATCACAGGTAGAGGAGCGCCTAGACTATGAGCTTGGTGTTATAAAAAAGATGGGCTATGTTGACTATTTTTTGATTGTGTGGGATTTTATTCATTTCGCAAAATCAAAAGATATCATGGTAGGTCCGGGACGAGGTTCAGCAGCCGGAAGCGTAGTTGCCTACAGTCTGGAGATAACAGATATTGAGCCGCTTCGCTATCAGCTTCTGTTTGAGCGTTTTTTAAATCCAGAGCGTGTATCTATGCCGGATATTGATGTGGACTTTTGCTTCGAGCGCCGTCAGGAAGTAATTGACTACGTTGTAGAAAAGTATGGCAAGGATCAGGTCGTTCAGATTGTTACATTTGGTACGCTTGCTGCCAAAAACTGTATCCGCGATGTTGGACGTGCACTTGATTTGCCATATTCGCTTTGCGATATGATTGCTAAGCTTATTCCGGCTGAATTAAATATGACAATTGACCGTGCATTAAATGTCAACCCAGAGCTTCGGTCTCATTATGGCAGCGATCCGCAGGTTAAAAAATTGATTGATCTGTCAAAGAGGCTTGAAGGTCTTCCACGTCATACATCAATGCATGCAGCAGGCGTTGTAATAAGCCAGCGTGCCGTAGATGAATATGTACCGCTCTCAAGAGGAAGCGATGGTGCAGTTGTCACACAGTACACGATGACAGCCTTAGAAGAGCTAGGTCTTTTAAAAATGGATTTTCTGGGCCTTAGAACGCTTACAGTTATACAAAATGCAGTAAATAATGTGAAGCGAAGTCAGGGCATTGCATTAGATATCAGTCACATTGATATGAATGATTCCCAGGTACTTGCCTCAATTGGAACGGGTCACTGTGAAGGTATTTTCCAGCTTGAGAGTGCCGGAATGAAAAACTTCATGAAGGAGTTAAAACCAGACAGTCTTGAGGATATTATCGCTGGAATTTCTTTGTATCGCCCAGGTCCTATGGACTTTATTCCGAGATATTTAGAGGGAAAAAATAATCCGGAAAAAATCACATACGAATGCCCGCAGTTAAAGCCGATTCTTGAACCAACGTATGGATGTATAGTGTATCAGGAGCAGGTTATGCAGATTGTTCGTGATCTTGCAGGCTATACGCTTGGACGAAGCGATCTTGTGCGCCGTGCAATGGCTAAAAAGAAGGCCGCTGTGATGGAGAAGGAACGCCAGAATTTTGTGTACGGCAATGAAGAAGAGGGTGTTCCAGGATGTATTTCACGCGGAATTGATGAAAAAACAGCAAATCATATATATGATGAGATGATTGATTTTGCAAGATATGCGTTTAATAAGTCGCATGCTGCAGCATATGCAGTTGTAGCATATCAGACAGCTTATTTAAAATATTATTATCCTGTTGAATATATGGCTGCGCTTATGACATCTGTAATTGAAAATTCTGGAAAAGTTTCTGATTATATTCAGGTTTGCCGCAAGATGGGAATTTCAATTGTTCCGCCTGATATAAATGCCGGTGAGTGGGATTTTTCTGTGCGCGAAGGAAAAATCTGTTATGCATTGTCTGCTATTAAAAGCATTGGAAGAAATGTTATTTTAGCGATGGTGCGTGAGAGAAAAGAAAACGGAGCTTACACAGATCTTCAAAATTTCCTAGAGCGTATGTACGGCGGCGAGTTAAATAAACGAGCCGTTGAAAATCTGATAAAGTCAGGTGCGATGGACTGTATTGAAGGCAACAGAAGACAAAAAATGGAGGTTTATTCCTCTATTATGGATGAATTAGCCAGAGAACAGAAGCACTCTATGACAGGACAGTACAGCCTGATGGATTTTTTGGAGGGACCACAGAAGGATGACTTTAAAATTTCATTCCCCAAAGTGCCAGAATATGAGCCAGGTGCACTTCTCGCAATGGAAAAAGAGGTGCTTGGAATTTATATCAGTGGTCATCCGCTAGAGGCTGACAGAAGCCTCATCGAGAAAAATATCACAGCAGTCAGCAGTGATTTTATTCAGGATGAGGAGACTGGAATGGCAAGGGTGCGAGATCAGGCCATTGTTACGGTGGCAGGAATGATTGCAGCAAAAACAGTTAAGACAACAAAGACAAACCAAATGATGGCATTTCTGACGCTTGAGGATTTACGAGGAACTCTTGAGGTGATTGTTTTTCCAAAAGATTACGAAAAATATCGCGCAATTCTCAGTCCAGATCAGAAAATCTTTGTTAAGGGCCGCGTGTCACTTGGAGACGAGGTGCAGGGAAAGCTGATCTGTGAAAAGATAGTGGCATTTTCTGAGATTCCAGGTGAGCTGTGGATTCAGTTTCCAAATCTTGAAAGCTACCAGATGAATGAAAAGAAGCTTCTGTCTATGCTGGCACCGTGGGATGGAAAAGATACAGTAGTGGTCTATCTTTCCAACACAAGACAGTACCAAAAGCTGCCGCCAAGCCGATGTGTTGGCATTTGTCCTGAACTTATTGACCAGCTTGACCAAGTATTTGGAAAAGAAAATATAAAAACATTGAAAAAAATCAAGGAAAAGCTCTAAATTGTATTGAAAAACTTTGCAAAATCAATTAGAATAAGTATTGGTAAATTTTTAACACACTTTACCAGACGCAAGAAAAACACAGAATGCAAGGCAAAAAGATAAGAAACATGTCAAGACATTAAGGAGGAAACGTCATGGCAAATAAAGTAAAGACAATTGGTGTATTAACAAGTGGAGGAGATGCTCCAGGCATGAACGCCGCAATCCGCGCCGTTGTTCGTACCGGTATTGCGAAGGGTCTGAACGTAAAGGGTATTATGAGAGGTTACGCTGGACTGCTGAAAGAGGAGATCATTGATATGGATTCCCGCAGCGTATCTGATATTATCCAGAGAGGTGGTACTATCCTTTATACAGCAAGATGTGCAGAGTTCCGTACAGAGGAGGGTCAGAAGCTTGGTGCAGAGATCTGCAGAAAGCACGGAATTGATGGTATCGTTGTAATTGGCGGTGACGGTTCCTTTAATGGAGCATGTAAGCTGGCAAATCTGGGAATCAATACAATTGGTCTTCCGGGAACTATTGATCAGGATATTGCTTGTACAGATTATACCATCGGATTTGATACCGCAATCAATACTGCAATGGAAGCAATTGATAAGGTAAGAGATACATCTACATCTCATGAGCGCTGCAGTATCATTGAGGTTATGGGAAGAAGCGCAGGTTACATCGCTTTATGGTGTGGTGTTGCAAACGGTGCAGAGAATATTCTTCTTCCAGAGTATTATGATGGCGATGAGCAGGCACTGATCAATCAGATTATCGAGAATCGTAAGAAGGGAAAGAAGCATCACCTGATTATTAACGCAGAGGGTGTTGGTCATTCTGCAAGCATGGCAAAGAGAATCGAGGCAGCTACTGGTATTGAGACAAGAGCAACTATCCTTGGTCATATGCAGCGTGGAGGAAGCCCGACATGTATGGATCGTTATTATGCATCTATGATGGGTGCTCGTGCTGTAGATCTTCTGTGTGATGGTGCAAGCAACCGTGTAGTAGCATTCCGTGATGGCAAGTTCGTTGATTACGATATCAACGAGGCACTTGCTATGAAGAAGACTATCTCTCCATACGAGTACGAAGTAAGTAAGATGCTTTCCAGATAACTGATACACTAGGGGCGAAAAGCAACGGAGCAATTCGTAAGTATCATAAGTATCAATATAAAAGAAAAAGAACGAAAGTGGTCCACGGTATTGACTGTGGGCCATTTTTATAGGAAAATAACTTTAAAAAATAAGAAAAGAGGGCGATTTATGAATCAGCAGCAAAAATATATTTTAAACCTGCAGCGAAAATCAAGAGAGAGAAAGCGTGAGCAGGCATTTGTAATTGAGGGAAGAAAGATGTTTGAGGAGGCACCGGCAGATCGTGTAAAAATGATTGTGGCATCAGAGTCTTTTTGTAAGAGTAAGGAAGGCGCTGCGCTTCTAAAGGGAAAGAAATTTGACGTAGTAAGTGACTCGATTTTTGAGACGCTTTCCGATACAAAGACACCGCAAGGTATTCTTGCAGTAGTAAAGCAGCAGCCTTATTCATTTGAAGAACTGCTGGGAAAAGAAAAAGCATCCTTTTTGCTTATCTTAGATCATTTACAGGATCCGGGAAATTTAGGAACAATCATGCGTGCAGCTGAGGCAGCAGGCGTGACTGGTATTTTAATGAGCAGTGACTGTGTTGATATCTACAATCCAAAGACAATAAGAAGCACTATGGGGGCTCTTTACCGCGTGCCATTTGTCGTATCAGAAGATTTTGCAGGCGATATAGAGCGATTAAAAAAGGCAGGTGTAAGCACATATGCCGCTCACCTAGGCGCAACAATCAGCTACGAAGGAGCAGACTATAAAAAGCCTTGCGCATTTATGATCGGAAACGAGGCAAACGGTCTGTCAGATGAGGTAGCAGCACTTGCAGATTGTAAGATCCTGATTCCAATGGCAGGACAGGTAGAATCATTAAATGCGGCAATGGCAGCCACTGTTTTGATGTTTGAGGCGGCAAGACAGAGACGGCAAAATTAAGCCTTCTGTCGATTTGCGCGACGGCTCTCCCAAGAAAGCAGTTGACAATATTTATTAAAAATGTTACAATGCGTCTGTAACAAAGTTGTAATAAGTTTAATAAAATTGAAACAGTTATTACATAATTATGATATTTTTCATGTCTAGGGCAATAAAAAAATACTGTTTGCGAGAAGTAAATGTTTCACAGACATGAAAATAAAAATGGGAGAGGTCAAATATTCAATGAAAGCTAGAGTAAAAATTCTTGTGAATGGAGCGGCAGCAACGCTTTTAACTGGTACAGTTGCAGCCGGACTTATTCTTTCTTCAACAGGTGCACTCCAGACAAAGAATAACGATGTTCTCGCCGCGCGTGAGCTTGATGAGACACAGGAAGAGATGACAAGAGAGCAGGAGCCTCAGACAGAAGCAAATGCAGAATTAGTCAGCGCTGAACGTTATCAGTTGGGCATGCTGTGGGAACATGAGCTAACGGCGAAAAAGACAACAGAAAAGTCAACTGAGTCTGACGAAAAAAATACAGAAAATGAGAAACGTTCATCAAGTGCATCATCTGCAAAGAGTCCGTTGGCAAGCTATTTTTCAGATCAGGCACTTGTAAATCCAAATACAGTAGGCAATTACCTTAATGTGCGAGCACAGGCAGATGAGAGTGCAGAGGTAGTTAATACCATTAAGGCAGAAGAACTTGTATCTGTTCTTGGCGAAGACGGTGATTGGACAAAGATTGGAGTAGACGATATGGAGGGCTGGGTAAAAACCGAGTACCTTCTGACAGGAGAAGAAGCTGCAGCATATATGCAGGAGAACGGAACGCTTTATGCGAGAGTAACTGTTCCGAATATGAACATTCGTCTTCGTCCGACAACATCTGCTGATATTTTGGATGTAGCATACGAATACGATGCATACGAAGTCAGCTTACTGGAGTCTGGCTGGGCATACTGTGTATATGACGGACCTATGAAGGGGTATCTTTCAGCAGATTGTCTTGCTGTTTCATATTCTCTTGGAGAGACATGGATCAATACCGATATTGCCTTAACAGAGGAGAATGCAAAGCAGTTAGGTGTTGCAGTAAGTGAGAGCAGCGCAGAAAATATCCTGCTAGCATCTGCAAATAAAGTTAATATAAATACTGATATCTCATCAGATACTACAAAAGAGGTTGCAGGCAGCCAGGAAGTATTAACAGTCCTGTCACCAGATCAGGTAATGGCAATGGCATCTCAGGCAGAAACAATAAGTTCCCAGCAAGAGGAATCTAAAGTACAGCAGGATACTGTACCATCCTCTAGCGCAGCAGCGATTGAGAACAGCACAGCAAACAGTGATACCGAAGCACCGTCTGAGCCAGCACAGCAGCCATCTTCTGAGGCTGTACAGCCAACAGTACCAGAGACACAGCCATCTACTGAAGCTGTGACAGTAACAGGTATCGAAGCTTTCTATGTCGGTGGTACTAAGAGTGAAGGCGATGTAGTTTGCAGCAATGAGGTATATGTTGTAGCAGCATACAGTGATGGAAATTATGCAACGATCACAGAAGGCTGGTCAAGCAATGATATAGGTATGATGCTTCACGCAGGTGAAAATGTAATTACATTGTCTTATGGTGGCTTTTCATCTAATATAGTTCTTACAGTGGCAGCAGCATCGTCTGCGGCACCGACAACACCAGAAACACAGCCGACAACACCAGAGACGCAGCCGGCAGCACCGGAGACACAGCCAGCAGCACCAGAAACACAGCCGGCAGCACCGGAGACACAGCCAACAACACCAGAGACGCAGCCGACAGTACCGGAAACGCAGCCGGCACAGCCAACTGGAAGCATCCGTGTCACTAACGTTGCACTCAGCAGTGATTTGACGCAGTACACATTAAATCTTTGCAGTCAGTATGGTGTGGACAGTTCAGTAATCTTCTCTGTTATGTATCATGAGAGCCACTTTAATGCAGGGGCGACAAGTGGAAAGGGTGCGCAGGGACTTATGCAGATCATTCCAAAATACAGCGCATCTCGTATGGCGAAGCTTGGTGTGACTAATCTGTATGATCCGGCATCCAATATATTAGTCGGAATTGATTTGCTTGCAGAGTATTATTATACATATGGCAGCTGGAATCAGGCATTGACTGCATACCGTACTGGTAATGCAGGCGGCGATTCTTCTTATGCATCAACAATCCTTGGAAGTGTAGGAATGTTCCAGACTGTTTACTATGAATAATTATGAATAATAAAAAGAGGTCATGTCGTTTTTGACATGGCCTCTTTACAGTTTGCGAATGGGGTTCTGAATAGTTACATTATTTAGTGATCAATGTACCAGTCTTTCCTGCAAGTGCTTCCTTTACCTTATCAAGTGAGGTAATGATTGCCTTGCGGTTTTCACCTGCAGCTACAAAGCTTACAGCTGAAGCAAGCTTAGGCAGCTTTGTTTCTTTAGCCATAGTCTGGCTGTCGATAAGTTCCATTGCCTCTTCAACAGATAAATGATCCGGAGAGAACTCCTGTGGTGTATCTGCATGAATGACAAAACGCTCAGTAGCAGATAAGAATAAAAGAACATCTGCGTCTAATTCATGTGCCATCTTAGCAGCTGTGGCATCCTTCTCGATAACAGCACTGGCACCCTTTAAAACAGGACCCTGCTCTAATACAGCAATACCGCCGCCGCCGGCTGCGATTACGACCTGTCCTGCATCAGCAAGTGCACGAATAGCATCAATCTCATAAATTTCAATCGGGGCAGGAGATGCAACGATACGGCGGAAGCCGCCTTCCTCCTCACGAACAAAATTACCCTTGTCACGTTCTGCCTGTGCCTGCTCAGCTGTCATGATACGGCCGATAGATTTCAGCGGATGACTAAATGCATGATCAAATGGGTCAACCTTAACCTGTGTAATAATTGTGGATACTGTGTTAAAGATACCTCTGCGAAGCAGCTCAGTACGGATCTCGTTCTGAAGGTCGTATCCAATGTAGCCCTGACTCATAGCACTGCAGACTGCCATAGGTGCAACTGTAAAATCTTGATGTGCATTGCCAAATTCGGTCATAGCCATGTGAATCATACCAACCTGAGGACCATTGCTGTGTGTGATAACAATCTGATATTTTAATTCTGCAAGGTCAGCAATAGCTTTTGCTGCTTCCTTAACAGCAGTCTTTTGCTCTGGAAGCGTCTTTCCAAATGCATTGCGGCCAAGAGCAACGACGATTCTTTTTTTCGGCATAATGAAAACCTCCCTGTTATTTAGCCACGTGAATTGTAACTATTATTTTCCTTATAATCATACCATTGCAGAGAAAACAAATCAACGAAAAATCGAAAATACACGTAAAAAGTTTTTAAGTTGATACAGTTCTTGTATTTGCGAAAAAATTATGATATGCTACATGAGTATTAGAGGGCTTTTTTATATTTGGAGGCAATTAATAATGGAAACTATGGAAACAAAAGTAAATACAACAAATGAGACAGAATCTGCAGTACATCCAGCAGGTGTGATGGATATAAATGATTTTGACTATGATCTGCCAGAGGAGCTGATTGCACAGGATCCGATTGAGGACCGCAGCAGTTCAAGACTGCTTTTACTGGATAAAAAGACAGGCAAGACTCAGGATAAGATTTTCAGAGATATTATCGATGAATTAAATCCAGGTGACTGTCTTGTTATAAATAATACAAAGGTTATTCCAGCGCGTCTGATGGGTGTTAAGGAAGATACTGGTGCTCACATTGAAGTGCTTTTGCTAAAGAGAGAGCAGGATGATGTCTGGGAGGTGCTTGTAAAGCCAGGAAAGAAGGCAAAGCCGGGAACAATCATTACATTTGGTGATGGACGCTTAAAGGCAGAGGTGCTTGAAGTTGTAGAGGACGGAAACAGAAAGATTCGTTTTTCTTATCAGGGAATTTTTGAAGAGATTCTTGATGAACTTGGACAGATGCCGCTGCCACCTTATATCACACACCAGCTTAAGGATAAGAATCGTTATCAGACTGTTTATGCAAAGTATGAAGGATCAGCAGCAGCACCGACAGCAGGACTTCATTTCACAAAGGATCTGTTAAAGAAGATTGAAGAAAAGGGTGTTGTTATCGCAAGCGTAACTCTTCATGTTGGTCTTGGCACATTCAGACCTGTAAAGGTTGAAAATGTTCTTGAGCATCATATGCACTCTGAGTTTTATCGTATCGAGCCAGAGGAAGCAGAGAAAATCAATGCAGCAAAGAAGGCAGGAAAACGTGTCATTGCAGTAGGAACAACAAGCTGCCGTACGTTAGAGTCAGCATCTACAGAGGATGGTATCTTGAAGGCACAGAGCGGATGGACGGATATTTTCATTTATCCGGGTTATCATTTTAAAATGGTAGATGCTTTAATTACAAACTTCCATCTGCCAAAATCTACACTTGTAATGCTTGTGTCTGCACTTGCTGGAAGAGAGCACATTTTAGCAGCTTACAAGGAAGCTGTTGAAAAGAAATATCGTTTCTTCTCATTTGGCGATGCGATGTTTATTCACTAAGAAAGGATATTTATATATGGAAGAAACAGTTCGTTTAAACAAATTTTTGAGTGAAAAAGGAATTTGCTCCCGCCGTGAGGCAGACCGTCTTGTTGATGAGGGAAAGGTCATGGTCAATGGCGTGTGTGCTGTTATGGGACAAAAGGTAAGCAGTGCAGATGAGATCGTTGTGGACGGAAAAAAGGTCAGCACAAAGCAGGTTAAGCCAGTATTGATCGCAGTCAATAAGCCAGCTGGAATCGTGTGTACGACAGCTCGTTTTGAGGGTGAGAAAAATATTGTGGATATGGTAAAATATCCGACTAGAATTTATCCGATTGGTCGTCTTGACAAGGAATCTGAGGGTCTGATCTTAATGACTAATCTTGGAGAGCTGGCAAATGAAATTTCAAAGGCAAGCAATTCTCACGAGAAGGAATATGTTGTCACAGTCAATAATCAGGTAACAGAGAGCTTCTTAGATAAAATGAGAAGAGGTATGCATCTTGAGGAACTTAATGCAGATACTATGCCATGCGTCTGCACAAAGACAGGAAACAGAGAATTTCATATTATTTTAAAGCAGGGCTTAAATCGTCAGATTCGTCGTATGTGCGCAGCATGTGGCTATCGTGTAGAGACATTAAAGCGTATTCGTATCATGAACATTCATCTTGGAAATATTCCGCAGGGAAACTTCCGCAATGTGACTGACGCAGAGTTTGATAAGCTTATTAAAATGTTGTAATTATTTGTAAAAAAGGCAGGTTTATTATGTCCGATTTGGAGCGTATGAAGGAGCTGGTAGAGCAGCTTGATGCGGCGGCGAGAGCATATTATCAGGAAAGCAAAGAGCTGATGAGCAATAAGGAATATGATGAGCTTTATGATGAGCTTGCCGCACTTGAAAAAAAGACTGGAACAGTGCTTGCAAAAAGCCCGACTGCACATGCCGGATATGAGGTATTAAGTGCACTTCCAAAAGAAAATCATCCATCACCAATGCTGTCTCTTGATAAGACGAAGGAAGTGTCACAGCTTCAGGAATTTTTGAAAGATCAGACAGGTATACTTTCATGGAAGCTTGATGGTCTTACTATTGTATTAACATATGAAAATGGTACATTGACAAAGGCTGTTACACGTGGAAATGGTATTACAGGAGAGGTTGTCACACAAAATGCCAGACAGTTTGAAAATCTTCCAACGCAGATTTCATTTAAGGGACGTCTGGTGCTGCGTGGTGAGGCAGTCATTTCATATAAGGATTTTGAGCGAATCAACGAGGAAAATCCTGATGCAGATGCAAAGTATAAAAATCCGCGAAACTTGTGTGCAGGTTCAGTGCGCCAGTTAAATAGTCAGGTGACTGCTGGACGCCATGTTCAGTTTATCGCATTTGCGCTCGTCTTAGCAGAGGGTATGACCTTTAGCAATTCAAGACGCTGCCAGTTTGAATGGCTTGCTTCGCAGGGGTTTGATGTTGTGACATACCGCATGGTAACTTCGTCAGATCTTTCTGATTCTGTGCAGTGGTTTGCAAATCATATTGAATCAAATGAACTGCCGTCAGATGGACTAGTTCTTCTGATGGATGATATTGCCTACGGTGAGAGTCTTGGAAACACAGCTAAATTTCCACGAAATGCCATGGCATTTAAATGGAAGGATGAGACAGCAAAGACGACCCTTAAAGAGATTCACTGGAGTCCGTCACGCACGGGACTTATAAATCCTGTTGCCGTGTTTGACCCTGTTGAGTTAGAGGGAACAACAGTAACGCGTGCGAGCGTCCATAATGTTTCAATTGTGGAAAGCTTAAAACTTGGAATTGGTGATACAATCACCGTCTACAAGGCGAATATGATCATTCCTCAGATTGCAGAAAACCTGACACAAAGCAGCAGCTTAACAATTCCGTCTGTCTGTCCAGTCTGCGGTGGACCAACAAAGCTTGTTACTAATGATGAGGTAACATGTTTGTATTGTGAAAATCCTGCATGTACTGCAAAGCAGACAAAAGCCTTTGAACTTTTTGTAAGCAGAAATGCCATGAATATGGAGGGCTTGTCAGAAGCAACCATTGAAAAATTTATTGACTCTGGTTTTATTCATAGCTTTACTGATATTTTCCATTTAAAGGAACATGCAGATGAAATTTGCAAGATGGATGGCTTTGGTGAAAAGTCATGTTCCAATTTGCTTTCATCAATTGAGAAGGCAAGAAAGGTTAAGCTTTCAGCATTGATCTATGCGCTTGGCATCCCGGGAATTGGTGTGGCAAATGCAAAGGTGCTTGCGCGTGCTTTCCATCAAGATCTTGATAAGCTTAGGGCAGCCACAGCAGAAGAACTCACTGCGGTTGACGGTATTGGCGATGTTATGGCGCAGGCTGTATGCGATTATTTTAAAGATTCAGAAAAAAAGGAACAGTTAGATTCGCTCCTTAAGGAACTGGAACTTGTTTTGGAAGAAAATAATGAGAAACAGTATCTTGAAAATCTTACATTTGTGATTACCGGATCCGTCCATCATTTTGCAAACAGAAATGAACTCAAAAACTATATTGAGAAGCGTGGCGGCAAGGCAGCAGGAAGTGTGTCAGCTAAGACAAGCTATCTGATTAATAACGACAAGGAATCCACTTCTTCCAAAAACAAAAAGGCAAAGGAGCTTGGTGTTTCTATTCTTTCAGAAGAGGATTTTCTGGATCTGTGCCACAAACTGGAAGATGGCGAGTAACAAAAAATGCATTCAATAAATACGAAAAGAGAATAACTTATGCCAATACGTGTAGATAATGACCTGCCTGCAAGGGAGGTACTCGAGTCTGAAAATATTTTTATGATGGGAGAGGAACGTGCAGATACGCAGCAGATCCGCCCACTCGAGATTGTAATATTGAATTTGATGCCGCTAAAGCAGGATTATGAGATCCAACTTCTTCGTGCGCTGTCAAATACACCGCTGCAGGTCAATGTTACCTGTATGAATGTGAGCAGTCATGTGTCAAAGCACACATCTGCCAGCCATATCAATAAATTTTATACTACATTTGAAGCTATCCGCAATATGTACTTTGACGGATTGATCATAACTGGTGCCCCAGTCGAGACAATGGAGTTTGAGGAAGTTGCTTACTGGGAGGAATTAGCAAGCATTATGGAATGGTCAAAGACAAACGTTACAAGCACGTTTCATATTTGCTGGGGAGCACTTGCCGGTCTTTATTATCATTATGGTATTCAAAAGACACCGACAGGAAAGAAACTTTCAGGTGTGTACAGCCACCGTCTACTTGACCGCTGTGAGCCTATTGTGCGAAGCTTTGATGATGTTTTTTACGCACCGCATTCGCGTTACTTTGGCGTAAAAAGAGAGGATATATTAGCAAATGAACATCTTATGCTGCTGGCAGAATCAGAAGAGGCAGGCTGCTATCTGATTAAAGACGATCAGGGAAATATTTATCTGCTTGGTCATCCAGAGTATGACCGCATGTCACTCGACGCAGAATATAAGCGTGATCTGGCAAAGGGCATGGATGCAGAAGTTCCAGTTCATTATTATGAAAACGATGATCCATCCACAACGCCGCTTCTTACATGGAGAGGACATGCTAACACGCTGTATACGAACTGGCTGAACTTCTATGTGTACCAGGCAACACCATACAAATGGTAACATGTACAAAACACTTGCGTGATTCTGCAAAATGAATTATAATAAGTACGATTTTCGCATGTGTATCGGTGTTTTTTACAGAAAAATAAAAAACTATATTCATATACTTGATATTTGACGCAAGATTTGTTATATTTATAACAAGTTCGTTAATGAAATATCAATCTCGCGAAATACGAAAGGAGTTTATAATGGGAAGTAAGATTACTATTATTGGAGCAGGCAGCGTTGGTTCTACAATTGCTCATATTTTATCACTGAAGCCATATGTATCAGAACTCGTCATGATCGATATCCTTAAGGATAAGGCAGACGGTGAGATCATGGATATGGCACAGGGAACTGGTTTTAGAGATCCGATTTCCATGATTGCTGGTGATTACGAAGATGCAGCAGGTTCTGATATTGTGATTGTTACCTCTGGTGTAGCAAGAAAGCCTGGCCAGACCCGTATTGAGTTAGCAAAGACCAATGTTGCAATCATGAAGAGCATTGCACCTCAGGTAGCAAAGCATGCACCGAATGCACTGTGCATCATCGTAGCAAATCCGGTAGATGTACTGACTTATGCATTCTTAAAATATTCAGGTATGAAGGAGAATCAGGTAATCGGTTCTGGTACACTGCTTGATACAGTACGTCTTACCTACAAGCTTTCTCAGGAACTTGGAATTGCACAAAGAAGCATTAAGGGCTACGTTTTTGGTGAGCACGGAGATACTTCCTTTATTCCGTGGAGTATGGTAACAGTTGAAGGTATCAAGCTTGATGAGTACACAAAGGGTGCAAGAAGACTTGGAATTGATGCAAATGATTTTGATCCGGATGAAGTAATCACCTATGTACGCAAGTCCGGCGGCGAAATCATCAAGAGAAAGGGTGCTACCTTCTATGGTGTAGCAAATTCTGTTGTTGATGTCTGTGAGGCATTGATGGGTGCTCAGGATCTTGTAACTGTTGTATCTTCCATGATGCATGGTGAGTATGGCGTAGATGATGTCTGCACCAGCTGCTTAACTGTAATTGGACCAAACGGTGTAAAGGGCAAGATTGAGGCAACGCTGACAGATGAAGAGGTTGCAAAGTTTAAGGCAAGTGCAGAAGCACTTAAGGCTGTTATTAAGGAAATGGATATTGAGTAATTAAAAAGCAGCAGACAACCTTTGGCGGGGCCTTGTGGGGCGTCGCCAAAGATTTATGTCTGTTTATGTTTTTTTTCTACATTTAGCAGAATTTACAAATTTAAGGAGGACTACTTACTATGGAGTATCGTATTGAAAGAGATTCCATGGGCGAGATGCAGGTTCCGGCAGATCGCTACTGGGCTGCTCAGACTCAGAGAAGTTATCAGAATTTCAAGATTGGTATCGAGAAGATGCCAACTGAAATTGTACATGCATTTGGTATCTTAAAGAAGGGTGCTGCAATTGCAAATTTCAATCTTGGTAAGCTGGATGAGGAGAGAAAGAACGTCATCTGCCAGGCAGCAGACGATGTAATTAGCGGCAAGCTGATGGATCATTTCCCACTTGCTGTATGGCAGACCGGAAGCGGTACACAGTCTAATATGAACAGCAATGAGGTTATCGCAAACCGTGGAAATGAGATTGCAGGAAAGAAGCTTCTTCATCCAAACGATCACATTAACATGTCACAGAGCTCCAATGATACATTCCCGACTGCACTTCATATCGCAGCAGCTATGAGCATCGAGGACAATCTGTTCCCGGCTATGGATAAGCTGACTGAGACCTTAAAGCGTCTTGAGTCTGAGAATGAGGATGTTGTTAAGAGTGGTCGTACTCATCTTCAGGATGCAGTTCCGATTCGTTTCTCCCAGGAAATCAGTGGCTGGAGAAATATGCTTGAGAAGACAAAGAAGATGTTAGAGGCATCTCTTCCAGGCTTAAAGGAGCTGGCACTTGGCGGTACTGCTGTTGGTACTGGACTGAATGCACCAAAGAACTTTGGACCAGAAGTTGCAAAGGTAATCAGCGAGCTGACAGGAAAAGAGTTTGTTACAGCTGAGAACAAGTTCCATGCACTTACAGCAAAGGATGATATTACATTTGCACACGGCGCATTAAAGGCACTTGCTGCTGATCTTATGAAGATCGCAAATGATGTTCGTTGGCTGGCAAGCGGTCCAAGATGTGGTCTTGGCGAAATTTCAATTCCGGAGAATGAGCCGGGAAGTTCTATTATGCCAGGTAAGGTAAATCCGACTCAGTGCGAGGCAATGACTATGGTTGCTGTTCAGGTAATGGGTAACGATGCTGCTATCGGATTCGCTGCAAGCCAGGGTAATTTCGAGCTGAATGTATTCATGCCGGTTATCGCATACAATTTCCTGCAGTCTGTAAGACTTCTGTCTGATGTCATCGTTTCCTTCAATGACAACTGTGCAGTTGGAATTAAGGCAAATAGAGAGAAGATGAAGCACAACCTGCACAACTCCTTAATGCTTGTAACTGCTTTGAATCCATACATCGGATACGACAACGCAGCAAAGACCTCTAAGAAGGCATACAAGGAGAACATTTCCTTAAAGGAAGCCTGTGTACAGTTAGGATTTTTGACAGCAGAGAAGTTTGATGAGGTATTCCATCCGGAAGAGATGGCATAAGCCGCAGGTAACGCCGCAGCTGTCTTGGCTGCGGCACAAAAACATAGCCACTATGTGGCAGAATGGAAGGAACTATGAAGTATAGCTACTACCCAGGGTGTACCCTGAAGACAAAGGCAAAAGAGCTCAATGACTATGCCATTGCTTCTGCAAAGGCACTGGGCATTGAGATGGAGGAGATTGAGGATTGGCAGTGCTGCGGCGGCGTATATTCTACCGCTACAGATGAGATTGCTAATAAGCTTTCTTCCGTCAGAGCTCTGGCTCAGGCAAGAGATAAGGGACAGGATCTTCTGACTCTGTGCTCCGCTTGTCATAATGTAATTAAGCGTGTCAACAATGACATGAGAAACAACGAGGATTTCCGTACAAGAGCTAACAATTACATGGCACCTGATATGGAATACAGTGGTGAGGCCAATGTAATTCATTACCTCGAGATGCTGCGCGATGTAGTAGGCTTTGACAACTTAAAGAAGGCAGTTGTAAATCCGTTAAAGGGAAAGAAAATTGCTGCTTATTATGGCTGTCTGTTACTTCGTCCGGGCAAAGTAATGGAGTTTGATGATCCAGAGAATCCAAAGATCATGGAAGATTTCATCAAGGCTATCGGTGCAACTCCAGTTATCTTCTCACAGCGCAATGAGTGCTGCGGCGGATACATGACATTAAATGATAAGGAACTGGCACAAAAGAGAAGCAATGCGGTTGTAGCATCTGCTTTAGAGCAGCAGGCAGACTGCATGATCACAGCCTGTCCTCTTTGCCGTTACAACCTCGTAGCCAATGCAACTGAAAACCAGATTCCAGTTTACTATTTCACTGAGCTGTTAGCAGAGGCGCTTGGCGTAAAAGAGGAGGTGCAGGCATGAATATCAATAAAGAAATGATTACTGATATCAGTGGTGTGAACCCGCGCAAGTGTATGAAGTGCGGAAAATGTTCTGCAACCTGTCCGGCATTTGATGCAATGGATTATCATCCACATCAGTTTGTTAATATGGTAGAAAACGGAAGAATCGAGGCACTGATGCAGTCTAAGTCCATTTGGAACTGCTTAAGCTGCATGGCATGTGTACAGAGATGTCCAAGAAGCGTTGAACCTGGAAAATTAGTAGAAGCAATTCGTCTGGCTGTCATTCGTCAGCAGGGCATGAATCATTTAAGCGAGGAAGCAATTCCAGAGCTGCTTGATCCAGAGCTTCCACAGCAGGCAATTGTCAGCGCATTCCGCAAGTATAAGAGATAAAGAAAGGCTGGTTTACATATGCAGAAAATAGGAGTATTTGTATGTTGGTGCGGAAGCAATATCGCAGCAACTGTCGATGTTGCGGCTGTGGTTGAAGCCTTAAAGGTTCAGCCGGGCGTAGTATACGCAACCGACTATCAGTATATGTGTTCTGCCAGCGGACAGAACATCATTAAGGATGCCATCAAGGAATACGGACTGACCGGCGTAGTAATCTGTTCCTGTTCTCCTCGTATGCATGAGGCAACCTTCCGCAAGACCGTACAGGCAGCGGGATTAAATCCATACATGCTTGAGATCGCAAACATTCGTGAGCAGTGTTCATGGATTCATAAGGATATTAAAGAAGCAACTGAGAAGGCAATCATCTTAGGCCGTTCCGCAATCGCAAAGGTTCAGTTAAATGCACCTCTTACCTCTCAGACAAGCCCGGTTGTAAAGCGTGCGCTTGTAATCGGAGGCGGTATCGCAGGTATCCAGACTGCACTGGATATTGCAGATGCTGGTTTTGAGGTTGATATCGTAGAGAAGAAGCCAACAATCGGTGGTAAGATGTCTCAGCTTGATAAGACATTCCCAACACTTGACTGTGCGGCATGTATTTTGACACCAAAGATGGTAGATGCAGGTGCAAACGATAAGATTCATCTGTATACCTACTGTGAGGTAGATAAGGTTTCAGGTTTCGTAGGAAACTTTAGCGTAACCATCAAGCAGAAGCCGCGTTACGTTGATCCGGTAAAGTGTACAGGATGTGGTGCTTGTACCGAGAAATGTCCGTCTAAGAAGACACCAAACGAGTTTAACATGGGTCTTGACAATAGACCGGCAATCTACATCCCATTTGCACAGGCAGTTCCGAAGTTAGCAGTTATCGACCGCGATGCATGTATTCACTTCAAGACTGGCAAGTGCGGACTTTGTGTGAGAACTTGTGGTGCCGGAGCGATCAATTATGATCAGAAGGAAGAGTTTATCACCAAGGAGTATGGTGCAATTGTAGTAGCAACAGGTTACAATCAGATTAAGCCTGTTAAGTTTGATGAGTATCTGTATTCACAGAGCAAGGATGTTGTTACTTCCTTAGAGTTTGAGCGTATTATGAACGCAGCAGGCCCGACAAAGGGACAGCTTGTATGTCCGTCTGACGGAAGACATCCAAAGAAGATCGTATTTGTACAGTGTGTAGGCTCCAGAGGAGATTCCTGCAGAGACAAGTCTTACTGTTCAAAGATCTGCTGTATGTACACAGCAAAGCATGCAATGCTTGTAAAGGATCATCATCCGGATATCGACGTTACTGTATTTTATATTGATGTTCGTACACCAGGTAAGAACTTTGATGAGTTCTATCGTCGTGCTGTAGAGCAGTATGGTGTACATTATATCAAGGGTATGGTCGGAAAGGTAGAGCAGGGTCAGGGCTGCCTTAAGGTTCAGGCTTCTGATCTGTTAAACAACGAGCAAATCCACATGGATGCAGATATGGTTGTTCTTGCATCTGCAATTGAGCCAGATGAGAGTGCAAGAAATCTTGCAACAATGCTGACTGCAAGTATGGATACAAACGACTTCTTTACAGAGGCTCATGCAAAGCTTCGTCCTGTAGAGAGCCCGACAGCTGGTATCTTCTTATCAGGTGTTTGCCAGGGACCAAAGGATATTCCGGAGACTGTTGCACAGGCAAGTGCTGCTGCTGCAAAGGTAATCGGCCTTCTTGCAAAGGATTCCCTGCTTTGCAACGCATGTGTAGCTCATTCTGATGAGACATTGTGTAATGGATGTTCACAGTGTGCAAATGTCTGCGCATATGGTGCTATCACCTATGAAGAGAGACTTGTTATGGACAAGGGTGTTCGTGAGACAAGAAGAGTTGCAGTTGTTAATGAAGCAATCTGCCAGGGCTGCGGTGCTTGTACGGTTACATGTCCGTCCGGCGCTATGGACCTGAAGGGATTTGCAAATAATCAGATTATGGCGGAGGTAGACGCAATATGCAAGTAAATGAGACAAATGAAAACAAAGAGTTTACTCCTCTGATCGTGGCATTCTGCTGTAACTGGTGTTCCTATGCGGGAGCAGACTTAGCTGGAAGCAGCCGTCTGAATTATCCGGCAAATGTCAAGATTATTCGTGTACCATGCTCCTGCCGTGTAAATCCGCTGTTCATTTTGCGTGCGTTTGAGAGAGGTGCTGATGGTGTTATCCTGTGTGGATGTCATCCGGGCGACTGCCATTACACAACTGGTAACTACTACGCAAGAAGAAGAATGACACTTCTGTTCTCTATGCTTGATTATCTGGGCATTGAGAAGGAGAGAGCAAGAGTGGAGTGGGTTTCTGCAGCAGAGGGTGCAAGATTTGCATCTGTTATGAATGATTTTGTGGACACCATTACAAAGCTTGGTGAAAACAGAAAGTTGAGGGATCTGCGATGCGAGAAATAAAAGAATTACTGGTGTCAAAAATCAATGAGCTTATTGATAACGGCACTGTAGACCGCGTGATCGGCTGGAAGGCCGGTGAATTCTGCTACGACGTATCTCCGGCTATCTTCACAAAGGAGAATCTGGACGAACTCGTTTATAATAGCTTCTGCGGCGCAAACCAGAGTAAATTTTTAGTAGGCGCTGCAACAATGGATGTGCCGTTCCGTGCACCGAATGCACCGGAACCGCCGCAGCCAAAGAAGATCCTTGCACTGCTTAAGCCGTGTGACTGCTACAGCTACAATCAGCTGCAGACAGAGCACAGATTGGATGCAGAGAAGGTTTATGCACTGGGAATCCCATGTACCGGAATGATCGATGTTAATAAGATCAAGGCAAAGGGAATCACAGGTATCCTTGGCATCGAGGAAGAAGGCGATACCATTAAGGTAAAGACTCTTTACGGTGATGAGGAGTGCAAGAAGAGTGAAGTGCTGTTAGAGCGCTGTATGGTATGCAAGGGCAAAAACCATGTAGCTGGCGATGAACTTTTAATTCCAGATGAGGAATCACCAGAAGTTCCAGTAAGTGCAGATCGTATGGCTGAGGTTGCAAAGCTTGAGGCAATGACAGAGCAGGAGCGTTTTGATTTCTGGAGAAGCCAGCTGTCAAAGTGTATCCGCTGCAATGCATGTCGCAATGCATGTCCAGCATGTACCTGCCGTACCTGCGTATTTGATAACCCGAAGTCCGGCGTTGCTGCCAAGGTAAACAATACTGATTTCGAGGAGAATATGTTCCACATCATTCGTGCATTCCATGTAGCTGGTCGTTGTACCGACTGTGGTGAGTGCAGCAGAGTATGTCCGCAGAACATTCCTCTTCATCTGTTAAACCGTAAGTTCATCAAGGATATTGATACATTCTACGGTGATTTCCAGGCAGGAACTGAGGTTGGTGTAAGAGGACCGCTGATTTCTTATACTAAGGAAGACTGTGAGCCGAGTATCGTTATGGAGAGGGGGAATTAATCATGTTAAAGATTGCTATGAGTGAGATTTCCCGCCTGTTTGATGCGATTCAGGCTGTGGATGAACTGTATTTGCCGGTAGAGAAGGGCAATGAGGTAGAATTTGGTCTTTATTCTGCAGATGCAAAGGTGCGTCTTGATGCACTTCAGACTGTAAAGTCTGCAAAGGATATGTTCTTCCCGTTCCAGGAAGATCTGATGAAATTCCATATGGACGGAAAGAAGATTTCTGTAGAGGCAGCTGCAAAGAAGGATAAGGATTTTGTTGTATTTGGTGTCAGAGCATGTGATGCAAGAAGCTTTTCAATTTTGGATAAGGTTTTCCTTGCTGATCCGGTTGATACTTATTATCAGGCAAGAAGAGAGCATGGCATTGTCGTATCTATGGCATGTCACAGACCAGAGGAAACTTGTTTTTGCAGTACCTTTGGAATTGATGCAACAAAGCCAGAGGGTGATGTTGTAACATGGATCGCAGAGGATACCCTTTACTGGGAAGCACAGACAGAGAAGGGCGAGAACTTAACTAAAAAGGTTGAGGCTGTTTTAGCAGAGAGCGATTCTAAGGCAGTAGAGGCACAGCAGGCTGCTGTTAAGGAAATCTTAAAGAAGCTGCCTCTGGCTGATCTTGATCTGTCCTACTTCACTTCTCGTCCAGAGTTAGAGATCTTCAAGAGAGAAGAGTGGAAGGAACTGTCAAGCCACTGCTTAGGCTGCGGAACATGTACATTTGTATGTCCGACATGTCAGTGCTACGATGTGCGTGACTATAATACAGGACATGGCATTGAGCGTTATCGCTGCTGGGATTCCTGTATGTACCGTGACTTCACTATGATGGCTCACGGAACAAACCGTAAGAGTCAGGTAGAGCGTTTCCGCCAGAGATTCATGCACAAGCTGGTTTATAATCCTCTTAGAAATGATGGCGAGTTCTCCTGCGTAGGCTGCGGCCGCTGCTTAAAGAAGTGCCCGAATTCCCTGAATATCGTTAAGGTAGCAAAAACATTGGGAGGTACACAGGCATGAGTGAGAGAAGAGAAGAATTAATTCCTGCTCTTGGCGTTGTTACTGAGATCCGTAAGGATACACCGGATGTAAAGACATTCCGTGTTGTAACGCCAGACGGCAAGAAAGCATTTGAACATAAGCCTGGCCAGTGTGCCATGCTTTCCGTTCCAGGTGTAGGAGAGGGTATGTTTTCCATTACATCTTCTCCGACACAGGAAGAATATATGGAGTTTTCCATTAAGAAGTGCGGATGTCTGACTAGCTGGCTTCATGCAATTGAACCAGGTCAGATGATCACAATCCGTGGACCATATGGAAACGGATTCCCGGTAGATACTGAGTTAAAGGGCAAGAATTTGCTGTTTATCGCAGGTGGTATCGGATTGGCTCCGCTTCATTCTGTAATCAACTACTGTCGTCACTATCGTGATCAGTATGGTGATATTGATATTATTTACGGTTCCCGTTCCATGGATGATCTTGTAGACATCAAGGAAATTCAGGACGAGTGGTGCAACGAGGAAGGAATTAACGTTCATTTGACTATCGACCGCCCGCAGGAGGGTTGGGATGGCCATGTTGGATTCGTTCCAAGCTACGTAAATGAGCTGAATCTTTCCTTAGACAAGACAATCCTGATCTGTGGACCGCCGATCATGATCAAGTTTACTCTGCAGAATCTGCAGGCACTGGGCTTCTCAAAGAGCCAGGTATATACAACCATGGAGCTTCGCATGAAGTGCGGTATCGGAAAGTGCGGCCGCTGCAATATCGGTTCCAAGTATGTCTGCAAGGACGGTCCGGTATTCCGCTTCGACCAGCTTGATGAGCTGCCGGATGAATACTAATCGCGAAGGCAATGAGCCGTGCGCAGTCAAAGAAAATTAGCTGCTCATGCTTGCATGAAAGCAGATAATTTTCTGAGACTGCATAGGGCGAAGCCCGCGTGCGAGCGTGCGCGAAGCCCACGTGCGAGAGAATAGCACGGCGCAATAAAGATTTGTAAATGAATATGGAGGAAATATAATAATGGACGAAATGATTACAGTTTATTTATATGGTAAGAAATATACTGTTCCCTCCAGCCTGACAATTATGGAAGCTTTTGAGTATTCCGGTTATCAGCTGGTTCGTGGCTGCGGCTGCCGTAACGGTTTCTGTGGTGCTTGTGCTACTATTTACCGTATTAAGGGTGAGACAACTCTTCATGGCTGTCTGGCATGTTCCACAAAGGTTGAGGACAACATGTGTGTAGCATCCCTGCCGTTCTTCCCATTAGAGAAGGAAATCTACAACATCGAGGAGATCCGTCCAACTCAGGAGATCATGATGCAGCTGTATCCGGAGATCTATTCCTGTATCGGATGTAATGCCTGTACAAAGGCTTGTACACAGCAGTTAAACACCATGCAGTACATTGCATATGCACAGCGCGGTGAGTACGAGAAGTGTGCAGAGGAGTCCTTCGACTGTGTAATGTGTGGTGTCTGCTCATCCAGATGTCCGGCTGGAATTTCTCATCCGCAGGTTGCATTACTTGCAAGAAGATTGACCGGTAAGTACTTAAAGCCAGAAGCAAAGCACCTGACAAAGCGTGTTGAGGAGATTGCAGAAGGAGATTTCGATGAGGCGATGAAGGAAATCATGAGCAAGTCTGTAGACGAGCTGAAGGATATGTACAACAATCGTGTAATCGAAAAATAAAGGAGGACGAATAAGATGAGCTTTCCATATACAGAGGAAATGATGGAGTCTGTCAAGAAAGTTGAAGCCACCAGAGCAGCCCGTATGGCAGCAGAGCCAAGACGTATGACAGCAGAAGAAAAGGATGCACTGCTTGAGCAGTATCATCCAGACTATAATCTTTCCAGCTTTGCAGAGATTATAGTAGGACCTAACAAGGGCGAGAAGGCTCCGAAGGAGTTAGTAGAGCTTTTGCAGGCAAAGAGCCGTGTTCAGGGAATGACCTTAGATCTGGCTCATCCAGATTATGACGTTGACGTTCTTGTTATCGGCGGCGGCGGATCAGGTGCATCTGCAGCAATCGAGGCACACGAGGCAGGCGCAAACGTAATGATCGTTACCAAGCTTCGTATCGGTGATGCCAACACCATGATGGCAGAGGGCGGTATCCAGGCAGCAGATAAAGAAAACGATTCTCCAGCACAGCATTACTTAGACGTAATGGGCGGCGGACATTTCGCAAACGTTCCAGAGCTTGTTGAGAAGCTTGTTATGGACGGACCTGATTGTATCAAGTGGTTAAATGATCTTGGCGTTCTGTTTGATAAGGATAAGGACGGCAACATGATTACCACACACGGCGGCGGAACTTCCAGAAAGAGAATGCATGCAGCAGCAGACTACTCTGGTGCTGAGATCATGAGAGTTCTTCGTGATGAGGTTCAGAACCGCAAGATTCCGGTTGTTGATTTCACTTCTGCAATCGAGATCATCAAGGATACTGAAGGTAAGGCAGCAGGTGCTGTTTTACAGAACATGGAGACTGGTGAGATTTTAATCGCTCGTGCAAAGTGCGTAATCATCGCAACTGGTGGTGCAGGAAGACTTCATTATCAGGGATTCCCGACATCTAACCATTACGGTGCAACTGCAGACGGTCTGGTACTTGCTTATCGTGCAGGCGCAAGACTTCTGTATCAGGATACCTTACAGTATCATCCAACTGGTGTTGCATTCCCATCTCAGATCTATGGTGCGCTTGTAACAGAGAAGGTTCGTTCTATGGGTGCACAGTTCGTTAATGTAGACGGTGAAGCATTTATGCATCCGCTGGAGACAAGAGACGTTGCAGCATCTGGCGTAATTCGTGAGGTAGCAAGAGGAAATGGAATTCACACACCGCTTCGCGATGGTATCTGGCTGGATAGCCCGATGATCGATGCAATCCACGGAGAAGGAACACTGGAGAAGAGACTTCCAGGTATGCTTCGTATGTACTTAAGATATGACATCGATATGAGAAAGGTGCCGATCGTAATTTACCCAACACTGCATTACCAGAATGGTGGTGTTCGTGTCAGCGTAAACGGTATGTCTGATGTTGAGAATCTGTATGTTGCAGGTGAGGCAGCAGGTGGTGTTCATGGAAGAAACCGTCTGATGGGTAACTCACTTCTGGATGTTATTGTATTCGGTCGTAATGCAGGTCAGGAAGCAGGTAAGCAGTTTAAGAACGTTACACTGTCTGATCTGACATTGGAGCATGTTGACAGCTTCGAGAAGGAGTGTGAGGCAGCAGGCATCCATACCGATGAGGTATCTCCGAAGATCTTACCAGATTACAGAAGAAAAAAGTAATTCAATAAAATAAAAGCAAAAAAGCCGGGGAAACCCTCCGGCTTTTTTGAGCACAATGAAAAAAATATCAAATAGTAATAAAAATGGGGGAAAAGGCTATGGGATATATAAATAGTGTCCTCTCAAATCCGGCATTTCAGGTTTTTTTAATTGCAATGATCGGATATATCATAGGACGTATTAAGATTAAAGGAATTGAGGTAGGAGATGCCGGCATTCTGATTGTATCACTGATTGCCGGACACTTTGGAGTCACCTGTCCGTCATTTGCAAAGAGCATCGGTATTGTATTGTTTGTAGCATCGGTTGGTTTGATTGCAGGACCAAAGTTTTTTCATAATTTTAAGAATAACTTCAAGTCTTACGTTATACTTGGCTTTTGCATTATTATTGCCGGCGGACTTTGTACAGCAGCTATCTGCCTGATTGGAAATGTAAATGGAGCCTTGGCAGCCGGACTGCTTTCAGGAGCCCTGACAAGTACACCAGGATTTGCAGCAGCACAGGAGGCAGCTGGCAGCGCAAAAGATATTGTATCAGTAGGCTATGGAATTGCCTACCCATTTGGTGTTATCGGAGTCGTACTGTTTGTGCAGCTTATGCCAAAAATCTTAAAGGTTGATATGGCAAAGGAGCGCGCAAAGCTTGCAGAGGATGCAGGAAATGCACCAAAGAGTTTCAAAACAAAGGGCTTAATCTCTGTAGATTCACTTGGCATGATGCCGCTTTGCCTGACAATCGTACTTGGCTTAATCATTGGTCTTATAAAGATTCCGCTTCCAGGCGGTGCTTTCTTTTCACTTGGAACATCTGGCGGTCCGTTAATTGCTGGTCTGTTAGTTGGTCATATTGTGCACATTGGACCAATTGATCTAAAGCCGAAAAAGAGCGTCATGGAATGTATGCGTGAATTTGGTCTGATTCTTTTCCTGATAGGAGCAGGCTGCGAGGGCGGAGCTGGTTTTGTCGATACACTTATAGAACAAGGTCCGATTCTTTTCGTGTACGGAATGATAATGACACTTGTTCCGATGATTGTCGGTTACTTATTTGCAAAGAAGGTATTAAAGCTTCCGATCCTCAACAACATGGGTGCTCTGTGCGGTGGTATGACAAGTACACCAGCACTTGGCTCACTGATACAGGTAGCAGGAACAGATGATGTGGCATCTGCCTATGCATCAACCTACCCGATTGCACTTGTAACAGTTGTACTAGTGGAGCAGATGATAGTGCTGTTGTTCT